>CANRFJ010000016.1 GCA_947629865.1 uncultured Lachnospiraceae bacterium | reverse complement strand
CCAAGAATGACAAAAGCGCCACATTACACGGCGCTAATGTTTTTGATAATTTAAGACATTTTCAAAAATGCTTTACAGATTTTTTTCATGAAATTCTCCCTGGTGAATTTTCTCCGGATAAATTATACAATTTACTGCGAAATTTTCCCGCTCGCTCTGCGAGTCCGCTCTACGGGCCATTCGCCGTTAAACAAAAAAGACCGGACGGCTGACGCCGTACCCGGTCTTTTTCCAGTATAATCACAATTATTTAAGAGTAACCTTAGCGCCCTCTGCCTCAAGCTTGGTCTTGATCTCCTCAGCTTCTTCTTTGCTTGCGCCCTCTTTTACTACCTTCGGAGCGCCGTCTACTACTTCTTTTGCCTCCTTCAGGCCCAGACCTGTTACCTCGCGTACTACCTTGATTACCTTAACCTTAGCAGCTCCAACCTCGGTCAGCTCTACATCGAAGGAATCCTTCTCCTCGCCGCCGCCTGCTGCCTCGCCGCCTGCTGCTGCCACTACTACGCCTGCAGCCGCAGATACGCCGAATTCTTCTTCACATGCTTTTACTAAATCATTTAACTCCATTACGCTCATCGCTTTGATAGCGTCGATAAATTCCTGTGTCGTCATTTTCATTTCCTCCATTTTCTTTTTCAAATTCATATTTGTCCGGCTCTGCCGGTTTTCATAGTTATCAATTCTGCCTACTCCGCTGCCGCTTCACCCTGGGATTCCGCAATCTGCTTGATCACACGGGCAAAGTTGGAAACAGGCGACTGAAGGCTTCCAAGCAATTTGGAAATAAGGGCGTCTCTGGACGGAATCTTTGCAAGGGCACGGATTCCCGCCTCATCATAATACTCTCCGCCCACTACGGCGCCTTTGAACTGCAATGCCTCTGCCTCTTTTGCAAAATCATTGAGCACTCTGGCCGGAGCAGTCTCATCATCAATGCCGAACGCAATCGCTGTAGGGCCTTCCAGATCCTTGTCGAGCTGTGCGTAATCTGTGCCGTCAAATGCCAGATGAAGCATGGTGTTTTTGTATACCTTGTATACCACGCCGGCCTCGCGCAGCTGCTTGCGGAGTCTCGTATCCTGCTCCACTGTAAGTCCGCGGTAGTCTACCAGAACCGCTGCCTTGGCGTCTGCGACATAGCCTTTTATCTCGTCAACCACCGGTGCTTTTAATTCGACTTTAGCCATCCGATATTTACCTCCTCTCATATATAAAATTCCCTCTGTCCATAATGCGCAGACAGAGGGAATCGGATTTACTCTTAATCGTATCAAACAATCTCCTCGGCAGGCGCTGTGCTTACGTCCGTTCCGGACACCTGCTGTCTACGGCAGTTATAAACTTTTGTTAGTGTAGCACACACCACACCGTTTTGTCAAGCATATTCTTATGCAAATTTCAATGGGTTCACACGGATTCCAGGGCCCATTGTATTGGTGAGTGTGACGCTTCGTACATACTGTCCCTTGGCGCTGGACGGCTTTGCCTTGATAATGGCATCCATCAGCGTATTGAAGTTGTCGGCGAGCTGCTCCTCTGTAAAGGATGCTTTTCCGACCGGACAGTGAATAATGTTCGCCTTGTCCAGACGATACTCAATCTTACCGGCTTTAATATCATTGACAGCCTTTGTAACATCCATTGTTACCGTACCGGCCTTCGGGTTCGGCATCAGGCCCTTGGGGCCGAGGACACGTCCCAGACGGCCGACAACACCCATCATATCCGGTGTCGCAACTACAACGTCGAACTCAAACCAGCCGTCGTTCTGGATTTTCGGAATAAGTTCCTCTGCTCCTACATAATCTGCTCCGGCTGCCTCTGCCTCTGTCGCCTTGTCTCCCTTGGCAAACACGAGGACGCGGACGGTCTTGCCTGTCCCGTGCGGCAGCACTACGGCGCCGCGCACCTGCTGGTCGGCATGACGTCCGTCTACGCCGAGACGGATATGCGCTTCTACGGTCTCATCGAATTTTGCAACTGCTGTCTTTTTTACAAGGTCAATTGCATCTTCTACATCATACTGTGCCGCGCGGTCAACCAACTTTGCGGCTTCTGTATACTTTTTACCTCTTTTCATGTTCTTAACCTCCTGGTGGTATTAGCGAATTTTTGAAATCTTCAATTTTCTCCCACAACGTCCATATGCGATTAAATCTTTTTCTTAAATCCTAAAATCTGACTTTTTTAATTTTATTCCTCATTCCGGAGCGTTTTCGCGACAGGGCGACGCGAATCTCAAATTCGCGTCTGCCATCAGGGGAATTTGTGACGCTCCGGCACAAATTCCCGTGTGATTTTTCACACTATTCCTCTACTGTGATTCCCATGCTTCTCGCCGTTCCGGCAATCATGCTGATAGCCGCTTCCATGCTCCCCGCATTCAGATCCGGCATCTTGAGCTCTGCGATCTTCTGCAACTCTGCCTTGGAAATGCTGGCTACCTTTTTCTTGTTCGGCTCACCGGAGCCGGACTGGATCTTGCACGCTTTTTTGAGAAGCACTGCTGCCGGCGGAGTCTTCGTGATGAAGCTGAAGCTTCTGTCCGCATAGACGGTAATCACAACCGGAATAATCATTCCTTCCTGTCCTGCCGTCCTGGCATTGAATTCTTTTGTAAACTGAACAATGTTCACACCGTGCTGGCCGAGAGCCGGGCCAACCGGCGGCGCCGGCGTCGCTTTTCCTGCCGGAATCTGCAGTTTAATATATCCTTCAACTTTCTTAGCCATTTTTTAATCCTCCTGTTATTCTTACAGTTGTTTCAATTCTGAGAAGTCAATCTCAACTGGCGTGTCGCGGCCAAACATGTCGATGACGATCACCGCCATCTGCTTCGCCGGATGAACCTCCTGAACCACTCCGTTGGTATCCTGCCACACTCCCTCGGTGACGATAACCTTGTCTCCCACAGAGAACGGAGAGGCCTCGGCCTGCGCCAGAAATCCCATGTTGGTGATTTCTTCTTCCGTCAGCGGAACCGGCTTGGAGCCCGGGCCGACGAATCCGGTCACGCCGCGCGTGTTCCGCACCACATACCATGTCTGGTCATTCATAATCATATTGATGAGGACATAGGCGGGAAACATTTTTTTCTGCACCTGCTTTTTCTCGCCGTTTTTTTCTTCCACCACCGTCTGCATCGGAATCATGACTTCCATGATCTGATCCTGAAGGCTGCGGTTCTCGATTGTCTTCTCAATATCTGCTTTTACCTTATTCTCATAACCCGAATAAGTATGAACTACATACCATTTTGCTTCTTCTGCCATGGCAACCTCCTACGAAACGATATTGAGCGCCTGCAATCCGAGGCGGATCGCCCAGTCAATACCGGAAATCAGCACTCCCAAAACAACCGACACCGCAATTACCAGCGCAGACTGTTTTGCAAGCTCCTCTTTCTTCGGCCATGTGCACTTCTTGAACTCACTTTTGAGATTTTTGAAGAAGTTTGGTTTTGAAGCCTTTTCTGCTTCGCTCATGTGACACACATCCTTTCCGAAACATCACACGGACTACTTGGTCTCCTTGTGTAATGTGTGTTTCCTGCAAAATTTACAATACTTCTTTGTCTCCATTCTGTCCGGATGGTTTTTCTTTTCTTTGGTCATGTTGTAGTTGCGCTGCTTGCACTCCGTACATTCCAAAGTAATCTTGGTACGCATTCTGTCACCTCCGTGATATTTTGTAGTCAAATGTCAGAATAAAATTTTAGGCATAAAAAAAAGACCTAATCCATCGCTAGAATACTATAACACAGATTATCTCCCTTCGTCAATCGTTTTTTCATTTTTCTTTTTCCTTTTCCCCCGCTTTTCATCGCCGGAGCAAATTCTGTTTGACGAATCCGGTTTATCGTGGTATAGTGTAGACAAGAAAAGGGAAGCCGTTTCGACTCCCCTTTGGGAAACCGGAAGCGGTTTACCTTCGTAGTAATGTTTAACCTCTTACGAGGCCGCCGTCATTACGTCCGGGTAATGGCGGCTTATTTTTTGCCCTTGAAAATCTGGTAACACAGACTCTGCGCAATTACTTCTTTATTTATTTTCTTTTTCTTTTATGGTTTTGACTTTCCAGCATGAATCTGCTATCTTCTTATTTATAGGAAACTGCTGACAACAAATACGGAAAGTAAGTGACGCCATGACAAAAAAAACCAGTGGGCTCCGCCCGCTTCCCGGAGACTGGATTCTCCTCTGTCTGCTGTCTGCCGCCGGACTTTTACTCACCGGCTTTCTCTATCTGCCGGGAGCGCTTTCCGGCGCTCCGTCCACGGGAGACGCACAGTTGGAGATCTATGTGGACGGCGCTCTGCAGGAGACGTTGCCCCTGAGCGAAGAAACCGAGAAAACCGTATCCACCTCTCATGGAACAAACACGTTCCGGATAAGGGACGGCGCTGCCTCTATGACAGAGGCGAACTGCGGCGACCACACCTGCATACGCACCGGCGGGATTTCCCGCGCTGGCGAAACTATCGTCTGCCTTCCACACCGGCTGGTGCTCCGCATCGCAGACGGGGATGGCAAACAGGGCGGCGCGGCTCCGGACGCCGTCGTCCGGTAACATACTTTCCATGAGATAAAGTACAGGCGCCCGCCCGGAAAGGAGATTTCCATGCACAGACACACCGCCCGGATAGCAGAGCTTGCGGTCTTTACCGCCGTGGCGTTTATATTCAGTTATATAGAGAGCCTGTTTCCGCTCCCAATCCCGTTCCCCGGCATCAAGCTGGGCTTCGCCAATCTGATCATCGTGATCGTACTGTATCGGGACGGTTTTCCCGCCGCCCTGGGCGTGTCCCTGGTGCGGAACCTCCTGAACGCCCTGACTTTCGGAAGTCTGTTTGGATTTCTCTACAGTCTGGCCGGCAGTGTTCTGAGCCTGTGCGCCATGTATCTGCTGAGGAGAGGTTTTGATGCAGACGAGACGGGAAACAAACGTCTTGGTGAAAGAGCGTCAGACGGGGCAAAAATGCCCGACGCCGTCAGCGGGATTTCCCCATATAAAAAGAAGCGCCCGCGTCTCTCTCTGATTGGCATAAGCGCTGTGGGCGGTATCCTCCACAACGCCGGCCAGTTTATCGTGGCCTCCTGCCTGGTGGGATTTACTTCCCTTCTCGGATACCTTCCCTTTTTATACTTTGCGGGCCTTGTCGCCGGAGCGCTCATCGGGGCGCTCGCCCTTCTCTGCCTGCAACGTCTGCCCCAGCAGATCCGCGGGGATAATTAAACGCTATTAGATCGTAAGTTTTCGCATACAGTCTGCCTGCTTCTTGGGTGTTTTAATTTTTAAAAATATCAGAATGTGATCCTGTATCTACAAGAGTCAAGGTCAGCACATCATTTTCAATCAGATAGATGAGTAACCAATCCGGTTTTATATGGCACTCCCTGAAACCGGCAAAATTACCGGATAGGCTGTGATCCCGATACTTTTCATCGAGCTGCTTGCCCTGACGCAGCAAATCGACAACCTCGTCCAGCAAAGAGAGGTCAAGACCACGCTTTTTCATCAACTTATAGCTTTTCTTGAAAGTCGTAGTAAATTTAACTTGGTACATTAGTCGTCAAGCGCCGCCTTTAATTCTTCCATACTGTTGTATTCCTTGACGTCAGGATCACGGGATATTCTTCTGGCCTCTGCCATCGCACTGAGCGTTTTGTTGCTGTATTGCGGAACTTCCACAGCAAAAGGTAATCCACCGCGAAGAACGCATTGGTGCAGAAACAAATTTACAGCACCTGACATATCCAGACCAAGGCTGGTAAAGAGCGCCGTTGCTTCACGTTTAATATCCGCATCGATACGGACCTGAGTAGGGGTTGTAGCCATGCGATCATCTCCTTTCAATTTCACCCTCATTATACTCATTTTGCTTTACAACGTCAAGCATTCTGCCAACTTTTGATATTGGAAATATTTTCATTGGTAAATAAAGGGCAAAAAACACTCCGGCGATTCAATCGCCGGAGCGTTTTATCACTCTCTATCTGTATCTGTCCTGCTCGCTTCTTCCATATAATGAATATCAGCAGTAGGAATTAAACAACATTCCGCTGTAGATTGAGGACTCATAGGCCGTGCCGATGTCACTGCGGTGCAGATGGGCATAGCTGTAAATCTTGCTGTCCACATACTCCATCGGATTCATGCCCATATGGTCACACTTGTCCAACAACTGCCGTATAAATTTCTCCGGTACCACCGGCTCCTGTTTTCCTCCGGCCGGAGCCGTCAGAAATCCGCGGCTGTCAACGGAAAATCCCGCCTGAACAAGCTCGTCCTCATTTCTGTCCACCAGATTCCGCAATTCGCCGCCGGGACGCGACGGCTTGTTGTTGGCCTCGCCGTATTCGTCGCTGCGCCGGAGCAGTCGGTTATATAAATCCGTCAGCGACTCCATATTGCCCTGGCGTTCCTCCGGATCGCCATTCAGGATGTTCTCGGCTGTCTCTGCCAGTTCCATGGACATCTCCTTCACATTGAGCGCATATGCCTGCGTGTCATTGGAGAGCCTGACCATCACAAGAGGATTGGCATTGTTCAGACTGACAATACTTTTATATTTACTTTTCAGTTCATGCTTATTATGAACGCTGGTCTTCGGCGATATCTTGGGAAGATAGCCGCCCAAATATAAATTATAAGCCTCTACCATAATCATCACGCCTTCCGTGGCATAGTTATTCAATTAGATTATATCTTAGCGCCCGAAAAAAAACAATCAGCACTTTTCACAAATTTCCTGCGATGAATATGGTAAATTTTAAACCTTTTTCAACTTTTCAACCCGGCTTTCCGCCTCAAACTCCCCAGACGGCTTTCCGCTAGCGGAGCAGCACCATGGGATTTACCGTCTGATCCTTCTCTTTTACCTGGTAATAGAGATTGGCTCCCTCCAGGGAATAATACTTGGTGGGACTGGCTATTTTCCCTATCACCTGTCCCTCGGACACCGCATCTCCTTTCTGCACGGCGATCTCCTTCAGCTGCCCGTACTTCACGGTAAAATTGTCCCCGATGGACATAGTGAGTGTGCGCCCGGTCTCCTCGGATGTGCTGATGTCCTCAACAATGCCGTCCGCACTGGCCTTTACCTCGTCTCCCACTCCGGCGGAGATGATCAGCGCCGGATTTGTGCGGTACTGGGCGAGCGTCTGGAAGTAGACGACCTGATCCGCGCTGTACTTCATCAGCACGTCTCCCTCCACCGGCCACAGAAGCCCCGTCTCCTGATCGAAGTGGAGAGTATTTTTAACCGGTTTTGCGTTGGCCTGCACCGCCTTTTTCGTCGCCTTTGGCTTCGCCGTCTTTTTGGGCTTTTTTACCTCCGACTTCACCTCGTCGGCGGAGGCCTCCTCTGCCTCCGGCGTCGGCGTAGGCGTGGGAACCGGCGTCTCCTCCACTGCAATAGGGGAATTTTTCTCGCCCTCCTCGCTGCCAAACAGGTTGATGCAGATGGCGGCAAAAGCTACCAGCGCCACCACGCCGCAAAGCAAAGATATATAGAATCCCTTTTCTCTGTAAAACATAATTATCACCTCATTTTCTGTTGTTGGTGATAGTATTTCCCCCGAATGAAAATTTATGCAAAAAGATACCGGAGATGTTTTTCCGCGCCGCGGGATCTTCCCGTTGAAAAAAATTCCGTTATACGATATACTACAGATAATATATTTTACCGGTACAGGAGAGGCTTCTGATACAGAGGGAGGAAAAAAATGAACGTCATTAAACCGAGCATTGAAATTATCGACATGAAAAATTATGATGAGATAGTCCGCAAAATAGAAAAAATCGGACGGGTATGTTATAAGAGCGAGGGAAATATCACGGAGGAGTCCGCCGAGCGCTTTATCCGCAACCTGCTGAAGCGCGGGCACGAATCCGTAATCGAGCACGAATCCGTCACGGTGCGCATAATCTGCGACCGGGGAATCACCCATGAGATCGTGCGCCACCGCATCGCCAGCTACAGTCAGGAGAGCACCCGCTACTGCAACTACTCCGGCGACAAATTCGGAAACGCGATCACCGTGATCGATCTGGCCGGGGGATTTGAATACGATTTGAACAATGAAAACGACCGGGCTAAATACGACGTCTGGAATCACGCTATGGAGCAGGCGGAAGACTCCTATTTCCGTATGCTGGAGCTGGGCGCGACTCCGCAGGAGGCCCGCTCTGTCCTTCCCAACAGCCTCAAGACAGAGATTGTGGTGACGATGAATCTGCGCTCCTGGAGAAATTTCTTCCGGCTGCGCTGTGATTCCCATGCGCACCCGCAGATGCGCGAGGTGGCAGGAATCGCCCTGAAGATTTTTCAGGAAAAGCTGCCCGTATTCTTCAGCGACATAGAGTAGACGGCCGGAATTTTCCCTGTCGGAATTTTTTCTGCCGTGCGCAGTTCAAACTTATCATTCCCACCGCAGGCATTTTGCCAGTATATCACAGGCGTCCCCGATTATCTCCGGACAGGGGCGCCTTTTATAGTATTCCTCCGTACGGGGTTCCGGCGTCGCACCCTGCCGGTATTCCTCCTTCACCAGCGGATCGCGTCCCGAGAGCCCCAGCAGTTGTCCGCAGACGATACTGCCGTTCTTTTTTTCAAATTCCTTTGCCAGCTCCTGGACAATGGCGTAGGTTTTCTTTTTGCCCTCTGCGTCGCCGGGCACGGCGCTTCCCTCCAGCGCCCCCGCCACCATAAACATGGCGGACACGGCTCCGCACACCTGGCGCAGCCTTCCCATGCCGCCGCCAAAGGGCTGAACCAGTTTCAGAAGCGCCTCCCTGTCAATGTCAAACAGGTCGCTGTGGGCCAAGATCACTGACTGACTGCAGTTGTAGCCCTTTTTAAAATACTGTATTGCCTGTTCTCTCCGTGATTCCATGATTCCCTCTCATTCCGCCGCCGTCGGCAGCCGCTCAGCTCCGCCACACCGACAGAAAAATCGGCACGACAAAGGCCGCCACCAGCGCCACAGCGCTGAACAGCGTCTCACAAAATGACAGCACCACCCGCCGGACGCCGCCCTCTGTCTTCATAAGGGCAATCTGAAAAATCCAGGCCGCAACCCCGCAGCCAACCCATGCCCCGTACAGTGTCGTGGAATCCAGTACATCAGCGCCGGCAATCGCGATTGCCAGTTCCATTGCCGCAATGTTTATGATAAGATACAACAAAAGATGAATATTGCACGATGCTATTTTGGAGAACAGCGCGTTGACAAAGCACATCAGGCCAGCGCCCATCAGCACAAAGGGAATCTGTGCCAGCGTCCTGCCCGACAACAGCTGCCCAACTATGCCCGCCGCCAGTAAAATCGCTCCTATTATCATCTTTTTCCCATTTCCAATCCACTGGAAAAGAGACTCTCTCTTTTCTTCCTGCGCTTCCATCATTATCCTCCATTCCGCCCCGTCGGATTTTCGCTTTTCCCCGCGGCGCGTCTATATACAGTCCGGCAATTCCCGAATATGCTTTATGCCCAGCAGCCGGACGCCTTTTACGTCCAGACTGCCCGCCCTGAGAATAGACTGGCGGTTGCTCTCTGGCAGTATACAGGTGGTGTAACCGGCCTTGACAGCCTCCGCCACCCTTCTCTCGGCTTGCGACACCGCCCGCACCTCGCCCACGAGCCCTACCTCGCCGAACAGAACCGTAGCGCTGCCGAGGCTCTGTCCGCGGTGGCTGGACAGAATTGCCGCCACCAGCGCCAGATCCAGCGCAGGCTCTGTGACGCGCATACCACCGGCTACATTTACATAGGCGTCGCAGTCCGCCATGCGGATACCCAGACGTTTTTCCAGCACCGCCATCAGAAGATTGACGCGGTTGTAATCCGTCCCCACCGCCGTGCGCCTCGGCATCGGAAAACTGGTCTGGCACACCAGCGCCTGCACCTCGATCAGGAAGGGACGCGTCCCCTCCATCGTGCAGACAACCACAGAACCGGCCTCGTCCTCCAGCCGCCCCTGCATCATGTATTCAGAGGGGTTCGGAACCTCCACAAGCCCCTGGTTTCTCATCTCAAAGACACCCACCTCATTGGTGGAGCCAAAACGGTTTTTGACGCCCCTGAGCATACGGTACATGGCCGTCTTGTCTCCCTCGAAGTAGAGTACCGTATCCACCATATGCTCCAGCATACGCGGCCCGGCCACATTTCCCTCCTTCGTCACATGGCCCACGATAAAAACCGTAATATTTTTACTCTTTGCAAGGTGGAGAAGTATTCCGGTAATCTCGCGCACCTGGCTGACGCTGCCGGGCGCCGCGTCCACCGTCTCCTCAAACATCGTCTGAATGGAGTCCACGATGACAACCTCCGGCCGGATCTCCTCCACTGCCTGAATGATTGTCCCCATACAGGTCTCGGAATACAGGAACAGCTCGTCCGAAAACGTTCCTATCCTCTCGGCCCGAAGTTTAATCTGGCGGGCGGATTCCTCACCGGATACATAAAGCACCCTCACATTGTCTCCGGCCAGCAGGCGGCACATCTGCAGCAGCAGAGTGGATTTCCCGATGCCGGGATCACCGCCCACCAGAATCAGCGAGCCAGGTACGATCCCGCCTCCCAGCACTCGGTCAAACTCCGCCATTCCCACAGGGCGGCGGCACTCCTCCTGCGTCTCAATCTCATTGAGGCGCGACGGCCGGGCAGACGCAGACGCCGTTCGCACGGCGGCGCCGCCCCTTGCTTTTTGGGCGGCCGGCGTCTCCACCATTGTATTCCACGCATGGCAGGCGGGGCACTGGCCCAGCCACTTTGAGGACTCATGCCCACATTCCCTGCAGAAAAACAGCGTTTTTTCCTTCGCCATATATCAATCCCTCTCTGTGTTGTCTTCCAGATAAGCAGAGGCACCGGCCATTGCTCCGGCCGGTGCCCAGCACTAGTTTCTTTTTGCGCTCAGCATTTTACAATTTTTACACTGGCGCTGCTTCCCTCGTCCAGTTCCAGACTGGCATTCAGCTTGCCGCCCACATTGGTGGGAATACGCCCCGCCGACACGCCGTCGACTACCAGTTTATATTCCTGCGACGGTTCCATCTCCAGTGTAAAACTGATATCCCCCGCGGCCTCTACGTCAAACTCGGCCGCCTCGCTGTTGCCCCGAAAGTTTGTCACTGTCGAGCCAGGCACCGATTCATACACCAGCGCACCGTTTCTCTCCAGCTTCGTAATCTCCCGGAAAGTCTTGATCTTATAAACTGCTCCCTCGTACTGAAAATCACTTTTCTTCGTCTTGGTATCCAGAAGATAGTTGCCAAAACTCAATGTTCCCTTCTCGTCCTTGCGGATCAGTTCTTCCACAACGCCCATCTTTATGTGTCCTCCTTCGCTATGCTCTGCCGGACGTCACACTCCCCGGCACACCGTAAATTGCTGTTATATTCAGTATACAATATTACGGCCCCTTTTTCTATCCTTTTTTTGTGAATTTTTTTACACAAACAGACTCCTTGTCCCCCTCCCGCTTCAGACTGACTTCCACGGCGTCTCCCATGGCGATTTCTCCGGCGAGCACGGCCTCGGCCAGCACGTCCTCCACCTCGGTCTGGAGCGCGCGGCGGATCGGCCTTGCCCCATAATCGCGATCATATCCCTTCTTTGCCACATAGTCCGTCACTTCCCCGTCGATCATCAGCTCAATATCCATCTGCTCCCTGACACGGCTGATAAAGTTTTTCGACATGAGTTCGGCAATCTCCCGAATATTCTCCTGATTCAGGGTGTGGAATACGATCTGCTCGTCCACCCGATTGAGAAATTCCGGCTTGAAGATATGCTTTACCTCCTCCATCACGCCCTCTTTCATCTTCTTGTGGGCTTCTTCCTCGCTGGTCTTCTGCCCGAATCCGAGAGTCTTGGGGGAGATAATGCGGTTCGCTCCGGCATTGGAGGTCATAATGATGATCGTATTCTTAAAGTCAACCCGACGCCCCTGTGCGTCGGTGATATGTCCGTCCTCCAGCACCTGCAGAAGCATGTTGAACACGTCCGGGTGCGCCTTCTCGATCTCGTCAAAGAGCAGCACCGAATATGGCTTGCGGCGGACTTTCTCGCTCAGCTGTCCGCCCTCCTCATAGCCCACATAGCCCGGCGGAGAGCCAATCATCTTGGAGACGCTCTGTTTTTCCATGTACTCGGACATATCCACCCGGATCATATCCTTTTCCGAGCCAAATACCGCCTCCGCCAGCGCCTTGCTGAGTTCGGTCTTGCCCACGCCGGTGGGCCCCAGGAATAAAAAGGAACCTATCGGGCGCTTCGGATCCTTCAGTCCGACGCGTCCGCGGCGGATCGCACGGGCCACCGCCTGTACGGCTTCCTCCTGGCCTACCACCCTCTCGTGGAGAATGGAGTCCAGCTTCCTCAGACGCTCCGCCTCGGCCTCGGCCAGGCGCTGAACCGGAATGTGCGTCCATTTCGCCACAATCTCCGCCACATGTTCCTCACGGATCGTGTTGTCCGCCTTTTTCATCTTCCTGTTTTTCTTTTTGTTCTCCTTCGCTATCTTCTCCTCGTTTTCCCTCTCCTGCTCCCGAATCTCCATCACCAGATCTATATCTCCGGCAATCAGCGCTTTCTCCCTGGCGTCATAGAGTTCCTGAGCCCTGTCCTCCAGTTTTTTGATATTCTCGCCTTTGACAAATACCTTCTGCAGACGGAATCTGGCCGCCGCCTCATCTATGATGTCTATCGCCTTGTCCGGCAGGAAGCGGTCGTTGATATAGCGGACGGACAGCCGGACAGCCGCCTCGATCGCCTCGTTGCTGATCACCACATTGTGATACTCCTCGTAGCGGCTGCGGAGTCCCTTTAACATGCTGACTGTCTGAGCCTCTGTGGGCTCCTCAATCACCACCGGCTGGAACCGGCGCTCCAGCGCCGCGTCCTTCTCCACATGCTTGCGGTACTCCTCCCGCGTAGTGGCGCCAATCACTTGAATTTCACCCCTGGCCAGAGCCGGTTTGAGAATATTGGAGGCGTCAATGGCCCCCTCGGCGCCGCCGGCTCCAATCACCGTGTGCAGCTCGTCGATAAACAGCAAAATGTTGCCTGCGCTCTCCGCCTCCCGGAGAGCCCTCTTGATGCGCTCCTCAAACTCCCCCCTGTACTTTGAGCCCGCCACCATTCCGGATAAATCCAGTGTCAGCACCCGCAGTCCCTGCATGGAATCCGGCACGGCGCCCTCCTCAATCCGGGCGGCCAGCCCCTCGGCAATCGCCGTTTTTCCCACGCCGGGCTCGCCGATCAGACAGGGGTTATTCTTCGTCCGCCGGCTGAGTATCTCTATCACGCTGCTGATCTCGTCCTCCCGATTCAGCACGGGATCGATCCGCCCCTCTCTGGCATACTGGTTCAAATCCCTCGCGTACTGATCGAGAACCGGCGTGGCAGATCCGTTTTTCCTCTTTTTGGAGCGGCTGGCAATCAAATCATTTTTGGCGAGCGCCAGATCCCCTCCCGCCGTAGTGACAATATCCATATACAATTTCTGGATATTGGCCTCCGCCGCCAGCAGAATGTGATAGGCCGTGCAGCTCGTATCCTTGAGTATCGCCATCAGGATATGCTCCGTGCCCGTCTTCTCACACTCGCTCCGCGAGGCCTCCTCGCCGCTCTGGAGAATGATTTCCTCCAGTTTGGGCGACATGTCAAATTCCGTCCGCTCCTCCAGAACCGTGTCGCCGCTGCCGCAATAATTTTCAATCTCAAAGCGGAGCGTGTCCTTGTCCAGTTTATTTTCTTTCAACACCCGCGAGGCAACTCCCGGCGCGGCCGCCAGGCCATAGAGAAGATGCTCTGTTCCTATCACCGCATTGCCCATTCTGACTGCAAACTTTCCGGCCTTACTCAGGGCCCGTTCCGCTTCTGCTGTTAATTCTGTTCTCATACCACTCAAAGGCCAGCCCGCTGGCCCATACCTTTCTTATTTTTTGTTTTCGTCCGCATAACTGCCATACCGGTCATAGATCTCATCTACCAGCTGGTGTACATCCTCTCTGCCGACGTCTTTGCAGATCGCCTGCGCCAGCACCAGATCCAGCGTCTTCTCCAGCTGCATGACGGCCTTTACGCGATCCATGTCCACAGCCACCACGGCGCCACGCCTCCGGTCCAGCCTGAGATAGCCCTCCTGACGGAGAACCGCATAGGCCTTGTTGACAGTGTGCATGTTGATCCCGATGCGCTCCGCCAGCTCGCGGACAGAGGGCAGGTTCTCCCCGTCGCGCAGTTCCGCCCGCACAATCGCCAGAATAATCTGATTGCGCAATTGGAGATACAGCGCCTCCTCGCTGTTAAAGTCAATGGATATATACATCGCTTCCGCCTCCCCGGCCTTATCCTGTGAAAGACGCCGCCTCCACGGCCGTCTCCCTGTCAAAAAAAGCGGCGGCCAAACGACCGCGCGCTGTCATCTGTTATAATAGAAGTGTAACAAAACCGCCCCTAAAAATCAAGGTAATCCTTCCTGTTTTTTTCTTCCTTTTTTCTCATGGCCATTTTCAACATGGCGATGAGCATACAGAGAAGCAGAATGACCAGTCCCACAATAATCGCGAGCAGTACATGGTTCGGCGTCAGGGAAAGGACTCCGGCGCCCGTATCCTCTCCGGCACTTTTGTTCACCCGCTCAGTCATGCTCCCTGTGTACCGCTGCATAGTCTGCTCCTGCCGGTCGTACTGGTATATGCCGCTCTTTCCCGCCGGGCCCTTCAGATACAGGAGCAGATAGTTGTTGTCCAAATCGTTCTCCATGGTAAAGGCAGGCACTGTTATTCCGCCCAGTTCAATGTTTGACTGGACATATCCCGCGGGGATATTTGTCAGTCCGGAGACGTCCTGCACTTCAAATTCATAGGCGTTTTTCAAAATAATCCGGCCGTTCTTACGGGAAATGCTAAAGGATATGTCTTTACTCCCCACATTCTCCTCGTTTTCACGCTGCCTCGTCTCCTCCTCCGTCTCTCTGGTGACGAGGATATTATACCTGCGCCTGTCGCCGTTCTCCGCCGTCACAATAACCTGAACCTCGTTCTGTCCCGCCTTGAGATTTTCATTGCCGGACAGTTCCACCCTCGCCTTCTCATCCTCCGCCGCGAAGGTGACATAGAGGATATCGGCGCGGCAGTCCACGCTGGCCGTGTACTCTGTCACATCGCCCGAAAATTCCGGCGTCATCTCAAACGCCGTCGTCTTTAAGCTTTTTAGGCGGTTATTGCTGCTGAGAACCGGCTCCGGCGTCACAACCGGCGCCTTCGTCTCCTGCGGAGCCTGACCGCCCTTCTTTTTTCCAACCGTCACGGCCAGCTGGTTGCTGGACACGGAAAATCCCATTCCGTCCTCGCCGGTAATTCGGGACGCCCCCTGTACGGCAATCAGGGAGGTTCCCTTTTTGACCGCCACAAACTGCAGGGAAAATGTCTTCTTCGTAACGGCCGTCTCATTTCCCGTCGAGGCGATTTTCAGGACGCCTCCCGTGCCGGTCACTTTCCTGCCTCCCCGGACAAATTCGATAATCGAGGAGTCGTATCCGACCGTGAATTCCGCGTCCAGAAACGGCGTCGACGACGTCACCTGGCACACTACCGTAAACTCCTCTCCCTTTTTCACCTGGGGAGCGGCGGCGCTGAAGCGGATCACGGCGCTCCCCGTCTCAGCATCCCCCGTTTCGGCGCGCACTGCCTCTGCGGGCGCGCCGGACAATATCCATGCCGCCTGCAGGATAAGCGCTGCGGACAGAATGACTGCTGCCCGAAAGAAACTTTTCCGTAAATCTCTCATATTTCTCTCCATTCCTTTGCGTCCTCTGCAATCACTAGTGCGGAATCGGGCAGTTTGAGGCCGGCATGTTTTCATACACCGGAATCGAAAAGACAAGCGGGGATTTATCAATGCTTCCCGCGTAGGCTTTTTTTGTCTTGATAGCCTCCGAGTAAGCCGCCTCCACATTCGTCATATACTGGTGCCCAAACCGGTTCGTCGAAGTCATGTTAAACTTCTGCAGATATCCGGTATTCTGCCCCTTCTGTATATAGCTGCTGCCGATATACTGTCCCCCGCCCACAATAGAGCGGTAGCGATCCGTCCACGGCCTCAGATAGGTGCTTCCGGAGCTGGCCCACTTCAGTCCGTTCAGCACGGGGTTTGCGCTGCTTACCGCGCCTATATTATAAAAGTTGTATATCCCCGGATAAGTGGCATTTGTTCCGCTCACGGAGCCGCTCACAGCAGTCGCGCTTATGACAACCTCCTGCCTTGCGCGGGAGGCCAGATGGTACGGGCTCACCCCGGAAGTCTTCGCCGCGTCGACAAAGGCGTCCGCATAGGAAATGCTCTTGCTCTTTCCCGTATTCAGATCCTTATAGGTAAATGTCTTATTATAAAACGGCGTGTTGTTGAGAATATTATCCACGCCCGCCTTTGTCTGGTACTGGGACTGGTATTCCAGCAGTTCAAACTGATAAACATTATTTTCCGAAAGGAAATTCCTCGGATCCATATAATAGGCTATCGCCTCCTTAGAGGC
Source organism: uncultured Lachnospiraceae bacterium (assembly GCA_947629865.1). GTDB lineage: Bacteria > Bacillota > Clostridia > Lachnospirales > Lachnospiraceae > Eubacterium_F. The sequence goes on along the minus strand of CANRFJ010000016.1, from coordinate 48,515 downwards.
AGCCACCCAGTTGCTTCCGTCAAACACCTTCCAGGTGTGTGTCTTGCTGTTATAGGCGCCCGGCTCTTTGGACTTCCACGGTTCCGCCTTGGAATTGGAAATCAGGTTCAGTCCGAGCTTGCACTCTGCAGTCAGGGCGGTATTCCAGTCCACTCCGGTCTTATAGGCCTGGAACTGCCAGAGCGGATAGGCCTGATGCAGGATACGCAGGCTCTGCTTGTAGGACTCCGGAAATCCCTGCTCTGTCATGCTCTTTTCAAACTGGGCGCTGGTGAGCGCAGTCACCGCCACTTTTTTTACCTTCTTTTCCTTCGCCAGCTTGACGAACTTCGAACTTACCCAGCCGGTTTTCTGGCTGCCGTTGTAATCAAAGGACAGTTTATACCACTTAGTCTTCGTGCCCGCCGGCAGCTTCTCCTTCGTAATTTTCACCGTGGCGCCTTTTGGAATCTTTATTATCGTCTTTCCCTTTTTTTTGTACGGCGCCGAGGCCCCTGCCTTCGTGTGCACCTTGGCCGCCTTCTTTAAGTTGGCGATTACGGCGCACGCTCCGGTCTTCAATGTCATTTTCACATAGATGTTACGAATATAAGCCGTGCGCGTTTTCTTTTTATATTTAAAAGAAATCTTAAACCACTTTTTGTTCTTAACCAGTTTTTCCCCTGTAATCGTGACCTTTTTTCCCTTGGACAGTATCACCGCTTTTTTCGACACCTTCAGCTGTCTGCCCCCCGCCTTCTTGTACACGGCTCTTTTCTGGGACAACCGGCCCGCCACCTTAATCTTCCGGTATGTGGTCTCGTAGCGGTATGTCGTAATCGGCGTCGTAGAGGCCGGCGCCGTCGTGGGCGTGGCCGAGGGCGCCGTCGTATCAATGGCAATATACTGGGCGCTGGCATAGCCGGAGAGGCTCTCCCCCTCAAAGGAGAACGACACCTTATACCATGAGCTGCCGTCCTTCTCCGCAGTCAGCGTCTCCAGAATCGTGACCTTTGTTCCGGCCGCAAGCTGCACCGAAGTCCCGGCGGAGGTCTTCACATTCTGATAATCCGTACCTGCCCCCGTGCGAACATTCAACAGGCTGGCCGTCACCACGCCCGTCTCCCCCGCCGCCTGCACCTTTTTACAATCTGTTGCCAGAAAACCGGCCCCAGCCAGCGCAAAAATCAGCAATACTGCCCATACTCTCCTCATAATTTACACTTCCTTTGTCTTTGCTACCACGTAGATCCTCTCGCTGTTCTCCGTGGGCCCTCCCTCCATCAATGCGTCAAAACATTCCACCATGGACAGGCCGCCCTCTGCCAGAAGTTTCTTCAGCCGTTCCACCGAATAGGCGCGCTGGTAATGGGCCTCCTCGATGCGCTCATAGAGATCGCTGTCCGGCTGCTTCCTGAAAATCGTCAGCATGTACTCGTTGATGTCCTGGTCGTCATAGTAGTAATTCTCCCAGATATAGCTGACCTCCTCATCCTGCTCCACCCATGTCTGGTTGCCGATGATATTCCGGTAACAGTAGGTCGTCTTCAGATCAAAGATAAAATATCCCCCCGGTCTGAGATACTTCTTCACATGGGAAAAGACAGAGACCAGCTCATCTTCCTGCAGAAGATAGTTGATGGAATCGCAGACGCTCAGGAAGGCGTCCACCGGTTCCGCCAGCTCAAGCTCCCTCATATCCTGTTCCAGATAGAGAATGTCCGAGCCGTTCTCCAGTTTTTTGTCCTGGGCCAGCGCCAGCATGTCGCCGGAGCTGTCCACCCCTATCATCTTGTATCCGGCGGCGGCAAACAGCTCAGTCATTGTACCGGTTCCGCACCCCAGCTCACAGATCGTCCCCCCGTCTACTCCGTGGGACGCCAGATAATCCCTCAAATGCCCAAACCATTCCTCATAGGGAATCTGGTTCATCATATGGTCGTAAACATTCGCAAATTTTTCGTACACATTATCCTCCAATCCGGAGCGTGCAGCCAAGGGAGAATGAGTACAGAACGCACTCCTTCACCGGCTTGCCCGACATCGCCTCCAATGCCTCTTTGTAAATTTCCATCTGTCTTTTATATCGGCTGATAAGAACGTCTTCTCCTCCCTCTCGCAGCGAATCCGTCTTGTAATCCATCAGCACAATTCCATCTCCGTCCTCATAATATCCGTCGATGATTCCCTGCACCAGCACCGTCCTGCCGTCAGTCACTCCGCACTCGGGGAAGATCTCACCGGCCGGCTTCGCCACCACAAAGGGCTGCTCCCTGTGAAGCCGTCCCTCGGCCGCCGCCCGTGCCATCGCCTGTCCCAGCGGAGAGTGGAAAAAGTGCAGCAGCCGCCGGTAATCGAGCACCTCTGTCTCCTCCGGACGAAGCCGTCCCGTCTTTACCATGTCCTGTACCGCCCCGCGCAGTTCATCCTCCGTGCCGGTCTTCTGAAAATCGATCCGCGCCATAACCTGATGCCAGATCGTGCCGTATGCCGCCCCGCGTCCGGCGGAGTTCTCCGGCGTCTCCTCTCTCATAAAAGCCGGCACCGGCATCTCTGCGTCCTCGCCGGTGTGCGAGAGTATGGTAAAATCTTCCATGTCCAGTTCTTCCATGGATTTTACTTTCAGATCCGACACAGATACCTTTACCGGCAGAATCTCCGTATCGGTCTCGACATTTTTTTCAAAAAATTCTAATAATTCGTGTGTCTCTTTATGATAGCGGACAGATGTGTCAAAATTGTAAAGACTCGCAGTTTCCACATTTTCCCTCACAATCTCGGCCGCCGCTTCCTCACACAGCTCCTCCCTGTATACCGGCGTCACCGCAAACCATTTGTCCTCGGAGAGCGCTGCGGGGAGTACCATGTCAAAAAAGGTGTTCATCCGGCTCCGCTCCAGATAATTCACGCCGCCGGCCTCAATTTCCTTCCGGCATCCGATTAGGATTAGTTTCTCCTTCGCGCGCGTCATCGCCACATACAGCACACGGAGTTCCTCTCCCAGATCGGCCAGATCATTCTGCCGCCGCAGAAAGCGCTGGTACAGGGTATCCCTGACCGTCCGGCTGTCATTGTCCACCAGTTTTGAGGCGATCCCGATGTCCGGCTGGATCGTCAGAAACGATTTGCTGGCGCTCCCAAGCCTTTTTCCCATTCCCGCCACAATGCAGATGGGAAATTCCAGTCCCTTGCTCTTGTGGATCGTCATAATCCGGACGACATTTTCCTCCTCGCCGGCCAGATTGACCTCCCCCATCTGCTCCTTCTGCTCCTGAATCCTCTGTATGTAGCGGACAAACTGATACAGCCCGTGGTATACCGTCTCGTCAAATTCCCTGGCCTGCTCCATCAGACTGTCCATATTGGCCGCCCTCTGCGCGCCCTCACTCATCATCTGTACCGTCTCATATATATCCGTCTCCCGATAGATGTCCTGAATCAGCTCCGCCACTGTAGCATAGGAAGTCTTTTTCCTCAGACGGGACAGCACTTCGAGAAAATGCCTTATCTTTGCAGACAGGCCGTCTTCCCCTTCATAGCCGCACAGCGAATCGTACAGGTCTCCCCTGCGGCTGCCGCTCCGCAGAAGCGCCATCTCCTCCCCGCTGAAGGAAAACATCGGCCCCGTCAGCACCGCCGCCAGCGGTATGTCCTGCCTCGGATTGTCTATGACCTGAAGCATATCCGTCATCAGCCGTATCTCCCTGGTGTCGAAAAATCCCTGCGTGTGCTCCATTACCACGGGAATCCCCGCCTCGCTCAGGGCGTCGCAGTAGCTCTCTCCGGCATTTTTCACGCTCCGGCTCAAAACCACAATGTCCCGATAGGCCGCGGGCCGCCACTCCCCTTCCTCATACAGATACAGGGGGTTTGCGGGATCCGTCATCTCTTTGATCTTCGATGCGATGAGGCGCCCCTCCAGTTCCGCGTCCTCCTTATCCAGAATCACATAGGCGTCAATTTTTTCCGACACCCTGTGCTCCGTCTCCGGAAAAGTGCGCCCGCACCTGAGCCTGGCGGCTCCGTCATATTCCACGCCGCCCAGATCTCTGTGCATCATGCGCGAAAACACACAGTTGCAGCCCTCCAGCACCACCTCCCTGCTCCGGAAATTCTGATGCAGATCAACCCGCCGGTTCCGGCTCTCTCCCTCAGCGTCGTAGGTGAGGAGTTTCTCCGCAAAGAGCTCCGGACAGGCATTGCGGAACCGGTATATGCTCTGCTTGACGTCCCCCACCATAAAGACGTTGGGATCGCGGCCTCCGAGCCCCTCCCTCGATATGCTCATCAGAAGGGTGTCCTGCACCCGGTTGCTGTCCTGGTACTCGTCAATCATAATCTCCTCAAACTGCTCCGCCAGTTCCAGCGCCGCCGCCGACCGCACATATTCCTGCTTCTCTCCGTCCCACTCCAGAAGAATGGACAGCGCTAACTGCTCCAGATCGTTGAAGTCCACCAACCCCTTATCTCTCTTGGCTGCGGTATATTCCTCCTTAAAACGCCTTGTCAGCCGGAGCAGCGTCAGGATCCGGCCACCCATGGCCTTTAAGTCCGCCAGATGCCCCTCTATATCCTGAAAGAAATAGCCGTCCCGCATCTCCTCTAAGATCTTTTTGCACTGGTTTCGGCCGTCCTGTACCGCTTTTTTCAGGGATTCGTCCACGCTCTTATCCCGCCCCGGCGCCATGCGGGAAAAACTCATCTCACCCAGAATCCGGCGGAAATCCTCGTAGTCCCCCGCCCCCAGAAGGCTCCCACACAGTTCGTTCAGCTCCTCGATTCGCTTGTCAAAATAGTAGGGGCCGGCCGGTCTCTCACATAACTCCATCAGCCTTTTCCCCTCGTCCACGATCCCCTCCACCACGCGGCGGCAGTCCTCCATGAGAAGTTTCGCAAAGGGGCTCTCCCTCCACTCCCTCTCATCTGCCACTGTGAGAAAATTCTCCATGCGCTCCAGCCAGGCGTCGGGAAAGGGCTCGCTCATGGCGCTCTCATATATCTGCCGGATCATCTCCTCCAGCCGGGCGTCGCTGCGCTGGAACATCGGCATCTGCGCCAGCTCCACAAAGTCCGGACGCTCCTCCGTATACTCCTCCTCCAGAATTTCAGCCATGGCCTCACCCTGCAGGAGCGCCAGCTCGCTCTCCGTGCCCTGGCGGTAAGCCGGATCGAGACCTATCCGGTGAAAATAATTCTGGATCACATATCCGCAGAAGCTGTGCACCGTGGAAATATGCGCCGAGGCGACCAGTCCCAGCTGCCTCTGCAAATGCCGGTTTTCCGGCTCCTCCATGAGGGCCTCCTCCAGTCGGGCGCGCAGGCGCTCCTTCATCTGTGCCGCCGCCGCTCTGGTGAAGGTAACGATTACAAAGGCGTCCACATCTACCGGGTGGTTTTTGTCCATGATCCGGCGGAAAATCCGCTCCACCAGCACGGCCGTCTTGCCGGAGCCCGCCGCCGCCGACACCAGAATATTGGCTCCCCGTATGTTCATGACCTTCTGCTGGTCATCGCTCCACTGAATCCCGCCCATACAGCACCTCCCATACTTCTTCGTCTTCTAATTCCGGATATTCGCGCACACGGGCCGGCAGTTCCCTCTTTTCCACGCCGCAGACTCCCTTCAGGCCGCAGTAATCACAGCCGCACTCCGACTTCGATCTGTAGGGGGCGGCATCCGCCTCCCCGTCAAAGATCCTCCGCCCGAATTCCTCCATTTTGGCCCGGCTGTGTTCCATCAGGCGCTTAAATTCTTCTGTGGACATGACGTGGGAACCCTTGCGGAAGGTGCCGTCCTTCTTTACCGACACCGGCAGGAAGCGGGAGCGGCTGTCCGGCCGGATTTGCCCGTTCTCCGCCACCTGTCTGTCCATCTTTTCCAGAATCTCCGGTTCCTCATTGACGTATCCGGCGCACTTCATGGCCTCAAGCAGCCGCTCCTTCCTTCCCTCCGCGGACTCCTCCTGCCATGCCAGCTCCGGCTCCTTCATCTGATAGTACAGCATGGCCGCCGGTACTGTCCTGCTCTCCGGATATTTTTTCTCCTCCATCTCCATGGCCGCCGCCATATATGTCACCAGCTGCAGCTGCAGGCCATAATAGACCTTGCTCAGGGACAGATCCCTCTGCCCGCTCTTGTAGTCGATAATCTTAATCAGGCGTCTGTCCGCCTCGCCGCAGACGTCCACCCGGTCAATCTGCCCGCCGAGCACCAGCGTCCTTCCATCTCCCAGGGGGACAGAGAGCGCCGAGAGATCGTCCTGGCCGGAAAAACGTTTCTCCGAGTACATCTGGACAAACTCTCCCTCCCGCATCTGTCTCCAGATTCCCCACACTGTGTCCCTCATTATCTGTTTCATGCGGACAATCATGAATTCCACCCTCTTTGACTGGTGGAACATCTTTCCCTTGTAACCGGACGTGGCATACTCCACGCTCTCTCCGGCCAGCGCCGCCACTTCCTCCTCACCCAGTTCCTTCCAGCCAATCCCTCTCTCCTCTAACTCATGGGAGAAATGTTCCATGGCTCCATGGAACACATTGCCGTAGTCGATGGCTCCCACCGTGTACTCCTCCCGCTCCTTCAGGCCCAGGCCAAAGATGACAAAGTGGGCATAGGGACACCTGGCAAACTGTTCAAGTCTTGTGACGTTTCCATAGAGGCGGCTCCCGTACAGAAGCTCCGCCGCCTCTCTCGACAGCCTTGTCTTTTTCTCCGGAGCGCGCATGGACAGCAGTTTTTCAAAAAGCGCCGGCTCCCTCTCCCGGTAATAGGCCGCCAGTTCCCACCAACAGGCGTCTCTCCGGAAACTCCCGTCTGCCAGTCGGGTGATGAGGTACTGCCTGCCCCGGTCTGTCCCCAGCGCCCGACGCAGGGAATGTTCCCTCTCGTCGTCCACCGGCACAAGATCCGGAAACAGCGTCTGTATGCTGTGGATCAGATAGGCCGGACGTCGCCCCGCGCCGTCCCCTCCCATTCGGGAATAGGTGAGAAACAGTTTATCCGACGGCTTCGTCAGAGTCAGGTAGAGATAGAACTGACCGGTACAGGCCTGCTCCTCCGGCAGTGGCGCCAGCTCCACACCGGCCTCTGCGATCTTTCTCCTCTCGCTCTCCGAGAGGATGCCCGGCCCTCCCTGAACTCTGGGAATACGGTCGTCGTTTACCCCCATAAAGAAAAGCACTTTAATATTGTTCAGGCGGCTCCTCTCCACATCTCCCACCATGACCTGATTGGAAGATGGCGGGACAAAGCCGACGAGCCCCTCAGAAATTCCGGCGGACAGTATCTCCTCGTATTCCCGAAAGGATACCGTCTCCCCGCCCAGCAGTTCCACCAGCTCGTCAAAGAGTTCCATCATCAGGCGGTAAATGCTGCTGTACTCGCTGGCAAGCAGGGGATTCCCCTCCTCCTCAAAGCGGCGGCTCTGCTCCGTCACCCGCTCATACAGATGGTTGTCCGTTATCAGCCGGTACAGTATCTCCGTAAATTCTCTCACGGTCTTTTTGCCGCCCTGACATCGGGCCACGGCGGTTCCGACAGAGTCCATAAACTTTGCGCGGTATTCGTTTACCTCCACCAGATCGAGGCGCTCCACGGTATATTCCCACTCCTGCCTGTAGGAGCGAAATCCTCTCCGCCCCCTGGCAATTACATAGTTTTCCAGTATATCCGTCTCCTCCGCGGAGAGGGGCGACAGCCCGCACCGCAGAAAGCGGAAGGTGCTCTCATAGTCCATATTCCGGCGCACCATCTCTAAGAACGACATGCTGTACTCGGCCAGGGCATTGGCTCCGATGCTCTTTTTATAATCCATAAAATAGCGGATCCCCAGCCGTCCCATCTCTCTGGCAAGAGGCTGCTCATACGAGGCAATATCCCCTGTGACAATGGCGATATCCCCATAGGAATAGCCCTCCTCCTGCACCAGCCACCAGATCGTCCTGGCGGCGTAGGCCGCCTCGTCCGCCTCTCTCCGGCAGGCCCGCACCTGAATGTCCCTCACCTCTCCCGTCTGCTCTGTGCGGCCATAGGAAAAAATGTGTTCTTCCAGAAAACGCAGATCCCTGCTCTCCGCCACGCGGTACGGTATCTTCTCCCCGCCCCGTCCGGTGAGAATCGGCTCCTCTATCCCCACATGCACCTCCGCCGCGATTTTTGACAGGCGGGTGACGGTGTCCGTGCTCAGGGAAAAAACGTCCCTCCTCTTTCCCGTCCGGTCTGTCGTCACCGTCACAAACATCTTCTCGCAACAGGTCAGAAGTTCCCGAAGCAGATCGTACTGGGTGGGAGTGAAACCGGTAAACCCGTCCAGGCAGATCACGCTGTCCCTCAGCATATCAATGGAGGCCGCCACTCCGGTGAGCTGGGGCACCAGCTCCTCGGCCATCATATATGTATCGCCCATCTTTTCCTTCAGGGCATGATAGATCAGCCGCAGATCGCGGATTTTGCAGGCCATGAGGCTCTCGCCGCCCAGACACTCCTCCATGCGGTCAAACTCCTCCTCCCCGACAGCATACTGCATCAGTTCGCAGAGAAAGGACTTGCACTCGTCTAGGAAGCCCGGCTTCTGAATCCCCCGCTTAAAATATTTCAGATTTTTCTTCTGCTCGGCGAATACCTTCCGCAGCAGCATCATTTTGCCCATGTCCTCCAGAACGGTCTTCCGCAGGGCCGGCACCTCCTCGAACACCCGGTAGGCCAGACGGTGGAAGCTCAGCACGTCCACATTCAGTATGCCGCCCCGACCGCTCCGCTCCACAAGCGTCCGCTGTGTCTCCAGGGTAAACTGATCCGGAACCAGGACGATAAAATTCTTCTCCCGATGTTCTGCCGCCTCCCTGCTGATCATATTATACAGTGTGGTACTCTTGCCGCTGCCCGCACCGCCCATGATAAATTGTAACGACATTCCTTACCTCCCAAAACCGTTTCTCCATTCATATCCTTCCCTCTGCCTGCATACAATAAATAGTAAGCATGGTAATACACTCCATATCTGAAGGAGGCACCCCTCATGGCAAAGACAAAAATTGTTGTGATTCAAATGAAAGAACTGATATATACTGCAATCTTCGCAGGACTCGGTATTCTGCTTATCCTGCTGTTAATCTTTATGTTTTTCCCATCCGGAAAGGATTCGGAGACCTCCTCCGGCGCCGCGCAGACCGGCCGGTACAATCCCGGCGTCTACAACTCCCAGATCGAACTGGGAGACTCCACGCTGAATCTGGAAGTAACCGTGGACGCCGATCAGGTCAAATCCGTATCCTTCGTCAATCTGGAGGAATCGGTGACAACTATGTACCCTCTTGTGAAGCCCTCCCTTGAGAACATCGAGAAGGAGCTCATAAAGGGAACGGACATTGATAAGATCCCGCTTTCCGACAAGAGTAAATACACGGAATCCCTTCTGATTGAAGGTATTCGGGCAGCCCTAGACAAGGCTCTCACGGATTCGCTCTAATTCCTCCCTCCAGAGGGCATCGCTGGCGTCGCTTGGCATACGCAGATCCCCGCGGGGGGAGACGGAGACGGTTCCCACCTTCGGGCCGTCCGGCAGACAGGAGCGCTTGAACTGCTGCCGGAAAAAGCGGTGGCAGAAGGCAGACAGCCAGCGGTATATTGTCTCCCCGTCGTATTTGCCCTCGAAGGCACGGGCGGCCAGCCGGAACAGCTTCGCCGGAGTAAATCCAAACCGGAGCATGTGATAGAGGAAAAAATCGTGCAGCTCGTAGGGCCCCACTATGTCCTCGGTCTTCTGGGAAATCTCGTCCTCCCTGGGCGGAAGAAGCTCCGGACTCACCGGCGTGTCGAGCACATCGTACAGAATCTTCTGCAGCGCCGCACTGCTATTGGTATCGGCATAATACTGTACCAGATATCGGACAAGGGTTTTGGGCACGGAGCAGTTCACCCCGTACATGGACATGTGGTCGCCGTTGTAGGTGGCCCACCCCAGCGCCAGCTCAGACATATCGCCGGTGCCAATCACAAGGCCTCCGGTCTGGTTCGCCACGTCCATCAATATCTGGGTGCGCTCTCTGGCCTGCCCGTTCTCGTAGGTGACGTCCTGCACACGGCTGTCATGTCCTATATCCTTAAAATGCTGCAAAACCGCCTCCCTGATCGGAATCTCGCGCAGCGCAGTCCCCAGTTCCCCCGCCAGGTTCACCGCATTTTCATAGGTGCGGCTTGTGGTTCCAAAACAGGGCATCGTGACGCAGGTGATCCCCGCGCGGTCAAGGGCAAGGCGGTCAAAGGCACGGATTGTCACCAGAAGCGCCAGCGTCGAATCCAGACCGCCGGACAGTCCGATCACCGCACTCCGGCAACCCGTGTGGCGGAGCCGTTTTGCCAGTCCCGCCGCCTGAATATTCATAATCTCCTCGCACCGCTTCTCGCGGTTCTTTTTCGTCTCCGGCACAAAGGGCGTGCGGGTGTATACCCGCGTCAGCTCCGTCGTCTCCGGCTCTCCCACGTCAAAGAGGATCACCCGGTAACGCCCCGGCGCTTCCGGCGCGTCGCACAGCGGGAACGCCGTCATGCGCCGCCGCTCGTTTTTCAGCCGCAGCAGATCTATTTCCGTCACCACACTGACACCGTCTGCCTGCAGCCCCTTATCTGCCGCAAACTGCCCGAACGGTTCGCTCTCTTTCAGTATTATTCCATTTTCCACAATCATATCGTGTCCGGCAAAGACCATATCCGTGGTGGACTCCCCCTCGCCCGCATCCGCGTACAGATACGCCGATATTGTCCGGGCCGACTGGTTCTTCACCAGTTCCCGCCGGTAGTCCGCCTTGCCGGTGAGCTCGTCGCTGGCCGACAGGTTCACAATGATATTGGCGCCCGCCATGGCGTGATAGCCGGACGGCGGCGCGGGCATCCACAAATCCTCGCAGATCTCAATGGCGAAACGGAAGTCCGGTATGTGGGAGTCCTCAAACAAAAGACGGGTGCCAAATTCCACCGCCGTCCCATCGGAGAACTCGTGCTCTCCCTCCGCCCCCTGTCCGGAGGCAAAGTGCCTGGCCTCATAAAATTCCCCGTAATTCGGGATATGGCTCTTGGGCACTACGCCGAGGATCTTCCCGCGGTTTACCACCACGGCCACATTGTAGAGCCGTCCCCTGTGCTCCAACGGCATACCCAGAACCGACACCATCGCCAGCCCTTCCGTCCTTTTCACATAGTCGTACAGCGCCCGCTCCGCTCCCTTTAACAGCGCGTCCTGCAAAAACAAATCGCTGCAGGTGTAGCCGGTAAGGGACAGTTCGGGAAACGCCAGAAGCTTCACTCCCTGCCCGGCCAGCTTCTCCGCTGTCTCTATCATTCTCTCCACATTGTAAGAGCTATCCGCCACCCGCAAATCCGGAGTGGAAACAGCCACCTTGATAAACCCGTCTCGCATATTCTCTGCTCCTTGCCCTGCGAGCGCCCGCCTGTCCGTACGCTCACACATAATAAAGAAGGCAGCGAAATCATCGCTGCCCCAAATCTTTCGTAATATACCCAAAATGCCGGCTTCTGATTTTTGACTCCTAGCACCAGCTAGGTGGGCAACCGCACGCAGCCTTCTGCCTTCCGTTGCTATGTCTCCATAGTGCCTGTAACAGACAGTGACGGCCCGACATCCAACTGCAGATATAAGAATCCCGTTTAAAGTATTGTAGGTTCAAAAATTCAGAAGGTATCGAACACTTCAGGATATATCTTTTTCTTATTAACAGTATACCGAAAAACCGCCAATATATCAAGATATTTTTTATCTTATTGCGGTAATTTTTTTTACTTCGTCAAATCCTCCGGAGCCTCCGGAAATTCCACGGTGAAGCAGGTGCCCGCCGTCTTGTCGCTATATACCGATATCGTCCCCCCGTGCCGCTCCACAATATGGCTGGCCACCACCAGTCCCAGACCGGAGCCGTCCTTTTCTTCGTGGTTGCTGGCGCGGTAAAACTTTTCAAATACATTTTCCCACTCGTCCCTTGGAATCACGCTTCCAAAATCCCGCACGGTAGAAATGATCTTCCCGTCCTTCCGCGCGATGTGAACGCGGATCGGCGTCTCCTCGTCGGAGTATTTCACGGCGTTCTGGAGAAGAATGGTAAACAGCTGCCGGATCCGGTCATAGTCCCCCTTGATCAGCGAACAGGCGTCCTCGTATGTCACGGTTCCCGTCAGCTTCTTCTCCGCCATGAGAATCCGTATGCTCCGCATGGCGTCCTGGGCGACGGCAATGACATTGAGGACTTCCAAATTCATCTGGAAATCCGGATTCTGCATACGCGACAGAATCAGCAGATCCGACACCAGCCTCTCCATGCTGCCGCACTCCCTCTGTATCCTCCCGATGTATTCCGCCTGCTTCTCCGGCTCCTTCACATATCCGTCAGCCAGCGTGTCCGCATATCCCTTCACCACTGCAATCGGAGTGCGCAGTTCGTGCGATACGTTGGCAAAGAAATCCCTGCGGTTCTGCTCCATATTCTCCCTGGCCTCCTCTGCCCTCGCTAACTTATCCGACAGGATATCCATGCTCTCCGCCAGAGAGCCCAGCTCGTCCTTCCGCTTGATTCCCGTCTTGCAGTTGTACCTGCCGGCCGCCAGAATCAGCGCCGTCTCTTTCATTCGTATAATCGGCCGCACCAGTTTTCGGGAAAAATACAAGGCGAGGATGATCGTCATGACAAATCCCACCACAACGCAGACAAGCATATATTTCTCATACTGCACAATGGTATTTTCCTGCATCTCCATGGGGCCGGACACCAGCACCGCCCCCACCACATCGCCGCTCCCGTTCCGGATCGGCACGGCCAGATGGAGCATGGTCGTCCGGTAAATGTCGTCATAATCACTGTAGTTTCTCTTTTTCCCGATATAGGCGGACTCCAGAATACGGGAGGTCTCCTCCGGCACCGTGACGGCGGTAATATCCATATTGGTATAGTCCATATCTAACGACGGTTCGCTCTCCGGATTGCTGACGATCCATATGTCGATGTCCTGCATGTCGCCGAAATCCTCAACCGCCTTCAGATAGTCGGAAAAGGTATCCGCCTCCCCGTTCTGCATGGCCTGACTTGTCCGCGCCGCCACACCGGTGGCAAGGCTGCCCAGCTGTTCTTTGTAGGCCCCCACGATATTCGTGCGGTTAAACCGCGTAAACATCAGTCCGATGAGAATTATAAACACCACTATCACTACGCCAAAGTACACAAATACCCGCCAAAAAATCTTCTTCATTTCCTATATCCCTTATCCCTGCATCTCAATCTGCTATACATTCAGTTCAAATTTGTAGCCGAGGCCCCAGATGGTTTTGATCTCCCAGTCCGGATGAGGCACCTTGTCCAGTTTGGCGCGGAGCCTCTTGATGTGGGAGTCCACGGTTCGGCTGTCGCCGAAGTAATCCTGCCCCCAGAGACTGTCCAACAGATTATCCCTGGTAAATACCTTGCTCGGATTACCGGCCAGGATCCACATGGTCTCCACCTCTTTTTTGGTCATTGGCAGTTTCTCCGCTCCCACATATACGGTATAGGTCTCAATGTTAATCGTCAGGTCGTTGATGTTCAACACCTTCTTATCCTCCGTCACCTCGCTGCGCCCCATACGGCGGAGCACCGCTCTCACGCGGGCCATCACCTCATTGCCGCTGAACGGCTTCACAACATAATCGTCGGCGCCGATATCCAGCCCCATGACGCGCTCGTAGTCCTCACCCTTGGCCGTCACGAGGATAATCGGTACATCTGACTCCTCGCGAATCTTCTCGCAGACCTTGTAGCCGTCCATTCCCGGCAGCATAACGTCCAGAAGGATCACGGCCGGATTGCACTTGCGGAATAGCTCCAACGCCTCGGAACCGTCCTTTGCAACCACCGGTTCAAATCCCTCCTTCGCCACATAGGTTCCCAGCACTTCACAAATATCCGGATTGTCGTCCACAATTAAAATATGCTGCATAAATGTCCTCCTTTTGTCCGTCCTGATTCCTTTTAACCATAATTATATTCTACCGTTTTTCATATTTCAAGCATTTTGGCAGAAATGTCAGTTGCCAGTCTGACAATTACATATTATTTTCATAAAGTGACAATTTTGTGCCATACCGGCATGATAATTTTATTGTACTGAAAATTTTCGCAACAGGGAGTTGTGACACGATTTTGGCGTTCAGGAGAAAGGAGGGGTACACTGTGAGAGACACGATTCGCGCACTGGCGTCGGTCAGGGGCAGGGCGGTTATATCTTTTATACTGGCAGGCAGCCTTGCGCTCCTTCTTGCCGGTACTCCTGCCAACTCTTTTGCCGTTTCCAAAAGGCAGAAGCTGAACATAAAGAAACTGAATATGACGGTCGGCAGCGAATTCAGGCTCCGCGTCTACAACCTGAAGAAGAAGCAAAAAACCACCTTTACTTCGACCAACGACTCCGTCGCCTCTGTTGACAGCGCGGGCACCGGCAGGAAATGCGCCCTTATCCGGGCAGTCGGCATCGGGACGGCCAGAATCCGGGTTGTCATACGGAAGGGAAAAAAGGTAGTGCGCCGGCTCAAATGCCGTATTCGGGTTTCGCCGAGCGGCGTCAGCATCAAGTTCATAAAGCGGACGGTTCATATGCCAACCGACGCTTCCCTCCGTCTGGAGACCATCATAAAGCCGAATACGTCCATGGAACAGCCGGTATTCGAGAGCGATAATCCCGATGTGGCCACCGTAAATTCACGCGGGATCGTAACGGCCCTCTCCCCCGGCAGCGCCAACATAACAGCCACCCTGCTGTCGGCGGATCTGACGGCAGTCTGTACGGTCATTGTCAGTGAAGACGGAACTGTCTCCCCCTCGCCGGGAAAGCGGTTTCACAAATGGAACCTGGAGCCTTTGGAAAATACAGATACAGAGACAAACTGAGAGGGAACGAAATGTGTTCCCTCTCAGTTTGTCTCTTAGTTTGTCTCTCTGCTCATCTCTTTTTTTGTATGCCTCTTTTTCCCGCCTCAGCCGGCGCTGTCTGCATCTTCCGTCTCCTTCCGCGCCATGCTGGCAAATTCATAGGAAACGCTTATATCCATACTTCCGTAAAACTTCATATAACTCTTGACGATCCGGTTCAGGATTGATTTGATCGTGCTCTCCGTACCTGCCTGAACCAGAATGACAAGGAACTGCATCGAGCTGTAGCGCGAGAATACGTCTGTAGTCCGAATCGTCGAGCGAATGGATTCCTCCATGCAGTTCATCGCCTTCTCCCGCTCCGCGACATCCGTACCCCTCTTTGCGTCCAGGCTGATAAGGGCGAGCGTCGTCTCGTGGGCATAGCGCTTATCCAAGTTTTTCAGATACTCATACACCTTGGTAAATGTGCGGTATTCCACGTCCAGCGCGCCGGAATAGCGCCCGCCGTTTTCAATCCCCTCAATAAGCTCTTTCATGTCCTCGCTGTGAGTCGTCCTCACCGCTTCCTTGCCCTGAGCATATATATAGTAGTCCGCCTTGCCGTTCTGCTTGACATAGTAAAGCGCCTTGTCCGCATTGGAGAGCATCTCTCTGTAATCCGCACCCTTCGGGCAGAGGCAGATGCCGACCGACAGCGAACTCCCCTGCATAGATGGCGTGTCCTTCTTCTTCTCCTCAAACATCTGCATGATGCCCTCTACGATTCCGACAGCCTCTAACTCTCCCGCCCTCGGAATATACATCAGAAATTCATCTCCGCCAAGACGGCATATGATATTTCCCTTTTCATATTTTTTCAGCACATCTCCTATCTCGGAGAGCAGATGGTCTCCGGTGAGATGCCCCTGGGTATCGTTTATTTTTTTGAGGTTGTCCACATCGATAAAGCACAGACAGCCTCCCTCCCGCTGAATCGCCTCGTTAATGGCTCTCTCTCCTTCCAGGCGCAGCATAAGCCCTGTGAGGGAATCCCTCTCCTGCTCGCCGTCCTGCCCCTCCGAGCTGAAGACTTCCTGCAGGAGAAAGTTGAGCCCCTTCGCGTCAGCGCTCTCCCCTTCTGCCCTCTCTCCCAGCTTGTGCTCGTCAAACAGGCGCAGGAATACATCTGTCATATGCGGATCAAACTGCGTCCCCCGCCCTCTCACAAATTCTTCCCGTATCACCTTGCGGGGAAGGCGGTTGCGGTACACGCGCTTGGAATTCATCGCGTCATAGGCGTCCGCGATGCTGATAATGCGCGCCACCTCCGGTATATCCTCCCCTTTCAGTCCGTCCGGATAGCCCCGTCCGTCATAGCGCTCATGATGATACCGGGCTCCAATCCGGATATCCGGCAGCGTGGATATATTATCCAGTATGTCCCCTCCCGCCACCGTATGGGACTTCATTACCTCATATTCCGTATCCGTAAGCTTTCCCTGCTTATTCAGCACGGAATCCGGTATACTGATTTTTCCTATATCATGCAGGAGCGCAATGTGGCGCAGGTTGATCAGCTGCTCCTCCGAATATCCCAGCGCCTTCGCCAGGTATACGGAATACTCGGCGACGCGGGAGGAATGTCCGTCCGTATATTTGTCCTTGGCATCGATCGCGCTCACCAGCGTGTAGACCATCTGCAACGCCATCTGCTCCACCTTTTTGCGCCGCTCCTCCGCCTTGCTCGTCTGCCTCTCCACCTCTCTGCGAAGGTCTCTCTGGAGTCTGCTCAGTTCCAGAATCCTCTGCACGCGGCGGATCATGATCTTTGCGACAAACGGTTTTCGTATGTAGTCGGACACTCCCGCCTCAAATCCCAGAATCTCGACCTCCTGGTTGTCATCTGCGGTCAAAAAGATTACTGGTATGCCCTCCGTGCGCTTGTCCTCCTTCACATGCGCCAGCACGTCGAATCCGTCCATTCCCTGCATATGCAGATCCAGAAGAATCAGATCCGGCAGGTTCTTCTGCAGAAATTCCAGCGCCTCCTGTCCGGATCTCACACAGCTGACCTGGTATTTTTCCGCCAGAAGCTTCGCCGCTACCTTCTGGTTCACGGCGTCGTCGTCCACCACAAGAATGTGCTCGCTGTGCTCCGGCAGGGGTTCCTCCTGCTGCGGGGAATCCTCTCTCTCCACGTCCGCGCCGCCGCTCTTTTCCAGCGCGTCAGTAATCCGCTCAAGAAGCTCCCGGTAAACGTTCATGCAGTCGTCATGATGACCTGCGATAAAGTCCACATCCTCCTCCCCGGCGGCCGTCTCCAGCTCCTTCGCCTGTCTGGATAAATCCACCGCGCCGATAACCATGGAAGAACTTTTCAGCGCATGGACGAGAATCCGGTAATTCCCCCAGTCCTTTGCGTCATAACTGTTCTGTATCTCCTCCAAACGGGTATCCTTACAGTAGCTCTCCAGCATCTCGCGGTAAAATGCCTCGTCGTTGCTGCAATATGTCATTCCCTTCTCTATATTCAAAAAAGAAAACTGCTCTGCAAAACTGCCATCTTCATTCGTTCCGCGCATATTCTGTCCTCCTGCTTTTCATTCCAAAGCCTTGTATTCCCAAAATAATTATAGGACAATTTAAAGAAAATAACAAGGCAAAAAGCTTCATACCTTCAAATTTTCTTTGCTTTTTCAGTATTGCACGCAAAAAAGAGGGAAGCCCTGGCCGGCCGCCCTCTTTTTTGCGTGTTTTCCCTTTTTACAGCATCTCAATATCAATCCCGTTCAGGAGTTTGTTTTTGCGTATTTCCGCCTCTCCCCCGTCGAGCACATAAATCCGGTGCAGGAGCACGCACATCTTTTCGCCCACGGACACGTCGCGCCTCTCCAGAGAGCGGTTCGCCGTCAGGGTGATATTCCCGACGCGGAGCGCCACTTCGAGATAACTTCCGCGAAACTGGATCTTTTCTATGACGCCTTCCTCCGCCGCGCCCATAAGGGCCTTGAACTTCTTATTGTCGCTCTTAAATGCCTCCACAAATTCGGGGCGGACAATGGCCTTCTGCCCCTCCCCGATCTCATCGAATCCCCGCAGTCCGGACAGGTGATCCAGCACTACGGAATTTCCGATAAACTGTGCCACAAAAGGGGTTTTGGGGGTTTTGTAGATCTCCGCCGGAGAGCCCATCTGCTCCAGATTGCCCTCGTTAATTATAATGATATCGTCGGCGACCTCCACCGCCTCCTCCTGATCATGCGTCACAAATATACTGGTTATCCCCACCTTCTGGATCATTTCTTTTAACCAGGCGCGCAGTTCTTTGCGCACCTTTGCATCAATGGCCGCAAACGGCTCGTCTAGCAGGAGCAGCTGCGGACGGGGGGCGATGGCCCTGGCAAATGCCACCCGCTGGCGCTGTCCGCCGGAGAGCTGATCCGGATATCTCTTTTCCAGTCCCTGCAGCCCAATCAGCTCAATCATCTCGGAGACGCGCTCCCTTATCTCCTCCTTGCCGCACTTCTGTACCTTGAGGCCGAAGGCGATATTCTCATACACCGTCATATAGCGAAACAGCGCATAGTTCTGGAACACAAACCCGATCCCCCGCTTACTGGCCGCCACGTCATTGACTACCTTCCCCTCAATGACCACGTCCCCGCTGTCCTGCCTCTCAAGTCCGGCCAGCATACGGAGAATGGTGGTCTTTCCGCTTCCGCTGGGGCCGAGCAGAGCCACCAGCCGCCCCTTTTCTATGCCGAAGCTGATGTGCTTCGCCGCCTCATAGTCTCCGAATTTTTTACATATATCTTTCATCTCTACATACATAATCTTCCTCCATTCCGGCCTGCAGCAAATTGCCAGCGGATATTGAGCCTTTTATATTTCACCTTTTCTTTTACCGCGGTATTCAACAATGTTTTTCAAAATCAGCATCACCAGCGCCATTCCCACTAACAGCGAGGACACCGCAAACGCCTGGGTTATCGAATCGGCGCTCCCCGCCATGTAGAGCGCGTCAATTTCCAGCGGCAGGGTAAAGGTCTTTCCCCTGGCCTTCGACACCGCATACACCGCGCCAAACTCGCCAAATGCGCGGGCCGCGCACAAAATCATTCCGTATAGAAGCCCCCAGCGGATATGCGGGAAGGTAATCCGGCGGAAAATCCGGAACCCCGACGCGCCCATCATGGCCGCCGCCTCCTCCTCGTCCCGTCCCTGGGCATGAAGAATCGGAATAATCTCTCTGGATATAAACGGAAACGTCACAAAAATCGTGGCGAGCACGACGCCCGGCACAGAAAATACCAGGGAGATATCCGTCCCCAGGGCCTCGTTTATTTTATCCACAATGGGAGAGGCCCATCCGCTTCTTCCAAATGTCATGATATAGGCAAGGCCGGCAATGACCGGAGATATGGAAAAGGGAATGTCTATCAGCGTGGACAGCACATTCCTGCCCCGAAAATTAAATTTTGTCACCAGCCAGGCCGCCACCAGGCCGAACAGGGTATTTACCACGAGCGCAATAGCCGTGGCGATCAGCGTGATTTTCAGCGCCGATAGGGTATTCTCTGCCACAATCGCCCGTCCATAGGCCTCCCAGCCGTCCGACAGCGCCCGGACGATTACCTCCAGCAGAGGGAGAACCAGCATCAGAAAGAAGAAGACAACACTGATCCCTATGAGCGTCCATTTTACAATTTTTTCTTTTTTCATATTTCTATCATCCTTATAATCAGTTTGCTCTCCCGCATCACGCATTGGTGCGCCGGCTTGCCATGTGCTGTATCAGATTGATGACAAACAGCATCAGGAAGGATATAATCAGAAGCACCAGCGCAATGGCCGCCGCCCCCTCATAATCCACATTGCCGGAATTCAACTTCTGCATAATGACATAGGATACTACCTGGGTTCCGTTCTTTTCGCTGTTTCCCGATATATAGATCACGCTTCCGTACTCTCCGATTCCCCTGGCCAGCGCCAGTCCGAAGCCGGTCAGAAGCGCCGGACGGATCTCCGGAAAAATCACCCGCCGGAAGGTGGTAAACCGAGAGGCCCCCAGCATAAGGGAGGCCTCCTCGTGAGTCGCGGGCAGCTTTTCCAGAACCGGCTGAATGGCCCGCACCACAAAGGGAATTCCGATAAACACCATGGCGATCACAATTCCCGTCCTCGTGTATGCCACGGGAATTCCAATCCCCTCCAGCGCCCGGCCGAGAAATCCGCTGTCCGAGTACATCTTCGTCAGCGTGATACCGGCCACGGCCGTGGGAAGGGCAAAGGGCAGTTCGATCATTCCGTCCATCAGGCGTTTTCCGGGAAAATCATACCGAACCAGCACCCAGGCGAGAATCACCCCGAATACGCAGTTAATCACGGCCGCCAGAAGCGCGCACCCGATGCTGACGCCAAAGGCCTTCACCACGTTGCCCCTGGTCATCAGCTCGATAAACTCCCCGCCGGAGAGCCGGAAGGAATACGCCAGCACCGACGCCAGCGGAATCAGTATGAGCAGCGACAGCATGGCAACCGTCACTCCCATACTTATCCCAAAGCCGGGAATAATGGATTTTTTTCTCCTGATACCTGCCTTCTTCAATGGTACAGCCTCCTAGTCTCTCGCATATATTTCATCAAAAATCGCATTGTCCGCAAAGAAGTCCTCATAGGCCTTATCCCAGCCGCCGAAATCATCTATGCTGCAGAGTTTTACCGACAAGTCGAACGTATCCTTAAATTCCTGCAATATAGTCTGGTTGGACGGGCGGTAATAGTTTTTGCCAATCACTCTCTGGGCCTCGTCCGTGTAAAGGTACTCCAGATACTCCTTCGACACCTCCTGCGTGCCGTTTTTGTCCGCATTTTCATCCACAATCGCCACCGACGGCTCCGCCAGTATGCTGACGCTCGGCGTAACCAGCTCATACTCGCCCGGATACTGCTCCAGCGTCAGGAGAGCCTCGTTCTCCCATGCAACCAGCACGTCTCCCTGTCCGTTCTCCACAAAGGTGGTCGTGGCTCCTCTGGCCCCCGAATCCATCACGAGTACGTTATTGTAGATCTTCGCCACAAAATCCTTCATCTGATTCTCGTCTCCGGCATATTTTTCCTTCGCATAGTACCAGGCAGCCAGGAAATTCCAGCAGGCTCCTCCGGAGGATTTCGGATCCGGCGTAATCACGCCAACCCCGTCCTTAGTCAGATCGTCCCAATCCTTGATTCCCTTTTCATTGCCGCTCCGCACGAGGAAGACAATCGTAGATGTATAGGGGGAGCTGTTCCCCTCAAATTCCTGCAGCCAGCCCGACTGTATCAGCCCCGCCTGCTCAATCGATGTGATGTCATGGGCGAGCGCCAGCGTCACCACGTCCGCATCGTTTCCCTCGATGACCGAACGGGCCTGGGATCCGGAACCGCCATGGGACTGCACAACTTCGATGTCCCGGCCCGTCTCCTCTTTATAATGCTTCTTAAACAGTTCGTTGTACTCTGCATAGAGTTCACGAGTCGGATCATAGGAAACATTGGTAATCGTTACCTTGTCCTCTGCCGCGCCCCCGCTGGCGGAGCTTCCCCCCGAATTCCCCCCACAGCCGCTCAGCAAACCTGCCATCAGTCCTGTAGTCAGCGCCAGCGCCACTGTCTTGCGAATCCATTTTCCACTTTTCTTCATTCCCTTTGCCTCCTTTACGCAAACGTTTGCTTATTGATTTTGCTTGATTTTTTAACGTATTTGCGTTATAATATGTTTGAAACAAGGAAATAATACCACTTTACCTGTGCCGCTGTCAACGCCTATTTACGCAAACGTTTTCTTATCCGGCCACCCCTCGGAGCGCCGGCGGCGCACACCGCACAGGCAAAAAATCTTACCGTAATTGTAATGAACTGGAAATGGGGGAATTTGTTATGTCACTGAAAAAGATAGCAGAAATGACGGGGGTATCTCCTTCCACCGTATCGAGAGTTTTAAATAATACGTCTTCCACCTGCGCCTCTAGAGAGGTGAGGGACAGGATTTTTGCCGCCGCCAGGGAAATCGGTTATCAGCCGAACGAACACGCGCGAAGTCTGCGCAGTTCTCAAGCGCAGAAGGAGACGCGCCGTCATGTGAGCATCGTGCTGGCCCGCATCACCACATTGGAGGCGGATCCATTTTTCTATGAGTTGTTCCGTGAGCTGGAGATTACCCTGTTCCAAAACGACATAGTCATCGACCACGTCGTATATGCGGAGGAAAATCTCTCCAGGGACGTAACCCGCTCCCACGGCGTAATCATTCTGGGGCGCTGCTCACAGAAACTGTTCCGGCAGATTATGGACGCCAACCGGAATGTGGTGGCTATCTGGCGCAACACGATGGACTTTGATGTGGACGAAGTAGTATGCGACGGGAGGAAGGCGGCAGAGCTCGCCATGAACCACCTGATCTCACTGGGGCACAGAAATATCGCCTACATCGGGGACTGCTCCTACGAGAGCCGCTATATCGGCTACTGCGACTCCCTGATCCGCAGCAACATCCCCATCAACTATGACTGGATCCGTCAGACCGACCAGACAAAGGCCGCCGGACGGGCGGCTTTTGAAGAACTGCTGGCGCGGAGTGATGACTTCTCCGCGGTGTTCTGTGCCAATGATGCGACGGCCATCGGAGTGCTGGAACTATTGAGGGAAAAGCGGCGGCAGCTCCGGAAAAAACGCGTCCTTTTCCCTGAAATCTCTGTCATTTCCATCGATAATATCGAGGAGAGTCAGGACACCTCCCCGTACCTGACTACCATTAACATCCCGCGTCAGGAGATGGCGCACATGGCGGTTACGCTCCTGTGCGACCGCATGAGCGGGAACCACAGCGAGCATGTGCGGATCGAGTTTCCCTGCCGCCTTATAAAGCGGGAAAGCTGCCACAGCTGCCCTTCTGTTGTATAAAAAAAAGCGGTTCTCCCATTGGCGAAAACCTTAACGCGAAGCGTTACCGGTTTGAGTCAACGGGAGAACCGCTTAATTTTTTTCTTACGATACTGCCTTAATAATCTTCTTAGGACATTTCTCAGCACATTTGCCGCAGCCCTGGCACTTTTCTGCATCGATGACCGCAAGGTTATTCTCCACCTTCACGGCGTCAAACTCACACTGCTTTACGCAGAGGCTGCAACCGATACAGCCGGCCTGGCACACGCTCATGACCTCTTTGCCCTTGTCCTTTGAATTACACTGGACAGCATAGGCGGAGTCGTATGGAATCAGACTGATCACACCGTTTGGGCAGGTGGAAACACATTTTCCACAGGCCACGCAGAACTCTTTGTCCACTACCGCTATCCCGTCCTGTATGGACAGCGCGCCAAACTGGCAGGCCTCCACGCAGGAGCCCAGTCCCAGACAGCCGTGGGCACAGGCTTTGTCGCCGCGGCCCGGTACCATGACGGCCCGCCGGCAGTCCATCTCGCCCACATAGTTATACTTATTGGAAGCGATGTCACAGGTTCCGGCGCACCTGACATATGCGACCATGCGGGTGGCCTCTCCTGCCTCTACGCCGAGAATCTCCGCAATCTTTCCCGCCACGGGAGCGCCTCCCACCGGACAGCCGTTTACCTCGGCATCTCCCGCCACAATGGCCTCTGCCAGACCGTCGCAGCCCGGAAAGCCGCAGCCGCCGCAGTTATTGCCCGGCAGACATTCGCGCACCTGCGTCACGCGCTCATCTACTTCTACTGCAAAAAATTTACCGGCAACCCCCAGGAGGATTCCTATCAGAATACCCAGAACCGCAAGGAGTACTACCGAGAATATTATTGTATTTGTCACTTCGATTTCCCCCTTCCTCAGAAGCTGACGCCGCCGAAGCCGCAGAAGGCAATCGCCATCAGGCCCGCTGTCACGAGCACGATGGGAGTTCCCTTGAAGGCTTCCGGTATATTGCTGTTTTCCAGTTTCTCACGAATACCGGCCATCAGACAGATTGCCAGGAAAAATCCAACCGAGGCGCCGATGCCGTTCACGGTGCTTGCCAGAATCCCGTAATCGTTCTGTACGCTCAGGAGAGCCACGCCGAGCACGGCGCAGTTGGTAGTAATCAACGGCAGATACACACCCAGTGATTTATACAGGGCCGGCATCATCTTTTTCAGCACCATTTCCACAAACTGAACCAGCGCCGCAATCACCAGAATAAACACAATCGTATTCAGGTATTCCAGATTGTTCGGCTTTAACAGCAGGTTATACAGGGTGCTGGTGCAGAGGGAGGCAATCGTAATAACGAAGATTACGGCGCCGCCCATACCGGCAGCGGTCTCCACCTTTTTGGATACGCCCAGAAACGGACAGATACCCAAAAACTGGCTCAGTACAAAGTTATTTACCAAAGCGGCGGTAAAAAGAATCGTAAATAATGTCATTCTCCTTCCTCCTTTCTGCTATCCGGCGTCTGGCCGCAGCTCTCAATACTGCTGGCACAGGCAGCACAGTTGCCGTCGCAGGCGTCTTTGTCGCCCTTGTTCGTGGCGCTCGGAAGGCTGAGGCGGTTCTGAATCGCCGTCAGGCCCGCCAGCACGAAGAAAGCGCCCGGCGCCATGACAAAGATGGCAATGTTGAAATCGCTCGGAATAAAAGTAAATCCGAAAATGGAACCGCTTCCGAGAATCTCACGGAAAATACCTATCAGCGTCAGTCCCATGGTGAAGCCCAGTCCCATGCCGATTCCGTCAAAGGCGGAGGGCAGTATCGGATTTTTGGAGGCATAGGCCTCCGCCCGTCCAAGGATAATACAGTTTACCACGATCAGCGGTATATACACGCCCAGCGCATCGTACAGGAACGGGATATAGGCCTGCAATACAAGCTGCACAATAGTCACAAACGAGGCCACCACCACGATGAAGGCCGGTATGCGCACCTTATCCGGAATAATTTTGCGCAGCGCTGAAATCAGCATATTGGATAAAATCAACACGACGGTGGTGGAAAGTCCCATGCCCAGACCGTTTATGGCCGATGAGGTAACTGCCAGCGTCGGACACATACCAAGCATCATAACGAAGGTCGGATTTTCCTTTATCATACCGTTGTGGATACGCTCTGTATATTTGTTCATTATTCAGCCCCCCTTACCGTATCAGCAAAGAACATAATTCCCTTTACTGCATTTGTGATTGCCCTGGTAGTTACGGTGGCGCCGGACAGCGCCTGAACCTGAGAGGCCTCCTCCTCCGGAGCGCCCTTATAGTACATATTCTTTGTAGGATCGGACGGCGTCACCTTGCCGGCAAAGCCTTTCTGCCACTCCTCGTTTTCACAGTTGGCTCCCAGTCCGGCCGTCTCTCCCTGAGAGGTGATGGCTATGCCGGTGATGGCGCCATCTGCCCCCACGCCGAGAGCAAATCCGATGTCTCCACCGTAGCCCTTGGTAGCCGTGGCGAGAAATACCAGTCCGCCATTAGCAGTCGGGTGTACCTCGCTGACCTCCACATAGGTGAGCAGCGTATCCCCCTCTGCAATCTCCTTTGCCGAGAGGTCGTGTTTCTGCAAATACTCCGTCGCCTGCTTCAACAGTTCCGCATCGGCGTCCTGCACCGTATCGCCCTCCTGCACCACAGACGCGCACGCCTCGTTGTTGGCCTCCGCCTGGGCCCGGTCAATCGGCTCCTTGGTGATTGCATAAACACCGGCCAGCACAAAGCCCAGCACCAATGTGATCAGACAGAGAATCACGGCATCTTTTATCATCGTACCTTTTTTCTTATCCATTTGCCTCACCCTCCTTTCCAAATGCTTTTGGAATGGTAAAGCGCTCAATCAACGGCACGCACAGGTTGCAGATGATAATGGCAAAGGACACTCCCTCGGCGGATTCGCCAAAGAAGCGGAACAGGCCGGTAAAGAGGCCCAGCATAATGCCAAAGATCACCTTGCCCTTCGGCGTGATCGGACTGGTTACATAATCGGTCGCCATAAAGAAGGCGCCCAGCATAAGTCCGCCGCCGCACAGTTCCTGTAAAAGCGGCGCCGGGGTTCCCGTCGCACACTGGAAAATCAGGTCAAAGGCGGAAAAGGTGAGAATATAAATCACCGGAATTTTCCAGTCGATCACCTTGCGGATCAACAGATAGGCGGCTCCAATCAGAAGGGCCAGCGTCGATGTCTCACCGATGGTTCCGGCCGTCGTACCGAGGAACATTTTCAGCAGATCATAGTAGCCGCCTTCCTTTACCTGCATAAGCGGCGTAGCGCTGGTAATTCCATCTATGGCCTGCATACCGCCCCAGATGGCGCTTCCCTTTGCAATGGCAAAAGACGTCATCGCGCCGCTGAAGGACAGCATGAGAAAACATCTTCCCGCCAGCGCCGGGTTCATAAAGTTCTGTCCCAGTCCGCCGAATAACTGTTTGGCAATAATTATGGCGAAGACGCCGCCAATCACGCACATCCAGAGCGGAAGGGTGGCCGGCAGGTTCAGCGCCAGCAAAAGTCCGGTCAAAAGTGCACTGAAATCACTGGTAGTGACGGGCTGTTTCATCAGCCTCTGCCAGATGTACTCCGACAGCACACAGGTGACACAGGTAGTCAGTATCACTAACAGCGCCCGGACGCCGAAATTGTAAATGCCCACCAGAGTGGCCGGCGCAAGGGCAATGACTACATCTCTCATGATGGTTCTGGTAGAAGAATGGTCCCGCACATGAGGAGATGAAGATACATTTAATAATTTTTCTTCCATTTTCCTTTTTCCTCCTATCTCAGGCTTTCTTTCTACTGTCCATGACCGCGCGTCTCGCCTGCTTGAAAATCTGTGTCAGGCGTCTCTTGGCCGGACATACATAGGTGCAGGTGCCGCACTCATAGCACTCCATACCGTTGATTTTCTGAAAATAATCCAGGTCGTTCCGCTCCGCCGCCTGAGCCATTATCTGCGGAACCAGATGGCTCGGACAGACAGTGCCGCAGCGTCCGCAGCGGATACAGTTGGTCGGCTCCCACTCCGCCACTTCGTCTTTGCTCATGGCGAGAATTGAGGAGCTGGTCTTGGTAATCGGCGTATTCAGATCGTACATCGCCATACCCATCATCGGGCCGCCGGAGATCAGCTTGGGCGCCTCGCAGCGGAGACCGCCGCCCTCCTCCAGCAGTTCAGCATGGCTCATGCCGAATTTTACCTCGTAGTTCTGCGGGTTCGCCATAGCGTCTCCCGTCAGCGTCACCACCCGGCTCATGGACGGCGTGCATTTGCACACGGCGTTGTAAATCGCGATGATAGTCTGGACGTTGTCCACAATACAGCCCGCGTCTGCCGGAAGCATGGAAGAATTGATCTTCCGTCCCGTCACCACATAGATGATCTGACGCTCTGCACCCTGCGGATATTTGGTCTTTAACACCTTTACCTCCAGATTCGGATCGTCCTCGGTCAGGTATTGCAGTTTTGCAATCGCCTCCGGCTTATTGTCCTCAATGGCGATTACTCCCTTTGCGTTCTGAAACAGAGAGAGAACCACGCGGAGTCCCTGTACAATCTCCTCCGGTTTTTCCAACATCAGACGATAATCCGATGTGAGATACGGCTCGCACTCCGCTCCGTTTACAATCACATAATCGATATCTTCTTCTGCTTTCGGAGTCACTTTTACATTTGTCGGGAAGCCTGCTCCCCCCATGCCGACAATACCGGCGTCCTTAATGACCTGCCGGATTTCCTCTTTGCTCATCTGCGTGTAGTCCCTGTCTGTCCCCAGGCCGGGTACGGGATCATAATTGCCGTCGTTGGCAATCACTACGCAGGTGGCCTTTGCTCCCGATGAAAGAAGCCTCGGCTCTATCGCCTTTACTTCTCCCGATACAGAACTCACGATATTGGCTGAGATAAATCCACTTGCCTCGCCAATCACCTGTCCCATCTTCACCGTATCACCTACGGCTACAACAGGAGTTGCCGGGGCTCCAATGTGCTGGCTCATAGGAAAAACCAGTTCCTCTTTTGGCTCCAGCACCTGAATTGGGCTGTCCATGCTGAGTTCCTTGCCCTCATATGGATGCGCGCCCCCTCTAAAGGTTGACTGTCCCAATGAAATTTCCTCCTTTTCCGAAATTTTAAACTTGCTAATAATCATTATATCACACTCAGCAAAAATAACAAGTTTTCGACAAAATTTTTAACTATTATCACTTTGTAAATAAGTCCGCATATCTATACATTAAAACTTATGAAGGAGATTTTTATGATAAAACGTTTTTTTGCAATTTTTCTCTGTTGTACCATGATTTTCCCGATGATGCCCACGTCGGCGCCCCGAACGGCGGACGCCCGCACAGAAAACGGCATCGACGTCAGCGAGTGGCAGGGCAGAATCCGCTGGAAAAAAGTGGCCTCCACCGGAATACGCTACGTCTATATACGGGCCTGTATCGGCAGCGGTTATACAGATTCACAGTTCCGGCGCAACCACCGCCTGGCCAAGCGCTATGGGTTAAAGACCGGTTTCTACCACTACATCACCGCCCGGAGCGTGCCCCAGGCGAGGAGACAGGCGCGCTTTTTCGCCCGCACCATCGCCCCCTACGACTACGATCTGAAGCCGGTTATGGACTTTGAGTCCTTCGGCGCCCTGAACCGGACGCAGATCAACAAGATCGCCCTGGCCTATCTGAGGGAGCTGAAAAAACGAACCGGCAAAAGGCCGGCCATCTATTCGGACAGCAACAACGCCGTCAACACGTTTACTGATGGGCGGCTGAAACGCTATCCCCTCTGGGTAGCCGCCTACGGGGTACAAAATCCCCCCACGGGGCAATGGGGCACCTATGCCGCCTGGCAGTATGAGGACAGCGGCCGCCTCTCCGGTATTCCGGACGACAGTGTGGATTTCGACTATATACGCAGAAAGCTCCTGTTGAAAAAGTAGGGAAGATAAGGCGCCGCCCCTAACCGGTGACAATGTTCCGGAGCCATATCCCCTTTTTCAGCAGAATATACCCCACGACGGCCTTAATAATATCCAGCAGATAGTACAGCGTGTAAACCGTCAGAATCTCCAGTCCGGTAAAGTGTACCAGACAGGAGACGAAGGGAATCGCCACGCACCAGGAAAACCCGCTGTCGAACAGAAAGGTAATGATCGTCCGCCCGCCCGAACGGATTGTAAAATAAACGGTGTTCAAAAATGCCTGGAGCGGCATGAGGCAGGCCGTAATCCGTATCATGCTGGCCGCCAGCGCCCGCACCTCGCCTGTGGTGTTGTACATGCGCGGGAAAAGGCCGGACAGCGCCAGCATGACGGCGCTGGTGACGACTGTAGCTACGACGGAAAAAGCAATCACCTTGTCTGAAGTAGACTTTGCCTCCTCAAATTCACTGGCCCCCAGCTGTTGTCCCACCATAATCGCCACAGCATTTCCCATCGCGATGAATACCACATTAAACAGGTTGGCGATTGTGGAAGAAATATTGGTGGCCGCCACCACCGTCACCCCGCGCACGGAGAAGCACTGGTTGGCCCAGGCAATTCCCGCCGACCAGAGCACCTCGTTCACAAGGAGGGGCGAGCCCTTCCGTATTATGTCCATGCACAGCTGTCCCGGTATCCGCAGCGTCCGGTACGCCCCGATAATAAAGCGGTTCCTGTCTCTGTGAACATGCGTCCAGAGCACCACGATACAGCACTCCACCAGCCTGGCGAGCACCGTGGCGACAGCCGCTCCCCGCACGCCCAGCTCCGGAGCGCCGAATTTTCCAAAGATTAGCAGATAATTAAAGAACAGATTGACGAGCACCGCGACAATGCCCGCTATCATCGGCACCATAGTCTGTCCGGTCTCGCGCAGAGTGCTGGCGTATACCTGAACCAGCACAAAGGGCAGAATCTCAAAAAAGATAATCAGCAGATACTGTCTGCCGTACTCAAATGTCATCTGAAGATTTTCACTGTTCCCCGAGGTCAGATACAGCCGTATGAGTGATTCTCCGGCAAAAATCAGCACAAGCAGGGTGAATACCACGATCAGCGCCCCCAGAATAATCTTGAAGCGGAAGGTGGCCCTCACGCCCTCATCATCGCCCTTGCCGTAAAACTGCGCCCCGAAAATGCCCGCGCCGGAGAGGCCGCCGAACACAAGCAGGTTAAATACAAAAACCAGCTGGTTGACAATCGCCACGCCCGACATGGGCTCGGTGCCAAGCTGCCCCACCATGATGTTGTCCAGAAAGCCCACAAAGTTGGTAATCAGATTCTGCACCATTATGGGCACCGCCATGTAGAGAAGCCTCTTGTAAAACTGCCTCGTCCCCACCCATTTTTTCATTGTACCATGTAACATCTCTGTCTCCTCATTCCCCGTATAACCAAAACAGCCACCCGGCACTATTATCCCATCTCTCATGCCAAATGACTGCTTTTTTCACTCGAAATGCCTTTCGCGAAGGTATTTGTCCTTGGTGGCCATTCCTCCCCGGATATGGCGCTCGGATTTGTTTATATCCAATATCCTGCGCGCCTGGGCTGCCAGAGAGGGATTGATCTTCAGAAGGCGTTCCGTAACATCTTTGTGTACCGTACTTTTGCTCACTCCAAACTGTCCTGCCGCCTGTCTGACCGTAGCATTATGCTCAATAATATAATTGGCGACCATAACTGCCCGTTCCTCAATCTGTGCCCGATGCAAATTATATTCTCTCAAACGCTCCCCCTGAATTGGTGTTTGTATAATCTATGCACCATTCAGAGGAAATATTCTAATTGCTTATGAGAGGCGTATTTGCGCGGTTTTTAATAGCCTTTAATCGTAATATCCTTCATTATAATCCGCCGCTGCCTGGATCGCCTTGAAATAGTGATCCTTAGCCTTCCAGTAATCGCTGAACAGAAGCGGGACTCCCTCCCGCCGCCAGGAATGGGGATCGCTTGTTCCCCACCAGGTCACACCGGTGATATTGGCGCCCTTATCTTTCTCGTCAATCAGCATCTTCATCAAATCAAGCCATCTCTGAGCCTGGTTTTTCTGTGTTTCTTCACTTTTTACTTTATCTGTCAGATCGAACTCCGTAATCTGTATCTCAAATCCGGCCTGCCGGAACTTCTCGATCGCTCCGGTGCGGACTCCCTCCACCGTGGGATATCCCATATCCAGATGCATCTGCATACCGATACCGCTGCATATCTTTTCGCCCTCCGGATTGATCTCGTCCTGCGTATTGAAGTAATTGATCATGGTGACGATCTTATCCGCTTCCATATATGTGTTAAATTCATTGAACAGCAGGCTGACTGAATCCTCCATCCCATAGTCCTTCAGGATCGAGTGGGCCAGCGCAAAGGCCTCCTTAATATAGGTCGGCGTCAGGATCCCGCTGTGCTTTTCCTTCTTAAACGTATAATCCGGATAATACACTTCGTCCCAGTAGGACTTATAGCCCTTGTCGTAATTGTGGAAATATTCATTGGCAATATCCCAGCTGTCAATGGTCTCCCTGCCGATATAGACGCCGTTTTCATCTTTCAGGTTATAAATATGCGTCATTACATTGCGTATCATATACTCCAGCCGTCCGTCCATCACCTCCGGCGTCACATAGGCGCTGCTGCCCGAAGTGCTGAAGTTTTCCTTAAACCACCACTTGGGCGTCTGCGCGTGCCAGACAAACACATGATACCGCATCTTCAGCCCATTGTCATAGGCCCTCTTTATATAATTGTCAATGGAATCAAAATCAATCTTCGGATATTTCTTGTCCAGATACGGATGAACGAACTTCGCCGTATCCACATAACCGGCCGGATTGCTGTCCGACAATGTCGGCGAGCCTCCCAGTATGCGCTCCGGCTTCATCTCGTTGCCCAGTGTAAATCCATTGAACTGGCTCCGGATAAAATTGTAGGTAGACTGGCTTGTCACCTCAAAATCCGCAATCGCCGTGCCGATTTTGCCAAATATATCCCCGAAGACCGCCTTCAAACTGCTGCCGTCCTTTATGTTGGAGCTTCCCTTTACATTCAAGGTCAGCGATGTGATCTCGATGTATCCGATCGCAGCCGACGTGTTCTGCACTACGAGATATAGTTCCTGTCCCGCAAAGTTTTCCAGGGAAATGCTTCCGTTCCCATCGATCCAGCTGCTGGCAAATCCCGTCCAG
Organism: uncultured Lachnospiraceae bacterium; assembly: GCA_947629865.1. Lineage (GTDB taxonomy): Bacteria > Bacillota > Clostridia > Lachnospirales > Lachnospiraceae > Eubacterium_F. Next base: position 16,510 of record CANRFJ010000016.1, on the reverse strand, counting down.
TCATTGCTTTTCGTGGAGAGTTTACAGGCGGCGGCTCCCTGACCTGTCGAGGTAATCGGTTTCTCCGAAATATCATATAATTTGACCGAGAGGCTCACCTTCTCATACAGGCTCATATCCAGCCCCTCAATGTAAGGCGTCAGATCATACACTGTTCCCGCCCACGCATTTTCATAGGCCGCTTTATTTATCCACGTCCCGCCGGACAGATCAATTTTCTTATCGCTCGAAGCAGAGGCGGACGGCGTACCATTCACCGTCACTCTTACATAGGTGGCCGCTCTCCTGTATTTCTCCGTATCCGTCGGAACAAACGTCACGCTACACTTTCCGGTCTTCTCCGGAACGGCCTCCGCATCCGTCCAGACAAAGCTTCCCGGAACCACATTGCCCGCCTCGTCCTTCACCTCTCCTCCGGAGAGTTTGGAGGAAGCCAGCGACTGGTCTGCCGTGATAGCTCCGGCATACGGCAGCTTGCTGATTGTCACCTTTGCCTTTGACACAGGTATCGTAATCTCTATATCCTTTACTCCGGCAAAACGGCTGTCCGCCGGCGTGAATGACACCTTCTGGTGGACGATGCCCGTCTTCTCCATCACTGTGTCCGGTTTCTCAAAGGAATACGTTCCCTCTATGTCATTTCCGTTGCTGTCAATGACGCTTCCGCCCTCAATGTCAGCGCCGGAAAGAGAGTCTCCCACATGCACTCCCTGGACAAAGGGCCTGCGGACTGAGCGGCTGGTGCCGTCCGGCTCCGGAGAGGGAGTCGGTGTCGGTGTGGGTGTGGCAGTCGGCGTACCGGAGGCCGGTGCCTCCGTCTTCGTCCCCGGCTTGCCGGAGGGAGCCGGCGTACCGGACGGAACAGGTGTATTCAATTTGCCCTGCGTGCCCCCGCACGGAGGCCTTTTGCTGGCAACCGTCACCTGTACGACTGCCTTTTTCTTTTTATTCGTCCGTGAGATGACGGAGATTTTTGCCTTCCCCGCTTTTTTGGCCTTGATCTTACCCTTTTGGGAGACCGTGGCCACCTTCTTCTTCGACGAGACAAAACGCACCTTCTTGTATTTTGCCTTATTCGGCGACGCCTTTACCTTGACCTTTAATTTGAAGGAGTCGCCCTCCATCATCTTCAGTTTCTTCTTCTTTACATTCGTCACCGTAATTTTTTTGATTTTGCCCTTACCCTTTTTGGCGGCGTTCGCCTCGCTGCCGCCGGCAAAAGTCATGGACAGAGCCAGCGCCGCCGTCAGGGCGCACGCTGTGATCTTCTTCATACTTTTATTCATAAAACACCTCCGAATTTATTTTGCAATAAATTTTTGTCCTCTCCCCGTTCTCCCCTCAACCCTGATACGATTTCTTTGCCGCCCGGGCAATGTTCATCGCATGATCGGCCACGCGCTCCAGATCCACCAAAATCTCGCTGAAGTACAGCCCCTGTGTGGCCTCGCATTTCATTTTCCCAAGACGTTTTATATTGCCATTGCGCATCTTGTCCACCATATTGTCAATATCATCCTCCATATCGTGAATGACATGATACAGTTCATCGCTCGGTCTGGCAAAATTCTCACAGGCCAGATCGAAAATTTTATATACTGCCTGCGTCAGCTCCCGCAGATCCTTCAGCGCCTTATTGGAGAACTTCTGCTTCTGCTCATGCATCTGTCTGGCATAGCCCAGCACATTTTCCGCATGGTCGCCGATTCTCTCGAAGTCCGTCACGATATGGTACAGATGTCCCACATGGAGGGCCTCGATTTCCGATATGCCGAGCTCACTGGTTCGGATCAGAGCCGCTGTAATCTCCTTGTTCAGGAAATCAACCGCCGCCTCATTCTCGTTGAATTCCTCCTCGGTAATCGTCTTTTCATTGAAGTAAATCATGGTAGAGGCCTCCAGATTCTGCCTCACCAGGCCGTGCATCCGTCCCACCTCTTTGTCTATCTGCCCAATCAGCACGGTACCGGACTGATAACCGGATTCGTCGATATAATGCAGGGCGGCCACTTCCTTTTCATCCTCGCCGCGGATTATGGCCTTTGCCATGCGAACCAGATAAGAGGCGCAGGGCAGGAGGACGAGAACCGTGACGCAGTTAAATATCGTATTGGCATTGGCAATCTGCCGACTCGCATTGTCCGGCGCCGTCGCCGCGATCCAGTCGAGCACCACCGGAAAAATCCACGACACCACCAGAAACAGCACCATACCGATGCTCTCAAATAATACGACGATGAGCGCCACCCTCTTGGCGTCCTTCCTGGCTCCAATCGAGGCCAGAGCCGGAGCCACGCTGGCTCCTATATTCATACCAAGCATTATGTAGAATGCCTGGTGGAAGCCCATCAGACCGCTGACTACCATCATCTGCAGAACGCCCACAGACGCAGAGGCGCTCTGTATAATAACCGTGAAAATAACACCTACCAGCACTCCCAGCAGGGGATTGGAAAATTGACTGAGTATGCTCTGGAACCACTGCTCGTGCGCCAGCGGTTTCATGGCCGTATTCATCATGCCCAGGCCGATGAACAGGACGCCCAGGCTGGCAATGATCTGTCCCGCATTTTTTGCCTTCGGCTTCTTGGCAAACATCGTGACCGCCACGCCTGCAAAAGCGATGACTGGCGCGATCTCCGAGATATTAAAGGCTATGAGCTGTCCGGTAATAGTCGTACCAATCTTGGCTCCCATCAGAATACCGACCGAGCGCTCCAGCTGCATCATTCCGGCGTTGACAAATCCGACTACCATGACGCACATGGCATTGGAGCTCTGAATGAGGGCGGTCAGTCCCGCGCCCACTATCATCGCCACAAAGCGGTTCTGCGTCAGCTTCTCCAAAATCTTCTTCAAATATGAACCGGCCACCAGTTTGAGGCCGTCGCTCATAAGATTCATGCCAAAAATAAACAGCGCCAGACCACCTGCCAGGCTGATCAGATTCCATATTGTCATTGTCATTTCCTCTCTTATTGTGTGTGCCAGTGTAGCTATTCATAAAACTTTTCCCTATTGTAAAATATAACATTATCCAGGTATTTATACAAGAAGAAAAAACAAGAATCCTGTATTTTACTTTTATTCCAGTTCCCGCCAGCGATTGACGCAGGCAAATATCTCCTGGGGGCGAGGCGTCGCCAGATTGCCCGGCACTCCGCCGCCGCAGATGCCCTCCCATCCCTTCTGGCCCAGGGCCTCCACCGCAGCCTCCACCGCCTGACGGAGAGTTTTCTTTCCGTCGAATACCTTCATTCGCATATATTTCATCAGGCGCGCCAGCGCCGTGAGCTGCTCGCTGTCCGCCAGCTGCTCCACATAACGCAGGTCAATGTTGTCTCTGTTCACACTGATCCCGTCCATGCCAAACGTCTTCAGTTTAACTCTGCCGTCCGCCCCGAACCTTCTGTCTGCGCGGAATACCCTGCCGAAGTCCGGCTCCTCCATCGGATCCGCCCCTCGCAGCGGCAGAGGGAAGGCCTCCGCCTCCTTCTTCGCCAGCGCCGTGATCTCCACCGGCTCGTACTGGTTCATCTGCACCACGCAGTCCGACACATGGAAGTAACTGCCGGAGCTTCCCGCCACCAGCACCGTGGAAATGCCGTATTTTTCATAGAGTTCCTTAACCCGCAGCGTAAAGGGGGTTATGGGCTCTACGTCCGGATGAACCACCCGCTGCATCAATTCGTCCCGAATCATAAAATTCGTGGCGCTGGTGTCCTCGTCGATGAGAAACACCCGACTCCCCGCCTCCATGGCCTCCACCACATTGGCCGCCTGGGAAGTGGAGCCGCTGGCGTCCTCCGTGTCAAACTTCTTCGTGTCCTTCCCATTGGGAAGGTTGTTGATAAACAGGGAGATGTCCACCTGTTTTACGCTCCGGCCGTCCTCGGCCCTGAGCTTCATGGCCGTCTCGTCCGTCACGACAAACTCCCTGCCGTCCCCGGCAATATGATTGTAAACTCCCAGTTCCAGCGCCTTCAGCAGAGTGGATTTGCCGTGATAGCCGCCGCCCACGATCATCGTGACGCCCCGGCGAATCGCCATGCCACGGATCTCCCCGTGGTGGGGAAGCTGCATGGTTATCTCCATCTCCTTGGGTGAGCGGAACGGTATTGCCCCCTTCATGGGACGGGAACTGACGCCGGACTCCCTCGGAAGAATAGCTCCATTGGCCACAAAAGCCACCAGTCCCTGACTGCGCAGCTGCTCACGGAGCCAGGTCTGATCCTCCGCCAGCTCCGCCGTGCGGCGCACCCTCTCCGGATCCAACGCCCGATAAAACAGCGCCTTTTTCACGCACACGGGGAGAAAATCAAAGAGGATTTTTTCCAGCTCCCGACTGTTGACCGTGCGCCCATTGGCGGGAAATCCAATCTCCAGACGCAGGATAATGTCGCCGCTGTCCACATTTATCTGACAGGCCGTGCGCTCCAGAATCTCCTGTCCCGGACGGCTCACCGACATCAGCCCCGACTTGCCGGAGCCTCTGGCCTGAAAGGAAAAATCCTTCAGGCGTCTGCCAAATTCCCGCAGCAGATGATCCTCCAGCGCAATCCGCTTGTCCGGCGTATCGTACAGGCCGCCGTCAAAACCGGCCTGTGCGCCGGCCACCCGAACGCTGACCTGGGAGGGCGCCGCAAAGGGATCCCCCTGTACATGGTCGATTCCGAGCACAAATCCCTCGAACTGATACATCCCTTTTAACTGCTTGTAGGCCGGATAGCTCTTTCTGTCTATCTGCCGCAGCTGATTTCTTAATTCCTGACTGTTTTTCATATTTCCTCTCATTCTGCCGCTTCAGCGGCCATTCCATAAGCAGGACTCTGTGCGTCGGCACAAATCCCTATTCCCACCCCTGCCTTTTAATTCTTTCTACGAATATGACAAAAATCCAATATCCCGCATCGTCAGGCCCGTCCGCTCAGCGAGCATACTGTCCCACCTCAACATGGCTAACTGCAGGCTTCTATCCGCCAACTCAACCGCAGATTCGGCGCTCAAATCCTCTGTGAGCGCCTGTATCTCAAAATCTGTCACTGTGCCCTTCGTATAGGTCGCCAGATCTACTGTCCCGACCGCCACAAAAGCAGAACTCTCATACAGAAAGGCGCACTGAGGCGTCACACTGGCGATGTCGCTGGTCGGAATCATCATTTGCAAAGTCAGCTGCGATCCCTGGTACTCGGCCAGCATCACAAACTGCAAACAGTCTTTCTCGCTCTGATATGCAATCCCGTAGGTGGTATCCATCTCCCCGTTTGTTCCCTCGGCATAGGACTCCGTGATGACTTTGCCCCCATTGGAATTTACCTTGCCATAGGTGATTATGTGTTCAATCAGGGACGCTTTTGCCTTCTGCTGCGCCGTCATGGGCGTCAGGCCCGGCGCGGGCGTGGGCGTCAGGCCCGGCGTGGGTGTGGCGTCCACAGAGCCCGGCGCGGGCGTTCTCTCCGGCTTCTTCCTTGATGCATCTCCTTTTTTATCCGTTACTGTCACTCTGCACCGGAGCGTCTTCTTTTTGATCTTTGCGGTAATAACCGTCCTGCCGGCTCTTTTTGCCTTTACTTTTCCCTTTTTAGAAACCGTCGCCACTTTCTTTTTACTTGATTTCCAGACGATTTTCTGTCCCTTTTTTACATTTTTTACCTTCAGGGTTTTTGACTTTCCTTTTTTCAGGGAAAGTTTTGTCCGGCTTAATTTCATTTTCTTCGCAGCCTCTGTCTGAGCGCCATCTGACAGTACGCCTGTCAGACACAATACCACCGCGAATAATGTGATAACAAATCTTTTTTTCATAACTATCCTCCTCTATTTATATCTCCTGCAAGACATTGCCCGTCTCAGACTACTATTATACATGGTCGGTTCCGGCATGTCAACGGACGGCGGCCAATTGACTCACGCCCGGAAATGTGCTAATGTGATTTTACAAAAGATACTGCGGAGCACGGGGAATACTATGAAAGAATTGTTTGTTTACAGATATATAATAGATAAGATAGACATTGGCACACTGGCAATTTTGTTTTGCCTCATGGCGGTAGTGGCGGGCTTTGACAGTCTGGGGTATTTTGACAGAATAGCTTCCCGCCTGATACAAAAAGCGAGCACTCTCCGCCTGCTCATGATGTCCGTCGTCATGTCGATCTTTTTTCTGAGTATGCTTGTCACCAACGACGTAGGACTGATCATCATGGTTCCCTTTACCATACAGGTATTTCACACGGTGGGCCGGAGCGACAAACTGATAAAAGTAATCGTCCTGGAGACCATTGCCGCCAATTTGGGAAGTATGCTGACTCCTATTGGAAACCCGCAAAATGTATATCTGTATCAACACTATCACCTGGGCCTGCCGTCCTTCACTCGGGCGGTTCTTCCATATGCCCTGGCCTCGGCAGCGCTGCTGGCCGTCTTCGTCCTGTGCGACGCGCAGGGCAAGGCTGCGGTTCATGTCCGCAAAACCTTCGCACAAAAAGAAACCGGAGCCGCCGGAAAAAGGAAATACCTCACGGCAGTCTACCTGTTTCTTTTTCTAATCTGTATTTGCGCGGTAATGGACGTCATACACTACGGAATCATGCTGGCCGTTGTGGCGGTGGGGCTGGCGGCAGCCAACCGGAGACTTTTCCGCGCGGTAAATTATGCCCTGCTGGGAAAATTTGTCGTGCTGTTTGTGGTAGTGGGAAATCTCGCCGACATATCGTGGATCGGTCAACACCTGCAAGCCCTCGTATCGGGAAATGAATTTTTTGCCGGAGTTGCGCTGAGCCAGCTTCTGAGCAATGTCCCTACCGCCATCATTCTCTCAAAATTTACTTCCAATGGCGCAGAGCTGCTGACGGGCGTCAATGTGGGCGGCCTGGGTACGCTGATCGCTTCCATGGCAAGCGTCATTTCCCTGGAATATTACGGGAAGACGCAGGGCGCCCAAAAGGGAAAATATGTGGCCCGATTCACCTTGTACAACGTGATATTTCTGGTGTGCCTGATTGCTGTGCACTGTGTGTGCCCATAATAATCATTCTGCGCGCTTCTTTCCAAATATTATAACCGCCGCCCCATATGCGACTGTTAAAATGCCCCCGATTATATAGCTTACTATCCACGGCAGATTGAATCCGATTTCGGCGTTCAATATAAAGCTCGATATAATGAACATATAAAACATTCCGGGGATAAGCGACAAAAGAAACGGCTGCTTGTGCTTTATCATATAAATCGCAATCATGGCGAACGCAAATACGGCAATAGTCTGATTTGCCCATGCAAAATACCGCCACAGTATATTGAAGCCATCAGCGTTCATTTTTGAAAATACCAGCAGGACGGCGACTACCAAAAATATTGCGAGCGATACGAGCAGCCGATTGCGCTTTTTCGACTGATCAATGTGCAGCGCATCGGATGTCATAAGACGAAGCGATCTCAACGCCGTGTCGCCCGATGTGATAGGCAGTATTATGACTCCGGTTATCGCGATTATCCCGCCGATGGGGCCCAATAAATTAGTGGCAACGATGCCGACTACGTTAGTAGCCGACGTATCGGCTCCGGCAAGACCGAGATTCATAACTCCCATAGCCGCAGCCGCCCAAATCATGGCTATAAATCCCTCAAGTATCATCATATTGTAAAATGTCATGCGCCCCTCTTTTTCATGCGCCATCGTGCGCGAAATCAGGGTTGACTGCGTGGAGTGAAAGCCCGAAACGATTCCGCAGGCGACGGTTACAAAGAATATCGGTATAAAATGAAGCCCCTTGGGGTGTACGCCGGAAACGCCTACATTCCACAGCTCGTCAAGCGGATAGCCGTTTACAAACAGACCTATAAATACGCCTATTGCAGACAAAATAAGAATACCGCCGAAAATCGGGTATACTCTGCCTATGATTTTGTCAATGGGAAAGAGAGTCGCAACAATGTAATAAGCAAAAATTGCACCGTAGACTATCCATATAATCGGGCTTGAAATGCCATTGTCTGTATTTAATATCTGGGTAACGAATAAATCGCCGGGCGTGTATATGAAAACTGCGCCGACAAGCAGCATTAAAAGGCAGACGAAAATATTGTATATAAGATACATATGCTTGCCTATATACTTTCGTATAAGCAGCGGCATCTGGGCGCCGTCGTTCCTGAGCGAGATCATTCCGCTCATATAGTCATGGAACGCCCCACCGATAACACAGCCTATCGGTATTGTAATAAATGCAATAGGCCCAAAAAGAATACCCTGTATCGGCCCGAGAATAGGCCCTGTCCCCGCGATATTCAAAAGCTGTATCAGGCTGTTTTTCCATTTCTTCATCGGAACGTAATCAACGCCGTCATTCAATCTTACGGCGGGGGTTTTTCTATCATCCGGCTTGAAGATTCGCTGACAAACAGCGCCGTAAACCGCACCGCCAATTAAAAGCAACAGTAAACCAATTATAAAAGTAATCATTTACAGACCTCCCTGGTTTTTGCCTTCATAGCCCGCAGCACGTTAAAAGTGTTTCTTTGTGGCTTGAGCAGTAATTATTTTAATAAATTCCAACAACAAATTATATCATAGCAACTATCGAAAATCAATAACACTCCTTTTAGCGCTCTCCTTCTCTCCTCTCCGATTGCATATTTTCATCCATTTCAATTATATCGTTGTAAAGTCTTTGCTGCTCATGGCGGCTTATGTACCACTGTTCCAACAAGTGCTCAATGAGCTTCAAAAGTTTTTCGCTTTCGCTTGGTTCGATGTCTACAATAAGATTAATATCTTTTTCCATGTGTGCGCCAATATTACCTATTTTCCTGACTCCATCAATCACCCGCCACTGAATATCCGGCACCTTTCCCTTCAGGGCTTCGATTGCCTTGTGGAGATTTGATTCGTTAATCCCCCAGAAATCCCGTATCATTCCCTGTAAACAACGTCGCGACAGAGTCGCCGAGGCTTTTGGACTCAGATCAACAATGGCACAGGCTTCTTCATAGTCCTGCCGGATCGCGGCAGGTATATACTCCGGATACTGCTTCGCAAAGGATTGCGGTCGGATATTCATTTTAAGATTCTTTACTTTCTCGCCCTTGCCCTCCACGCTAATGGTGTACTGATGACAATTAGGACAATAGAAAAAAGAAAGCTCACACGCCGAATCATAGTAACTTCCCACATAAGGAGTGTCACTCTCAAAAGATGGCACTCTCGTTCGGAAGGTATCATTTGTCTTGGGGCTCATCATGGAACAATATGGACATTGAAATCCTGGCATGAGAATCACATCCTTTCATAATTATTTTCCTTTATAACTACAAAAATATATTTTACCCCTCTAAGAAAAGGCTGCCTTTGCAAGCAGCCTACTTAAATGGAGTGCAGGGGATTTGAACCCCTTGGCGTTTAGTCCTTATCTAAATTGACTTAGCAGGGCACACTCCACAAACGCCCACAACCACCATTTTAATACATGCAATCATCATTATAATCATTCTTCCTTTCATACAAGTCTTTGCCTTTACTTTCTCTGAAAGATTGAACTCAAATTCAAACGAAGTGCACGAAAAAATTGCTAAGCCAACAATTAAAGGCATCCTAATCACAGTTCACATTATAAGGTATAGTGAGAAAATAATCAAGAAATAGGTTTCAAAAGGTATCACAGATTTTTCCCTTGACTGCCATACCTACATGGTGTCAACATCCTGTACTGATTACACTACCAAGGGAAATTATCTATTTCCCTTCAATTTTTCTAATATTGCCATAACATCCGGTTGCGTTGGCGTGAATTTGATACCGCGCTTCAACATACCCATGACTTTTCTCGCCTTTTGTTCAATCTCTCTGGCAGTATGTTCACTCGTCAACATCAGATGATTTCCGGCAATTGTGTATTCACGTTCTATGTACTCGTCCGTTATGGGGAACATATCCTGTATCAGAAATGCGCTCTCCCTATTATCGTCCAGTTTGACAATATGAAGAATGTCGCAAGGTTTTCCGGCTTTTTCTTTTTTCTCCATAATCCGTCTGTATTTGTCAATTCGGCTGGACAACGGTATCATCCAGTATATCCCAGTACTCGTATCTTCAAAGCAATAATAATGCGGCCTGTTCCCCGCTTTATTTCCTTTCAAATAAGGATCTGACATATCATTGAAAAACTTATTTTTGATAATATAAAAGCCTGTTTTCTTCATTGGTCTGTCCTCATTACTGAAAAGTCCTCCGCCTTACGGCGAAGGACTATACTTTCAACCCAACCATTTATATACCGCATATTGGTCAGCGGTAAACTTTCAACCCGACCATTTATATACCACATATCGGTCAGTGGTAAACTTTCCTTGTGCTATTATTCTAGCAGACACAAGGCAGAAAGTCAATACAACTTTCTCTTAAAATTTTATGCTTTTGTCACATGATTTATGCGTATTTGAGAGCCATCGTCTCTAGGATTTAGCACCACGCCTTTTTAAGAGTTTACTGCACCAGTACTTGTGTGAGTCCATCCGATGCGCTATATAATACTCTCATTACGATAACCCTCTCATTCTGATTTTCCATAGCCAAAATGTTACCATTCAGAAAAATAGATTTTATGTACAAAGGAATAATTTTTTGAATTTACTTTTACATCATTGCTATCATGAAAGTAAATTTCCCATTCATCCGGATGAATCGTTCGCTCTATTTGCTCCATATAATCTGAATCTACCTGTCCCATAGAGTGTCCCAAAACAACTATTTTATTGATTCCACTACAGCAATGTAAAAAATCATTTAAAATAGTCATTTGCATAACCTTCTTTTGGCTTTTGTAAAATTCATATATTATCGCTCTTTGCTGATTAATATAATAATCACTGTCTTCCTCATTTGGTTCCATTTTCCTTTGATAATCTTCTTCCCCGAATTTATATCCAAATATCAATGGTTCCCCTGCTTCATGAAAACCATGTATATGGAGTATTGGAATATTATCAGGTAAATCAAATAGACATTCAACAGTAGATGTATAATTAAAACTCAGTATAGCATCCTCTGGATTAAATAATTGATAGCGTTCTCCTAATGAACTTCTCTCTCCAACCTCCTCATTTGCTGCTTGTACCATATCACTTAATGCAGAAGAAATTGCTTCATTGATACTATCCACATACATTTGCATATTAACAATCCCACCATATCGGTCGAATTCGTGATCGGATGAGTAATCAGGCCCAATAATATTTTGATCTTCAATTTCATCTAAATCAATTTCTGCTAATGACTGCTCATATTCACTCCAGTTTACCCCATATGTATGCAAAACATCATATGCGTTATCCGTTTCATTATATATTTGTTTTTTCGTAAGAATATCCTGAAAATCTTGAGGTGAAGTTTTCAATCCAAAATGTAGATCGAAGCCATTGCCAATTACATATAAAACTGACATAATTTTACCTCTCTCGTCCCCGACATCTAATCGATTCAAACTGTCCTTCTTTCATCAATGAAATAATCCGGGCGGTATCTGAATCAACTATTATACAGTCGCGCCTCTCAATTTTTTCAAGACCGCCAAATCTTCTTCAAGTTCTTCCCCTGTTTCATCAAAATACGGCAGATCTAATTTGCCATACAATGTAAGCTTCATCCCATTCTTTCCCAAACCATTCTATTCATGAATTGATGTTCCAAGATAAATTAGTCCGTATAAAGCATTTATCATTTTACAACAATCTAATTTTGTTGCAATAATTGTTTTTCTTCCATGTGCAATCCAGTGTCTATTCAAATCCTTAGGTTCTGTTTCCGGTATACTGAACTCACTACGTTTATGAAATCCTTTCATTGATTCCGTCCATGTAATATATATTCCAAAAGCGGTTATATCTGACTCATCTAACAACTCCCACTCCTCATCGGGTAAATCTTTTAGTTTACTTTCAATTTTATTAAGCCTCTTGTAAAGTTGCGTAGAATCATCATTTGTTACAACCGACAAAACCCCATCGAAAACAGCAACAACTCCAACTAACGTCAAATCATACAACCCGATATTCATCGCCTGAACACTTTGCTTTAATATCGCCCTATTTGTATCTGATAATAATTCTGATTGAATCATCTCACTGCACAGCATATCGTAATCAATAAATAATTTATCCTCAATTTTCTCTGCAAGGTATTCATTCACATCACGCGCAGCAACTATTCTTTCAACTTCTTCAGCATATAATGGTTTCCAATATGTAAATTGATGTTGTGCCAGAATATAAAACGCTCTCACAGGTTTTATTTTTTCTGCAAATTCCCGAACAATACTTCTTACGTTCTTTTCTAGTATCCTCCATTGCTCTGCATACGGTTCCCATTGCTTATAAAAAGCCTTTATAAGACTACTTATTCCTATAAATCTCCCATTTTCTCCATCTAACATTTTAGACGTTACCCCCGAATCTTATATTTACATTCAAAATATAGTAAAAAACCATTTGAGGATTCACAAAAGTCCATAATCGTTATATAAAGTTCGATTATAAGCCGGCTTTGGAACTTCACAAATTGCCATTGTCCTTATACACTATATCCTCTATCTAAGAAAAAATGCTATTTCCTCCTTGCCAAATCCCTCCTTTTGATTCAAGGTTTTTTCTAAACATTTTTTTATAATTTCCTTTGCCACACTCCGTTTTGCCTCATAATCATAAACAAATCCAATCATAAACCAAAGCTGGGTTTTTATATCTTCCATTGCTAATCTCTCATAATCTTCTTTATGGATATAGACTATTTTTATGTACGGAGAAAGTTCCAACTCCTTTATATACTTATGCATATATTTTTGCAGAACACTTCTCATATGTTCCTGATTCTCACTGGCAATTGCTTGTTGCAATTCTTCTGTTATCTTTTCGCATTTTATTTTTATACAGCGTGTCTTTTTTACAGCTTGAATAACAGATTTAAAATATTCAAAGACTTTATCCTCTTTCGTCATATAGATGTTTTGATATTCTTCCACAACTGCCATCCCCCATATTCCTCATTATCCAAATCGCTTTTAATTAGCCCCTAGCATTTCAACACATATTCCCTCGCATAATGCCATATTTACTAATCGCATAATCTGCTTTCCATTCCAACTGTCCTGCTTTCATCGACGAAATAATCGGTGTGTTATCTGAAACAATTATCATACAGTCGCGCCTCTCAATTTTTTCAAGACCGCCAAATCTTCTTCAAGTTCTTCCCCTGTTTCATCAAAATACGGCAGATCTAATTTGCCATACAATGTAATCAAGTCAATCTTATGAAGCCCCAGCATTTCTGCTGCCTTTCCATGAGAGATGACACCGCTTTTAATATACGGATAAACGAGCATTGCATTTCTTATGATTTGTGCGTCCTTGTCCTCTAATACTATATATGGCACAATTTCCTCCGGTACATCTATTTCTACCTTTGTCATTGCAATCATCTCCTCGGATTCATTCTAACTGTATTGTATACACTTTATTTTTGCATTGCAATAGATAAATAAACAACTTCTTAACTTACTACCAAACTGCCGCTCAAGTGAAAAAACACCCCATTACACTGCCGCCACAAGTAATACATCCTGGAAGTTCCGGAAATGAAACCACGAGTCCTCTTTCGTCCTTATCGTCTACAATTTCCATACGATAATTCATTGCCCCATAATCCTGTTATACGTTTTCATCTTTAGTCCAAGTCCAAATTATCAAACATAATATCCTGAATCGTTTCTTCAATAACTTTTACGCATTCATCTGTTTTCTTCTTTATATCATTTCCCCAAAATCTGATTACAGTCCATCCCTCGAATAATAAACGCTTATTTATTTCATCGTCGCGCTCTCTATTACGAGTAATCTTATCTATCCAAAATTCGCTATTGTTGCTTCTTTTCAACCGTGGTTTTAATACTTCCCAGTCTTTCCCATGAAAAAACTCACCGTCGCAGAATATTGCTATTTTATATTTCGTCAGAACAATATCCGGACTCCCTGGAAGTTTTTTATAATTTTTTCGATATCTGTAGCCCTTTTCCCATAATGCTTTCCTCAAAGTGACCTCAATCTGCGTATCTTTTCCACGAATGTTTTTCATATTCTTATGTCGCTGCGCTTTTGTTAGAACATCTGTCATTTCTTCTTTCCCCCTGCAACAAATGAAAAGCCAAAATCATTTTATCACTCTTACCATTAGGATACATAATATATTGTGTTAATTTTTTTGATTACTGTCAATCACGCTCTCCTAATATCTCCACATTAATTTCTAGTATCTGCCTAAATATGGCTTCCAAAACATCTACCACAATACTATTGCCTGCCATTTTTATAAGCTTTTCTGTTGAATATAAACTCCTATTTTTCGTCACCATTGGATTATCACTGATTACTTTGTCAAAATCCTCCTCATCAAATCCCATTAATTTAAAACACTCCCTAGGAGTTAAATATCTCCATTTGGTTTTACCCCTAGCCCAATTTTTATACATAATCAGACCTGAATTTGGATTTCTGTCCTGTTTTGTAGTCACTGTATTAACAACTATCTCATTTATACTTTTGCCATCATATAATATATCATTATCTTCAAGAATTTTCTTTCTTGAAGGAGTATCATTTGGTTTGCTTGCATCTGCTTCCGCTTTATATTTAGGAATATTTTTATAATCCAAACACAAAATATCCTTTAATTGTAAATCTCTTTGTTTTAGCCGTGATGCTTCAGCTTCCTCTAAATTATGCTTGTCAAAATATTCTTCTAATTCTTTAATTATCGCTCGATTTTTATGGCACAAAACACTTATCATATACGCCCGCTCTCGTTTTTGGGGAATTCCGAAATTTTTTGAATTTAATCGGTAAATTTTATTATAATATCCCAAACCTTCCAATGTTGCCTTCCAATCCCCGAAATCTTCCTCATTTAGTTTGGATAATATATTAGTCACATTTTCCATAAGCAAAAAACGTGGCAGTTCTTTGCCCTCATCATCCATCTCTAATAGTATTCGTTCTATTTCCCAAAGCATACCAGAACGGTTATGCGCATCTCTTGCAATCCCACTTTTGTTTCCATGCCAACAACCACACAGCGATAGATCTTGACACGGAAATGAATATGTAAATAAGTCAATATTTTCCGGCATATCACTTCCATTGATATTGGTTATACTTCCTAAATTTTTAGTTTCTTTTATTGCGGCATATACCTTTCTCTTTAAGTTCATGGGCATACGCTTAAAAGCCTCTTTGTTCATAGGCTTTTTCCCATCATTGCTCAGCGAAAGGTTTTTTAGAAACTCCGTTACCTCATCATCTGAAATATCATTATATTTATTCGCTTCAATTCTTCCCTTATGTATCATACAATAAGCTAATATTGCATTTATATCCCACTCAACAGTATTTATAATTTCAAAAGGTCTTCCTATCCTTGTTAATGCCTTTGCCTGACTTCCAATACCACTAAAGGACTCAATTACTCTAAACATTTTATTCTCTCCAAATTACCATTCAGTATACTCCAAGCCATCTAAATCAATTGTATATGTAATCTGAGTTACCGACTTTGGAATATGGTCGTCCTTAAATGAATCTTTTGTAATCTTAGGAAATTTATTATCCACTTCATACTTCCTTTTTTCTAATACTTTATACTTTTTATCTCGAATACTTGCACCACATTCATATCCAAGTCGATCCAACTGTTTCTCTAACTTATCTTTATCATATCCACGGGCAACTAATTTATCCTCCATATCATTAATAGATACTCCATTCTTTGATTGCTCTAATCTGCAAAAATATAGTTGCAGCCTTTTAATACTCTGAAGTTGATGTTGTCCTGCAATGGTAACTGTTGCACCATAACGCTTAATTGTTGATTTAACTTCATAATCAATTTTGCATCCTTCAATATCATGGCTCCCAGAATTTACAGCTGCCCATTCCACCGTATCATCATTAGCATATAATTGATCTAAAACTATCATTTCAGCAACAACACTATATGCCTCTTTATCATAAATTGCATTTCCCATAAGTTCACGCCATCTTTTCCACCAAGCTAACGGATCCCGCATGAGATTACTTCGGTTTATACCATTAGGTCCTGGCTCTACAAATTGAGCACACACAGCAGCAAATTCATACCGCAAACTATCCAACGCACAACTAAGTATAAGATATTTCTTCTCTGTTCCACCGATCGCAAGGAATGCAGTATATAATCTACTATTCGCAAATTTTTCATAAATATCTCTCTCATCGTCAAAGGCCACTATCACTCCATAGCCTCCCCCATCTCGTATAACCATTGCTGGATATTCCTTGGACAATGACTTAATTTCTCTTGCTCCATTTCGTATTGAAGCAAAATTCTCTCTTATTTCTTCTAGTATTTCCATAATTTATTCCTCCTATCTCAAAATTTGAAATTTGTCAATACATCTCCCGATATATTTTTTTGGTTTTATATCATCATCCA
>CANRFJ010000015.1 GCA_947629865.1 uncultured Lachnospiraceae bacterium | reverse complement strand
TTTTGTGCTTTTTATTCAACCTGTATAAAATTTTCAAAGTTCACAAATTTCTTCTTGACTTTTTATTTGCAGACTTTACATACTACGGAAACCAACCTGTTCCATATGTTTCCTCCTGATATTCTTAATGTATAAATATTTGCACATGATTTTTTGAATTATACTTGGATATTCATATATAGTCAAGTTCATTTTTTGTCACTACAATGAAAAAAAAACGGCAAAAGAGACTTTCCATTGATTAGTTATGCTCCCCTCTTTAAAACGATGAAAGCCAAGCAGATTACTTCCTACCGTCTTGAGAAAATGGGATAGAATCTGAGACGCCGGAGCGGTTCATTGTAAATAATGTTGATTATCAATACTCCTATCCCTAAACTGATTAGATATTCTTTTCATTTACTCTCCCTCCGCATAAAAATAAGACTAACGCTCGTTAATTGAACGTTAGCCTTATTTCTCTATACTTTTCTATTTCCATTTCTCTAAGCTGGATGAACCAGAATATGTATTGCCATCTTTAAGTTTACCCCGGTAATCTAAAATCTTCTTATCAACATCCGATGTCCTAAAATAATAATATGTCCCTTTCCTTGTCTTGACTTTGATTATCCATTTTCCTTTTTTCTTTTTTGTGAAAACAATCTTATACTTAAACTCTAACTTACCAAGTTTTTTATTAGGTAGCTGATTAAAATTACTGTCATAATCAGCATAGTATTTCACATAGTTCTTGGTGAATTTAACCTTATATCCTGGCCTGTTATTTGTATGCCATGTTCCTTTTAAATATTTTAAGGCTTTTTTTGTTGCCTTCGCTTCAACATTCGTTGTGTTTAATACTATAACTGTTGAAAAAATCATTGCAATACACATTGCCAATACTAAAAATTTTCTTTTCTTCATATCTTTTCTCCAATCTCTAAAATCTAATTAACTATTGATAACTGCTTTTGTAACTTTTTCTAAAAAATTATCCTCAAAAAACTCCTGCATACCATATCCGTACGCAGGAGTTCCTTGTTTTAATACTTTATATCATTCCGACCTTACCGTGCATTACTTGTTGGTAATCGCTGCCTGTGCTGCTGCCAGACGTGCAATCGGCACACGGAACGGGGAGCAGGATACATAGTTCAATCCTACTTTGTGGCAGAACTCAACGGAAGACGGATCTCCGCCGTGCTCGCCGCAGATGCCCAGTTTCAGATCCGGACGTGTCTTGCGTCCTTTCTCTGCCGCCATCTTAACCAGCTGTCCCACGCCGTTCTGATCCAGACGTGCAAACGGATCCGACTCGTAAATCTTTGCCTGATAATAGGAATCCAGGAACTTGCCGGCGTCATCACGGGAGAAGCCAAATGTCATCTGTGTCAGGTCGTTCGTACCAAAGGAGAAGTACTCTGCCTCCTCGGCTATCTCGTCTGCTGTCAGAGCCGCACGAGGAATCTCAATCATCGTACCGATGTGATACTCGATATCCGAATTTTTCTCCTTCTTCACTGCCTCTGCGACCTCAACCACGAAGTCTTTTACATATTTTAACTCTTTCTTCTCGCCTACTAACGGAATCATGATCTCCGGAACGATATCATAACCTTTTTCCTCTTTTACCTCAATGGCAGCTTCCATTACGGCACGCGTCTGCATCTTGGCAATCTCCGGATATGTTACAGCAAGACGGCAGCCACGGTGTCCCATCATCGGGTTGAACTCGTGAAGGGCGTCGCAGCGGTTCTTAACTTCCTCTACGGAAAGTCCCATGTCTGCTGCCAGAGCCTTGATGTCGTCTTCCTCTGTCGGAACAAATTCATGCAGAGGCGGATCCAGGAAACGGACGTTCATCGGCTTGCCCTCCAGCGTCTCATACATAGCCTTGAAGTCTGCCTTCTGGAACTTCAGGATAGCCTTCAACGCTTCCTCTCTCTGCTCTACGGTGTCAGAAAGAATCATGCGGCGGAATTTCGGGATCCTGTCCTCGCCAAAGAACATATGCTCTGTACGGCAGAGACCAATACCCTCTGCGCCAAGTTTCACTGCGTTGGCCGTATCTGCCGGTGTGTCTGCGTTGGTGCGAACCTTCAGAGTTCTGTACTCGTCGGCCCAGTTCATAATTCTCTCGAAATCGCCGCCGATAGAAGCCTCCACAGTCTTGATGTCGCCATCATAGATCTTACCGGTCGTACCATCTAAGGAAATATAGTCTCCCTCGTGGAAGGTCTTTCCGCCAAGTTTGAACCATTTCTCATCTTCATTGATCTCAATCTCTCCACAACCGGATACACAGCAGGTACCCATACCGCGGGCAACTACGGCTGCATGGCTTGTCATACCGCCGCGCACGGTCAGAATACCCTGAGCAGCGTGCATACCCTCAATATCCTCCGGAGAGGTCTCAAGGCGAACCAGAATAACTCTCTCGCCCCTGCCGCCAATTCCTGCTGCCTTGGCATCGTCTGCGGTAAACATTACCTTACCGGCAGCGGCGCCCGGAGAAGCCGGAAGTGCGGAACCAATTACTTTGCCTGCCTTCAAAGCATCTGCGTCAAAGGTCGGGTGAAGCAGCTGGTCTAATGATTTTGCCTCAATACGGCACACTGCTTCCTCCGGAGTGATCTGTCCCTCGTCTACCAGGTCGCAGGCAATCTTGATAGCGGCCGGAGCCGTCCTCTTGCCGTTACGAGTCTG
The DNA here is from genome assembly GCA_947629865.1 of uncultured Lachnospiraceae bacterium. Lineage (GTDB taxonomy): Bacteria > Bacillota > Clostridia > Lachnospirales > Lachnospiraceae > Eubacterium_F. The sequence continues at coordinate 64,181 of CANRFJ010000015.1, read as the reverse complement.
GAGGAAGTACAGCTTGCCCTCCTCAATTGTAAATTCCATATCCTGCATATCGTGGAAGTGGTTCTCCAGATTCATAGCCAGTTCCATAAACTGCTTGTAGCAGTCCGGAAGGTCTTTCTCCAACTGGGTGATCGGCTGCGGTGTGCGAACGCCGGCAACCACGTCCTCGCCCTGTGCATTAATCAGGTACTCACCGAAGATACCCTTCTCGCCGGTGGACGGGTTACGGGTAAAGGCAACGCCTGTACCGGAGGTGTCTCCCTTGTTACCGAATACCATGGTCTGCACGTTTACGGCAGTACCCCAGTCGCCCGGAATATCATTCATACGGCGGTATACGATTGCGCGGGGGTTGTCCCAGGAACGGAATACGGCTTTTACCGCACCCATCAGCTGATCCTTCGGCTCCTGCGGGAACTCCTCGCCGTTCATCGCCTCTTTGTATACATCTTTAAACTGCTCTGCCAGCTCCTTTAAGTTCTCGGCAGTCAGCTCAGTATCATAGGTCACGCCCAGTTTTTCCTTCATCTCGTCGATCTTCTTCTCAAAGAAGCTCTTTGGCACTTCCATAACGACGTCAGAGTACATCTGTATGAAACGGCGGTAGGAATCGTATGCAAATCTCGGATTGCCTGTCTTCTTTGCAAAGCCCTCTACGGCAATATCATTCAGGCCAAGGTTTAAGATGGTATCCATCATACCCGGCATAGATGCGCGGGCACCCGAACGTACAGATACCAGCAACGGATCCTCGGTATCGCCAAACTTTTTGCCATTGACGCCCTCCAACCATGTCAGGGCCTCAAAAATCTGATCCTCAATCTCTTTTGTGATCTGTTTGCCACTGTTGTAATACTCGGTGCAGGCCTCTGTCGTAACAGTAAATCCCTGAGGGATCGGCATTCCCAGACCGGTCATCTCAGCAAGGTTACAACCCTTACCACCAAGCAGGTTTCTCATTGAAGCATCGCCTTCATTGAACTTATAAACCCATTTAGCCATGTTTATAATTCCTCCTGATTATAGTATTGATTTTGACTTATTGTGGGGAAAACCCTCGTTCTGCTTTCCCTGTTCTAAAGTCGCTGTGAATATTGTAACATAAAAAAAGATGTTAGAAAAGGACTTTTTTCTGAAAAATGGTAAATTTTCCATTTCCTTTCAATTCCCGCCCCCTCTCATATTTTATATTTGACAAAATACCTCTCGGACTTCTATAATAAGTTTATCACACACAGGCTGTCGGCCGTTGTGGAATATTGTGCAAAAAATAAAGAAAAACAAAATGGAGGACTGCTATGATACGGATTATCACAGATACCCTGTGCGATTTGACTATGGAACATGCAAAGGAACTCTCGATCGACATCATGCCCCTTACCGTCCGTTTTGGCGAAAAAGACTACAAGTGCGGCATTGAATTGTCCAACGAGGAGTTCTATGAAAAACTGGAGACGAGCAGCGACGCTCCCTCCACTGCCGCCGTTAATCCATATGATTTTGAGGAGATTTTCCGCCGCTACATTGAGGCCGGAGACGACGTAGTAGCCATTCTGTTCTCCAGGCACATGAGCGCCACGTTCCAGTCGGCCGCCACCGCTGCAGAAAATATAAACTCACCCTCTCTCCACCTGATTGACTGTGAAAACGGAGCCATGGGCCAGGCGCTCCTGATTGAAACGGCTGTCACCATGCGGGACAGCGGCATGAGCGCAGAGGAAATCACAAAGAAAATCACGGATATCCTCCCGCGCACTATGACTTATATCGTGATTGATACCATGGAATATTTAAAGAGGGGCGGACGCATTTCCAAGAGCGCCGCTCTGATCGGAGGACTGATGAAGCTGCATCCGGTCGTGCAGGTTGTCGCCGACGGCGCCAAACCAATTGATAAAGTAAAAGGGAAAAAATCCTGCAACCAGTGGCTCATCAACAAACTGACCGAACGCCCCGCCGATCCTTCGTACAAGCTTGTCATCGGCCACTCCAATGCACCGGAGCGGGCGGAGGCATTCCGGCATCAATTAGTGGAAGCCGGCGTCACCAATGAGATCTTCATTACATGTATCGGCCCGGTTGTGGGAACCCATATCGGCCCGAACTGCCTTGGAATCGGCTATATAGAGGCGTGATGGCAGACACGTTCTTCATAACATTCATTTATATTGCGGCGGCAGTATACATCTGCCGCTGATTTTTGTGTGCTTCCAGCCATCTCTCTTTTCATCATAGGAAACCACCGCCATGTACTGCCAGTTATTGGCGGTCTTCAGGGAGCGATATATTTTCTTCAGAGGCACCCAGTGGCGGTTATGGGCCGGTTCGCCGGAATCCGCCAGAAATATCCTGTCTGTATTTTCGTCATATAAAAACAGCGTCACATAGTGGCCCGGCGTATTTTTCCAATAGCATGTGCTGTCCCTGCTGCTGACTACCACGATGCAGGCCATGGATTTTTTCACAATATCCTGAAAGTCTTCATATCGGGACGGTTTTCTGCCCACGTTACAGGTAAAACCGGCCGCCGTCATCGTATCCTTCATATAGCCCCAGTCAATGGCGCCGCCGCCCGCATACATGCTCTCTTTCATGGCATAGCGGTACATGTCCAGAGGCGAACAGCGGTAATCCGTCAGACTGCAATAAATATTGGCCATACAGCACAGGCCGCAGCCAAAGCCCCCAAAGGAGCCGCCGTCATAGTACTCCGTTCCCCAGCGGCCCGACCATTCCCTGCGCGCCTTCCAGGACTTCGGCCCCTGCAGATAAGTGGCTATCCGCTCCGTGGCGTCCGGCGTCGGCACAGGCCTCACCGCCCCTTCTGTGGCCGCCGCAGCCGCAGGGGACGAAATTGCCGCCTGAGTAGAAGACGCTTCTCTGGCTCCCTCCCTTTCCATATAATTCAGAAAGGCAGCGGCCGCCAGCATGACAGCGCTTATCAGTACAATGACGGCTATCTGTTTTCTATCATAATTCCGCCTGCGCATAGACATCCCTCCGCCGTTGTTCTCTCACGAATCAGAATGTAAACTTATCCGCAAAATAATCCTTTAACTCGCTTATCTTAACTCTTTCCTGCTCCATGGTATCCCGGTCGCGCACCGTCACCATGCCGTCCTCCTCCGAATCAAAATCATACGTCACGCAGTACGGCGTGCCGATCTCGTCCTGTCTGCGGTACCGCTTGCCGATATTGCCCCGGTCGTCATACTCGCAGTTATACTCCCGACTCAGCTCCTCATAGACCTTTTCCGCCTTCTCGTTCAATTTCTTCGACAGCGGTAGAACACCGATTTTAACAGGAGCGAGCGCCGGATGAAAATGCAGCACCGTGCGCACATCTCCCTCGCCGATCTCCTCCTCGTCATAGGCGCTGCAGAGAAATGCGAGCGTCACGCGGTCGGCTCCCAGGGAGGGCTCAATGACATATGGCACATATTTTTCCCTGCGCTCGTCGTCAAAATAACTCATGTCCTCGCCGGAGGTGTTCTGGTGCTGTGTCAGATCGTAATCGGTGCGGTCGGCAATGCCCCAGAGCTCGCCCCAGCCAAACGGGAACAAAAATTCAATATCGCTGGTGGCCTTGCTGTAGAAGGAAAGCTCCTCCTTGTCATGGTCGCGGACTCTCATCTCGTCCTCTTTCAGTCCGAGCGCCTTCAGCCAGTTGATGCAGAATTCCTTCCAATAAGCGAACCACTCAAGATCTGTGTCCGGCACGCAGAAAAATTCCAGCTCCATCTGCTCAAACTCGCGGGTGCGGAACGTAAAATTGCCCGGCGTGATCTCATTGCGGAACGATTTTCCGATCTGCCCGATACCGAAGGGGACTTTCTTCCTTGAAGTCCGCTGGACATTTTTAAAATTCACAAAGATGCCCTGCGCCGTCTCCGGCCTAAGATATACGGTGTTTTTGGCGTCTTCCGTCACGCCCTGGAATGTCTTGAACATCAGATTAAACTGGCGTATCTCCGTAAAATTATGCTTCCCACAGCTCGGACAGGCCACCTCGTGCTCGCGGATAAACGCCTCCATTTTTTCCTTGTCCCAGCCGTCCACAGAACCGCCCAGATCCACGCCGTTCGCTTCGGCGTAGTCCTCAATCAGCTGGTCGGCGCGGAAGCGCTCATGACACTCCCTGCAGTCCATCAGCGGATCGGAAAAACCGCCCAGATGACCGGAGGCCACCCACGTCTGCGGATTCATCAAAATCGCACAGTCCACGCCCACATTGTATTTATTCTCCTGGATAAACTTCTGCCACCAGGCCTTTTTGACATTATTTTTCAATTCCACGCCGAGATTCCCATAATCCCATGTGTTGGCCAGCCCCCCGTAAATCTCCGAGCCCGGATAGATAAATCCCCGGCCCTTTGCCAGCGCCACAATCTTTTCCATCGTCTTTTCCATATTCGTACCCTCCAAAATAAATTCTTTTCCTATTGTACTATTTTGAAGCGGATTTTTCAAGAAAAAATACCATTATCCCCACATGGGATTTTCTGCCGCGGAAAATCGTTTACTCCAGCATGGAAAGAGACTGGAATTTCCGGTCGGTGGAGGCGGAGAAGTAACGCCCGACCACCTGCTCAAGCTCCGCCAGTACGCCGTCGCTCACGGAGAAAGTGTAAAGCTTCTCCAGCGGCGCCGACACAATGCGCTGAAGCGTATAAATAGCCGTCTCTGAAATCGTGATACCACTCCGGCCGTCGTGACAACTGTCGCAGACGATCCCCGCCTCTCCCACATGAAAATGATGGAGGCCTTCCGTCCCCTCGCACCGTATGCAGGAAAAAATCCGCGGCGCCACGCCCTCCACGGCCAGTATCCGGAATTCATATATGTAACGAACCAGTTTGCGGGGGAGCGATGGCACAGTCAGCGCCCGAAGGGACAGATACAGAAGGTTCAGTTCCGTCTTCGCCTCCATGCCCTCTCTGGTAAAATAAGACGCCACCTCGCAGAAGTAGAGCGCCATGTAGAGAGCGTCCAGATCGCGCCTCAGCTCCGGAAAAAAATTTTTGACCTCCACCTGTTCAATGCTATAGGAATCCCGCCCCCGGTAGATAAAAAATTCCCCGAAGGTAAAGGGTTCTGTGGAAGCCGAGAGGGGGCTCCTTGGACGCCTCGCTCCCCTGGCGAAAGCGGCGATACGCCCTCTCTCCTTCGTCAGAAGAACCACGCGCTTATCCTGTTCACCGATGGCGGCTGCCGAGAGCACCATCCCCGTCACTCGTTCCTTCACGCTGTCCCCTCTCCTCTTTAACCGAATTTGTATGGCTCATCCTTGCATACTCCAGATAATCTGCCACCCGCCCCGTGCGGACAAAATTCTCCCAGTATTCTTCTTCCTGTTCCATGACCTTCTTCCTCCTGTCGTATCTCTCTTTCTCTCCTCTGACAGTAGGATTTCCCCGGTCGCCCGCCTCTATGCTGGCACTTTATTCCAGCGCCGCCTACTCCGTGTCGCGGTAGCCGAAATTCTTCAATTGTATGTCGCTGTCGCGCCAGTCTTTGCGCACCTTTACCCAGAGTTTCAGATTAACCCGACACTGTAAAAAATCTTCAATCTCCTTACGGGCGCTGCTTCCGATTTTCTTCAGCATGGCTCCCTGCTTTCCGATGATGATACCCTTGTGGGAATCTTTTTCGCAGACGATTGTGGCGTCGATGTCCGTCAGGCCCCCGCGCCCCGGCCTCTCTTTCATCTGCTCGACCGAGACGGCAATGCCGTGGGGTATCTCGTCCGACAGCAGACGCAGCGCCTTCTCCCGCACCAGCTCCGCTACTATCTGGCGCTCCGGCTGGTCTGTCACCGTCTCCTCGTCATAATACGCCGGCCCCTCCTCAAGATATTTGAACATGACGGACAGCAACTCGTCCACGCACTCGCCCGTCTTTGCGGAGACCGGAACGATTTCCGCAAAATCAAGGAGCGTCCTGTAGACGTCGATGCAGTGAAGGAGTTCCTCCTTCTTCACCGTATCAATTTTATTCATCACGAGAATGACAGGCGCGGACACCTTCTCCAGCGCCTCGGCGATGTGGCGCTCGCCCTTGCCTGCAAAATCCGTGGCCTCCACCAGCCAGAGTACCAGATCCACATCACGGAACGACCGCTCCGCCACGTTCACCATATATTCTCCCAGTTTATTCTTTGCTTTGTGTATGCCCGGCGTGTCTAGAAATACGATCTGTCCCCGCTCGTCGTGGTACACCGTCTGAATCCGGTTTCTCGTCGTCTGCGGCTTGCTGGAAGTAATGGCAATCTTCTGTCCGATGATCCGGTTCATCAGAGTAGATTTCCCCACGTTGGGGCGGCCCACCAGTGTGACAAAACCCGACTTAAATTGTTTTTCCATGTCTTCTGTCCCCTCTTTTCAACCTAATGTCCTCACTGTATCAAATAAATCCTCCGACTGCTTTATCTTCTCCTCGCTTCCCAGCACGCATATATAACCGTCCGACAATATTGCCTCTATCAGTTCCGCCATTTTGCGAATCTTCTCCCCGTCAGCCGACAGAACCTCGTCACGCTCCCGCTGCACCTCCTCCTCTGTCAGACCGGTCATGTAGGCGCTGTACGAACGGGTTCCCCTGGCCCTCGGCGTCAGTGGCGTGTCCAGATCGCTCACCGTGCCGATAATATATTTCATCATCTCCCGCTCGTCTGCCTCAAAGCTGCGCAGATAGTCCGGCACTCCCTTAAATACCTGATTCGTCTCCGGCAGATTCGGATCGCGGTACGACACCATATACCCGTATCCCTCTCTGGAAAAACTGCACATCACGCCGTAGGCTCCGCCCTTTTCGCGGACTCTGTTCCAGAGGTAATCATAACTCAGTATCGTGCGCATTACCCGACAGATGCCGCTATAGGCGATGTCCTTGTCCCTATACGATCCGGCCCTCGCCACATACTGAACCTTGCCCGCCGTGGCAAAGCCCTCGTTTTTCTGTCTGGCCGGAATCTCCCAGGCCGGCGTCACCGACGGTCTCTCTGCCGACTGACCGAGCCCGTCCAGCAGAACGGAAATATTTTCATCAAGCGCCCCGTACCCCTCCCCGTCTGCTGTGAGGCTGATGCGGAGACGCTCCCTGGTAAATACCGTTTTCAAAAGCTCCTCCAGTACCTGTACCAGATTTTCCTTCCTCTCGTCAAAATGCTCCTCCAGATCGCAGAGGAAATCGTAGTAACCGATGCCGCCCGACTGCTCACTGTAATAGGCGGAATCCCGAAAATACGACATTGCCCGCCCCACGGCCGTGCTGTGTCCCGCCGACTGCAACGACACCTGCCTGCCGGAACGGCTCTCGCCGATAACCTCTCTCAGGCGCTTCTCATCTCCCACATGGGAAGTCGTAAATATCTCGCGCAGAATTTCCATCATGGAAGCGGTCTCCCGGTACAAAACCTTCACTGTCACTTCCATGAGCATATCAAACTGCGGTTTCTTCCTGTTGTTGTAATATCCTATATTCACAGAATACCCGCCCGCATGGAGAAGCATCTCATTGCTCAGCTCCAGCTTGTCGTGGTCGTCTGTGTCCACGCCTCCAAGGAGTTCGGACAAAAGCCCCAGGTAGGGAGCATATTCCCTCAGATCCCCCACGTCAAAGGCGAGGCGGATATAGTTGATGCCATTGGTAAAAATGTCATGGTGCAGCGCCGGACAGCCTCCCATGCTCTTTTCCTCATTGGAAAACGGAAGCGCTTTCTTCCCGATATCCTCGCGCGTCAGAAGCGGAATACACTTCAGTTTGTCCGGCGGCGTGGGCTCCTCCTGGTACGCCTTCAGCTCCGCGGTTTTCTGCACTATCTCCTCCAGCTGCTCCCGGCTCAACGACGCCCTGTAACTCTCCAGCCTGTCCTGCTCCTCCTTTTCCATTAAGGCAGTCAGCCCCACCTTTGGCTCCATGCTGACAAAACTCGTATGAGGATTGTCTAACAGATATGTCCGGATAATATTTTCAAAATATCCGGTTCCGATCTGTTTTTTCAGAAATTCAAACGTGTCGTTGGCGCGTATGTGGATAAAGGGCTTTGTGTCATCATAAAGCCAACTGTCAAAAATCTGGAGGCCATACATGAGGCCCCTGGGATACGAGCCAAAATCCGCCTCCCTGTATTGGAACTCTGCGGCGTTGATGGCCGCCCGCAGGGATTTCTCATTCAGCCCCTCCTCCGCCAGCGTCTCCAGCGTGGTTTTTATCGTGTCCAGAAAGGCCTCTTTCTGCTCTGTCCGGACATTTTTCGCAATAATGGAAAAATACGGCTGGCAGATGCTCTCCTCGTAGCCGCCGGTAATCTCGCTTCCGATACCGGCATCTGTCAGCGCCTGCTTTAACGGCGCGCCCACGGACTGGATCAGCACATGGTCTAGGATCTGAAACGCCCGGTACAGGTTTCTGTCAAGCGAATCGCCGCACACCATATTGAGGCTGAAATAACTTTTTCCCTCCGTCTCCTCTCCATCTACGGCGGAATAAAAGCCGTACTCCTCCTTCCGCTCCGCAAAGGATTCCTGTAATGCGATGTGGGAATCCACATCGAGATAGTCAAAATGGCTCAGATATTCCCTGTCAATCCAGTTCAGTTTCTCCTCCATATCCATGTCCCCGTAAAGGTAGATATAACTGTTGGAGGGGTGATAATATTTCCTGTGGAAATCCAGAAATTCCTGCCATGTCAGCTCCGGTATGTCGGACGGAAGCCCTCCGGACTCCACTCCGTATGCCGTGTCCGGAAACAAGGACTGCTGGATATTGCGGGCCAGCAGCTGATCCGGAGAGGAGAAAACGCCCTTCATCTCGTTAAACACCACGCCGTTGCACTTCAGAGGAGACTCCGGGCTCTCCATCTCATAGTGCCAGCCCTCCTGACGGAATATTTTTTCCTCTCGGTATATATTCGGATAAAACACGGCGTCAAGATACACATTCATCAGATTCTGGAAATCCTTGTCATTGCAGCTGGCCACCGGATACACGGTCTTGTCCGGATAAGTCATGGCGTTGAGAAAGGTATTGAGCGATCCCTTGACCAGTTCAATGAACGGATCCTTCACCGGAAATTTCCTGGAGCCGCACAGCACCGTGTGCTCCACGATATGCGCCACCCCCGTGGAATCTTTGGGCGGAGTGCGGAAGCCGATGGTAAATACCTTGTTGTCGTCGTCATTCTGTATCAGAACCACCCTGGCTTTCGTCTTCTCGTGTTCCAGCAGATATCCCTCGCTGTTGAGTTCTGTCAGGCTCTGTCTCTCGATTAATCTGTATGCCTTGCAATTTTTTATATCCATACTTTCCTCATTTCTGCGCCGCTTCCGGTGCGTATTCATTCTATCATGGTATTATTTTCACAGATTCTTCCAATATTTATACAGTACCACATTTTTCCCTGTAATGCAAAATTCTTTTTGACTTTTGCCGTAGGTTGTGATATGGTTAGATTGTGTTAAAAATTTTTATTTCTTTAGGAGGCAAAACACAATGAAAGGTACAGTAAAATGGTTTAATGCCAAAAAAGGATTCGGATTTATTTCCGATGAAGAAGGAAATGACGTATTCGTACACTTCTCCGCTTTACAGATGGACGGCTTCAAAGTATTAGACGAAGGCGACGAAGTTGAGTTTGAAGTGATCGATGGCGAAAAAGGTCCTCAGGCTGCAAACGTAACAAAGTTATAATCGAATTCTAGTGGACTAATTTTTATATATAAGCAGTATGTAAAAGTTAAAAATGACAATTGGTTGTAACGTAACCTCCCTGGCATTTCGCCAGGGAGGTTATTTTTCCGCTGTTTTTACCGATTTCGGGCCGGAGGTCGGAATCGGGCAATGCGCCTTTGAATTCTTCCTTGCCCCCTCTATGGTGTCTGTGATAAAATAGATAACAGGTTACAAGCGTTATATCATTGGAGAATGTATGAATGGAGGAACAAAACTTATGGGTAATTATTATCAGGAAGACATTGAGTGCGCTTCCAGAGACCAGATCCTGGCCTGGCAGAACGAGCGTCTGGTAAAGCAGGTTCAATATGTATATGACAACGTGCTGTATTACCGGAAGCGAATGGAGAACAAAGGCGTGGAACCGGGAGATATTAAATCAGTGGACGATTTACATAAACTCCCGTTTCTGACAAAGGACGATTTGCGGGACGCCTATCCCTACGGCCTGCTGGCAAGGCCCCTGAGCGACTGTGTGCGCATCCAATCCACCAGCGGCACGACCGGCCGCCGGGTGGTGGCTTTTTATACCCAGCACGATATTGATTTATGGGATGAGTGCTGCGCCCGCGCCATCATGGCCGCCGGAGGCACAAAGGACGACGTAGTGCACGTCTGCTACGGCTATGGGCTCTTTACCGGAGGGCCGGGACTAAACGGCGGATCGCACAAGGTAGGCTCGCTGACTCTGCCGATGTCCTCCGGAAATACAGACCGACAGATTCAGTTTATGACGGATTTGCAGGCTACGATTCTATGCTGTACTCCCTCCTACGCCGCCTATCTGGGCGAGGCCATACACGAGCGTGGCGTACAGGACAAAATCAAATTGAAGGCCGGCATCTTTGGCGCCGAGGCGTGGACTGAGGAGATGCGCCGCGACATCGAAAAATCTCTTGGCATCAAAGCCTATGATATATACGGCCTCACCGAGATCTCCGGCCCGGGCGTCTCTTTTGAGTGCAGCGAGCAGACCGGTATGCACATCAACGAGGATCATTTCATTGCCGAGGTCATCGATCCGGCCACAGGAGAGGTTCTGCCGGACGGAGAAAAAGGCGAGCTGGTATTTACCTGTATCACCAAAGAGGCCTTCCCCCTGCTCCGCTACCGCACCAGGGACATCTGTGTGCTGAGCCGCAAGAAATGTTCCTGCGGCCGCACCCATGTGAAGATGTCGAAGCCGATGGGACGGAGCGACGATATGCTGATTGTCAAGGGCGTGAATGTGTTCCCCTCTCAGATTGAGACGGTTCTCATCAACCAGGGCTTTGCCGCCAATTACCAGATTATTGTCACCCGCAAGAAAAACAGCGACAACATCGAAGTACAGGTAGAACTGACGCCGGTTATGGCCGCCGACGCCGCCTTTGACCGTGAACTGGCCCGCAAAAAACTTGTGTCCGGCCTGAAGGCCATGCTCGGTATTCTGGCGGACGTCACGCTGGTGGAGCCGAAGACCATCGCCAGAAGCGAGGGCAAGGCAGTGAGAGTCATTGACAAGAGAAATCTGTACCAGAACTAAAAAACGGCGACTGAACGCCGCTCATAATACCTAAAAAAATCCCGCCCTGTGTGATACAGAGCGGGATTTTTCTCTCCGTCAGAACCGGAAATCCCTCTGTCCATTGTGTATGTTCTCGATATATTCCTTCGCCTTTTCCTTCACGGTCGGATTGGTAATTACCTCCAGCTGCTCCCGAATAATCTTCTCGCCTTTTGCCTTTGTCTCCGGCGAAGCGTAGTCCTCCAGATATTCCTTCAGCGTCATCAATGCGTTCGGCTGACAGCAGTTGACAATCTGACCGGATTTCAGCAGCTTCATAAAGCGGTCGCCGGTGCGTCCCTCGCGGTAGCAGGCGGTGCAGAAGCTCGGAATATATCCCAGATCAAACAGCCAGCTCACAACCTGATCCAGGGTGCGTCGGTCGCTCACATCAAACTGCGCGGAGTTCTCCTCCTCCGGTTCTTCTTCCACATAGCCGCCCACACTGGTGCGGGAGCCGCCGCTTATCTGACTGATACCGAGGTCTAACACCTTCTCGCGGCTCTTTTGCGACTCTCTGGTAGATACAATCATGCCGGTATAGGGCACTGCGATACGCAGGACTGCCACGATTTTCTGGAAAATCTCATCGGACAGGCTATTGTCAAATTCACCCGGATCAATGTCGTCGGCCGGACATACCCGCGGCACACTGATCGTGTGGGGGCCGACGCCGAATTTTGCCTCCAGATGCTCTGCGTGCATAATGATGCCCACCAGTTCGTACCGGTACATATCCAGACCGAACAAAACACCGCAGCCCACATCATCAATACCGGCCTCCATGGCGCGATCCATGGCCTCCGTGTGATAGGCGTAATCCTTCTTCGGACCGGTGGGGTGAAGCTTCTCATAGGCCTCGCGGTTGTAGGTCTCCTGGAACAAAATATAGGTTCCGATACCGGCTTCCTTTAATTTTTTGTAATTCTCAACCGTAGTGGCTGCGATATTGACGTTGACTCGGCGGATAGCTCCGTTCTTGTGCTTGATGCTGTAGATGGTCTTTATGCTCTCCAGTATATACTCCAGCGGATTGTTGACCGGATCCTCGCCCGCCTCAATGGCCAGACGCTTGTGTCCCATATCCTGAAGGGCAATGACCTCCTGGCGGATTTCCTCCTGTGTCAGTTTTTTTCGGGCAATGTGCTTGTTCTTCAGATGATAGGGGCAGTACAGGCAGCCGTTGATACAGTAATTGGAGAGGTAAAGCGGGGCAAACATGACAATGCGCTTGCCGTAAAACCGCTCCTTGATCTCCTTAGCCAGTTTCTCGATTTCCCTGTTTTCCTCCTCCAGCTCACACTCCAGGAGCACAGCGGCCTCCTTGTGGGAAATTCCCTTCATCTCCCTCGCCTTTTTCAAAATGGCGTCGATCACTTCTTTATTCGCCTTGTTTTCTTCCGCATATGCCAGCGACTCCCGGATCTCCGCGTCGTTGATAAATTCATCGGCAACACTTGATTTTGGGTTATATTGAAACATTTTTATCCTCCATTCCGAAGCGCTTGTCGTCTCATGCCGCTTCTGTAAATTTCCCGCCGCTACTTGGTGGCGTAGATTGTCTTTGTGCTGACGCCCTCTACCATTCCGAGTTTGCCGGAAACCGCGCTGATGATATCGCTCTCAGCGTCCAGTATCACGCTGATTACCGATAAGTTCCGCTCCCGGTACGGTACCCCCATACGCCCTACCATATACTCCCGGTACTCGTGTAAAATTCCGTTGATCTGTTCGGCGGCCTCACCGTCCTCCACAATAATGCCGATTAGGGCAAGTCTCTTATCCTCCATAGTAACCTCCGTTCTTCTTTTTTTTCTGCATAGGCGCTTTCCAGGTTCGGGAACCGTTTCTGTCCCACAGAGACAGGATTTCCCACAAGACGAAAAAAACGCCCGGCCTTGTGCCAGACGTGCTGCGACAGATTTCCCTCCTCCCGGTGACACGGGAACTCTTGCAGGAAGGAATTTCTATCCTATCGCCTTCCCGCTCAGGACAAACCTTTGCACGTCAGTACGACCATTTATTTAAAAACAGATTACCACAAAAATGTAATTATGGCAAGTATTTATGCCAAAAAAATATAAGCCGGACTGCATATCCGGACTGTAAAGACTGCATATCCGAACTGTGCGGCAATTGACATTCCGACGGCGCTGATATATACTGTTTTCAACCGAGACATCGGATTCTCAATGGAGGGAAGAAGCCATGGAAAAACGATTAAAGCAACTGCTGTCCTTTTGTGAGGAGCTGACCGGACGGACGCTCTCTCCCGAAGAAGCCGAGGACGCCAGGGCGGCGCTCTTGGTACAGATCCAGTTCTTGCAGCACGAGCGGCTGATACACCTGATTGTCACCGTTTTGTTCGCCCTGCTCACAGTGATAACGCTTCTGGCGGAATTGTTCATAACGGAACCGCTGCTGCTGGCTCTGACCGCCCTGTTCCTGATTCTTCTGATTCCGTATATCCGCCATTATTACATACTGGAAAACGGCGTGCAGAAACTCTACGAATACTATGACAGAGTAGAGGCCTCCGCAAAAGAGGCCCCCTGATTTATGTCCGTTGTATATTCTGCCCCGCCCTTATCCGGCGGAACCATAGGCTATGCCGTTTTTCATAGTGACGCCCTTGCGCTCCATAAGTTCCGAGACTGTGAGGACATCATAATCATGGGCGAGAAGCCATGGAATGGCCTTTTCAATCGCGTCCACTGTGGATGGATACAGATCGTGCATAAGAATGATGCTCCCGTCCGTGGCCGACCGCTTGATTTCCTTAAATACTTTCTTGCCGTTCCTGCTTTTCCAGTCCTCTGTGTCCACGTTCCACAACACCATGGGGTGTTTTAATTTTTTGCGCATGGTCTGGCTGATCGCCCCATAGGGCGGCCGGAGAAATTTTACATTGAAGCCCGTATGTTTTTTTACAATATTTACCGTTTTATTATAACTGTTCCGAACTTTTTTTATCTTCCATTTGGCCAGATTGGCGTGTTCCCATGAATGATTTCCAATCTCGCACCCCTGCGCCACGGCCTGCTGTATGGCAGATACGCCCGATGGCACCCGATTTCCCACCACAAAGAAGGTGGCGTGTACATTGTACTTTTTCAAAACTGCCAGGATTCTTGGCGTCACATCTTTATTGGGGCCGTCGTCAAAGGTAAAGGCCACTGCCTTCGGACGCGGCACCGGCGTGGGAGCCGGAGTCACTGTCACCGCTGCGGCCGACACAGGCACATTTGCAAAGACAGCCGTGGCCGACACCCCGCCGCCGGTGGCTGCCGGAGCCGTACCTCTCCCATTCTTCGGAATACATACATATATGGCAATGAAGAATACCAGAGCCCCCAATACCAGTCGGGAGCCCCAATGATACAGTATCGCCGGACGTCTCAGCCTCGCAGCGGAAAGTATGCGCCTTTTGCGGTAGGACGTCTGTTTATATCTCTTTGAATGGGCCATACGTCTTTTGCGGTTTCTCCTTGTATAGCCTTTCATATAATCCGTCATACTTTCACCCCTTTATCAGACGCGATATACACGTTTAATATTCCCTTCGCTATCATCGTCCTTTGGGTAAGTATATCACTATTTCTCCGGTTTTTCAATGACGATTTTGCCATCTACCAGTTCAATTTTTACCTTATTTCCAGTCATTCCCATTTCTTCCAATAATTCTCCCGGAATCTGAACCCGCCCGGCGCGATCAAGCACAGAAAACTCCTCCTGTGTCTCCTCCTCCTTCCAGTCGATATCCATATTTTCCAGTTTTTCCCGTACGTCGCTTTTCATAATCCGCTCACTGCTGGTCTTGCCGTCGCGGATAGATACAACACGGTTTACCTTCTTTGCCAACTCCTTGTCGTGGGTGACAATGACAATAGTAATCCCCAGCTCCTCATTCAGCCGACGGAACATATCCAGAATGTCGTCTGCCGTCTTCCTGTCCACGGCTCCTGTCGGCTCATCCGCCAGCAGAAGTTTCGGATTGTTGGCGAGGGCGATTGCAATCGCCACACGCTGCTGCTCGCCGCCGGAGAGCTGGTTTAATTTGCTGTCCCGACGGTGCTCTAACCCAACCAGTTTTAGAAGTTCCAGCGCCCGCTTCTTCTTATCCTCCTCCGAGTGTATTTCGTCCTTCCCCTCCACAAACAGCATGGGCGTCATGACATTTTCCCATGCCGACAGATACGGGAGCAGGTTCCTGGCATTGTTCTGCCAGACAAATCCCACTGTGCTACGCTTGTACTCCACCAGTTCCTCCTCCGTCATCTGGAACAGGTTGCGGCCGTCCACGTAGAGTTTGCCCGCGGAGGGGCGGTCGAGACCGCCGATCATGTTCAGAAACGTAGATTTACCGCTTCCGCTGTTTCCGATAATCGCCATCAGTTCGCCGCGCTTTACAGTCAGATCCAGGCCCTGTAGCGCCAGCACCTCAATATCCTTTGTCTTGTAAATCTTTACCAGACTGTCACATTCAATCATAACATCTTCCGGTACGCTGATCTCCGGTTCCAGTTGTTCCGTCACCTGGTCAGCCTCCCGCAGGAGCCGGATTTTCTGCACCTTTTCCTTCAGATTAATTTTCATCCGCTATCTCACCGTCCTCAATGTGATAGATACAATCGGCAATTTCCATCAAGCCGGTATCATGTGTCGTCATAACAATCGTCACGCCCTGAGTCTCAATCAGTTCCCTGAAAATTTTCATGATCTGCAACCCTGTGTTGCTGTCCAGTTCCGCCGTCGGCTCATCGGCAAAAATAATTTTCGGCTCGTGGGCAATGGCCCTGGCAATCGCCACGCGCTGCTGCTCGCCGCCGGAGAGCTCCTGGGGCATGTGGTGCATACGGGAACCCAGCCCCACTAATTTAAGACATTCTTCCGTCCTCTTTTTCCGGTCTCCCTTGTAACCGGCCAGTCTCAGGACAAATTCCACATTTTCATAGGCCGTCATCATGGGAATCAGCGCTACAGACTGAAATACAAATCCAATCTGCGTCTTGCGCATCTTCTCCCTCTCTGATTCCGGCATATTCTCGATCGGTGTATCTTCAAACAGAACGCTTCCGCTTTTCGGGTAGTCCAATGCGCTGAGAAGGTTCATTAACGTGGTTTTTCCAGAGCCGGAACGCCCCCGCAATATTGTCAGTTTTCCCTGCGGTATCCGGATATTGATATTTTTCAGAGCCACGAACTCTTTTCCTCCGGCTATCGGAAAACTCTGGATAAGGTCATGTGTCTCAATTATATTTTCCATCGCTTTTCCTCCTCTCATCAATCCTCGCCCAGTTTTAATGCCTGGGAAATATTGATGCGGCTAATCAGTTTGCCAAGCACAACCATACAAATGACAATCACAATACCGATGATGCTGAACAGACGTATCATATCCACCGCGCGGTATACCACCTGAAGCGGCACGGCCTGATCGGTGGAGGCGTAGAATATCTGCACCAGCGGCACAAACAGGTTCGACGCCAGGATTCCCAGAACCGTGCCGATGAGAATCGACAGGCCGGAACTGAAAATCTGCTCATTCACCAGCATCTGGATAATCTCCTTCTTCGTCATGCCCATCGCCCGAAATACACCAAAGAGCAACTCCCGCTGGCGTATGGACAGGATCCAGTAGATAAGAAAGCCCGTGCAGCACAGAATCAGTATGACGATGAAACTCATAGTGAGGATTCCATTGGTTCCCTGGAACAGCGCGTCATTTTTAACGTCCACGAGTTTGGCGGCCACGTCATCGAAGCTTACATAGGACACATTGTTCTTCTCGGCGTAGTCGTAGATGAACTGGGACGAGCCGTCGGTTTTTACCCACACCTGATACGGTTTCACACCAAAGGACTGCTGAACCGCCGCCAGGTTGGAGATAATCAGAAAATTCTCCGTAGTCACGAGCGTGTCCTCCTCGTTCAGTTCATGCGTGTTCTGTATATACCCCGGAAAATAGTCCACAAAGCCATAGACGATTCCGGTCAGGCTGTTGCCATCTTCGTTGCTGTAGGTAATTTCATCTCCCAGCTGGACGCTGTACTTGGAGTGGAAATTGCCGCTGAGCAGCACAGCATCGGGATTCGTGGCCATGGAATTGAGGTAATTGTTCAGATGAGTGGGAAGGAGCGCGTTGTTGAAGGACTTCACCGTCTCCCCAAAATTCTTTGTGTCAATGGCCATCAGCGAGGTAGCCACTCCGTTTTCCCCTTCGCTGCGGTCAAAAGAGGTAGTGATATTCCCCTCTCTGTATACTTTTGTGGCGTGGTCAACTCCCTCCATATTCTCATAGATGGAGAAGTCCGGCTCCACATAAACAAGGTCGATGTCCGCGTTGTCGGCCACAAAAGCCGAGTTGTCCTCCCATCTTTCCTGGAGCACCAGATCCGCACCGTTTTCATAGCGTATATTGCTTTCCGAATTGGACAAAATGGTTCTGGCCACTGTGGCGTTGAAAATACCAAGAGACACCGTGAGCATCAGAAATACCATCATGAAACTCTGCTTTCCCTTCGTCCGGAGTATCTGGAGGAAGGAGGCAAAGAAGGCCGGCTTCCACCGCTTCTTTCCAATCAGATAGACAATGCGGATAATGAGCGGCTGGATTCTCAAAGCCACCAGGCTGGCGCTGATTATAAACAGCGAAGAACAGATGAACAGAAACGGATCGAGAGACTCTCCCTCCAGCATCTGCGTCATCAGCGTGTCCTCCCGCTGCGTAAAGGTATACAGGCCGTACAGGGAGACTAACAGGAGAATCACGTCCAGATACACCCGCTGTAAAATATTTTTCTTCTTCCTGTTTCTGTGCTTGACATTGACAATGGATACGTCGGATTCCTTAAATACCGGCAAAACCATGAAGGCAATGGAAGCCGCCATCGCCCCCAGCATATAGAGGAATACCGCCGGTGAGAGCGATACATGCAGCGCCTTTCTCTGGATAAATTCCAAGAAGCCGTTGGTGGAGCCAAGCGCCTTGCAGAGAAAATATCCCAGAGGCAGTCCCACCACCGCGCTGATCACAGAGAGGATAAAGGACTGCAAAAGGTAGATGAGCAGTATCTGCTTTTTACTGGAACCGCGGCTCTTTAACAGGGCTATCTCGTTCTGCTCCAGATCCAACATCTGCCTTGAAATCATAAATATAAATGCGAGAAGCAGAGCCAGCACCGGAAATTGCAGGATAAGAAGGGTGATTGTCACCTTCTTTGCCGCCGTCTGGTACTCGTCCAGTATGGCGAGATAATCCGGCTCCAGCACATTGGCCGAATAGCTTCCGGACGTCTCCGCAATCATATTGTTCGTCTCACTGGCCAATTCGTCCACGCGGGACGCCTTGAGCTGATTGTAATCAAAAATCATAAACCAGTCCGTCGTGACGTCAAATTCCTGCTTCTCCAGATTCATAAAAGTTTCTTCAAACACACTGGGAGCGACAAATATTTCCATGTAATAGTCCGAAGGGGAATTAACCCAATAGGTGTCCTCCTCCTCGCTGTTGCTGTAGACGCCCACAATTTTCACTTTGGGATATGTCTTGTCGCTGCGCAGGAATTTCTTTAATTCCAGTTCGTCCCCCACAACCAGGTTCAGTTTGGACAGGGCGCGCTGGCTGACAATACCCTCCATCATTCCGTCGGCTCCCACCTGGTCTTTATACATCTCCCCCGACATCATGGTGATATGGTTTTCCAAATCCGACAGGGACGCGATGCGCAGCGTCTTGGAGAGCGAGGACTGCTCTCTTGACTGGACGAAATTTCCCCGCGTCTTTGTGGTCTCGTGTAGCGTGACAAGCGCCGTCTGCTCCACGTCCAGCCGCTCGGCCGCGCCCTCCGCCATGGACTGCAGGTTTTTGTACTCCGTCTCCTGTCCTTCCCGTCCCTTCATGGTGGACTCAAATTCCAGCACACCGGGGTTGGCATTTTCCTTCTGAATATATGTATTTATCTTGGAAAACAGCGTCTTTTGCAGCGCCGCATTCTGGTACATCGGGTTGCTGCTGGCAATGGCCACCAAAAGAATGTTTCCAATCAAAAGGCTGATTACCATCCACTTCTTGTGAAGAAGTTTCTGCTTTATAAACCGTATCATATCTGCCTCTCCCTTCTACTGTTTCAAAATGGCTAGCGTCTGGCCTTCCTCTACTCCCTGGGCCGCCAGAAAACAGTCGTTTTTACTGTAGTTGCTCACAATGTACCGCTTGTGCAGTTTTCCGTTTTCCACCAGCATGACATACAGTCGGGTGCTGTTGTCCTCCTGTGGCTCCTCATATACCGCCTTGGAATCTACCATCAGCGCGTCCTCAATGCGGAGCGTCACACCGGTGACATATATATTGTATTTCTTGAATTCATATTTTTTCATATCGCTGTCCGACACCTGAATGAGCTGCCCGTCTGTGTCGCTGTCGTCTCCCTCGGAGAGATTCGTAGTGGAGATTACCTTCCCCTTTAATTTGTGCTTAATCTCCGTCTGCGTCGGCCCAAGGCCTATCTCAACCGTCATGTTGTAGAGAAATTCCCCTTCGCCGCCCTTGGTCTGAATCAGAAATTCACTCTCGTTGCGGATTCTCATCAGCACTTCTCCTGTCACAGGCACGCCGTCGAACTCGGCCGCCGATACCGGCCGCACTACCGTGCCGGAGTAGGGCGATTTGAAATTGGTCTTATTCTGCTTGCGCACCAGGTCATTGTACTCCTTCTCCTGCTGCCTCACATCTTTGCCGGCTTCCACCGCCTGCTGATACTCCTTTTTCAGTTTGTTCAACTCGATGCGGGCAATACGCTTTTCGGATTCTCCGGTCATCTCACGGATAGATTTTTCCATGGCCAGCACTTCGCTCTCTTTTCCCCGAAGCATGGAGTTGTACTGGGATTTTGCCTGATCCAGAAGCAGTTTCTTTTTTTGCAGAGACGCCTTCGACGTCCGGATATGATATACCGCTATGACGTCTCCCTTTTTCACCTTCTGCCCCTGTTTGACAAGCACCTTGTCCAGATAAGCGTTTTCCTCGTCCATTGCCACTTCATTCTCATCTGTATAATACATGCTGCCCGTGGCGGATATGACATCCTTATATGTGCCCTTCTTCACCGTAGTAGTCTCAAAGGCAGCCTCCTCGTCAGACACCTTGTCTCCCCCATAGAGAAGGACTTCTCCGGTCTGCGCCGTTTTCTGGCAGCCCGCCAGCGCCAGGGCGCACACAAACAGGCATGTTATTTTCCTAATCCTGGACATAGACCACATCTCCTTCCTTCACTCCCGTCAGCAGCTGGGTATAGGCGTCTGTGACTGTTCCCGTGGTTACGCTGGTGCGTTTTTTCACGTTGCCGTTCATGAGATATACATAGGCGTCCTGCTTATCCCTAAATACGGCGTTACTCGGCACCACCAGCGCATCTTTTGCCATATCGCTGTAAAAATCAATGGTGGCCGTATCGCCCACGTTCAGTTTTACATTGTCCTCAAAATCAAAACAGGAATTCGGCGGCTTCTGCCCCATCTCAATCTCCAGCGAGGTAAATTCCTGTTCTTCCTTCTTTACACGGTACTGCTTTCCGTTGACGGTAGCCAGATAGCTGCTGGCGCCGCCCAGCACCGAGTCTCCGATAAATTCTGTCTGTATCCTCGGTTTATCCATATTGGCGATCCGTATCGCCGTCGTTCCACCCTGTACCATATAACCGCTCCCGCCGGCGGTGGATATAATCTCTCCGTTGACTGGAGAAATCAATTTGCTCTCTTTGGTCTGTTTCTTTGCATCGGAAATGTCCTCCCGAATCTGCTTTATCTCCAGCGCCTGATTCTCCTTCTGCTGAGTCAGCCGCAGCTTCGCCAGTTTGATGTCCTCCTGCTTTTCCTTCACCTGCTTGTGGAGGCCCTTTTTCTGCTTTTTCCCCTTTGCGGCCTTCACCTGTTTTTCCAGCTGCAACACTTCCTCCCTGAGCTTCTCGATGTCACATTTGGAAATCTCATTGGCGTCTTTATTCTCCGCCTGTTTTTCCTTTATCTGCTTTTGCAGTTTTTTCACGTTAGCGTCCACGCTCGTAAGCGTGGCGAGCAGCTGGCCCTTTTTCACCTTGTCGCCGGGGCTCACTTTCATCTCCCCGATGTTTCCCGAATTGACAAAATATAAGTCCTTAATCTCCGGAATAATCTGTCCCTGGTAAGATTCCACCCCGCTTAAATCCATCTTCTTTACCGTGGCCGTGTCCACATCTACACCGACCGGCTCAATCAGCTCCGGCGCCTCCGCCGCCGCGCCGCTGCCCCCGCAGCCTGTGAGCGGACACAGAAGCAGCGCCGCTGCCAAAACAGCCGGTAATGTTCTCTCTTTCCAACCATGCACTTTCAAATCCAAGTCCCCTTTCTCTGTCCGGACGCCATTCTATAAACGCCTGTCCGTTCGTGAACGTCTTGTGTGATTTTTCACACTATGAATGTCTGTCAGCTCGTGATGACCTGTTCGTTTTCCTGAAGGCCATTTGTGATCTCAACCAGATTGTCAATCTGTTCCCCGACGCTTACCTCTCTTATTGTCTTTACACCGTTGGCGTCTTCCACATACACTACCTTTTTATCGCCCATCTCATAGACGAGGGAGGCCGGAAGATACAGTACGCCTTTTTTCTCCTTCAGTATCAGTTCTATGACTCCCTGGCTTCCGTTTTTCATAGAGAGTTCCACGGACGGATAAAAGTACACAATATCCTTTTCGTCGCCGTGCCGCACGCTGACACGGTACTGGTGCCCGCCGCATGTGATCATGACTTTCTGCCCCTCCTTAAAATAGGAGGCATACGACGTCTTCGCGCGGAAACGGTTCCTCTTTTTGCCCTGAACCACTACCAGCACATCCTCGTCTGTGGCATATCCTCCATTGAAGGAATTGTCCACCTTTGTGACGGTGCCGTCTATATCCGATGTCACGTTGTTCTCCTCTATCTCCTCTTTGGCGGATTTCAGATCCAGCCTTACCAGTTTTAGACTGGTCTCGCAGTTTTTGATCTGGGAATCGTACTGTGAGCGGATATTTTCCTTCTGCTTCTTGGTACCGCCCAGCGCCTCCAGTTTCTTCAGTTCCTGGTTCTTCATCTGTCTGGCCTGTCGAATCTGCAGCTCCAGGCTTTCAATCTGCCGTCTGGAGGACTTAATCGTCTTCTCCTGCTCGGCCAGATGATTTTCTACCAGCACATCTCCCACTTCCACGCGCTGTCCCTTCTTTACGGCGACGCGCTTAATCCTGTAGCCGCTTCCCTCGCCCGTCGTCTCAGCGCGAGTCGTCCCCTGGTACGAGGCGCTTATACTTTCCTTCTGCACCATATCGCCTCTCACTACCGTATATTTATTGTAATCGTTGCCCTCATATTCCTTCACTAACGGGGCGGCGTCAAATTCCTCCTCCGTGGGCAGGATATTACAGGAGCACAGCATACAGCCGGACAACAACAACCCGCATATTCGTATCATCTGCTTTCTCATTCCGCTTCTTCCTCCTCCAATTTTTCCAGATAGTCCTTCAGTTCCCGGATCTCCGACTGTGACATCTCCTTCCCGTCATACAGGGCCGTCACAAAATTTTTCAGGGAATTTCCATACAGCCGGCTCAAAATGGTCTGGCTCTCACGTTTCAGATATTCGCTTCTGAGCACCCTCGGCGAATAATAATTATTCCTTCCCACCCGCTCTACCTTCACAAAGCCCTTTTCCTCCAGACGGGACAAAAAAGACAAAACCGTCGTCTTAGTCAGCTTCCGCCCCCTGTCCATGCGGGCCTCTATATCGCTGCGCGATACAGGTTCTCCGGAGTCCCAGATGATCATCATAATCTCTCTCTCCGAGTCCGGTAAGCGCTTCATAAACATCACCTTCTTTATGTTCGGCATTTGCCGTAT
Source organism: uncultured Lachnospiraceae bacterium (assembly GCA_947629865.1). GTDB lineage: Bacteria > Bacillota > Clostridia > Lachnospirales > Lachnospiraceae > Eubacterium_F. The sequence continues at coordinate 40,994 of CANRFJ010000015.1, read as the reverse complement.
GTCACTATGATACCGTCCCCGTCAGATTTTGTCAATACCTTCGGGATATGGGGAGACGAAGTCTCCGGCGGACGGCGTCAGTCCTCCTCATCTCCGCCCATCTGCGGAACCTTCCCGCCGCCCCGATAGCACTCTGTCTCAGTGGGGATATTTTTGGCGGCCAGCCTCTTTGCGCACCAGCGCTTTACCATTCGGTAAATAATGGCAAATACCGGTACTGCACAGAGCATTCCAAGAATTCCAAACAACGAACCAAAGAATAAAATTGAAAACAGGATCCAGAAGCTTTTCAGGCCGATCGAATCGCCCATAATCTTCGGGCCCAGCACATTTCCGTCAAACTGCATCAGCACGATAATCAGAATAAGGAATATAACCCCCTTAATCGGATCGGCGATGAATACCAGAATGGCGCTTGGCACAATTCCTATATACTGTCCAAAGAACGGAATCACATTTGTCACTCCGATTATCACACTGATTAACACGGTATACGGGATCCCCGCTATGCTCATAATGATAAAGGTGAGGACTCCCACAGCGAGTGAGTCAATAATCTTTCCGTTGATAAATTTTGCGAATACCGTATGGGTTTCCTGGAGTACGGAGAGCATACCGTTGACGCGGCGGATTGGGAAAATGGCATATAGCAGTTTCTTGGCCTGGGCGCAGAAATTTTCCTTTCCCGCCATGAGATAGATGGAGATGATAAGCCCGATAAAAATATTCACGAGCACATTGGCGGCGTCTACGATGCTGTCCGTGAGCGCCGTGATGCTCGGAAGAATATTATCCTGTAACCAGGAACTCAGATTTTGATATATCCCGCCCGAAAAGTCGAGGAAATATTTCGCCACCTCCGGATTAGACCGGAACACGTCGTTGCCCCATCTCTGTATATTGGCGTAATACCCCGGCAGATTAGAGACGAGACTGGATATGCTCTCTATCAGCTCCGGCACGACCAGACTGACCAGGCCGAAAATGACAAACAGCGCCGCCAGCAGCACGACAAAAACAGAGAGTCCACGGGCAATCCCCTTCCCCCTCTCCTCTTTCTTCATGATTTTTTTCATTAACGGGATAAATACATATCTGTCCATCTTATTGACAAGCGGACTGAGAAGATACGCGATAATAATTCCTATGTAAATCGGATAGAGCGCCGAATTAATGGCAGAGAGAATATTGCCAATCCCGCTCAGATTATTAAAAAGCATATGGATAATTAAAGCGGCCGCAATGACGATAAAACCCGTCAATCCGGCATACCAGTATTTTTCATATTTTTCCTTCAGACGTTTCATGGTGGATATCTCCTTCCCGCTTCCTCTTTCCTTTTATATTATAATATGGGGAAGCGGGAAAGTCAACGCCACGGTGGAAGTTGCCAATAAGAAACAATTTACAAATAAGATGAGTACTACACCATTGGTGTCATAAAACGACTCTTTTCCTCTTCTGTTAAAAGGATTGGCTCTACTCCCTTTTCCCTTGCATACCTTACTAAACCTCTCATGTCCAATTTGACTTTCGGCAGTTGACTCGGCATGACTGGTCCCGGCGTTTTTTCAAGACTTTCTTTATATTTCCTCATCTGTCCATTCATAATCATACACCTCCACCAATTCCTGTGCCGGATTTTCGTCTATAAAAATCTGATACTCATGTAACATTCCAATATGTTCGGCATGAAATGCCGTACAATAATGCTTTACAAGTTCTTTATTGGCCGCAAAAAGTTATGTTCACGCCTTTACCCCCTTGTCATCAGTATAGCAGTGTCCGTGGGACATAAATGGCTCTTTTAGTTTCAGCTTAAAGAAGCCTTAAAAGCTGTACCAGTTCATGCGGCTCGCCTGTGTCTGATGCGGTCTGTCTGGTATCAAACTGTCGGAATCTATTATCTTTATAAAACGATAACAACTTTTCCTCGTTATTTGCTTCCAAAAAGACCACCATTCCACCGCCCATATACTGCATATCCTCCACAACGCTCCATGCCAATTCAAGTAACTCTGGCCCCGTAATGCGCTTATCGGCATCATTCGTATAATTTTTCCCAAGCTGGGCAATCAGAAACGCCGACATTGTGTAGGATTTTGTTTGCTCGTCAAACTCGCCGATCCTTTTTATCTTCTTTTTTACTGTATTACTGACCGTTTCATCCCGAACTGTCAAAGGTTTTAGCGCTATTGTGAAATAAGCGACTAATGCCCCATCCTCCATGTCATGCACCAAATATGTAACTGACTGGTTCTTTTTTGTAAATTCTACACAGTTCTTTTTTAGAAATTGCTCAACATCCGGATTCTTAGGACAGGAAAAGTCGGAGATCATTCTCATAAGCTCTGGCTCTCCGACTTTTTCATTATCTCCTTGTGCCAAATACTCGCGAATGTTGACAAACATAAATCTGTCATTTGCTTCCATTCGCTTTCTCCCTTTTCATTTTAAGAAACATCAGGTCATCCTTCCCCTTTAACTGTCTGGCAGCCACAGGGATTCGGTTTGGGCGATCATTGGCAGACGCTTCAATCGCATCGGCGAACATCTCCACCTGCCTCTTGCCCGATATGACAAAATTTTTCGTGATGCTTGAAGTTGCCATAAGAAACACCTCCTTTATCAGTATGGCTCATTCTAAAGATAGGTATTCTAAAGATAGGTATTCTAAAGATGTCAATGCCTATTGACACCTTGCTTACTCACACTTTCCTAACTATATTTTATGATGTTTCCGCTGCTTTTGCAATAAATTTTTTTGAAATTTTCCTTATCCTTCCTTATCGGCGGGAAAAGAAATTTCCCGCCGTCCGCCCTCATTTCATCTTTGACTTAAATACCAAACTGGCCAGATAGCCCATAATCAGGGCGCCCGCTATGCCGACAGCCGCACTCTCAAGCCCACCGTAAAAGGTGCCGATAAACCCCTGGCTGTCAACGGCCTCCTTCACTCCCTTAAACAGAAGATGCCCGAATCCGATCAGGGGCACCGTGGCTCCCGCCTTTCCCCAGAGCGAAAAGGGCTCGTACACCCGGAAGAAACTCAAAATAGCTCCGGCGCACACAAGGCCTACCATAATACGCCCCGGCAGAAGTTTGGTGTTATCCATAATAATCTGCACCACCGCACAGATGGCGCCGCCTACCAGAAAAGTAATAAGATAATCCATGCTATCTCCTCCTGTCTCATAACTCTTTTTCCGTCTGTGTTCCGGCCACCGCCTCTAGCATCACGCCATGGGCGATTCCCGGTATGGAATTTCCCTCGTTGAAACTGACTGTGGACAAAAGAGCGCCCGTCGGCACAAACAGCACCCGTTTCCACTGATTTTTTCGCATTTTCTGTAAAATAAACCCGCACAGGGTGATGGCGCTGCACCCGCAGCCGCTGCCGCCGGCATTGGTGTCCTGTTCCTCGTTGTAATAAATCTCCGTGCCGCAGTCAAAATGCTGTTTTTCTATATCATAGCCGTATCCGTGCATCATATCCACCAGTATCCTCTGCCCGATTGTGCCGAGGTCTCCTGTGATAATCCGGTCATAATAGTCCGGCCCGATTCCCATATCCTTAAAATTATTTAAGATGCAGTCGGCTGCGGCCGGAGCCATGCAGGCTCCCATGTTCATGCTGTCCTTGATCCCGTAATCCGTAATAATGCCGGTCGTAGCGCCCCGCACCTCGACATATCCCACTTCCTTCCGCTTCCAGCGCGCCTCTGAGGAGGCGAGCACCACGGCGCCGCTCCCCGTCACTGTCCAGGTGGACGAATAGGGGCGCTGGTTCCCATAAGCCAGGGGATACCGGAACTGCTTCTCCGCACTGGCAAAATGGCTGGACGTCAGAGCCATGACATAATCCCCGTAGCCGCCGTCCACCAGCATCGAACCAATCACCATGGATTCGCCCATCGTGCTGCACGCGCCATATACGCCAAACATCGGAATATTAAAGTTCATGATGCCAAACGATGTGGCGATCAGTTGTCCCAGCAGATCTCCCGCCACAAGATAGCGAACCTCGCCCGGCTCCAGTCCCGCCTTGCGCAGGGCGATCTGGGCCGCCAGCTGCTGCATTTTGCTCTCCGCCTCCTCCCATGTCTGTCCGCCAAACAGGGGATCCGTCTCCACCATATCAAAGTATTTCCCGAAGGCGCCGTTTCCCTCCTTCTCCCCGGCCACGCTACCGGCTCCGATGATGACGGGCGGGTGTTCAAAAAGTATGCTGCGTTTTCCTACTGCCTTTTTCTTTTCCATCTCTGTCATTCCCTTTCTCTATACGATTCCGAGCAGTTTTCCGATCCAGTACAGGATACCCAGCACCCAGCTGCAGAATACCCCGTACAAAATGACGGGCCCCGCTATCGTGAATATCTTGCAGCCGATTCCAAAGACCTGCCCTTCCTCCTTAAACTCAATGGCCGGCGCCGCCACGGAGTTGGCAAAACCGGTGATGGGCACCAGCGTACCCGCTCCGGCAAAGTCCGCCAGCTTCTGGTACAGGTTCAGGCCGGTGAAAAGAATACTCAGAAAGATGAGGGACAGGGTATTGTAAAGCGCCGCCGTCTCCTTGTCCGCTCCGGCCATGCCGTACAAATCAATGAAAAGCTGCCCCAGCGTGCATATCAGCCCTCCTACCAGAAAGGCCTTGCACAGATTGACAAACCAGCTCTTTTTCGGCGTGTTTTCCTTGACATACTCATTGTACTTTTCCTCCCTCTTTACGGGAGAACGTTCTTCGATTACTTCCTTTATATCTGTTTTTTCTGTGCTCATGGTTTACCTCCTTTACTGATACAGAAATTGAAACAGGGCGCCGGTCAGTTTTCCCAGGGCAATGGCGGACACAATGAGGGGAAATCCCTCTTTCAACTGCAGCCGGTTTACCATAATGGGGAGCGCCTTCAGCATCTCAGCCAGCGCCATAGCCAGACAGCCCACAAAAATCCCGTCAAACAGTCCCACCAGACAGAGAAATACCACCGACAGCGGGAGCGGTATCTCAAAGAGAAACCATATATTACCCAGAGTACCTCCTATAAGGATCGCCCGCTCATACCAGGAAATGCGCCGGGCCGTATGGGTTCTCGCCGCCAGCCGGGGCACGATGCCCAGCATGGTGATAAAGGCAAAAATCCCCGACGCCACGGCAAATCCGCTGCACAGTCCCAGAAAACCCAGCACAGTCTCTCTAATTAACATCAATGGTCTTCCCCTCCCTGGACGCCGTCTCAATCATAGCCTTGTTGACCTGTTCCTCGTAAGTCCGCATCTCCACCTGGATAGGCGTGGGATCGTCTTTTATCTTCCGCCGCCTGAAATGGTTGTAGAATACGAAGATTCCCACCGGCAGCCCGATGGCGTAGCAGACCTCCAGCGCAGAGGCTCCCTGCTTCGCGCTTCCCATAATCATCTGGTATACCTTGTCAAAAACTTCCTTGACGCCCACGTCCTCATTGAACGTCATAATCGTAAAGGCCGCGCCAAAAAATACAATCAAACTTACCAGGGCCGCCTTGATATATTCCGTCGTCTTCTTTTTCTCCCTGCCGTCCTCTCTCTCCCAATCCACGATAAAATCCTTTTCCCCCAGATTTTCAATGCGCAGATTCGGATAGATTTTATGGATCCCCTCGTACACCCTGGCAATGGTAAACATCGTCTTCTGGTTTCCGTTTGCGGGGAGTGTGTAAAAAGTCTCCTTCTCTATGGTCTGCACAATCTTCCTGTTTGTGCAGTGGAAGGAGGCGATGTCCCGGAATGTGATCGTGCGCGATCTCACCGGAATATTCTGCTCTATCTTTATATATAAAATTTCTTCCATGTGACATACTCCTTCACCAGGGTACCCTGCCCTTTATCTACCTGCTCTTTTATCGTATCTCCCTGCAGTCGGTAGCACAGTATGACTCCCGCCGCCAGCATAACAATGGCAATGGTAATAAGACCGGCTTTTTTCATTCAAACCACATCCTTTCGATATTACCATTGCCATTTTTCTATTTATTATTCATTTTGCGCACTTTAATCGCATGGTTCTGAGGATCTTCTTTTCCAGCCGGCTCACCTGTACCTGAGTCATTCCAAGAATTTCCGCCGCCTGCGACTGTGTCTTGTCCTGGAAATACCGCAGTTCGATGAGTTTCCGCTCCCTTTCCCCCAATTCCGCCAACAGCTGCTCCAGCAGAAGACGGTTCAGCACGTTCTCGCTCTCGTCCCGTCCGGAGGGAATCCTATCCATCAGTGGCGTCTCGCTCCCCTCTTTCATGAAAACCGGCCTTTGAAGCGACTCCACCTCCACTCCGGCCTCCAGCGCCATCACAATATCCTCTTTTTTCAGTTCAGTGGCCGCCCCCAGTTCCTCCAGAGTTGCCTCCCGCCCCAGCTCCCCGGCCAGCCTCTCCGCCGCCTGCCTTATTTTCCAGCCGTTTTCCCTTAGGGAGCGGCTGACCTTTACCATTCCGTCATCCCGCAGAAAGCGCCGTATCTCCCCCGCGATCAGAGGTACCGCATAGGTGGAAAATTTTACGCCGTACTCCAGATTGAAATTGTCCACCGCCTTAATCAGGCCAATAGCGCCAATCTGCCCCAGATCCTCCATCTCATATCCTCTACCGGCAAAGCGCTTTACGATACTGTAAACCAACGCCATATTCTCCTTTATCACCTGTTCTCTTGCCAATTTATCCCCTTTTTGTGACTGTCGGATAAGTTCGATGGTTTCCATTGGCAGACTCCTCTATGACATATTCAGCGCACTGTAGATTGTTTTCCGCATCCGCACGGTCGTGCCGCTACCCTCTCCGGAGATAACCTCCAGATCGTCCATAAAGGCCTCCATAAAGGCAAAACCCATGCCGGATCGCTCCATCTCCGGTTTGGTCGTATACAGCGGTTCCATAGCCCGGCTGATGTCCGGAATCCCCACCCCTTTGTCGCACACCTCGATCCACACTGTGTTGTCCTCGATCCTGCTATGTATGGTAACTTTTCCCTCACGCCCGTCATAGCCGTGGATAATGGCATTTGTCACCGCCTCGGAAACCGCCGTCTTCACATCTGCCAGTTCCTCCAGCGTGGGATCCAGCCGGGCAATAAAGGCGGCGATCACCGTTCTAGCCAGGCTCTCATTCTCCGAATTGCTGTCAAAAACAAACGTGATCTCATTTTTATTCTTCATAACTTTTGTGTCCTTTCTTCGTATTTGGGAATGAGACGATACAGGCCCGACATGGAAAAAATCCGATCCACCCCGTCCCCGATTCCCGTCACATAGGTTTGTCCACCCAGAAAATTCATCTTCCGGTAACGTCCCAGCACCATACCAATGCCGGAGCTGTCCATAAAGGTCATTCCGCTGAAATCAAAAATCAGGCTTTTCAGATTCCCCTTGTCGATCTGCGTATCCACCATTCTGCTCACCTGAACCGCCATATGGTGATCCAGTTCCTCGCTGATGTGCAAAGTCAAAGTGGAGCCGTCGCGCTCCAGAGAAAATTTTTCCATCTTTACCCTCCATATTAATGATATCTATGACGGACATAAAAAGACCTACAGAAAAGCAAATCTTTCTTCTGTAGGTCTTATCGTCGTCTTCGGATTGTATTTTACGGCTCCGGCGTCGGCGAAGCTTCGCCGGTCTCTCCCTCCATCTCCGCCAGATAGCGTTCCGCCTTGGAGGCAGTGGAAGTGGCATCGTCTACCTGAATCGCCTTCTCGTACCAGTTCTTTGCCTTTTTATTCTTTCCCTGCCGCTGATAGCAGTATGCCATATAGTACATGGCGTCCTGATTGTCCTCGTCCACGGCAAGCACCTGCTTAAATGTGGCGATGGCCTCGTCATAAGAGGTATTCATCTGCGTCCTGCCCTGGCTCACCAGCGAGGCAATCTCTGCGTCGGAGATATTGGCGATCACCGTGTAAAGCCGTTTCGCCTCCGTGGTGGCAAAATCAGATTTCTTGCAGTCGCCCACAGCGACGGCTGCCTGAATCTTATCCTCATCAAGATAGTACTGTACCCCCTTCAGGAGTTTCTCGTAAGCGGCTGATTTTTTCTGTGCGGCAGAATCGGCGTCCTCTACCTGCTTCCGCAGATCGTCGGCCTCCTCCCTGAGATTGTCCCTCTCTGTCTCCAGACTGGAAATCTGGGAGGCCTGCACGGACAATTGCTCATTGGTCTCAGAAATCTGGCTTCCGTCGCTTCCGCTCCCCTTCTGCAGAGTGGGGCGGATAAGCACGAAGCACACCACTATGCCAATCACCACGCCCATCAGAATCTGGACTACCGGCATCATGGATCGCTTTTCCTCCTGATAAGTCCCCACCGGCGTGACATTGGCGAGCGGATCTTTCTTTGGCGGTTTCTTGGGCGTCCCGCCCGATTTACCACCGGCAACTGCCGCCCTGTCTCCCACCTCCTGCATATAGCGCAGCGTGGTGGTGTTATTAAAATCAATCCGTCTGGCCCGGTTCAGGCACTTCGCCGCCTTCTGGTAATCCTCTATATGGATATACAAAAGCGCCAACAGCTGCTGGGCCCGCACAAAATGAGGATTCAGACTGACTACCTTCTTTAACTGGATCACGGCCAGATCCTCGTTCCCCGCCTTGGCCGCCGACAGAGCCGAATTATATTTCTTGATCGTCTGGTTCGTGGCATCCAGCGCGGTCTGGTTCTTCTGTATCGTATTGATGTAATAATCCGCCGCATTTTCCTCCGGCTGCAAATATTTGCTCAGCACCCACTCACTGAGAGCGGTCACTGTCTCTCCCATTTCATAATAGACCAGTCCAAGCAGGTTCCTGGCATGGGTATTGCATTTGTCAAACTGTAAACTTTTCCTCAACATGGCGACTGCGCCGGACAAATCCCGTACCTCTGCCTTTTCAAGTCCCAGATTGTAATAGGTGTTTGAAACCCGCCGGACATATTGAATCACTGATAAATCCTGTCCGCAGAAATTGCAGCGCACTGCATTTCCGCTTATATTGGCATCACATCTTGGGCATCTCATGCTCTCTTTTCCTCCATCTATCTATTACAGCGTACCCTTTACATCCTGTATCAGTTCTTTCACTATATCCGTCACATCAGCCAGATTGTTATTATACACGACGTCCTCTACCTTTTCCACGTCCATGCTGGGCTGGAATTTCTCCAATTCTTCCTCAAAATTCAGCACTGCATATACCTCCTTCTATCCGCTGGTAAAATATGTTTCACACATTATTATAATATCCAGTTTCAGCCAAAAAAGCAAGTAGGAAATATCGAAAGATTTCGACAAAAAACTATCGGTAAACCAGACGGGGAAAAATCACATTTTCCCGCCGGACACTTCCCTCAGTCTCCGGTAAAAAGTGGAGCGGGAGGCGACTCCCAGCCGTTCCATTGCCTGTTTCTCACTGATTTTTTTGGCGTGGAACAATTCCGCCGTCCGGCGGAGGAGATCCGGCTCCACGGAAATTCTCTTTCGTCCCCGGTAGGCGCCCCGCTTAGCCGCCCTTTCCACTCCGGCCTGATGCCGCTGCCTTTCAAGCAGTTTGGCCGCATAATACTGCTGCCGCAGTATCATCATAATGCCGTCCCGGTTCTCCCTGTCAATCCGCAACCCCTCCGCCTCAAAGGAAATTTCCGCTCCAGTTCCCAGAAGGCGCAGAAGCTTCTCCGTATACACAGCCGGATTCTTTGAGAGGCTTTCCTGTCGCTCAATTCGGATGCAGTCACCCCGCTGGAGCCTGTCCACCTGCCCCTTCGCCTCCTCATAAGACAATTCCAGCGGCTCCTCCCGGTATCTCTCCACAATCAGATTGTCATTGCCACAGGTGAGCTCCGTGCGAATAAGCCACTCAAAGCGGTCGTAATAGTCCAGACCGACCGACTCCATCAGCTCCCATAAATCCTCCCTGTTTCGGGAAGGGCTCCTCTCGGTGATAAATACGGGCTGCATATTAACCCGATAATACCTCTCAAGGCGCAGTTCCATGGAAATCCCGGGGATTCCCTGAAACACGGAGGCGTCCAGTCCATCGATCACGTCCCAGTACGGAGTAATGATATACTGATATTCTTCATTAAAAAATCTCTGGTATTCTATCTGCCCCACCGAATATTTTTCCCCATAGCGCCCCACCGCCTTGATCACACCCACATTGGTGTAATCCGGTCTGCCTGACAGAGGGGTTGTATATTCATTCAATGGTTCATAATCACGGTTGATCGGCCTCATCACACTTCCTCCTCTCCAGCGGTTCAGAAATCAGCTTATCGTACCGCATATTTAACATCTTAATCAAAAATTCCTTCCGGACAGCGCTCATACCTGCAACCTCGTCCACAAGGCTGGCGATTTCTTCCGGTACAATACGGGCAGCCATTCGCTCCAGCGCACTGTCGCAGGCGGGAAACCGTCGGCTGCTGATTACGTCATAATAGGAACTTTTCCGTCCGTCCAGACGAATCTGCGAGGTGGGGAACCGATATATCCTTTTTTCCATTTCCTCACCGGAGTTAAGCACCTCCATGCACTGCTCATCGGTTATCAGCCTGGGGAACAGACAGGAGCCATTGTCAAACACAGGCGCCAGACGGTACTGTCCCTCTCTCTTTAAAAATCCCCAATTGCTCCCATGCCGGTCAAAATTGCCAAGGAGGGCATCTATGATATAAATATCCCAGAAAGTGTCTATCGTCTCCTCCACGCGAGTCAGTTTCCGGTTTGCCTCCAGCATGGCCGTTATGTCCGAATAGCTGTAATTGGCCCGCTCCCTGTCCATATCCAGCGAGCTGTCCCCCACATCATTGAATGGCACAAAGATCTCATCTGACGAGGTAAAATCCTTCAGCACCACAACCTCCTCCCCCCGGTAAGTGCCAAGCCAGGTCTCCTGGCTCTCAATACCGACCATATCAAAAATATGGCTGCCCAGATATTCCGAAATATGATTATAGCTCTGCCCATCTCCGGTTTTTGCGCGAAATTTAATAATATAATCCTCGCCCTTGTAGCGAATCCCAATCTTTCGCTCAGCGCCCGTATAAAATCGCCCGCTCGGGGCACACCTTGAAAAATCCCGAATCATAGTATTGCACTCCTTTTCTCCTATCATACAGCAGAAAGTATATTGTGTCAATAGAACGATTTTAATTTTGATACTTTTTGTAAGTGACAGGCAGCACGCTCTGTGAGTCGCCTTATATGAATGAATAACGGGGCCGCCGCCTCACGAATCTTCATTCGTCAAAGCGACAGCCCCGCATCCCATGTCGGTTCCATCTGTGTGAAAGGGAATCTATTTTTTGAGCTGGGCCAGGCGTTCCTGCACCTGAGCCATCATTCCCTTATACTTTTCCAGTTTCTCCCTCTCCTCGGCAATCTTTTTCTCCGGCGCCTTATTGACAAAGTTTGGATTTCCCAACATTCCCTCCGAGCGCTTTAACTCGCCCTGAAGCCTTTTCTCCTCCCGGCGGAGACGCTCGACTTCCTTTTCTATGTCAACCAGTTCCTCAAAGGGAATGTATATCGTGCCGTCAGCGATCACAACGGATACGGCGTCTCCGGCAATCCCCTCCTTATCGCTCCGGAGAGTGACCTCGCTTGCCAGACCGAGAGTGGCGAAGAATACGCGGTTCTCCTCGAAGATCTTGAGCACCTCCGGCTTCTGCGACACCACAATGACAGACGCCTTGCGGCTCGGCGGAACATTCATCTCACCCCGGATATTCCGTATTCCCTTTACGGCCTCCTTGATGCGTTCCACCCTGGCCTCATCCTCCGCAAAATTCCTCTCCTCTGTGAATACCGGCCAGGAAGAAATCATAATAGACGCCTCGTCATCGCCTATCAGTGTACAGTAGATTTCCTCCGTGATAAACGGCATAAACGGATGCAGCAGTTTCAGCGCATCTATCAGAACCGTCCTCAGCGTATACAGCGCCGCAGCCTTGGTCTCGTCCGTGTCGCTGTAGAGGCGCGGTTTTACCATCTCGATGTACCAGTCGCAGAATTCCTCCCATATAAAATCATATATTTTCTGGACTGCAATTCCCAAATCAAAGGTGTCCATCAGAGCCGTCACGTCCTTCGTCAGATGGTTGACTTTGGAGAGAATCCACTTATCCGCCTGTGTGAGCTGCTCCGGCTTTACTGTTCCATAATCCAGTTCTTCATTTTGGGCAAAATTCATCATGATAAAACGGGAGGCGTTCCACACCTTGTTGGCAAAGTTCCGGCTGGCCTCTACCCTCTCCCAGTAAAAACGCATATCATTGCCCGGCGCATTTCCCGTCACCAGCGTGAGGCGCAGAGCGTCGGCGCCGTATTTGTCAATGACCTCTAACGGATCGATACCGTTGCCCAGAGATTTGCTCATCTTGCGCCCCTGGGAATCGCGAACCAGACCGTGGATCAACACCGTGTCAAAGGGCACTTCCCCCGTGTGCTCCAGACCGCTGAACATCATTCGCATAACCCAGAACGGAATAATGTCATACCCCGTCACCAGCGTGTTGGTCGGATAAAAATACTCCATCTCCGGCGTTTTGTCCGGCCAGCCCATAGTGGAAAACGGCCAGAGGGCCGAGCTGAACCATGTGTCCAGTGTGTCCGGATCCTGACGCATCGGCCTGCCGCACTTCGGGCACACCGCCGTCTTCTCCTTCGTCACCACCAACTCGCCGCAGTCGTCGCAGTAGAAAGCGGGAATCTGATGCCCCCACCAGAGCTGGCGGGAAATACACCAATCCCTTATATTTTCCAGCCAGTGGAAATATGTCTTGCTAAAGTGCTCCGGCACAAATTTTGTCCGGCCGTCCTTCACCGCATCAATGGCCGGGCCTGCCAGCGGTTTCATTTTGACAAACCACTGCTTCGACACCCGCGGCTCCACGGTAGTGCCGCAGCGGTAACAGGTTCCGACGTTGTGGTCGTGGTCTTCTACTTTGACAAGCGCTCCCTCCGCTTCCAGGTCACGGACAATGGCCTCCCGCGCCTCATAGCGATCCATACCGGCATACTGCTCATAATCCTCCACAATCCTGGCGTCGTCCGTCATCACATTGATGACGGGCAGATCATGGCGCAGCCCCACCTCGAAGTCATTCGGATCGTGGGCCGGAGTAATCTTAACAACGCCTGTACCAAATTCCATATCCACATATTCATCTGCAATCAGCGGGATTTCCCTGTGCACAATCGGCAGGATCAGCATTTTACCGACTAAATCCTTATAGCGCTCATCCTTTGGGTTCACTGCCACCGCCGTGTCGCCCAGCAGCGTCTCCGGTCTCGTCGTGGCCAGATTGATATAGCCGCTCCCGTCGGCAAAGGCGTAGCGCAGATGCCAGAAATGGCCTTTCTGATCCTCGTACTCCACCTCGGCGTCCGAGATGGACGTCAGGCAGTGCGGACACCAGTTGATAATCCGCTCGCCCCGATAAATCAGCCCTTTTTCATACAGATTGACAAACACCTCTTTGACGGCCTTATTACAGCCCTCGTCCATGGTAAAGCGCTCTCTCTCCCAGTCGCAGGAGGAGCCCATCTTCTTCAACTGGGACACAATGCGCCCGCCATAGGTCTCCTTCCACTTCCATGCGCGCTCCAGAAACTTTTCCCTTCCTATATCCTCTTTTTTCAGGCCCTCCTCACGCATGGCCTCCACAATCTTCGCCTCCGTGGCAATGGAGGCGTGGTCTGTCCCCGGCATCCACAGCGTCTCAAACCCCTGCATTCTCTTGCAGCGGATCAGAATATCCTGCAATGTGTTGTCCAGGGCATGGCCCATGTGAAGCTGCCCCGTGATATTGGGCGGCGGGATCACGATTGTATAAGGTTTCCTGTCCGGATTGACGCTCGCATGAAAATAATTTTTTGATACCCACTTTTCATACAGGCGCTCCTCAATATCCTTCGGATCATATGTCTTTTCCAATTCCTTTTTCATCTCTTATATTACCTCCGTTCCGGTGGAATTTCCTGTCGTCAGCGAATCTAACGCCGCCCGCTCAATGGGAAGTCCCGCTTTGTAGATCCGGATAAATTCGTCAAAGCCCCTGACGCCCTCCGGCTGCGGAGCAAGGCTGCTTCCCTCCTGTCCGGCAAACACCCGGTCATTCAGGTAGTCCTCCAGCGTCTCACCCTCCGCCTTCTGCACCATATAGGCCGCCAGCACGGCGATGCCCCAGGCGCCGCCCTCTCCGGCTGTATCCATCACAAAAATCGGTGTGTTCATGGCGTCGGCCAATATCTGCTGCCCCACGCCCTTTGTCTTGAACAGGCCGCCGTGTCCCAGAAGTTTATCCACCTTGACGCCCTCCTCCTTGAGAAGAATATCCATACCGATTTTCAGAGCGCCGAGGGCCGTATACAGGTGCACGCGCATAAAGTTCGCCAGATTAAACGCACTGTCCGGCATACGGACAAAGAGCGGACGCCCCTCCTCCATGCCTGTTATATTTTCTCCGGATATATAATTGTATGCTAACAGTCTGCCTCCGTCTGCATCTCCCTCCAGCGCCTTGCGGTACAGGGTGCCAAAAAGCCGATCCGCGTCCACCTCCATACCCAGCGCCTCCGCGAACTCGCGAAAGAGATTCACCCAGCCGTTCAGGTCGGATGTGCAGTTGTTGCAGTGAACCATAGCCACCAGATTTCCGGACGGAGTTGTCACCAGATCCAGTTCCGGATATACCCGGCTCAGTTCCTTCTCAAGCACTACCATGGAAAATACCGAGGTGCCTGCGGATACATTGCCGGTACGGCAGGCCACGCTGTTGGTCGCCACCATGCCGGTGCCCGCATCGCCCTCCGGCGGACACAGTGGGATTCCCGCCTGCAGGTTTCCGCTCGTATCAAGCCGCTTCGCCCCCTCCGGACTCAGCACACCCGCCGGTTCCCCCGCCGTCCGTACCTCAGGGAAAATGTCCAGCAGTCTCCATGGATAGCCCCTGTCAGCCACCTCTTTGTCAAAGGCAGCCACCATGTCCGGATCATACGTGCCGGAGGCAATATCAATCGGAAACATGCCGGAGGCCTCGCCCACTCCCAGTACCTTTTCACCGGTCAACTTCCAGTGGATATAACCAGCCAGTGTCGTCTGGAAAGAAATATCCTTTACATGTTCTTCTCCGTTCAGCATCGCCTGGTATAAGTGAGCGATGCTCCAGCGCTGCGGAATATTGTATTGAAACAGTTCCGTCAGTTTCTCCGATGCCTCCGCCGTGATGGCATTGCGCCAAGTGCGAAACGGAACCAGAAGGTTCCCCGCCGCGTCGAAGGCCATATATCCGTGCATCATGGCGCTGAATCCGATGGCCGCTAGATTTTTTACCACGACGCCGTACTTCCTTTTCACATCCTCTGCCATTTCTCTGTAACTGTGCTGTAACCCTTCCCAGATAGCCTCCTCGGAATAAGTCCAGATATTATCCACCAGCTGATTCTCCCATTCGTGGCTGCCGGATGCAATGGGGGTGCTCTGCTCATCAATCAGCACCGCCTTGATCCTGGTAGAGCCAAACTCAATACCGAGAACCGCTTTTCCACTCTCTATCGTCTGCTTTGCTTCCATCTTTTCATACCTCCTGTCTACTATAATACCACAGGGCCGTCCGCAATTTCAACCGCATAAAAATCTGCCCGCAGGCCGGTTTTTTCTCTGTATTTCTTTCCCACCTCTCTCTGAAAAGCCTCCACGCAGCCGCTCTGCACCAGGCTGACGGTACAGCCTCCGAAACCGGCGCCCGTTATCCGGGAGCCCCATACGCCGGGCTGCGCCTGAGAGATGCTGACCAGCGTATCCATCGTATCGCCCGTCACCTCATAATCCTCTGAAAGAGAACGGTGCGACTCATTCATCAGCCGCCCGACTGTCTCCACATCTTTTCGCTTTAGCGCTTCCTTTGCCTGAATCGTGCGCTGGTTCTCGTACACGGCATGTCTGGCGCGTCTCCGACACACCTCGTCCCGCACGGCGCTCTGGTACACCTCAAACATTTCCCCTGTCATATCACCCAGTGTGCAGATCCCGATGACCTGCTGCAGATCGGCGAGAGCCCGCTCGCTCTCAGCACGCCGCTCGTTATAGGCGGACTCGCCCAGTTCCCTTTTCACATTGCTACAGGTAATCACAAAGGCCGCCTGGGGAAGCGATACGGGTACATATTCATAACTCAGCGCTGAGGTGTCCAGAAAGACCGCATGTCCCTTCTTTCCCATGGCAATGGCAAACTGATCCATGATTCCGCAGTTGACACCGTTAAAATTATTTTCCGAATACTGCCCAATCTTCGCCAGCTCCTCATTCGTCACATCAAAGCCAAACAAATCCCTGAGGATATACCCTGTCAGCACCTCTACCGAAGCCGAGGACGACAGGCCGGAGCCATGGGGGAGATTGCCGCAGAGCAGCATATTGAGGCCGCAGGAAAGTTCCATCCCCCTCTCCCCAAAGGTCTGGATCACCCCCTTGGGATAGTCGGCCCAGTTCTTTTCACGCCTCAGTTTTGTAAGGTCTGCGCTCACAATACCGGCTTCCGGAAAATTCACCGAATAAAAACAAAGTTTGTTGTCGTTCCTCTTTTCGGCCATTCCATAAGTGCCGAGATTGATCGCGCACGGAAACACATGCCCTCCGTTATAATCCGTATGGTCTCCGATCAGATTGACGCGGCCGGGCGCAAAATACTCTCTCGCCTCTCCGCCGTCCCCAAATATTTTTTCGTACTCCCGTCTCACTCGCTGTCGCATTTTCCCTCCTTGCGGATATTTGCCGGCTCTCCGGTTTTTGCCGCAAACCTTTCCCTATGAAGAAAAAGACGCCCCGCAGGACGTCTTTGCTATTCTCTCTAAAAGTTGCCGCCGTTCCAGCCCCAGTCCGCTATGCCCTGATAGGTTATATAAATATTCGATGCCGGAATTTCCAATTCTTCTTCATAGATATTGCAGATTTCTTCCGTCATATGATTGCAGGCCTGGCTGTTGACGCTGCCAAACACCTTCACCTCAACAAAGGCCGCCTTCTCGCATTTGGCTCCCTTAAAGTACAGAGTGTATTCGTCCTGGAAGCCCACCATCAGAAAACTCTCGCTCTTGCCGACAATCGCTATCGCCTGCCCAAGCCTCTGCTTGATGGCCTCCTCCTTTTCCGGTGAAATCTTTACAGTCACTTTTGAATCAATAAATGGCATATCCTATCCTCCTTCCGGTATTCCCGTTTTCTGCGCCAAATCGTGTTCTGAAGCGTCTACGCTGAAGCATTCATGCTGAAGCGTTTCACGCTTTTTCTACTTCCACAATCGCTTCTTTTTTCATGGGGATCCGGCAGTTTTTATTGCTTCCAAACTCCACAATGACAACCTCGTCTGCCGGTATGTCGATCACTACGCCGTAAAAACCGCTGGTGGTCAGAATACTGTCGCCCACCTCCACTGAGGATACCAAAGCCTGATGCTCCTTCTCCCTTTTCTTCTGCGGCCGAATGGCAATCAGATAAAATGCGCCGATAATGACAACGTAAAGTAAAATAATTCCTATGCTCTGTCCTGTCATACGTTACCTCCTACATTCCTTTCCTTCAGAATCTATTCGCCGGACGCCATGCGCTCCAGCTTTTCTTTTTTATATTGGGAAAACCTCTGCGCCTCAATGGCTTCCCGGATTTCCCTCATCATTGTATTATAAAAGTACAGATTATGCAAGACCAATAATCGAAGTCCCAACATTTCTCCTGCCTTCAGCAGATGGCGGATATAGGCCCGACTGTAGCGCCTGCAGGTCGGGCAGCCGCAGCCCTCCTCAATCGGCCGGTCATCTAATTCGTAGCGTGCGTTCGACAGATTCATCTTTCCGTGGTTGGTGTAGGCATGTCCATGCCGCCCGTTCCTGGCCGGATACACGCAGTCGAAGAAGTCAACGCCGCGCTCCACGCTCTCCAGTATATTCTCCGGGGTGCCCACTCCCATGAGATACACAGGTTTCTCCAGCGGCAGATGCGGCACTGTCACCTCCAGTATCTCATACATCTCCTGGTGGCTCTCCCCCACGGCCAGGCCGCCCAGGGCATAGCCATCCAGATCGAACTCACGAATCCGGCGGGCGTGCTCAATACGGATATCGGGAAAAGTGCCCCCCTGATTGATCCCAAAAAGCATCTGCTCCTTATTGATGGTTTCCGGCAGAGCGTTCAGACGGTCTATCTCCTCCTTACAGCGGGCTAACCACCGGGTAGTCCGATCCACCGAATCCTGCATATATTCTCTGGTGGCCGAATGTGGCGGGCACTCGTCAAACGCCATGGCAATGGTGGAGGCCAGATGCGACTGTATCTGCATACTCTCCTCCGGCCCCATGAATATCTTGCGCCCGTCGATGTGGGAGTTGAAATACACCCCCTCCTCCTTGATCCGGCGCAGCCCCGCCAGGGAAAACACCTGAAAGCCGCCGGAGTCCGTCAGAATCGGCCGGTGCCAGTCCATAAAACGCTGCAGTCCTCCCAGTTTGTAAATCACTTCGTCTCCGGGGCGCACATGCAGATGATAGGTATTGGACAACTCCACCTGTGTGCCGATTTCCTCCAGATCCACAGAGGACACTGCACCCTTGATCGCCGCCGACGTCCCCACATTCATAAACACCGGCGTCTCAATGATTCCGTGCGGCGTCGTAAGCCGCCCCCGTTTGGCCCTGCCCTCTTTGGCAAGCAGTTCGTACATATTAATCCCCATTCCGGAGCGTTTTCGCGACGGGGCGACGCGAATCTCAAATTCGCGTCTGCCATCCGGGGAATTTGTGAGCGCTCCAAAGAACTAAAGTTCTTCTCACAAATTCCCGTGTGAAAAATCAGCACATCCGTGTGATTTTTCACACTATTTTTCCCTTGCGCCAGTGCTGTCTATCGGGTTACGCCGAAGCCGAGAATCGTAAATTTCTTTCCGGCGTCTCCGTCCTTCATGCGGAATACCACCTGATGCTCCCGACTCTCCTTTTCGTCAATGAGAATCTGCGCATTGCAGTGATTCCAGCCGTTCTCCAGCGGATCAATGCTCTTTACAATCGCCCCGTCCACATAGACATCCGCCGTGCCAAATTCCGACGAGCCGGAGTCCTTGACTACTGCCACCAGATTCCGGCAGGTGAGTTTCATGGAAAATTCCGCATCAGCCACAGCACCGTCATTCAGCCAGTTGTCCGCAAATTCCGGCGAGCCGCCCAGATCCATGTCGCGCTCTACATACTGGATCTCCGTGTCCGACGCCTCATAGCCCCTCGCCGTTATCTCCGCGTACTCGTCGGCATTTTTCCTGTCGAAACGCTCGATATCCTTAAACTGGGTACCATATACCGGCTCTCTGTCGAGGGAAATATCCTCTCCGGCCATCTCCTCCCTGTCCAGTTCCTCAAAGAGATGGGCAATACAGTCTGCCATAATCCGGTGCCCGTCGTTGGTCGGGTGATAAATATCGTAAAAAAACTGTCTCTTACTGATGACCTCATTCGTCTCAAATTGCGGCGTCACCGCATCTTTGACGCTCACCATCGGCAGCTCATACCGCTCTCCGATAGGCTGCAGCCTTGACTGCAAATTCCAATCGCTCATAAAGACGGCAAAATTCAGAAGAACCGCCGGTCTGTTATCCGCCTGTAAAATCTTTAACACCAGACTCTCAAAGCTGACGCCCTCCGTCTCATCGCCCTCGTCATTTACGGCGAACTCAACAATCACCAGATCCGGAGATATCTTACCGTCCCCTGTCACGTCCCTGTCGTAGCGCACCATGCCGAACTCGGACGGGGTTCCCCCCACTCCGGCCTTCACATAATGAATATTGTCTCCGCCGCACGGAGAAAACAAATCGCAGAATGACTTATAGGAGCGATACGCATAGCACTCCGTATTGATCGGCTTGGCGCCGGCCCCCTGTGTGATGGAGCCGCCAATATAAGCGATTGTGACGTCCTCGCCCTTTCTCGCCCGCTCAATCACCTTTTTCAGGCGGTAATTATTCCCTGTGGACACCAGGGATCTGGCAATCATCTTCCCATACGCCTCCGACTCAAAGTCAACCGGCGGATCCACCTGGATCTCCGGCACCTCATAGCCGTCGTTCAGATAAAATTTCACGGTGAGAACCATATTGCGGTTCTCCTTCGGGAAAATAAAATTGAAGGAGCCAAACTGGTCGTCCTCCTCATTCACTGGATAGGCGTCCACGGGCATCACAAGCTCCTCCCCCGTACAGGGGCAGGTCATCTCCATGACCGTACCTGTGGTATATTTATCCGACTTTCCATAGCACTGGAACTGAAATTCCACCGTATCCTCTCTGTCCTCCGGCTCCACCGACTTCAGGCTGACGCCGACACTATGTACCAATTGGCGGAAGGTCTCCATTTTCGGAAGCATATTCAGAATCTCCTCGTCTATGTCCCCAGAGGTAAATCTGACCTGATCAATGAGCCTTCCCTCCAGGAAGACATAATCACGGCACACGCCGTCCTTCTCCTTCGTACCCGATATGGTCTTGTCCAGTACCACATACAGGCACGGTCTCTTTTCCACCGGATCTTTGGGTGCTGCTGGTCCTTTCATAAAATATAAACTCCTTATCTTTAATCTCGCAAAAAGGGTACCCTTCCTGCGGTTTTTGTCCTAATACAAAGAACATTATAATACAAAACCGTGCTAAGGGGTACCCCCAAATTCACCTTTTTACAAATGAACTCCCATTTATTTTATCCGGTGATCTTTTTTGTCTTAAAGGCGGCCACCCGATCCACCGGGGCCGCACAATCCGAAAAGGCCGGCGACTCATAGACGAGATAGGTATAGGAGCCGTAAATGGCAATTCCCTCATTCATCGGCGGCATTTTCACTGTCTTCTTTTTCTTGTTTTTCTTCACAGAATACTTTGAAAAATTCCAGGTGGGCTTGTATACGTCCAGCCGCGAGAGGAAACCGGACTGCCCCTTCTTCGTCTGACAGGATCGGGAAATAATCATTTTCCCGTCCTCCGTGACGGCTACGCCCTGGGTGCGGTTCGGCATGAGCATACGGTTCACCTGTGTCAGAACCGGAGTCCCTGTTTTTTGCGCAATGGAGTAACCGTACATGTACTTCTTGCTCTTTTCATTGTAGGCCCCCACCCATATTCTGTCCCCGTAATAGAGCACATAGGAAACTGTCTCCGGCATGGCTGCCACCGTGGTAAAGTGATAGATCTCCGTATATGCCTTCCCGGAGACGGCAGCATTTTTAATAACCGAATACCGGATGCACTGTAAATTTTTGCCGTATGCAATCCAGAGATTGGTTCCGTCAAAAGCCATTCCCCCCACATGTCCCTTGTGCGGAAGCACCAGGGAGGTTATGTATTTACGGCTCTTGCGATCCATTATATAGATGACGGATTCCTGAGCCTTGGAATAGTCATAAGCCGATATGAGCAGATATTTTTTTGCAAAGGCAATGCTCTGCGGAACCATGCGCGTGGCGTTAAAGCCTGCCACGTTTGTCACCTTCATGCCCGGCAAAATATAGCACTTATTATAGACAAGCCTCTTTCGGAAGGCGGCATACTTCTTCCAGGCAGGCGATTTCTTCAATTTTTTCTTCGTACTGTAATACTTGGCCGCCGTGCTGGTAGCCTTTGCCTTTTTTGTCGTGGCGCTCTTTACAGTGGATTCCTGTACCAGTTCCATGCCGGCGACCGTGCGCACCGACACAATCTTTACATAGTATTTCTTTTTCTGAACAAGTCCATCTATCCCATACAGTCTGGGATCCTCGGCGGACACCGTAGCGGCCAGGGTAAAACCGGTATTGGCACTTGCGGATATGTAGATGCGGAACTGTTCGGCCCCCGTGCATTTCTTCCAGTACACTTTCACCCGCTTATCCCCGCCCTTTAACTCGGATATAACCGGAATTTTGGGCGCCGTGCCGCAGAAGGACACGTCCGACGCCTCCCCCTGGTTGTTCACATCCGCCGCATAAGCGTGTACCTTGACATAGTAATCCTGTCCCGCCTTCAGCCCGGTTATCTGATAGGTAAGTTTCTCCGTCGTCCCCGCAAGCGTATACGCAGTGGCAGATGACAGACGGTAATAGACTGCATAGCCGGTGGCTCCTTCCGCCGCCTCCCATGTGAGGGTGATCTTGGTCTTGACGGCTTTCGTGATCTGTATACCGGACACTTTGCCCGGCTTGGGCGCAATGGGAATCACTTCCGAGTCCTCACCTGACATTTTATCAGCCACCGCCCGAATTTTTACATAGATTATTTTCCCCTGCTCCATATCCTCAAAGGTATATTCATTTTTCTCTACACTCTTTTTCAGCGTATAACTGCCGTCCTGCCGGGAAGAAGTGTAAATCTCATAGTTCGCGGCCTCCTCAAGGGCGTCCCACGTGACCGTCACGTCCTTTCTGGTTCCCTCGCTGATGCGGACTCCCGTTACCTGTCGCGGCACAATGAAAATAGTATACTTCACCGTCATGCCCTGATACTGCACCTCGATCTCCTGCTCCCCAATCCGGGACGTATCCACCAGGGAAATGGAATCCGGCTTCGCCCCCGCCACCGTGCCGTCGCTGTAGTGTACCAGCAGATTCACATTGGCGGCGTTGAACTGGCTCCCGTACGGCACCTCAAGCGCCGTGTCCGTCACCTCAAGTTTCTCAATCGTTTTTTCCTCGGCCCGCGCCGTCTGTCCGGGAACGGCAAAGACAATCCCCAGCCCGGCCATCAGCAAAAGCAGCCGCAGTTTCGCTCTCGCTCTCATTCTCATGCTTCCTCCATTCAAGTAGCCCTTTACTGTGTTCATACAATATTTTCCTGCTTTTCTACTCTACAGAGAAAACTTGTCACTCCGGTGGCAAAAGGGAAAAATAAAAAAAGCCCTGCCTTCTCATCGAAAAGGCTTCAGGACTTTTTCTGAGACAGGGGCATCAGGAATCGAACCCGACTCAGGAGTTTTGGAGACTCTTATTCTACCGATGAACTATGCCCCTAACATGATAACAGCAGACTGCAATTACATTCCGCCGCTCACTTGAACATAATACATTTTTTTTATCTGTTTGTCAATAATAAAAATCAACATTTTGCACTAATTTTCACTAATTTTGCACTAATGCTGAACCGGTGATTTTCAGAAAGTCCGACACCACAAAAAATATCCCGCCGTCGACGCCTTTGCCGACAACGGGATATTCAAAAAGGGGAGGATAAGTATTCAACCTTTTCATAGGTAGAATACAACAGGCCAGAGCAGAGGGGGAATCGCCCTGTCCTGCTGTTAATAGTATTGTTGCCACTTCTTTTCTCTTTATTCAGAAAAATGCAAATTTTTTTAATAATTTCAAATCATTTCCGGTTTCCACTGCCGGGCGGCGCAATTTCTCTCAATATCCTTTGCATTTTTTTCCATTATATGCTATATTCATTACGGACAGGAAAGCGGGAAACAAATCATTTTATGTTTTCCACAAGGATAATTACAGTTTTACAGAAATGAGGTTATGACAATGGCATTATTACAGGATTGGCGTGATTACGCATATAGCGAGGAAATGCAGAACTCTAAAGACGGCGAAAAATTCTGGCAGAATTATTTTAACCTGGAAAAGGGAATTTATGAGCAGCTTCTGAGCAACCCCTCCGACACGGTGGAGGGCACAGTGGAGGAGCTCGCCTCCAGATATGATGTGCCTCTCTCCATGATGGTCGGTTTTCTGGACGGCATCAACGAGAGCCTGAAGGAAGCAAATCCCATCGACACGATGGAGAAAGATACGGTCGTAAAAATTGATATAGATGTGGAAAAACTGTATTATAACATGGTAGGCTGCAATGCAGAGTGGCTGTATAACCTCCCCCAATGGGAGGATATCCTGACGCCGGAACGCCGGAAGGAATTGTACCTTGAACAGAAAAAATCCGGCACTGTCCACAACGAAAACCGCAAGGTCGGAAGGAACGATCCCTGCCCATGCGGAAGCGGAAAAAAATACAAACACTGCTGCGGCCGCTGACAGGCGCGCCGCTCTCCGGCAGGATGACCGCATGGCCATTTTGCAGATGTCGCAACTATTTTATCCTAAATTCCTCCGCTTCTTCATCCGTGAGCGGTCTGCCAAGCTGCCTGAACCTTTGAATCATTTCCCTCCACTTATACCGCTTACCATCCGGCTCTCCGGTCAGCCTGCTGTCTTTTGCATAATAAGAAATATCATGTGTAAAATCTACTTGTTTTCTATCCATTGTCAGCATAGCCGCCACCTACCTTCTCATATATTTGTCTAATAATGTCTGTGCAGCATCTTCGAAAATTACCATTCTTCTCGGTGTAATCTCCACTGCATTTAATTTTTCCATATAATATCCCACCAAATCGCTCTTAGATGTAAAGGCCACTACGCCATCACAGCCCGCATCAAGGCTCACCTGACACGCTATGGCAAACAAATGCGCACCAACACCTGCATAGATACCTTTATGGCCGTAATTATGCGGCGCTGTTTCAACAATCTCCACATCGGCCACACCACCGTCAATTTTTAGCGATATTCTGCCCTGTACCGTATCATCATCTTTTACGAACAACTCATATATATGATACCCGCTTTTCTCAGTAATACTCCAGTCAAATTTCCAACCGTTGTAATCTTTCGGTCTGATTGGCGTTTCACGCATCCGATATTCCGTTTCCACTTCTTTTCCGGTTCTTACATCAATCAGACAGTCCGTAATCCTGTCAATCAAAATGTCAACTTCCATTCTGCTATATATCTCCTTACTTTTCTTTATTTTATCACATTTTCATACAAAATGCCACTAAAAAAGCGGCAGAGGCAAATGCCTCTGCCACCGATACCCATTTTAAGGCGTCTTCTGCTTTTTACTGCTTCTGGAAAGACATTTCCATTCCATTGGCTGTACCGGTAAGCATACCGTCTTTCATTGTAAACTCGGCCGGATCACTGCCGTCTTCATTAGAAATCGTGACGCCGTTATCACTCTCTTTCCACGTTCCGGTAGTAGTCTGTTCGTTCACGGTCATGGTAACAGAAGCGTCTCCGTTCAGGACAATCGTAGCCTTAGCTCCCGTCTGATCCAACTCCTCTTTTGTCAACTCCACTCCGTTCATTTTGGCGCCTACCATCTGATAGGTTCCCACATACTGACTATCGCTTAAACCTCCACTGCATCCAGCCAGCATACAAATACTCATAACTACTAACAGTACAGATACAATCTTTTTCATCGTTTCTCCTCCTCTCTCATCGTGTGATGGTATAATATCGGATATGTACATGATTGTATGCACAACCCGAATAGTATTATAGCACAGCCCTACATGTTTTTCCACAAATACTTTTGCCACTCACAGTCACCCGCCACTCACAGTCACCATTTGTCCCGAACCATTTCGACATGGGAGCATTTGTGACCGGCTATTCATATATGGCGCGGGCAGTCTCAACCTTGTTCATGGAATACAGATGGATCCCGTCTACCCCGTGCCGGAGCAGCGCCTCCATCTGCTTTTTTGTATACTCAAGGCCAGCCTTTTTTAAATCCTCCGGTTTATCCTTGTATTTTTCAAATACCCCGGATAGTTCCTCCGGTATGGCGGTTCCCGAAAGCCCCACAATATTATCCACCTGCCGGATCGAGGTAATCGGCATCAGGCCCGCCAACACCGGCACTTCTATTCCCGCGCGGCGGATTTCCTCCATAAAGCGGAAAAACACCTCGTTGTCATAAAACAACTGGGTAATCAGAAAATCCACCCCTTTATCCACTTTGATTTTCAAGTGGGCAATATCTTCTTCCATGCAGGAGGCCTCCGGGTGCACCTCCGGATAGCAGGCTCCTGCTATGCCGAAATCGTAATTCTCCCTCACGTCTGCAACAAGATCCGAGGCATGTTTATAATAGCGCGCAGCGAACCGCTCGTCACTCATCGACACCGGCTGATCCCCCCTCAGAGCCAGCAGATTGCGGATCCCGTTCCGGTACAGGTTTGTCAGAAAATTTGACAAAAACATTTTGTCGGGAATAGCTGCGCAGGTCAGATGTGTCAGCGCCTCAATGCCGCACTGATTCTGTATGTAGGAGGCAATCGCAAAAGTGTTCTCAGCCGTATTGCCGCCCGCCCCATAGGTGACGCTGATAAAATCCGGGTGCAGTGTCCTGAACTCATCGAGCGTGTCATATATTACCGAAACATCTGTCTCCTTTTTGGGCGGAAAGACCTCTATGGAATAAGTCGGTCTGTTTGTGTGAAAATGGTCTCGTATCATAATTGCCTCCTTTTTTCTGTTTATCTAATTCCCTGCAAAGCGGAGCATATTATAGGAATGTGGCTCCAGCACCACGGTATTTCCCGTCACGCCGCTTCCGTTCTTCGGCGCCACCTCGTCCGGTTTTTCCGGCGAATTAACCGCCTTCATATCCTCGTGAGTCAGTACGCTGTGTTCCAGGAGAGCGAGCTGTCCAAATCCCTGCAGATCCAGTGTCAGTTCAACCGCTTCCTCCAGATTCCGATTCACGGCAAAGAGAGTCAGCTCCCGGCGCTCCTCATTCCATACGAGGGAACTGTCCACATAGGGAATCGCGTCACGGCCGCCGGCCGCATAGGTGTCACATTCCACCTCTGCCGCCAGCGCCTCTCCCCGGCCGTACCTGCAGGCATACATATACGGATAGAAAATAGTCTGCAGCCACATCCTGCCGCCATTTACTGTCATGATCGGCGCAATAACATTCACAAGCTGGGCCAGACAGGCGATTTTTACCCGATCCGAATGTCTGATCAGCGTATTCAGAAGACACCCCACTACCAGCGCGTCCTCCATATTGTATATATCCTCCAGTAACGGCGGCGCTACCTGCCATTTCGGGATCTTTTTATCCTGCTCCGACGAATGGAACCATACATTCCACTCATCAAAAGAGAGGTGGATATACTTATCGCTCTTTTTCTCCTCCCTGACCTTGTCGCAGATTCCTACCACCTGGCGGATAAAGGAATCCATATCCAGCGAACAGCCGAGGTATCCCGGCGTGTCGTTGTCCGGATTGCCATAATAATTATGGAGGGAGAGATAGTCAATGTGGTCATAGGCTTCCCGCAGCACAGTTTCCTCCCATTCCCCAAAGGTCTCCATATTCAGTCCGGAGCTTCCACACGCTACCAGTTCTATGGAATCATCCGTCCACTTCATGATCTTGGCCGCTTCACAAGCTGTGCGGGCATACTCCTGCGGCGTCTTATGCCCAATCTGCCATGTGCCGTCCATCTCATTTCCAAGACACCACGTCCGGATTCCAAAGGGTTTCTCAAAACCGTTTTCCCGGCGCATATTGGCATATTTGGTGTCGGTGACAGAGTTACAGTATTCCACCAGATTACCGGCTTCCTCCGGCCCTCTTGTGCCCAGGTTGACCGCCATCATAACCTCTGTCCCCACACGTCTGGCCCACTCCTGAAATTCATCGATTCCCACCTCATTGGTCTCAATCGAACTCCAGGCCAGTTCCATTCGCCTCGGCCGCTTAGACTTATCTCCGGTTCCGTCCTCCCAGTGATAACCGGACACAAAATTGCCGCCCGGATAGCGGACTAACGGCACCTTCATGTCACGGATCGTATTCATGACGTCCTGCCGGAACCCCATATCGTCCGCCGTCTCATGCGTCGGTTCATAAATGCCATTGTAAACCGCACGTCCCAGGTGCTCGATAAACGATCCGTATAAACGGTCGTCGATTTTACTGATTACCTCTGCTCTGTCTGCTTTGATCTTTGCCTTCATCTTTGCCCTCCGATTACTATATTGGGGTTCTGCCCCCACAACGGTTTCTCTGTCCTAATTTTATTACAGATTGCAGAAAACACAATAGACTATCCTATCCAAAAACTGAACCAAAGCAATAAACGTCCCTCTGTGCACAGCATAAAAAGGTGCGCCTGTCAACGGCGCACCACGCAGCTTCTATTTTTTCTCACCCGTCTCCCGGATACGGTAGAAGGCCTCCTTGGGCCGACACTCCTTATCCCACAGATACAGGCATTGTACATGGTCGTCGTACAGAGGATAATCATCGCAGATTCCAAAGACGGTAACGCTGGTGATATTACACGGGCCGCCGGAAGCGGTATCCATTTTTTTGAGGAGTTCAAACATCTCCTGGTATCGATCCGCCTGACGTGTCAGCGAAGCCTCGTCTCTGGTTCCGCGTTCCTCGTCAATCAGAAAGTTCAGCTCTGTGACCTGAATCTCCAGGCCCAGTTCCGCATATTTATTCAGGCAGGTCTCAAAACTGTCCCCGCTCTCTCCCGACAGCTCGGACGGGTAATAGAGATTGACTGTGGGCTGCAGCCCGATGCCGTCAATCAGTCCCTTATCCTTCAGTTTACTCACAAGGGCATAAATGTTATCCCGCTTCTCCGGCTGAAACACATTGTAATCGTTATATATTAGTTTTACGTCCTCCGCCGCATATTTTCTCGCATACTCAAACGCCTTGTAGACATAGTCCGTCCCCATGACCGCATACCAGTAGTTGTCGCCTCCGTTAAAGGAAGTGCGGCAGTTCCAGCCATCACTTGCGTCCGCTGATGCGCCGTTGTCGTCCACACACTCGTTGACTACGTCCCAGCAATACACAACGCCCGGATATTTTTCCTGGCAGTAAGTAAGCACCCCTTTGATATAGTTCTCCATGCGCTTCGCCATAACCGCTTTGCTCACATAGTCTCCGCTCTCGTCATAGCCCTTTTTGAAGAACCACTCCGGAGTCTGGTTGTGCCACACCAGCGTGTGGCCCCGCATACGGATCCCGTTGTCACGGCAGAACTCCAGGCTCTCCTCGCATGAGTCAAAACTCACTTTTACGTCGGTGGTGTCCGGATCTGCCTTTCCCGCTTTTTTGTTCGCCTTTTCGTCCAGCAGATAGACCGGCTTCATCAGATTGCTGAGCGTGGTGGAATTGTAGTGCTTTTTCAGCACGGCCGCCATTCCCTCGTGCCGGATAGCCGCTGTGGTCTTGTCTGAACCGTTGATCGCGGCGCCCATCATAAAGTAGTCGGCATATAAATCCTTCAGAGCCGGGCCCTCCCGGTCGTCTACGGAACGGCTGGTAACGGCCGCGCCTGTCGTAGCGGCGCCTGTCGCCGTATCCTTTCCGCCGGACGAATCTGTTCCGCCGGACGTCTCCCCTCCACAGGCAGTCAATACCATCGCCGTCATTACCAACAGGCAAAGCGGCCTCATTATCGCTTTTTTCATCACTCTCTCCATCCTTATTTCCTATATTTTATTTATCCACTGCAATCATTTTTTGCCGGTGCAATTTACGAATTCAGCAACGGGCAGCCGACAAACACATCTACCTGTCTGACAGAAGACGGAACAGGCACAGCATAAATCAGTCCGGTGCAGTTTTGGTATGTGTGCTCCATAAGTTCCACTGTGATTGGCACCGCCGGTGCGTTTACCAGGGAAGTGCAGCCATAGAATGTCATTGTCATGCGCTTTACCCCCGCCGGAATGACAGCTGGCGCTTCCTGCAGCGACGTACAGCCCTCAAATGTATTTGTCATTTCCGTAAGGGCGTCAGGCAGTTCCGGAGGCATCTTCATACTCTGGCAGCCGCTGAAGGTCCAGGACATATTGACGACGCCAGACGGGATAACCGGTGCAACCGTGAGGCTTTCCGCCCCCTTAAAGGTCGCATACAGGCTGGTAACACTATCCGGAATTTCCGGTGCGGCCTGAAGATTCGTACAGCCCTCAAAAGTATTTTTCAATTCTTCAATCCCATCCGGCAGCGCAGAGACGGATACCAGACTCCGGCAGTTCTTAAAAGCAGCATTGAGGCTTCTCACCGTGGACGGTATGCCGTTTACCTCCTCCAGGGATTGACAGGCATAAAACATATAGTCCATGGATTCAATCTGCATGGCGCTGTCCAGTGTAACGCCCTTAACCTCACAGTGCTTTTGACTGGAGGTAAAAATACCGGTCGTCTCCCGTTCTTCGCATTTCTTAAACGCCACCGTATAGGTAGTCGTCACTCCGGATTTCACCACATCCATCGTGGCCGGAATAGTGATATACGTCTTTGTTCCCTTATAATAACGCAGCGTAATCACTTTATTTTTCTCGTCCAGACTGTAATCCCAGTCGCCAGGTACTGTCTGTTCATATGCGGCCGCATCTCCGCAGACTGCGCACTGTCCGGAAGTATCGCGGCTGTGGCCGGTGGCAGCGATTCCCTCTGTCTGTTCCTCGTTGCAGATCTGGCAGGTGCGCTTTCTCTCACCGGCTGTGGTGCAGTCCGCCGGTGATGTCTGCGTCCATGCACTCCATTGATGTCCGTCCGGAGGAATAATCTTTATATTCGTCGCGGCATCGCACCGGGTACAATGACGGGACTGTCTCCCCGGCGTATCACAGGTCTGAACGACGTCCACGCTGACATTTTCCTCATAATCATGGCCAGTAGCCGGAATGACTTCCTCCTTATAGCTGTTGCAGCCATCCCGCTGGCACTCGTATGCCTGGATCCCATCTTTGGTACAGGTGGCGGCTACCTTTTCGGTACCCGTCCCATAATCATGTCCCAGCGCCGGTATTACAGCGCTTCCGCCCTTAATCGCCGTACAGCGGGAGCAGTGTATGGACTTCGTCCCGCTCTTGCGGCAGGTCGGCGCCACGTCTATCGTATAATCATCGTCCCAGTCGTGGCCGAGAGACTTAGTGGATATATTCTGAACATGACCGCATGTCTGGCATGTCTTTCTCATCGAACCGCTTGTCATACAGGTCGGCTCCCTCAGAACCTCTCCGGCATCGTAGTTATGACCGGTGGCCGGAATCGTAATCCTCATGGTCTTGCCGCATGTCTGACATTCGCTCACACGGGTGCCGGACTCCTCACAGGCCGCTTCTTTCACAATCATTCCATAGTTATATAAATGGCCGGTGGGAGCGATGCTCTCCGTCTTGGTTCCCCGGCAGCCCGCCACTGTACAAGAATAAAGCGTAGTTCCCGGCGTCTCACAGCCCGGCTGCTTTGTCACCACGCCGCCGTCCCACACATGGCCGGTAGGCGATATCTTCTCTGTCTTCTCCGCTCCGCACACCGTGCAGGCAGATTTCTTCTTGCCGGCAGTAGTGCAGGTGGGTTCCAACAAAATCTCAGCGGCTCCCCAGGTATGTCCCTTGGCGGGGATATCCTCTGTCCTCGTCTCACCACACTTTGTGCAACTGTACTGCCGCGTCCCCTTGACCGCACACTCCGGCTCTTTCGTCACAGAGCCGCTGTCCCAGTTATGGCCGGTGGCCGGAACGATCTCGCCCCTGGCCTTTCCGCATTTTGTACAGGTATATGTCACCACGCCCTCGGTGGTACAGGTGGCCGGAGTCGTAACGCTCCCCCCGTTCCATGTATGGGTACAGGTGGCGTTTATAATCGTCAACTGGCAGCTGGCGCGAAGCCTGCCGCAGGTGGCGACGATCACTGCCTGCGTGCCCGGCGGCGTGTCGTCTGTCACAATAATCTGACCGCCGGAATAAACATTGATACCACCCCGAAAGCTGCAACTGTAGCGTATCTCACCCTCTGCGGTCGCCGGTTCCAGTTTTGCTTCCATCTGATACTGCTGGCCCGGCTCCAGTTCCAAAGTGGCCGGCATCTGGATTGCGACCGGCGCCTGTGCCTGCGTCTGCGCTATGGGAAGCAGGCCCGCCGTGGAAATCAGGGAGGCCGTCTTCTTAGCGGTTTCCTCTTTTACCTTTATTGTTATGGTATTCCGGACGGACTTTTTGGCCTTCGCCCGCAGGGTAATCACTGCTGTGCCGGCCTTTTTCGCCTTGACAACTCCTTTCTTAGAGACCGAAGCCGTCTTCTTTTTTGACGAGGTAAAAAGAACCTTCTTATTGGCCTTCTTTTTTCCCTTTACCTTATATGCTATTTTATAGGAATCCCCCACTGTAAGCGTCTTAGTCTTCCGGGACAGAACAATCTTTTTGGGAAGGGCCTTCTTCGCCTGAACATTTTCCGGCGCAAAAAGGACTCCCGGTGTCCCCGCCATCAATATGACGGACAGGAAAACAGCCACTATCCGTTTTGCCATACCATTACCTCCAATCCACAGTAGCGCGCATTTATTTCCATGCGCCTCTGTCTACAGCATCAATATATATGTATATCGGCAAAATATCATATATTCCCTGCTGCTCACGCCAGCGCCGCCGTCACGATAGCCATGGAGTATACCTCAGCCGCATTGCAGCCGCGTGATAAATCATTGATCGGCGCATTCAGTCCAAGCATAATCGGACCGTAGGCCTCAAAATTTCCAAGGCGCTGAGCGATTTTATAGCCGATATTTCCGGCGCTTATATCCGGGAAAATAAATGTGTTCACAGTACCTGCCACAGGGTTATCCGGACATTTGGTACGGGCAACTCTCGGTGAAACGGCCGCATCGAACTGAACCTCACCGATGATCGGGAGCTCCGGCGCCGCTTTTTTCGTCTTCTCCGCCGCATTTCTCATCTTGTCCACGTCCTCGCCCTGGCCGGAACCAAAGGTGGAATAACTCAAAAATCCCACATGCGGATCTATGCCAAAGGTCTTGGCGCACTCGGCGCAGTCAAGGGCAATCTCTACCAGTTCGTCCTCATTCGGCTTGATATTGATGGCGCAGTCCCCCATCGCTAATACTTCATTGCCGCCGGTGGACTCACGCACAAGTATGAAGCAGGAGGCCACAATCTTCTTGCCCGGCCTGGTCTTGATAATCTGAAGGGCCGGACGCACTGTATCGGCAGTGGAATAGGTGGCGCCTCCCAGGAGAGCGTCCGCCTTTCCCATTTTCACCAGCATAGTTCCAAAATAATTGGCCTGAAGACAGGTCTCCTTCGCCTGCTCCAGCGTCATTCCCTTGGCTTTCCGAATCTCATAGAGACACTCCGCCATGGCATCTATCTCATCATATTCCGCCGGGTTGATAATCTCCGCCCCCCGTATATTGAAACCGCTCTCCTCAGCCGAACGGGCAATCTCGTCCCTGTCGCCAATGAGGATCGGGGCCAGAAAGGTGCTGGCTAAAAGGCGGGAGGAAGCCTCCAGAATACGCGGGTCGCTTCCCTCGGTGAACACGATCTTCTTTGGATTTTTCTTTAAAATATCAATCAATTTTCCAAACATCTGCTTATTCCTCCTGATAAAAAATATTTACACTTCTATAATACCAATTTCACGCCAAAAAACAAGACAAACTTCAATAATTCCGATAAAATCTCCCCTGCCTATCACTTCCCGTAAGCCTCAGCCAGCGCACGGAAAGCCGGCAGAGACCGCTCGATCTGCTCCGTGCTGACACAATAGGAGATGCGGACAAATCCGGGTGTGCCAAAACTGTCCGCCGGCACCAGTAATAGTTCATACTCCCTGGCCTTCGCGGAAAAGGCATTGGCGTCCTTTTCCAGCGCCTCCACAAAGAGGTAAAAAGCGCCGTCCGGCCGGATACAGCGGTAGCCGTACTCTGTCAGTGCGTTGTAGAGTAAATCCCTGTTTTTCTTATATATCGACACGTCCGACGTCTGCCCGATACAGCGGGCCACCACCTGCTGAAACAGGCTCGGCGCACAGACATAGCCCAGGGAACGGCCCGCGCCACAGACCGCCGCATAAATCTTTTTCCACTCCGCCGCCTTCTCCGAGACGGCAATATAGCCAATCCGCTCGCCCGGCAGGGACAGGGATTTGCTGTAGGAATAGCAGACAATGGTATTGTCATAATAGTTCATCAGATACGGCACCTTCACGCCGTCATACACCAGCTCCCGATACGGCTCGTCGGAAATCAGGAAAATCGGGTGGCCGTATTCCCTCTGCTTTTTCTCCAGTATGCCGCACAGCTCCCGAATCCTGTCCTCCGTAATCACAACGCCGGACGGATTGTTGGGGGAATTGAGAATAACGCCCTTTGTGTGGGCGGTGACAGCCTTCTCAAACACTCCGCAGTCAATCTGGAAATCCTCCGGATCGCTGTCGGCCACTACCAGGGAAGCCCCCGCATTTTCCACAAATACGCGGTACTCCGGAAAAAACGGCGCAAAGGTGATAAATTCATCTCCCTCCTCCGTCAGGGCCTTCAGGGAGATCGTCAGCGAAGCGGCCGCCCCTACGGTGATATACAGATTGTCCGCCGTCAGATGGACGCCGTGCTGCCCGTTTATGTACGCCGCGATTTTTTCCCTCAGTCCGGCGTCTCCCTGGGCAGAGGTGTACCCGTGAAGAAGCAGCTCGTCCTCGTTCTGCAGCAGATCCAGCGCCGCCTCCCTGACAGCCGGAGGAGCCGGTACGCTGGGATTCCCCAGGCTGAAATCAAATACCTTGTCCGCGCCTATCTCCGCCTTTCTCTGATTGCCATACTCAAATAAATCCCGAATCACCGAGCGATTCGTTCCCAGTTTTACCATTTTTTCCGATACCATAGCGACCTCCATTTTTCTTATTTTTCATTAAATATCTGTCTCTCTTGGGGAGGAAAATCCTCCGGCTCCGCCCCGTCACGGCTGCATACCGTACCCGTGATGAAGGGGCCCGCTCCCCTCTCCCAGATCCAACATCGCAGACAACGCCCCTGTGAGATATTCCTTCGCCCTACTCACCGACTGGGGCAGCATCATTCCCTTTGCAAGATTCGAGGCGATGGCGCTGGAGAGCGTACAGCCTGTGCCGTGGGTGTTGGGGTTTGCAATCCTCTCTCCGGCGAACCAGGTAATCCCCTCCGCTGAGCAGAGCACGTCGTCCGCCCCGCCGGAACTGTGTCCCCCCTTGCACAGAACGGCGCAGGAATATGTCCCGCACAGTTTCTCGGCCGCCCGTTCCATATCCTTTGGCGAGCGGATCCTGCTGCCGGAGAGCACTTCCGCCTCCGGAATATTCGGTGTGATCAGGGCTGCCAACGGCAAAATCCTCTCTTTCCAGACCTGCACAGCCTCGCCGTCCATCAGGCTGGCGCCGCTGGTGGCCACCATCACCGGATCCGCCACAATATTCCTGAGTTCATACTGCTCCAGTTTTTCCGCCACTACTTCTATGAGAGCGGCCTCCGGCAGCATACCTATCTTCACCGCATCCGGCATAATATCCGTGCACACGGCGTCAATCTGCTGCCCCAGAAAAGCGGGCGTCACTCTCTCCACGGCGCGTACGCCCGTGGTGTTCTGCGCTGTCAGCGCCGTCACGGCGGTCATAGCATAGACGCCGTTCATAATCATTGTCTTTATGTCCGCCTGGATACCGGCTCCTCCGCTGGAATCACTGCCGGCAATCGCCAGCACAGTTTTTAATCTCTCCATCTGTCCCCGCCTCTTTTGCGTCCCCTGCCTCGCTTACTTCCTATCGCGTCAGTCCGACGTATCTATGCACTACGAACATTGTACCAATATTCTGATGATATTTCAATAACCATTGCGGAAAGCCTGTCAATCCGGAAACTCTCTCATGTATCTCCGGTAGCGGAGCGGCATCATCTGTCTCTGTAGTCCGGGATTCACCCTCTCCCTGATGGCAATGGCATCGACAAAAGTCTTCCAAAGCCTCTGCATCGTCTCCTCCCCGGCAGAGTAGTGCAGCGCCAGCTCGTCAAAATCAATCTCCTGCATGGAGGCATATATGCAGTCCGCTCCCCTGCGGTGAATCAAAACCGTCTGATGAACGGTATCGGCAATCACCCAGTCCTCACCGGAAAAACGATCTGAAAAATGCCCTGCAAGAAAAGGCAGAATATCGTTCTTCGGATTTATTTTGCCAAATAACACTCCATTTTCCAATTCCTCAAAGCGAAGAAATTCCATAAAAGAGTGCGTCTCATTATCCGTGTGCCTCACCAAGGCGCAAAGCGTCTGCATAAAGGGCGCCGTCAGATGATCCATCACCCGGCTTCCCACCGTCAGCCCCTCAATGATAAATCGATAGATGGCGTCCGCTTTTTCGGGGCGGCAGGATACGGCCGCCTTTTGCACAAATTCATACGCACGCCCCGATATATCCCTCTGTATCGTGCGCGCCACCTTTACCGCCCTCATACAATCCGTCTCCACCGGCAGATATTCACAGAACAGTTCTCTGTTAAATCCGGGCGTCCGAAGCATAATCCGGTTGCTCTCATGGGCGCGTCGGTCGGCATAGGCGCGGTATACCGCCGAAAAAATCCCCTCGATAGAATCCTCGCACAAGTAAACGCAGACCTGCATATCAGCCGCCCTCCCTTCCGGCAATCTGTCCCGTATCAAACAGCGTCATCTGCCGATAGGTTCTGCCTCCCCTCACACCCGGAGGCAGTTTTTCATTCAGGCCGAGAAGATTTGCCAGTATAAAATTTTTATTCAGCCGAACCGGCATCATCATTTTCCCGTTACAGGTAATAAAATACATGGCCCGCTTGAGCACCACGCCAAATTTTTTCAACGAGCTATAGTCGAGGCTCCCCATCTTGCGGGCAGCGAGTATGCGTCTGGCCGACTTCACCCCCACTCCCGGAATCCGTAGCAGGGTGTGGTAGTCCGCCGTCTGAACCTCCACTGGAAAATTCTCCAGATGATTCAGCGCCCAACTGCACTTTGGATCAACCTGTACGTCCAGGTCGGGGTGTTCGGGCGTGAGAATCTCCTCCGCCCGGAATTGATAATACCGCATAAGGAAATCCGCCTGGTACAGTCTGTGTTCCCTCAGCAGCGGCGGGCCGCTCCCCGCCGTATCCGGCAGCATGGAATCCCGCGTGGTGTTGACAAAGGCAGAGTAAAATACCCGTTTCAGTTCAAACTGCTGATACAGCGCCTCCGCCACATGTAAAATCTCATAATCGCTCTCCCCCGAAGCCCCCACAATCATCTGGGTACTCTGTCCGGCCGGAACAAAACTGCTCTCCGAATGGGACTCCTGCAGGGAATAGAGGGAATTCTCCGAGAGCGCCGGAAGCTTCGCCATGCCATCCGAAACCAGAAGACGGCTATCCGGAACCGGCAGGCTGCCGCCCGAATCCAAAAGGCTGCCGCCCGCACCATCTCCCGCAAAGCGCTTGCGGGGTTCTTCCGAGATCCGGCCTCTCCTGTAGCCTCCCATCAGCTGGCTCTCCCTTCTTCCCATCTGGATCTGGCGCATGGGCGTCAGTATCTTCCTGCGATTCTTCTGGGGCGCCAGCGCCCTCAGCCCCTCCGCCGTGGGAAGTTCCAGATTGACGCTCATGCGGTCTGCGAGCCACCCTGTCTTTTCGATCAGAAGCGAATCCGCACCCGGAATGGCCTTTACATGAATATAGCCGTTAAAGCGGTGCTTTGTGCGCAAAAGATACACGGCCTGATAAATCTGCTCCATAGTATAGTCCGGATTCTTATTTATACCGGAGCTCAGAAACAGCCCTTCAATATAATTTCTCCGGTAAAAGGACACGGTCAGTTCCGCAATCTCCTCCGGGGTAAAAGAGGCCCTGGGCACATCATTGGAACAGCGGTTGATACAATATCTGCAGTCAAAAACGCACTCGTTAGTCTGCAATATCTTCAGAAGGGAAATACACCGTCCGTCCGCGGAAAAACAGTGACAGATTCCGGCGGCCACCGTATTTCCCATCATCCCCTCCGCCCCCCGGCGGCTGGAGCCGCTGGAGGTACAGGCCACATCATACTTGGCCGCATCTGTGAGAATCCTCAGTTTTTCAAAAATCTCCTGTGACAATGCCATAGACAACGCCCTCCAATCAGAACATTTGTTCTATTCCATTGTAGCACACATATGTTCAGATTGCAACAGGAAAACTTTTCCGCAGACTCACTTTTTCAGATAGATTCCGGTTTTACTGCTCGCGCACCGGCAGATTTCCTCCGGCGCGCCTGCCGCGACAATTTCTCCTCCGTGGATACCGCCGCCCGGCCCCATATCGACAATATAATCCGAATTTCTTATCACATCCAGATCATGTTCAATGACAATGACGGTCGCTCCCTTCCCAATCA
The DNA here is from genome assembly GCA_947629865.1 of uncultured Lachnospiraceae bacterium. Lineage (GTDB taxonomy): Bacteria > Bacillota > Clostridia > Lachnospirales > Lachnospiraceae > Eubacterium_F. The sequence goes on along the minus strand of CANRFJ010000015.1, from coordinate 2,945 downwards.
ATTCGCCAAATACATGGAGCAGCGTCTCTACATCCAGCGGGTGAAGGCCAATCGTGGGCTCGTCAAATACAAAGACCGTATCGGACTGTCCCTTGCCCATCTCCCCTGCAAGCTTCAACCGCTGCGCCTCGCCGCCCGACAGACTCGGCGTCTGCTCGCCCAATGTCAGATATCCCAGACCGAGTTCATGCAGCACGCGCAGCCTGCGCGCCACACGCGGAATGTCTGCACATACGTCCAGCGCCTCATCCACGCTCATAGCCATGAGCTCCGGAAGCGTATTTCCCGGCCCTCCCTGCTCCGGTATGCGCCGGATCAGGCCCGCGTCTTCCGCATAGCGCGAACCGCCGCACTGCGGGCATGGAATCTCAACATCCGGCAAAAACTGGACATCGAGACTGATTGTCCCTGTCCCCTCACAGGCGGGACACCTTAGGCGTCCCGTGTTATAGGAAAAATCACCTGCTCTGTAACCCATTTTCTCTGCATCTGCCGTCCCTGCATAGGCCTTGCGCAATTCATCATGCACACCGGCATAGGTGGCGACCGTGGAACGCACGTTAATCCCTATAGGGGTGGCGTCTATCAGCTTGACGCATGTGATCCCGTCGGCAGATACATTCTTCACATGCTTCGGAAGCCTGTCACCCCGAATAGATGCTTCCAGGGCGGGAATCAGACTTTCCAGAATCATTGTCGTTTTCCCCGAACCGGAAACGCCGGTCACGGCAATCAGCCGTCCTTTGGGGAAATCAACCTCCAATGGTTTTACCGTATGGATATCCGATGTAGACAGATGGATCGTCCCAAGCGAAAACATCTGATCCGGCTCGATATGCCGCCTCATATAGATACCCGTTTTCCCCGCAAGAAAACCGCCAATCCGCGAATTGGGATCGTTCTCCACTTCTTCGAGCGGCCCCTGTGCGATAACGCGGCCACCGTCCGCACCGGCTCCCGGACCGAGTTCAATGAGCCAGTCGGCCTCCGAGAGCACAAGCGTGTCGTGATCCACCAGAACAATCGAATTGCCGTCGGCAACCAGGTCACGCATCACACCGGACAGCCCCTCCAGATTGGAGGGGTGCAGGCCGATGGACGGCTCGTCGAGGACGTACAGAACGCCGGTAGTTCGGTTGCGCACCGCCCTAGCCAAATTCATTCTCTGCCTCTCCCCGGTGGAAAGAGTGGAGGCGGCGCGGTCAAGGGTAAGATAGGACAGTCCGAGATCTGTCAGACGCTTCGCGGCGCTCATAAACGACTCGCAAATGCTCTCCGCCATGGGACGCATTTCCGCGGGCAGAGAATCCGGAACCCCCGCAACCCACTGCGTCAAATCCGAAAGCGTCATGGCACAGGCCTCCGCAAGCGATATGCCCCGCAGTCTCGGTGCGCGCGCCTCGCTGCTGAGCCTCGTCCCCCCGCAGTCCGGACAGACCTCCTGCCGCAAAAACTTTTCCACCCGCTTCATACCCTTTTCGTCCTTAACCTTGGATAATGCATTTTCCACCGTATAGGTGGCGTTAAAATAGGTAAAATCCATATCTCCGGCGGCGCCGCTGCTCTTATTCTGATAAATGATATTTTTCCTGACTGCGGGGCCATGAAAGACAATGTCGCGCTCCTTTGCGCTCAGCTCCCGAAACGGCACGTCCGTGCGGACGCCCATTTCGCGGGCAATATCCTTCATCAGCGACCACATCAGTGTCTGCCACGGCGCGACGGCCCCCTCGTCAATCGACAGCGACTCGTCCGGCACCAGCGTCGCTTCGTCTACGATTCGGACGATTCCCGTTCCATCGCAGCGCTTACACGCGCCATAGCTGTTGAAGGAGAGTTCCTCGGCGCCCGGCGCAGAGAATTGCTCGCCGCACACGGGGCAGACAAGCGGAAGATCCGCCGCCACATTCAACGAGGGCTCCACATAGTGGCCATTCGGACAACAATGGCTGGAAAGCCTTGAAAACATCAGACGCAGACTGTTCAGCAGCTCTGTACCAGTCCCGAATGTACTGCGGATTCCGGGAACACCGGGCCGCTGTCGGAGCGCCAGTGCAGCGGGAACATACATCACTTCGTCCACCTGTGCCTTCTCCGCCTGCGTCATTCTTCTGCGCGTATAAGTCGATAGAGACTCCAGATACCGTCTCGATCCCTCCGCGTACAGGATACCGAGCGCCAAAGAAGATTTTCCCGAACCGGAAACACCGGCGATTCCCACGATCCTGTTAAGCGGTATTTCAACATCAATATTTTTCAGGTTATGTACCCGTCCGCCGCGTACTTTTATTCTGTCGGGTGTCATAACAGTAACCTCCTTGTCATGCTTTTTATGGTCACTCATGCTTTTCTGAATGGCTGTCGTATCAATATTCAATATAAGGATTATGTTATTTCAGACATGCGTTAGATTGCTCATAAGGAGAACGAGATTTAAACCTCCCAAACACAATACTCTACGCCAAATTTACTTGTTTCCTTTCTTTCACACTTCCCATTAATTTCTTTAGAATCTTGAAAATTCTGCCGTCTATTAAATCATAGATACTACTATTCACCGCCATTTTTCTTTTCCAAATAATTTTCTTTAATTTCTTTCAATTCCAATCCTTTAGAAATTATAAATTCGCCAATCTCCCCGATATCTGATTTATTATCTGTCATAAAGCCATTCAACTCTTCCATGTTTTGGTAACTCTGCTTATACATATCCAATAGATTTATGAACGTCGAAAGACCAACAATGTCTATAAATTCAACATATGCTTTTCTCATTCCAATTTCAAAAATCTTCTTTTCATCAAACTGTTTGTTCGCCGTTTTAAAATAAAATAACGCTTCACTGATGTATAAATTAATTTCTTTAATAGAGGCATCATCAGTTTGTGTGAAACATATATGCCTGCCTCATGGCATATAGTTCATCTTATTCTGCCTTGATTATC
>CANRFJ010000014.1 GCA_947629865.1 uncultured Lachnospiraceae bacterium | reverse complement strand
GTTTTTGCTTCATCAAGTCCAAATGATGCAAGCGACGCACACAATTTACTTGGCCCCGTAGGTGTAAAAAACTCCCCACCTTTCTTTCCGGCATCAGAAGCAAATAGCCCAATTAGAATCATATAGGCTGTACCAAGCACATCAAATTGAGACTCATTAAGTTGAAAATCAATTTCATTTATTCTAGACATTACCTTACTGATAAGTTCTGTTCTTTCCGATACAGAATCCCCCAAGTCCGGATCCTGCAACTTCATATCATTGAATAAGCCCGAAAAATCAGATTCCGAACGTTGCCCCATCGTTGAACCTGTAACATCGTTAATGGCTCGTTCTAAATCTTCAACAGAAAATTTATCTTCATCATTTTCCGGTTTTTCAATTCTCCTGATAAGGTTTTTGAATAGATATTCCGGCTTAATAATGTATCCAAGATACTCTATTGACCACTGTTCCACTGTTTCTCTGAAATCATCATTATTGTATGCTTCTTCATATTGGATACCATCATTCTTTAACAGCTCATTATTCATATAATTTTCTGTTCTTTCTGAAAGATATCTGTAAAAGATAATTCCAAGTATGTAATTTTTGAATTTTGAGGCATCCATATTGCCTCGCAAATCATTTGCAATTGCCCACAGTTTCTGCGAAAGCTCATTCGCCTGTTTCTGATATAATGCAGTATCCGCCATTTTCTATTCTCCCTCCGCTTTATATTTCTTATAGAGTGCTTCAATATATGCCTTTAACCGTCTGATGAGTTTTGTAGTCTGAATTAGACCAAGTTTTTTATAACTTATCTCTACCCTTATTCGCTCATCCGTCAAATTCCCGCTAAATGTATATTCCGAAAACATTTCTGTTACTAATTCCGGTTTCAAGTCATTTTCATATGCGAACTCTTCGATATCTGCCTGCATAGACTCTTTTTCGAACTGCTCATAAGAAGCCATAATATCCGCATCCGCCGGAAGATCAAAAAATCTGGTTTGGATAAATGCTTTCATCATATCGCTCTTATACCGCATTGATTCGTTATCTGACCGCTCAATTTCCCGAATAATAAGGTCAATATCTTTCTTCTTATCCTCATCACTCTTGTTGCTGCTTTTAGCGCTTTTTAATAGATTAAGTATATACACCACATTGATTCGATCCGTCCTGACAAGTTCTATATCAAAATCCACATCTACAGGAACTTTTACCGTTCCTATCCCATTTTCTTTTAATTGATCATAATAGTACAAATACCAGCTCTTATAGCCGTCATATTCGTCTTCTCCCAGCACCACCGCTAAATCATCCCATTCAAATTTTGAAAATGTCTTTAGCGTTGCCAAAGTATGTGTCATGGTGCGGAAAGCTACAATAAAAGCCCTGATATCATCTTCGTTTTGAAGTTGTCCCGCATCTTCCACAGACGGCGCTGTTTTTCTAAGTATCGGTTCCTGATTTAGCCATTGATTTACATAGTATTCATAATTCTGCAGCAGGTATTCATTCGGATCACCGTCTCCAGAGAACAGCTTCAATGCATCATCCTGCCATTTTTTAATGTTACGATATGATACAATCTGCCCAAACTGCTTCGTCTTTTTATAAACCCTATTCGTTCTGCTATATGCCTGTACTAACGTATGCCATATGAGATTCTTATCAAGATACAATGTATTAAGTGGCTTTGCGTCAAATCCCGTTAAAAACATATTGACTACAAGAAGAATATCAATTTGTGGTAAATCCTTCTGTTTTAACCGCTTTGCAATATCTTTTCTGTATGCATCAAATGTATCTATTGAAAATGCTGTCCCATACATCTCTTTGTAATCATCTATGCAACGGGAAAGCAGTTCCTGCGAGTGCTCGTCAGCTCCTTCCTCCATATCCTCATTTACCTGATATGAAAATATGGCGGCTACTTTGAGCCTTTTTCCTTCCTCTCTGGCAGCATTCAATTTTTTAAATTCATCATAATATTTTCCAAGAGTCTTTATATTATCCACTGCAAAAAGAGCTGTATAAATGTCACTCACTAAATGCACATGCTGCTCATGATGTTCCATAATATGCTTTGCTATCTTTGCAATTCTTTCATCATCATGGTATAGCCCATTGATATCTATTCCATGAATACGACAATACTCCGGATCATCCAGATTTTCCGGATCAATTCCCTTTGTCGCCACATCATGCGCAAAAATAGTTCTCCGGTATTCTACCGAAAATCGCAATACATTACCATCTGCAATCGCATCCTTAATCATGTATTTATGCAGACAAGGATCAAGTTTTCCGGCATTAAAAACATCCGCTGTTGTTCTACCATCAGAGCCCTTATTCGCTTCAAAAATAGGAGTACCGGTAAAACCAATATAATTTGCATTTTCAAAATGCTTCTTGATGTCCCCATGCATCTTTCCAAATTGTGACCTGTGACATTCATCAATAATATAAACAACTTTCTTGTTTCGATATGTATCCATTAGCTCAGCATACTTTTGATTTTTAACCGCATTAGCCATTTTTTGAATTGTGGTAACAATTAGTTTTCTATCATTCTGTTTTAACTGTTTTACTAGGACATAGGTACTATCTGAACTGTCAACACAATCCTTTTCAAAAGAATTATACTCATCAACAGTTTGATCATCTAAGTCCTTTCTATCTATTAAGAATATTACTTTATCTATTCTTGGTTCATCCCTAAGAAGTTGTGCAAGTTTAAAACTTGTAAGCGTTTTCCCAGAACCGGTACACGCAAATACAAATCCGTTTTGATTGGATTCGAGTACACGCTTTTTTGCCTCTTTGACGGCAAATATCTGATATGGTCTCATAACCATAAGAACCGGCTCCGAGGTTTTGATAACCATATACTTATCAATCATTTCCGTTAATGCTGTTTTTCTAAAAAACTCTGTGGTAAAATCATTCAAGGCATTTATTCTCATATTTTTTTCATCCGTCCAAAAAAACACAAGACTTTTAAGAATTGGATTATACTTCCCATCCACCATCTCATTTTCATTACAAAAATATTTTGTCTGTACGGAATTGGAAACTACAAAAATCTGTAAAAATCGAAACAAGCCTTTATATGAAAATTTTCTATACCTGTTAATCTGATTGATTGCTTCGTTAATTTCAACCCCCGGTCTCTTAAGTTCGATTTGTATAATAGGAAGTCCGTTGATAAGAACCGTAACATCATAACGATTCTTGTATTCCACGTCAGCTTTATGCTCTTTATCCATAGTAATCTGCCGAGCCACTTGATAAATATTTCTTGTGGTATCTGATGAGAAGAAATCTAAATACACCGTTTCATCACTATCCAATGTAAGAATATACTTATCCCGCATAAGTTTTGCCGATTCATATACTGTCTTATTTTCGACAAATGTCAATACACGAGCAAACTCTGTCTTGGAAAATTCGGCTTTTCCTTTTTTCTCAATTAACTTATCTTGATTAAATATAGCTAACTGATTTCTGAAATTCTCCAAAACATCGTCATAATTTTTTAATTCAACATATTCATAACCAATACTCTCAAGTCGGTCTATGAATAAATTCTCTACTTCATATTCGGAAATTCGTCCCATTTCCAGCCTCCTAAACAATTCAGCCTTTGATATTTTTTATTAATCAATAATTTCCAGAGTGGTTTATATATTTTTACATGTTTCCCACATACAAACCTCCATAAATACCGCTTTCTCTGATAATAATGTATCCTCAAGTTTTCACCATAACAAGTATACCAAAGCTATAGCAATTTATCAAGAAATTTGACAATTTCCCAATATCCAAATATGTTGTCAAATTTGACTATATGCATTTTTATGTGGATTTTAGATAGAAAGCAAAATAGACCACAAAAGTTGTTATAAGCGACTACAAAAACAATAGAATCCATGGTACAATCAAGTATGCACAGACTCATAAGCAACAAAGCACCAGTATCCCGCATCACTGCGAAACACTGGTGCCTTTTATAATCACTTACGGAGTCTCTACGTGTCCCTTTCTATATAAATAATTTTTTTCGCATCATTATCTAAGATTAGAACAGAAAAATCGATACTATATCTCTTTTTCATTGCCTTGTAATCATAACGAAAATTCGCCTCGCTATGGCGATCATAAAACAAGTAGTTTAAACGCCTCATCATACAGTCTGTTCTCCACACAATAGAATTTACTGTACGAACGATCCGATATTTTTGTCAGGTTCCATTTGCCCCTTTCCATATCATCTAAACTGATTTTCCATAACCCGTTCCAACGGGAATCAATGCTTATATTGCTATAGTTGCCATCAATCGTGTATCTCCCCAAACTTATATATAAATTTTCCTGGCCAGCCACCATAAACGAATCCGATAGCCCCTCGTCGTCAATCAGATAATGCTTCTCGCCGTTCTCTAAATCATACGCCAACACTCTAAGGTCTTTCAAAAAGACGACATATTTTCCTATATGAGCCATTCGGCCCAATGTCCCTCTCCATTCAAAATATTTTTTTATCCGTTTTCCGTCCAGCGCATACCGTTCTAATACTATATTATATGTTTCGTTCCATCTGGCGCATAAAATATTTTCATCATATAAACCAATCCACAGAATATCCGCCGGAACAGCAATAAGCACAGTCGTTTTCTCCGTCTCTGTATCATAGCAGTAGAGGTTATTTTTGTTGTAATAGTACACCTTCCCCCTGAACTCAAAAAAGTCATATGCTTCGTCCGCTATTTTTTTATGTCCCTCATTTTCTATTTGATAAAGAGCCTTGTCCGAAATTCCACGCAGGAATGTCCCCCTCGGTGAAATCTGCACGCTGTCATTTTGGGTGTTTTGCCAATGATTTTGTGAATTATCTGTAACTCCCTGTTCCTGCAAAAATTCTAAATAACTCTCGCTTTCGCTTTTGCTGCACCCCGATAAACACAGAATAAATATGCAGACAACAGACAAAGTAACTACCGTTTTCCTTGTTATCATAAATATCCTCCGCTCCCGCCATTCTTTTACGGTCAGTCTGTTCCTCTTTTCCCGTTTCGCTGCAGTGTCTTCACTGTGGTTTTGTGAGTCTTTTTATTTCAAACCTCCAGTCAGTACAACCTACTTATTTTTCCGATAATCATACACTTGATCAGGAACTTTTAATACAATTCCATTTATTTCAATTATGTCATTGGAGTTCCACTTCATGTTCGCATAATCACAATGATAATCCCAAAAAATATTTTTTTCAGTCCCATTCTTCAAATCACTCAAAACGACCAAAACTGCGTAATCCGTAGTAGCGCCTCCATTGTTTCTATATGCCTGTGCTTCATATCTGCCATCCGGCGACCTCTTTTTCCCAATACTTTCTTCCCCTTCAATCATTTCTATACTTGTGTATGATTTATAAAACTTATGAACACATACAATCATACAGACAAGGATAAGAAATGCTATAATGACTCCTAAGCCAGATAGCACCTTCTTTATATTTATCCCTTTTTGTGTTCCGGCCATAGCAATCGCCTCCCATCTGGTGTGTACCCCCGGTGGATTATAATCCCTTTTAATTATCTTTATATGGATAAACAGCTACATTATTACCAGAGTTATCAATAACACAAATGTCATTTTTTTCGTTTACATATGATTTGTAACCACCCTTAATCACATGATAAGCGAGCGATTTAGGATTATTCCTCCCACCAGTCTGTTTAGGGTTAAACTGGAAAACAGATAACTCAAGAATATCCTGTTTGTTACCGCCTGCAACTATTATTTCTTTTTTTCCATCACGATTAAAATCATAGACAGCTAATTGATAATAAAAACCCTTTTTTGGCCCAGCAGACCATTCATCCAATGTTTCGCCCAAACCACTAAGAAAATCAGCTCCTGAAGAATCAGAAAAGAAATTCATTGATATTGATAATCCATATTTATCCCGTTTAATTTCTAATGTTATATCTTCCCATTTTTTCTCTTTTTTCCATGTGTCCTTTATGGACATCTCGACTTTCCTTCTTTTTAAGAGAGCATCCCCGCTGATTTCGACCGTTTCCATTTTGTCTGCATTAAAAAGATACTTTCCGGTAGCTGCCAAAGGGATACTGTTGCTTTGTTTAATTTCACTTTGTTTAACTTCACTCTCTCTGTTATCTGCTTTAGCATTACAACCACATAATGTAAATAGCAATAAACTGATTATAAGTATTTTTTTCAACTGGTATCTCCCCTCTATAATGTTGCTCTAGCTCCATGCTTAATGGCTGCTATCCTCTCATAAGATATTTAAATAGCCACTAAAGGCCAGCGCCGATTTCATCGGTTCTGCCCCTGCCTGTATTATACAGGGGATTTTTTTGCATGTCAATAAAGCCCGCTCCCAGATCGGTTTTTTAGAAGTCGCAAATTTTTCCGCTTTTCCGTTACCTTCTCCTGCTCATATACAATTTTATCCTTTAAACGGCTATTTCATATTTCTCTTTCAAATTATTCAACATGCTATACTTAATAATTCCTTCCAACTGCATTCTTCCAACTACTATCCCTGGTGCGATTCCCTGAGTTTTTGCAAATTGGAGTACGCTTCTCTCTGAATAATCCCTATTCCTTCTGAAAACTTCAAAATCTTCAGATGAAATCAGTGTATCACCGGCCCAGCTATTAGCTGCCTTCTCATCATCTTCAGATGTGCCATTAGGCTGCCCCACATGACCGAGAACAATGTGTGCAAGTTCATGGAACAAGCTGAACCAAAACTTATCTGCGTCCTTCCCTCTTGCAGTAAGTCCGACAACAATCTTATTTCCATCCATAAAGGAAGCTCCTTGGAGAAAAGAACCTTTAAGGTGCGGTAGAAATACCAAAGCTATTCCACAATCTGCAAGACACTTCTTTATCTGTGGGCAGAATTCCTTGGGTTTTAGTACCGTCATCTTTCTTATCTCTGGCATAGCAGAAATCAAACCCTTGATAGTAATCGGGGCAGTTTGGATATCTCGCGCCTTAATCTTTGCTTCCTGAGCCCATGCCATCAAAGACAGATCACTTTTTTCTGTAATTGCCAGACGTCTACATGCAATTCTCGTAATCTGATCACTTCCAAGAATTGAGAGTTCAACAACCTCAAAGTATTTCCTAAGATTGACAACCTTCTCCTTGACTTCTCTGGTCTCTGGAACCCATCCGAATTTTGCCATCTCGCTATAAGGAAATTGTGTTGCCATTTTAGCATCCGCATCCATTGCATTCTCTGCTTCTGCCTTAATAATCTTCTCTCTGTAAATTGCCTCAAGATTATTCCAAAACTTAGCCGGTACGCCTAAAACCATCTCTAATCTAACGGCGGTCTCTGGTGTAAGCTGTACATCACCATTAATGAGTTTGCTGATATGCTTCTCAGACATATCCATCCTGGCTGCAAATTCCTTCTGGCTCATGCCTCTGTCGTTCAACTGCTCTTTAATTGTCGCCCCAGGTGGCGTTGCAATATAACTACGACTTCTCACCATTGTGCTACCCCCTTGACTTTTCATCTTGACCATTAATGATAATCGACTATTTCCAAAATGTTTGCTATTTGAATTTCGTCACCATTCTTCTCGAATACCAATCTGTATGGGTGAACCAAATCCACTGCGTATTGCCCTTTCCTATTTTGCGTAAGTGGATGACATCGTCCAATATGGAACTGTATCATCATCTCAACAGTATCTGCAGCATCTATTTCATCTATACGATGATGTATTTTATCAGCCATTTCTCGACCGTAGGTTCTCTCTGCAGTTCTGGCATCCGTACAAACCTTTTTAATTTTGTTGTTCTTGTACGTGATATCCAAGCCATCACCTCTCTTTTGGATTTACCTTTGAGGTAAATCCAAAATAACACAGATGTTTCGTTTTGTCAAGATGACAATTTACCTCATAGGTAAATTTTAAACGCTCTGGCGATTTGTCCTCGACAGAGCGTTTCTTTCATATTTTTTTACTCGGAATAGCGCGGGCGACTGGCTGTATCAGTTATGTTTGTTGTGCTTCTTTACAATTATCGTAACGGTAAATTTAGCGATGCAAATTCCTTTTTAAACTAACCTAAAACTCTATTACCAATCCCGTTCTCGGATGGCTTCCTCGACATCGATAGAAATACCAAACCATTTCAGTACATAGCCTATATTTTCTCCTATGCAGTCGCGGGCCACCGTTTCAATTTCGCTGCCGTTTTCGTCAAATTCCTCTTGCAAGTCGTTAATGGCATAGACCATCTCGTCCAGCTTTTCTTGAATAACCTCGGTGTTTGTTTCGCCCGTTTCCAACAGGTCAATTACCTTTTGGAGTTCACCTTTTACTTTGTCTACCAGAAAATCTGGAAAATATTCGTCCCGATACATCTCGTCTAGCAATTTGTAATTTTTATCAAACGCTTTCATTTTAATCCCCATTCCGGAGCGTTTTCGCGACGGGGCGACGCGAATCTCAAATTCGCGTCTGCCATCAGGGGAATTTGTGACGCTCCGGCACAAATTCTCGTGTGAAAAATCAGCGCATCAGCGTGATTTTTCACACTACCGCTCCAAACACTTTAGCAATTTCAGGGTTCACCTCATCAAAATCGTAATCGTCATCATATAAGTTCTGCCCTCTGGCAATCCCAATTCTCTTTGTGATTACCATATTCTTGCTTTCCTTAACTTCCGGCTGCATAAAACGATCTATCATCTCTAGCAAAAACTGCAGATTATCTTCTGAAAGTCCACTGACTTTTTGAACAACCTGATCCTGCAATACTGACATGTAAACCACCGCCTTTCCTTCATAAAATTAACTGCTCTATCTGTCTAAGCATATTATACACAAATACAGCCGACTATACAATTGCAAATTCCGTTTTTAAATTTTTACAGTTTCTTTTTTCTCTATTTTCCGGAATCATTTCACTTTCTTCTTCGCCCATTTCGCCACGCTCTTATAGGACAAATCCGTCAGATCTTTTCCCTTCGCCACCTTTGCGCCCTTGGCGCTTGCTTTTACTCCTTGTATGCTGCCGGAGATGCCGCTCCCGCCGCTGGTGCAGAAGGGCACGATCTTTTTGCCCTTCAGATTATAGAATTCTAAAAATGTGCGGATAATCTTTGGCTCTTTGCTCCACCAGATGGGATAGCCGACAAATATCACGTCGTATTTGCGGATATTTTTTACTTTCCCCTTGATTTTTGGTCTGGCATTTTCATCATTCTGCTCTTTATTTGCCCGACAGTCATCATTTTCATATCCCAAATCAGCCGTTGTATATGGCTTGGCCGGTTTGATCCGGTATAGCTTTCCTCCTGTCGCCTTTTTCAGTTTCTTTGCGGCGCCCTTTGTCGTTCCCGTCGCCGAGAAATAGACGACCAGCACTTTCTTTGTTTCCTTTTTCTTCTTGCCTGCCGCACTTACATTCGCCGCCGGAAGCATTAAGCCTGCGACCAGTGCAAATACCAGCGCCAGATTTATCCAAACCATACTTTTTTTCTTCATGATTTTTTCCTCCATTTCTTTGCAAATGTAAAAATTTTCGGTGAAACGGCTTTTCTGTGAGCCGCAGAATTTCTCCCTGCACTTAATACCAGTCATGTTTTTCATTTCGGTCAAGCGCATTAATCTGTCTCATTTCCTCCTCAGTCAATTCAAAATCATACAATTCCGTATTTTCCTGTATGTGGTCGGGGTTGCTCGAACCTGGAATCACGACCACGCCCTTTTGCAGGTTCCAGCGCAGGATAACCTGCGCAGACGATTTTCCGTGTGCCTTTGCGATCTCGGAAATCGTCTCATCTCCTAACAACTCGGCCGTATGTCCACGTCCTCCCAACGGATACCACCCCTGCACGACGATACCGAGGTTATGGATATAGGGGATCACATCGTTTTCCTGGTAGTACGGGTGGATCTCATTCTGCACCAACGCCGGAGTAATGCTCACCTGCGGGAGAAATTCCTGCAGCTCCCCAACATACCAGTTGGACAGGCCGATGGAACGGATTTTCCCTTCCTGCACCGCCTGTTCCATCGCCTTGTAGGCCTTCACGTCGCCCGTTCCAGGATGGTGCAACAGCATCATGTCAATATAACCGATATCGAGTTTTTTCAAGGCCTCGTCTATCGCTTTTTCCGGCTCGTCAAACTGGCTGGGATAAAGTTTTGTGATGACAAAGATCTCCTCTCTAGGAATTCCGGACTCCCGAACCGCTTTCCCCACCTCCGCTTCGTTGCCGTACATATAAGCGGTGTCAATCAGGCGCACGCCCCGCTTTAACGCTTCGGAAACAGACTTCACGCAGGTATCGCCAGTCAGACTGTAGGTGCCTAGGCCGTTGAGCGGCATTTGATACCCACTGTTTAATGTAACGGTTTTTGTGTTAAAATCAAATACACGCTCCTGCATTTTCACACCGCTCCCTGCGAAAAGTTCCTGTATTCCTGAATCCTGTAGCCACTGTGCAACTTCTTCTTTACCGGTTCCGGAAGAAAAGCGCGTGCCCTCGTACCATGTCGCCGTGCTGTCCGCTAATGCGTGTAGATTTGCAGCGCTGGAACCGATTCCGCTGCTGTGGGAAGTGCAGACCGGAATAATAGTCTTGCCGCTGAAATCATAACTTTCCAAAAAGGTACTGACAATCTTTGGCGCCTGCCCCCACCAGATAGGATACGCGATTACCACATTCCGGTACTGGGACATATTCTCCACTTTTCCTACGATTGCCGGTCTCGCAGACGGATCGTTCTGCTCTCTTGTCGCCCTTGTAGTGGAATCCCCATAATTCAAATCCTCTGCTGTATACGGTTCTTCCGGCTCTATGCGGTAAATGTCGGCCCCTGTGATTTCCTGTATATATTCGGCAATTTTTTTCGTGGTGCCGGTGCAGGAGAAGTAAACTACAAGGCTTTTTCCCTGTTCCGCCCCGCCCGATTCAGGCGATGCAGACGGCAGAGGCGTCCCGGTCTCCTCCGGAGGAAGCGTTCTATCCGGCGTCGGCACCACGGACGGCGATGGCGTTGGGTTCTCCAGTGTCGGCGCCACGGACGGCGATGGTGTGGGGTTCTCCGGCGTCGGCGCCACAGATGATGATGGCGTGGGGTTCTCCGGCGTCGGCGCCATGGACGACGTTTTTGCATCGGAAACTGTGTTATCCTTCTGCTGGGAGCCTTCCTCCACCTTTATTTTTACCCATGTACTCTTTTTTTTCGAGGCCCTGCCTTTTTTTCCGGAAGTTTTCTTTCTCACCGTGACTTTTATTTTGGCAGTTCCGGCTTTCTTGGCCGTGACCGTTCCTTTTTTGCTGACTGCCGCCACCTTTTTATTGCCTGTGGCAAACTGAATTACATTTTTACCCTTTGCGGGAGAGACGCTGACTTTGATTTTTTTCTTTTCTCCCCGTTTCATCGGATAGGTCTTTTTGGTTACTTTCTTTTTGCCAATTTTTAATGTTATGCCCCTGACTGTCGGCATCTTTTTAGCCTTTGCCATTACGGGTTGGGAAAATCCGGCCGCCGCCAGAGAGACGACAAGCAGGAACGCCAGCAGTTTCCGCAGATGGTTGAATCCTTTATTGTTCATATCTACCTCCATTCCGAATTCGGGTATAAAATTCCCGTCAATACAACTTTTGCTGTGAGCCGCAGAATTTCTCCCTGCACTTAATACCAGTCATGTTTTTCATGCCGATCAAGCGCATTAATCTGTCTCATTTCTTTTTTTGACAACTTGAAATCATAAATTTCCGTATTCTCCTGTATGTGCGCCGGATTGCTCGAACCCGGAATTACGACCACGCCCTTTTGCAGGTTCCACCGCAGGATAACCTGCGCCACGGATTTTCCGTGTGCCTTTGCGATCTTTGCCATGGTTTTGTCCGAGAGCATCTCCTGTGTGTAGCCGCGTCCGCCAAAGGGATACCACCCCTGCACAACGATGCCGAGGTTCTGGATATAGGGGATCACATCGTTTTCCTGGTAGTACGGGTGGATTTCATTCTGCACAAGCGCCGGAGTAATGCTCACCTGCGGGAGAAATTCCTGCAGCTCCTCTCCACATACCAGTTGGACAGGCCGATGGAACGAACCTTTCCCTGCTTCACCGCTTTCTCCATTGCTTTATAGGCCCTGACGTCGTTTTTGCCGGGGTGGTGCAGCAGCAAAAGATCGATATATCCTATATTTAACCGCTTCAGCGAGTCGTTGATTGCCTTTTCCGGATTGTCATACTGATTCGGATACAGCTTGGTCGTGACAAATATTTTGCTTCTGGGGATTCCGGATTCCCGCACGGCCTTTCCCACCTCTGCCTCATTGTCATACATATAAGCGGTGTCGATTAGGCGCACGCCCCGCTTTAGCGCTGCGGAAACGGACTTGACGCAGGTATCGCCGGTCAGGCTGTAGGTGCCAAGGCCGTTGAGCGGCATTCGATAGCCGCTGTTTAATTTCACGGTTTTTTTCTTAAAATTAAAGACCGGCGGTTTCGTTTTTTTCACAACCTTTATCCGCAGCCATGATGACGCTTTCTTCTCTCCCGCCGTCACGGTCACTTTGATTTTTGCCGTTCCCTTTTTCTTCGCAAAAATCTTTCCCTTTTTGCTGACAGAAACCGTTTCGGGTTTTGAGGAAATGTACGTTATCTTCTTTTTCCCTCTGAGGCCGCGTGATTTTACAGTAAGCGCTGCCTTCGTCCCCTTTACCATCTGACAGGTTTTCTTCGTATAGGTCGTTTTTTTGATTTTCAGCACAAGCTTACTTTCTTTTCCCTTTGACGCCGCCGGCTGTCCCGAAACAGCGCCGATTGCCAGCGCCGCCGCCAGAAGCAGAGCTGTATGTCTTCGCAACCTGTTCACCTTGTGATACTGCATCATTGTTTCCCCCATTCTGCCTGTAGGTTTACAGACACATCTGATATATTTTCTCCACATCTTCCGGAGCCAAATTCATCGGGCCCGTTATGACGCCTCCCATGCAGGCGTGCTCCGCCATATCCTTAAAATGCGTATCGTCTATATCCAGTTCCGACAGGCTTTCCTTTAACCCCAGCGTCTTAAAGCAGAAATCCGATACTGCCGCGATTGCTTTCCTGGCCCCATCCATTGCCGCAAGACCTTCTTCCACGCCAAACACCTTTGTGCCGAGACGGTAGATGGCAGGGGCTGTATTTTCATTCAGTATATAAGTCAACCAGCGCGGCGTCACAATCGCGAGACCGTGGCCGTGCGTGATGTCATAGTAAGCGGAAAGCTCATGCTCCATTGCATGGCAGGCGCAGCCGTGAACCGTTCCGGCGTCCAGCACTGTATTCAGGGCCATTGAGGAGGCCCACATCAGATTTGCCCGCGCCTCGTAGTTCTCCGGTTCTTTCATGGCAACCGGCGCCCATTTTACCACTGCGCGCATCACGGCTTCCTGGAGCTCCAGCACCAGATCGAACGTGGCGTCACCGGCCAGATAGTAATTATCCAGCACATGGTTAAAAATATCAAATGCGCCGCACGCCGTCTGGTAGACCGGCAGCGAGTAACTGTACTCCGGATTTTCGAACGCCACTCTCGGAATGAGCGCGTCCCCGCCCAGACCGATTTTTTCATTCGTATCCATGTTGGAGATAACCGCCCAGGCATCCATCTCCGAGCCCGTCGCCGCATTGGTGAGGACGGCGATTACCGGAAGCGCCTCCGTCACCCATACGCCGCCCGATACGAGCGGCCATACGTCCCCGTCCTCTGTCAGCGCGGCCGCCGCCACGCCCTTTGCGCAGTCAATCGTAGAGCCGCCGCCCACGGCGACAATGACGTCGATTTTTTCCTTTTTGCAGATCGCCGCGCCTCGGTTTGCCGTCGAGTGTCTGGGATTTGGCTCGACGCCGGCGAGTTCAAATACCTCGATGCCGTTTTCCTTCATGAGTCCCGTCACCGCGTCGTACAGTCCGTTTTTTTTGATGGAACCGCCGCCGTAGACTAAGAGCGCCCTGTGTCCAAATTTCAGCGCCTCCTCCGGCAGATGCCCTATCTGGTTTTTTCCAAAATAAACTTTGTCCGGATTGTGAAAAATAAAATCATTCATGCTCTTTCCCTCCATATTCTTATTGCTTTACCTTTCGGATTTCTTTTGCCGGAACGCCTCCGACGACCGTATACGGCTCTACGTCTCTGGTGACGACCGAGCCCGCCCCCACAACCGCCCAGCTCCCGATTGTTACGCCCGGCAGGATCACGCTGTTGGAGCCAATCCATACGCGCTCTCCGATTGTGATAGGCGCGTAGTGGTTTTCCCTGTTCCGGAAGGGGCTCAGATCGTGATTGATAGTCGCCAGCACCACATTGTGTCCGATCAGGGAGCCGTCCCCAATCGAAATCCCGCCCTGATCCTGAAAATGACAGCCGGAATTGATAAAGACGTCCCTTCCGATAGTGATGTTTTTCCCAAAATCTGTATAAAACGGCGGAAACAGGCGGAACGAATCATCGATTCTCTTTCCCGTCAGTCTACCCATGATCTCTCGGATTTCTTCCGGCGTATGATACTGATTGTTCAGTTCCATACCGATCTGGATTGCCTCCTGGAAAAGAGTGTCTGCATACGCATCGCGCTCCGGATCTTCCCCTGCGTGCTCTCGGAAGCCGTCTATTACGTCTTCTACTGTCAAAGTTTCACACCTCCGTTCTTCTTCTCTCTTTACTTACCCTTATCATAAAACAACATTCAAATAATATCAAATACATATGTTAGATATATAGCCATACTTGAAAAGTATGGCTGAAAATGATATACTTCAGAAAACGGAAAACGAAAGGAGACTATATGGATATTCGCGTACTGCAATATTTTCTCGCCGTCGCCAGGGAGGAGAGCATAACAGGGGCGGCAGAGGCTCTCCACATGACGCAGCCCCCGCTCTCCAGACAGTTAAAGGAGCTGGAGGAGGAACTCGGAAAACAGCTTTTCGTGAGGGGCAACCGCCGGATCACTCTCACGGAGGAGGGAATGATCCTCCGGCGGAGGGCGGAGGAAATGGTGGAATTGCTGGAAAAGACAAAGGCAGAAGTCAGCTCCTCCGGCGAAAATATCCGCGGGGAGATCCACATCGGGGGCGGGGAGACCGAGGGGATCCGCCTGATTGCAAGAGTGGCTGAAAAAATCAGGCGCAGACACAAGGGCATCTCCTACCATCTGTTCAGCGGCAACGCTGATGATGTGACCGAACGCCTTGACAGGGGGCTGTTGGATTTTGGCATTTTAATCGAACCGGCCGACATGAAAAAGTATGACTTTATCAAACTCCCGGCAAGGGACAGGTGGGGCCTGCTGATGCGGCGCGACCACCCTCTGGCGAAAAAAACGGGGATACAGCCGGAGGATCTGCAGGGACTCCCTCTCATCACCTCCCGCCAGTCCCTTGCGCACAACGAATTATCCGGCTGGCTCGGCAAGCAATATGACTCCCTCCAGATTGTCACAACTTACAATCTTCTCTACAATGCCTCCCTGATGGTGGAGGAAAAAGTCGGCTGCGCCTTATGCCTCGACCACATCATACCCGAATACGAGGACAGCCCCCTGTGCTTCCGCCCTCTGGAGCCGAAGATTGAAGTGGGGCTGGATATCGTATGGAAAAAATATCAGGTCTTTACAAAGCCCGCAACCCTGTTTCTGAATACGCTTCAGGAGGAATTGTTTTCGCCGCCGGTCTCCGATAGTTGAGGTTTTCACAAACTTGTGTTACAATGTTTTTTACGACAAAATGTGAAAGGGGATAAACGGACTTTGTTTGTCCACGGAATGGAGGATTACATGGAGATCGTATTTACCGGGGAGGCGGTGCGCGCCATGATTATGAGCGCTGTACTCTGCCTGATTATCCCCTTGATTTTTCTCGGCTGGTACAAGGCAAAAAAAGACGTTGCGCTGTCCTCTTTTTTTATCGGCATCGCGTTTTCCTTTTTATTTACATTTCTGGGGCGCTCCATTCTGGATCGGATTTTCCTGATTGGTTTCGGTCTCGGCGGTTTTCTGGACATAACTGTCCACCCTGTCTATGTGGCGCTGTACTCGGCGCTCCTGAGCGGCTTTCTGGCCCAGTTCAGCAGTTTCATTGCCCTGAAATACTGCATGAAATCCCGCACGGGCAGGGAAAATGCCTTCCTTCTGGGCCTCGGCAAGGGAGGCTTTGAATGTATTATTTATGGTGGCATCACCAATATCACAAATATTATCATGGCCCTTTTGATAAACGCCTTCGGCGTCGAAGACTATTTTAACCGATTGGATATTCCGGCGGAGGAAGCCGCTGTCCAGCGCTCCGCCATCGCCATCCAGGCTGCAGTTCCGGCGGCGTCCATCATGAGCGACGGCGTCCTGCAGTTTCTGGCAATGTGCCTCCACGCCGCCCTGGTGATTCTCGTCTACATCGCCCTGACGCACAAAGAAGCCTTTTTCTATCTGCCTGCGGCCATTGTGCTGCAGATTATCGGGTATCTCCCGATTTACCTGAACCAGGTGGACGTGCTGACAAGCCGCCCCGTCACCATGGGGATCACAACTGCGTATATTTTTGCCATTCTTGTCATCTCGTACCGCCTCTACCACAGTTCGCTGGCAAAGGCAGAAACATAAGAGGAGAGCTAGTGCGGAAAATCACGCCGATGCGCTCCGGAACGGAGGGATAGTGTGCTTTTTGTAAAAAAATGCGCGCGGGAACAGCGCGTCTACTATTACTGTCTGCTTGCGCTCCCTCTCCTTGTTCTCCTGGCGCTCCTGTATCAGTTCCCCGCCTGTTACCCGTCCCGCTTTCTTCCGGCCTGTCTCTTTCACACCATCACCGGTCTCTCCTGTCCCGGCTGCGGCTGTACACGGGCAGTGGAGGCGCTGTTTCGCGGACATGTTCTCCAGAGTCTGCGCTTCAATCCTGTCATTGTCTACTGCTTTCTCATCTATGCCGCAGTCCTCATCTCCCACACCGCGGAGCGTCTGATACATTTTATCGCAAAAAAACGCCCTTCTCTGAGAGAAGGACGTCTCTTTCACGCACTTTTGCAAATCCGCGGAATGAAAATCCAAAACCTGCACCTGATGATTTTCGTCTATCTGTTCTTAGGCTTTGGCGCAATCCGCATACTTCTTGAAATCTGGCAGCGCTGGTTCTGATTATGCGAGCAGAGCCGCTCCTGCCACTGCGCTTATGATTGTAATAATGAGTCCAAGTACCCACAGGCATATACCGACGATTGAGCAGATGTAACCTGCCTTAACCATACCCTGCTTCTCCGGAGAAATCTCGGAGATGTTGTTCGACCTCAAAACCAGGGCAACGATGCCGCATGGTGCGCAGACAACGATTGAAAGGATTCCCAATACAAGAATCGCTGTCGCTGTTCCATCCTTACTATACTGATTTGGTGTGTTTGTATCCATATTTACCTCCTCATGGAATAATGTATGTATTTTCCCGTACATTTTATTATAAACGTCACAATTTGTCAAGAAAATACTGAGAGGTATCAGGCAAACACTAATCCACTGGGAGACAGAAAGCCCCAGAAAAAATCCACGTTCCGCGTCTCCGCGGAGAAATTCCAGCCCAAACCGCATAGATGCATAACAGAGAAGATACCAGCCGACGACTGAAAGCGACCACGGCTTTTTGCTGTGAAAGCGCAGGAGTCCCGCCGCCAGACAAAAATTGAGCGCCATCTCCAGCAGCTGCACGGGGAACAGTTCCACCCCCGCGGGAGCGCTCCCGGCCGGGTGGGCAAACACAACGGCCCCCGGCCCGTGGTACTCAATCCCATAACAGCAGCCCGCCATAAAGCACCCCAGTCTACCAAAACCGTGGGCAATCGGAATAACCGGCGTCAGGTTCAGCAGCAGGGGCCGGAAGCGCACACCCGCAATCCGGCTGTATAACCACAGCATAAACAGCGCCCCCAGAAGTCCCCCGTAAAAGACATAGCCGCCGGAGAGCAGATTCCACGCCCCGCCAGGCAGCTGTAGGATTTCATGCCAGTTTTTCACGATAAAGGGAAGTTCCACCAACAGATACAGCGCCTTGCCCCCGACAAACACCCCGACCATGGCAAAGGTGGCCGCGGCCGCCACATCATAGCCCTCGTGACAGGCACGATATGGTTTTTGCAGAAAAAGAACGGCGATCCCGCCTGCAATCACCGCTCCAAGGACAATGCACACGCCGTACATGGGAATCGCTTTTCCGAGAATTGTTATGACCGGACACATAGTCTCCTCCATTTACACACGCCCCTGTGCACAGGGATTCTGTCAACAGTTACACGAAAAAATAAGCCGCCAAATGAGACAACCTCATTTGGCAGCTTATTCCCTATTTGCCCCTTACGCAGTTGCAAGGGCGCCAAGGAGTGTCATTCCGCACGCTAAAATAGCGATAATCATAATCACTTCCAGCGCAAGTGCAACAATGGACAATATCAGTCCCGCTGTGGCCATACCGGTTTTACTGATCTTATTTGCCTTTACCGCCAGTACGATACCGACGATGGCACATATCCATGAGATATAACTCACATACGGAATACAGAGCCCGACGACGGCAACAATGCCCAGCACCAGTGAGGCGACAGCCAGATTGTTTGTCTGCTGGTTATCTTCCACGATAATATCCTCCTTCTATTTTATGACTATTATTTTACTAAATCTTCCGATATATGTCAATACACTCCACATACCGACACATGATATCGCGCGTGTTTTTGTAAAAAAGACAGGGGCGAGATAGAAATGATAAAAAAGACAAAAATTCAATTTTCCTGTTGACAACTCTCGGGAAAAGTAGTAATATGGGTTTTGTAATCAAAGGCGATTCACAAAATGTGAATCGCCTTTTGTTTGTTGGGGTATGGCGCCCCGACACAAATAGTTGTGCGAAACAATCAGCGCATCGGCGTGATTTTTCGCACTATTCCCCCTTAGTTTTTTGTCAGCCCGCTCTGGCTTTGGTCTTCCATTGCCAGAGCCCCTCAAAGGGCGCCTGAATCTGCTTTAATCATTGGCTCTGCCAATGATCGCCTATATATAGTTTAGTTCTCTATTCCCCAGAAAAAGGCCGCTCCCAGCGGCCTTTTTCTATACGGCATAAGCGCCTACAGCCATCTCCAGCCGCTGTGGTACTTATTTTTCAACGTCCCTTTTATTTTCTTGCCCCAGCCAAGGGGAAACCCGTCCACACACACCAGTACCCAGCCGTCTCTGCCCTGATATTCCTCCCCGCGCAGCGTCAGCGTCTCTCCCTTCAGGTAGCGGATCACCCGCTCGTCCTCCGATGAGAGCTCCAGGCAGTTTTTATACTCGCCCTTCTTTAGAGCCATCGCCATGGACTGGCTCGGCTCAAATCTCTTTTTCTTTATCTCGCCCAGAAAGAGGCCGCTTCTCAAAAACCGCAGTCCCCGAAGCCGAGGCAGTCCCTCCGGCATGTAATATACCATTCCGTTCCGGCTCTCCAGTCGCTCCGGCTCAAATACACGGTTTAACTCTCCGGCAAATTGCGCAAACAACTCCTGTTCCTCTCCACGCAATCCGGCTCGCACCACCGGCGTCCTCCGCACTGTCTCCTGCGCCGCTTCCGATGGGTTTCCCCTCTTGCGCAGCAGCGCCAGAAAATGTCCCTCGCCGTCCATCCTGTGAGGAAAAATGCGCGCGCACAGACGCAGGGATTCATCGCTGCTGCCAATCCACTCCGGTCTCCCCTCGGAAAATCCGCTGTAGCCCTCCATGGGCACCAGTTCCAGACTCTCGTCCATCGCCAGCAGTTTCGCCACGCTTCCCTCGTCCTCCAGCGGCGAGAACGTACAGGTGGAGTACAGGATCATTCCGCCCGGCTTCAGCAGGGGCAGGGCCTGAGCCAGGATAGTCTCCTGAAGTCCGGCATAAAATTCCGGCCCGTTCTGCTCCCACGCCTTCACCATGGAGGAATCCTTGCGAAACATTCCCTCGCCGGAGCAGGGGGCGTCAATGAGGATTTTGTCAAAAAAACCCGTGAAATGCTCCTGCAATTTCTGCGGGTACTCGGTCGTGACAAAACTGTTCTCCACGCCAAAAAGTTCTATGTTTTTCAGCAACGCCTTTGCCCGCTTACTGCTTATGTCATTTGCCACCAGAAGTCCGGTTCCGCCCAGTCTGGCCGCCAGTTCCGTGGCCTTGCCGCCGGGCGCCGCGCAGAGATCAAGCACCATATCCCCCTTCTCCACGGGAAGTCGGGAGGCGGGCGTCATGGCGCTTGGATCCTGCAGATAATACAGCCCCGCAAAGTAATAGGGGTGCTTTGCCGGCTGTATGCTTCCGTCATAATAATAGCCATTATCCACATAGGGAATTTTCGTCAGCGGAAAGGGAGCGATTTTTTCAAATTCCTCCGGCGAGATCTTCGCCGTGTTGACTCTGAGACCGTATCTTCTGCTCTCCTCCAGGGAGGCCAGATACTCCCCGTATTCCTCCTCGCCGAGGATCCGCTTCATCTCCTCGCAAAACTTTACCGGTAACTCCATTCTCTCCAATCCTCTTTCTCTGAATCCGGCCCCGTCGGATTTATTTCCGCGCGCTGTATCTCTCCGGTGTGCTGTGTCTCCGGTGCACTGTCTCTCTCTGGTGCGCTGCGTCTCTCCGGCGTCACAACGAAAACCGGAAGGGCAGAAGCTCGGCCAGTTTTTTTACCTCGTACTCCTCTGTGCTCCTGGCCAGAATGACTTCAAATTCGTCCGCCCGGCAAAACTCGGCCATGACCTGTAAGCACATCCCGCATGGCGCCGGAGCCACCATCTCCCCCTTTTTTCCGCCCACGAGGGCGATTCTTCTAAAATCCTTCCGTCCCTCGCTGACCGCCTTGAATATGGCCGTCCGCTCTGCGCAGTTGCTGGGGCTGTACGCGGCGTTCTCAATGTTACAGCCCGTATACACCTCACCGTCGCTGCACTCCAGCGCCGCCCCCACCATGAAGCCGGAATAGGGAGCGTAGGCCCGCTCCCGCGCCTCTATAGCCCTCTCAATCAGTTCCGCCGTCTCGCGCATCTGTCCATCACTCCTCCATATAACTGATAAAACGGTTTCCCGCCTGTTCAAAAAGTTCCTCGTACCGGGCGCGGCTGACTGTCTCCATTCCCTGATGCTCCGGTTCGTATATATGCAGCTGCGTGGTAGTGTAACCGCTGATTACCACCGCCTTATTATCCCCTGTCATGGCGATGACCGGCTTGTTGCTGCTCACAAAATAAAGCACCTGCTCCAGCGTACAACCTTTCAGATTTACGGGCCGTACCATGTATTTTTCCAGCATGTCATACACGGGGAGATTTTCCTTCGATAGTTCCTCCGGCCTCACGTCCAGATGGTTCCTTTTCAAGACCATGCAGGCGCAGGCGGCCAGATTGGTGATTCCGTCTCCGGAGCGAACCTGTGTAATGCCTCCGATATCATTCTGAAGAAAACTTCCGCTTCTCTCCCACACTACCTGATGGTTGCTGGAGACTACCACTCCCATCTGCCGGTCTGCCTCCCTGATCGCCTGCCGCGCGTTTTCAAAGGAGGCCGTGATCTTCCCCAGCGCATAAATATAATACTTCGCAATGCCCGGCTGCTCCAGCCGGACAAAACGCCCGCTCGTCAGAAACTCCGCCGGCCCCTCTGTCATTTTGGGCACATCGGGCATCACAAACGTGGACGGGAACCGGATATACCACTCTGTCAATGTCTTATTCGTGACGCGGGAGGAATAGCTGAACTTTGCCAGCTTGGACTCCGAGGTGTTCAGAATACTGTCCTCTCCCGCCTCCTTATATTGGTTTTTCCCCTTCTTCCGGCACAGCGTCATATTGATTACGTTTCCCTTTGCCTCGATGCTCTGGATAAAGCATCCGGATTTTGTGTATGTCTTCAAATCCTCTCCCGCCGGACTCGCTATGTGGAGTTCGTAGCAGGGAAGGAGTCGGGAGCCGTCCACAGTCTGCGCAATATCCTTTTTCCTCACATATCCGTAAACTACATTGTCCTCGATAACTCCCAAAAGCCGGATATAGGAATTTTTATCGGGCCGGTAGAGCATCTTCTTCTCGTCTGTCTCCAGATTATAAATGGTGATATTATCTCCGCAGCCGCTGCTGAGGGAGGAAGACCACACATAGCAGTTGGCGCCCTCCATCGTCATAAAGGTGTGGGATTTGACATTCTCCGCAATCTTTTCCAGCCGCTTCCCCGTCATGTTATACGAGTACACGGTATTGGCCACTGTAAAATAGTAGATGCCCCTGGAGCTGACATATCCGTAATCGTCAAAATCCTCCCGCAGCTGCTGATAGGTGGCATTGATTGGCATGTAAACCATTTCCTGCAGTTCCCCGTCCGCCGCGTATTCATAGAGAATGACCGCCACGTCCCCCTCATATTCTCCCCGCGGGAAATACCCGTAGACGCAGAAATACAGAGTGCCCTTGTCGTCCACCTTCAACAGACGGATACCCTGCTCGTCATAGGCGCGGTACAGATAGGAGGCCTTGTCACTGAAGGCGCTGTAGATTTTTTTGACTTCGTTCTTTTCCATATTGTACTCGTACAGAATGTTGTCCCTGACAAAATACAGTATATTTTCCTCTTTATTGGAGAGCAGCCTGCTCTTGCTGTCGTTGGTGATTCCCAGTTTCAGCTGGCTGGTCTGGCGGCTGGCCATCTTCACATCGAAGTCCGCCTCCATCGTCCTCTCAAAATTCAGAAGGTAGTTCTGACCGGAGGCATGGCGGACGCGGTAAAATTCTTTGATGTGGTAGGTCTCCTTCCCCGACACAGTCTCCGCCTCCACAAAATAGTTGTACTGGACACATGCCGTCTCCATATTGTATTCCTTTATAGTCATAAGCTCATCTGAAATCACCTTGGGCGACATGCCGCTCCATGTTACCAGGTCGGAGCTGGAGGTGATATTTACGTCGGCGAGCGTGGTATTGCGGTTGGTGCTGCTGACTTCCAGATAGCGCTCAATATCCGTCATCTTGCTCTTGTCAAAGGTGTATTTGTGAAACTGCCGGACAAACGCCAGTTTTTTCTGCAGATTGGACTCGTCAATATAATATTTCAGACGGGTATAATAGTGAATGGCCCTTCCCTCGTCTGTCGTGCCGAGAATATCCAGAATATATTCCGTACTCGTCTTAAAACTGTAATCAAAAGTAATCTCCACCCGCTCTGCCGACGGCTCTATGACAGGAATCTCCCGATTATCATACACCTCACCGGACTCCTTGTCCACGATCTGGTACTGAAGCCTCGTCAGATGCGTCGCGGACTTTCCGGGAAGGAGCGCAATCCTCCTGCTCTCGTCCAACGGAGTGACGGACTCCCGAACAATGTCCGGATCCATGGGCGCGCTGTAGCCGTACAGGGCATTGATAACCTGTCCCTGCGTCTCCACCCGCAGCACGGGAAAACTCTCCTCATCAAAAGCCACGCTGTCACCGGCGTCACTTATATCCGTCTTCATCTGGCGGCCGAAGAAAAAGAGCGCTCCGACAAAAATAGCAAGCAAAATGACCGCTTTATATATATTCTTAACCATACTATCCTCCATTCCGAAGCGGAGCGGAGGAAGTACGGGCAAAAAGCAGCGTAACTGTTTTTTCCCTGTACAACACTATCTCCATTCTCCGTTTAAGGATTTTCAATCTCCATACAAAATCATTGTAACGGCTTTCCCCGAAAAGTGCAAGACCGACACACAATTTTTCCCGCCACATATACTAATAAATAAAAACACCGGGAGCTTTTTATGGACAATTACGATAATCCTGACTTTCTTTTTACTCTTGAACAGCCCGCCGTCCCCACTCTGGCGCCAATTTCCGGTAGCGCCAGACTGTGGGAGATGGAGGCCGATAACTCGTACCTCAAATATCTGTATCCCAAAATCCCGCAGCAGATCAGCGAATTTGTGGAGGAGCAGTGCGACCAGATGGAATATGAGGGGAGCATGATGTTTGACAATTACCCCGATAAGGCGTCCCTGCAAATCATGGCCGCGGGAATCCTGGCGGATTTTAAAAAGAAATACCCCGACGCCAGTACGGGAGAAGACAGCCTTCTCCGTGATGTCATCGAGGTAATACTTTTTCATGAAATTATGTATCGCAGAAACCGCTACCGCAATCACAAAAGACTATATCTCTAGGTCATCTCACACCGAACGTCAGATACTCAAATTCCTGGATAGGCATTGGCTTGGCGAACACATATCCCTGGATCAAATCGCAGTGCATCTGCTTTAGGAATTCCACCTGGTTTCTCTCCTCCACGCCCTCCGATATGGTGCGCAGATCCAATGCCTGGGCCAGCTGGATCACACTCTTAATCACATCCTTGCCCCGCTTGTCACTGTCGCCATTGGCAAAGAATACCCGATCCAGCTTCAGGGCGTCTACCCGAACGTCCTTCAGCATATTGAGGGAAGAATAACCGCTTCCAAAGTCGTCGATGGAACAGGACAGTCCCGCGCTGTGGATTTTGTTGACAAGCGTATTCAGCGAATCCAGATCATTGTAGAACAGGGACTCCGTCAACTCAATCTCAATCGCTTTCGGCGGAATGTCATACTTTTTCAGCACCCTCTCGTAGTTGTCGAAGAAATTCGGTATCTCAAAGTGGCTGCGGGACAGGTTGACGGACACCGGAATTATTCGCTGTCCGCTCTTGTTCCACCGCTCCACCAGCTTGCAGACCTCCTCAAACATATACAGATCGAGTTCCACCACAAAGCCGTTTTTCTCAAACAGCGGAATAAATTCGTTGGGATATATCATTCCCTCCTCCGGATCGATCCAGCGAACCAGCGCCTCCGCTCCGGCCACCGTCTCGTCCTCCAGCTCATATTTGGGCTGAAGATAGGGGATAAAATTCCGATCCTCCAGCGCCTTGTGCATCTTCATTTCCAAATGCTTATCGCGGCTCAGCTTCTGTCTGTCCTTTTCGTCATAAATGCCCATCGGTACCAGATGCGACGGGGAAATCTTCTTCCGTGCCATGTTGGCGTGTTCCAGCATGGCGCTCACTTCCGTCTCCTCGTCCTGAATAATATAGACGCCAAAGTACAGCATGATGCCGTAGCTGTTGCCGCCGGAATCAGACATCTCCGATAACTGCCTGCTTATGCGGTGCAGTCTCTGATCCAGCTTCGGTATGGAGTGGAAGCGCATCAGAATACCAAAATTGTCAGCCATGATGCGTCCGGACACCTCGTCCCAACGCAGCTCCTCGTCAATTATACTCTGAATCCGGCGCAGAATCGTATCGCCCACCGCATTGCCGTAGGTCTCGTTGATCAGTTTGAAGCGGTCAATATTGGCGTACACCAGCACATAGCGGCCGTCTCCCCGAAGCAGATCCCTGGCAACCCGCTCAAATTCCTTCTTGTTCTTGCCGCCGGTGACATCGTCCCGACCATACTGCTTATAGAGCATCTGATATTTCAAAACCAACATGAGCAGGACAAAGGCACACGCACCTGCGACGGCAAGCACTTTCATCATCTGTGTGTCTATCCTGTCCACAGCGATAAATAGCAGAAAGAACAGCGCTGCTGCTGTAACAAGATCCCATACTACCATTCTGGCAATCAACTTGATTCTGGATATCAGTTGTTTCACTATGCCGTTCCTCCTTTTTTCGATAGTGTTTCTATTATAATACATTTATCCCGCAAATACAATCATTTTAATCATATTTTCGAAATTTTTTCGAAAATATTTTTATAGCGGTTTTCCGTGATTTTTTATACAAATTCCACCTTTTTATCCGTGAGTTCTGTCTTGATAACAATATATGGATAACTGGGCTGATTACTCACCACCACATCTTCCCCCGGGCCGATGAGACTGGTCTCTAAGCAGAGGCCGTCCCCCTTCTCATAGAGTCCCTGCACCCGAATACTGTAACCACCGGTCGCCTGCTCTCCATAACCCACCGCCATATACAGGTTCTCGCCGTCCTCATAGGTCATCTGAAACTCATTGAGTTTCTTCTTGGTGATTTCCGTCAGAAAATCCGCCGGACAGTCTGCCGTGGTCACTACCGTGTAGTCCCAGTTTTTACCTCTCTCCTCTTTTCCTTCCTCCGCCTTCCCGCAGCCGCCCAGCGCAGACACAAGGGCCAGGCACAGCAGAGCGGTCATCAAACGATTCTTCATGGTTTCCTCCCGTCCGGACTGCACAGGCTCCGCCGCACATCCGGAAAACTTATTTTATTATCAGTTTATGCCGGAAAAAACCAGTTATTCCCCGAAGCAGGCGGGATAGACCGTCACTCCTCAATTTTGATGCCCGCCAGCAGGCCGGCCAGTGAAGTAGTGGCCTCCTCGTCATGGTATTCCATGGCGACTTCTTCCTCCGCGTCCGCCTCGGGCGCGATGTCCTCGGCCTCCTTCATGCTGAGGCGGATTTTCCCGTCCTCCACCGACAGCACCTTTACCTTTACTCTCTGTCCGAGCTTCACCACCTCGTTGGGCGACTTCAGAAATTTGTTGCAGATCTGCGAGATATGCACAAGACCTGTCAGCCCCTCGCCGATATTGACAAAGCACCCATAGGATTCGATCCTCTCAATCACGCCCTCCGTGATAAATCCCTTCTGCAGGGCGTTCAGTCGGGCCTCCTGTTCTCTTGCGGCCCGCTCCTTTGCGACTTCCTTTGCCGAGAGCACCAGCCGCCTCTTTTCCAGATCGGCAGTAATCACGACTACATCCAGTGTCTCTCCCACAAAATCATCTACATTCTCCACATACTCTAACGCCAGCTGGGAGGCCGGTATAAATCCCCGAAGCCCTTCCACATAGGCGACTACTCCGGCATTGACGCTGGTGAGCACCTTCACGGTAAATACCGTTTTGTCCTCCAGCGCCTGCGCCATCTTCTGCCACGCCTCGTCCTCTCTGGCCTCCTTCAGGGACAGAAGCACCCGTCCCTGTCCGTCGTCGCTGTCCAGGACAACCGCCGTCAGTGTGTCGCCGGTGCGTATCTCGTCCATGGCATGAAAGGCGGGATCGTCACTGTACTCCCCGTCCGGTATTACCCCCTGGGCATAGGAATGTAGATCCAGAATAACTTCTTCCTCCTCCACGCTCACCACTGTGCCGCTCACCCGATCTCCGGCATTGAACCGCCGGAAAGAGGCGTTTATCTCCTCCTCAAAATCTGCCATGCTTTTTGTCTCCTCGCTCATCTTTTTCAGTCCTTCCTTCTTATTATTTTATTGCTCTGCAATTGCTTCACTATTACTCTGCTATTGCTCTGCGATTGTCTGGCTCCTATTTTGCTCTGCTCGTATGCGCTCCCCTCCGCCCTCACGGGTGGCGGAGCCGCCAGAACTCGTCCGCCAGCCCTGCAAATTCCTCCAGGCCCAGCGTCTCCCCCCGCACCGCCGGCGGGAGATTTCTCTCCTCCAGGGCCCGCCGGATCTCCTCCTTGGAAAAATCCAGCTCCGCGCTGTTTGCCAGGCCGTTTAACAGGGTTTTCCTCCGCTGGTTAAAGGAGGCGCGGATCAGCCGGAACATAAGCTTCTCGTCCCGCACCTGCACCGGCGGCCGGGCCAGACAGTCCAGACGCACTACGGCGCTCCCCACCTTTGGCCTTGGCATAAAACAGTTGGGTGGGACATTGGCCGCCAGATAGGGCTTTGCATAATACTGCACCGCCAGGGACAGCGCTCCGCACTCCCTGCTGCCCGGCAGCGCCCTCATGCGGTCGGCCACCTCCTTCTGCACCATCACTGTCACATTGGCAAGCGGCACGCGGCTCTCAAACAGGCTCATGATAATCGGCGTGGTGATATAGTAGGGCAGATTCGCCACCACCTTAATGGGCTCTCCCCCATTGTAGGAGTCGGCAATGGCCTGAATGTCCTGCTTCAGTATATCGCCGTGTAAAATTTCCACATTGTCATAGTCTGCCAGCGTCTCCCGCAAAATCGGGATCAGATTTTTGTCAATCTCCACCGCCAGTACCCGGCGGGCGCGCTCGCCGAGGCACTGTGTCATGGTTCCGAGCCCCGGCCCTATCTCCAGCACAAAATCCCCGCTGTCCACTCCGGCCGCCTCTATAATCTTATCCAGCACACGCGGATCAATGAGAAAATTCTGTCCGAATTTTTTTTGAAAATGAAAATCATGTTTTTGCAGGATCCGTATCGTCTCCTGCGGATTTCCCAGTTTTGCCAATTGTCCCCTCGCTCTCTGCCATTTTCTACGAAAGCCGGTACAGCTCCCTTGCGTTTTCCGTAGTGATGCGAATGATTTCCTGTGTCTCCACGCCCTTTATCGCCCCGATCTTTTCCGCCACGCAGATCAGGCGGGAGGAATCGTTGCGCTGCCCCCTGTGTGGCTCCGGCGCCATATAGGGGCAGTCGGTCTCCAGCACAAGGCGCTCCAGTGGAATCTCCTCCACCGTACGCACCAGCTTCTTTGCATTTTTAAAGGTGACTACCCCGCCAATCCCGATGTAAAATCCCATGTCCACATATTCTCTGGCAAGCTCCGGAGAGTAGGAATAGCAGTGGATAACGCCGCCGCATCCGGCGGCTTTTTCTCTCTTTAGGATATCCATGGTATCCGCCGCCGCGTCCCGACTGTGGATGATCACCGGCAGGCCGGTCTCCCTTGCCAGCCCAATCTGCCGGACAAACCATTTCTTCTGCAATTCCGGCTCCGGAGTGGGCCAGTGGTAATCGAGGCCAATCTCCCCCACCGCCACCACCTTACTGCGCCCGCAGTTCTGCCGGAGCCACTCCATATCCGTCTCCGACAGGCCCTCCACCTCGCTTGGGTGGACGCCCAGGGCCGCATAAATAAAATCATATTCCTCGGACAGCGCCAACGCCTTCCGGCTGCTCTCCATGTCCGCGCCCACATTCACCAGCCAGCCCACGCCCTTGCCCGCCAGTCCCGTCAGAACCTCCCGACGGTCTGCGTCAAAGGCCTCGTCGTCATAGTGGCTGTGAGTGTCAAAAATCCGTTCGTCCAATCTTACCTCCCATTCTGCCGGCGTCCTAATGTTAATAAAAGGGGCTGTCTCTTTAGCGAATGAACTTCGCAAAGTGGCAGTCCCTCCTTATTTTTCTAGCAGATTTCCGCCCCCGCCGGCATATCCTTCTCCGGTACCACCAGGGCCAGGTTTCCCTTGTCGTCCTCCGCGCAGAGCAACATTCCCTCCGAGAGCACGCCCGCCAGCTTCGCCGGCTTTAGGTTTACCAGCACCATAACCTTTTTACCTACCATCTCATCCGGACTGTAATACGACTTGATTCCGGACACGATCTGCTTTACCTCACTGCCAATCCGCACCTGACTGCACAGGAGCTTGCGGGATTTTTTTATCTCCTCGCAGGCAATAATCTCACCCACCTGGAACTGCATCTTTTCAAAATCCTCAAAGGTGATTTTCTCTTTTGCCGGAATGTCCACCAACGGGCCGGCGTCTGTCTCTTTTTCCTCTTTCTGCGCGGAGGCCTCGATTTCCTTCATGACCTCCTGCGGATCGAGACGGGCAAACAGAATTTCCGGCTTCTCCACAACCTTCGTTCCGGACGCATAGCCGCCAAAGGAAAGAAGTCCGTCGTAGCCGCAGGCCTCTGCCTGAATCTGGCTCAGAATCTTCTCCGACGTCTCCGGCATAAAAGAGCCGAGCAGCACCGCACCGATGCGGATACCTTCCATCAGATTATAGAGCACCGTCGCCAGCCGGTCTCTTTTGGCCTCATCCTTTGCCAGGATCCACGGCTCCGTCTCATCAATGTATTTGTTGCACCTCTTAAACAGAGTAAATATCTCGGTGATCGCATCGGCCACCCGAAGTTTATCCATTTTCTCCGTCACGCTGGGCGGCGTGTTCTCCGCCACCGCAATCAGATCGGCGTCCATCGTGTCGGTCACGCCCTTATTTTCCACCACTCCGCCGAAGTACTTGTTGCTCATGGAGACGGTGCGGTTCACAAGATTACCAAGGGTATTCGCCAGATCGGAATTCATTCTCTCCACCATCAGCTCCCAGGTAATCACTCCGTCGTTCTCAAACGGCATCTCGTGCAGGACAAAGTAGCGGACGGCGTCCACGCCAAAACGCTCTACCAGGTCGTCTGCATAGATTACGTTTCCCTTGCTTTTACTCATCTTGCCGTCGTTCTGCAGAAGCCACGGGTGTCCGAATATCTGCTTCGGCAGGGGAATATCCAGCGCCATGAGCATAATCGGCCAGTAAATTGTGTGGAAACGCAGAATGTCCTTGCCGATCAGATGAATATCCGCCGGCCAGTATTTCTCGTACAAATCCCCGTGATTTCCGTCGGCGTCAAATCCGAGTCCGGTGATATAGTTGCTGAGGGCGTCAATCCACACATAGACGATATGCCCCTCGTCGAAGTCCACCGGAATCCCCCAGGTAAAACTGCTCCGCGATACGCACAGATCCTGCAGGCCCGGCTTCAGGAAATTGTTTACCATCTCGTTTTTCCTGGATTCCGGCTGGATAAATTCCGGATGCTCCTCAATGTGCTTTATCAGGCGATCCTGATATTTGCTGAGCTTAAGGAAATAGGCTTCCTCCCGCGCAGGCTGGCACTCGCGCCCACAGTCCGGACACTTGCCGTCCACCAGCTGGCTGGGTGTAAAAAAGGACTCGCAGGGCGTGCAGTACATTCCCTCATAAAATCCCTTGTAAATATCTCCCTTGTCATATAGTTTCTTAAATATCTTCTTTACCTGTTCCGTGTGATCCTCGTCTGTCGTCCGGATAAACCGGTCATACGAGGTATTCATCAGATCCCAGATGCGCTTAATCTCGCCGGAGACGTCGTCCACAAATTCCTTGGGAGAAACGCCTTTCTCCTCTGCCGCCAGTTCAATTTTCTGGCCGTGCTCATCGGTTCCCGTCTGAAAGCGCACGTCATATCCCTGAAACCGCTTGTAGCGGGCAATCGCATCTGCCAGCACGATTTCATAGGTATTGCCGATATGGGGCTTACCGGACGTATAGGCAATAGCTGTTGTCAGATAGTATGGTTTTTTGCTCATAATAACCTCCAAATTTTAAACCCTCTGGTTTTAACTATCCCTTATTATAGGAAAAACAGGGCTTTCTGTCAATGTTCCTACATAAAAATTCGGAGAGGATTTTACATAATTCTTCCTCTCCGAGAACTCGATCGTCCCTGACCGATAAGTATTCACGAATATTAAAGACAGTTACGTCATTAATCATTTGTTTCCTTCCTCTTTGCCATAAATTTCCGTCAGAGGGCTTTGTAAATATACAGGGCCATGTCCAAATCTAACCAGGCGCTTATCAAAATATACATCGTTCCATCTCCGTCTACCTCAAAGTCCACACACTCCGGACATTCGTAATTATCTTTTTTGGGGAAAAGAACATCATCGGCTATAAAATCAAACCATGTATAATTCTCTCTGGTTCTTCCGTCCAACACCGTCGTAAAATCCTTCCCTTTTCCGTCCCATGTGTAAATGCCGGTCAGGTACTGCAGGTAAATTTTTCCATTGGCGTAGCAGAGCTTCACAGGATCATCTCTGAGATATTCTGTCTCTGCCGCAGAAAAATCTTCGTTGGTCTTTGCCTCCGTTCTCCCCGCTGCGAGTTTGTAGATGGGCGCCGTCGATATGGAGGCGAGCCTCCTTCCCGAAGACGCCTTTATCTTCACGATCTTTTCCGTCTTTTTCCTCACGGAACCGCTTCGCACATAGAGATTCTTCCCGTCGGCCGCATACAGGGCAGAATACTTTTTCTTATACTTCTTCACAATCTTTCCCTTTTTCATGTCAATGAGACACACATTAGGTACCTTTTTGCTCAATCCACTGAGTTCTGCCGCCACAAGATCTTTTTTTAGCCACCGGACTCTTTGCACCCAGACTGCCACACCAAATTTTTTGGACGGGTTAAATACCCTGGTTATCTCTCCCTTTTTATTATAGCGGAATATCTTTTCCCAGGTGGCAAAGTAACCGATCGTCCCCTTTTTGTTGATTGTGACATCCTCTATCATGGATTTTGCCTTCCTTTTCTTTCCCGCCTTTGCTAACGGCGCCTCCGGCTTTTCTACCGCCCTGCTGCCGGATATACCGTATAT
This sequence comes from uncultured Lachnospiraceae bacterium, assembly GCA_947629865.1. Classification (GTDB taxonomy): domain Bacteria; phylum Bacillota; class Clostridia; order Lachnospirales; family Lachnospiraceae; genus Eubacterium_F. The sequence continues at coordinate 36,152 of CANRFJ010000014.1, read as the reverse complement.
CCTCTTTTTCCGAGAATCGGTGACAATCCGAAGTTTCCCTTTTGCATTTACATATAGATCGCACACATCGCCAATTCCAAATAGTTCCCATGCGCTGCCGGTTTCAAGCCTTTTCTCACTGTAACCTTTGCCCGTTGCCGGTTTTATTTCTGCGGCAGCCCCGGCCGGCGCTGAAACTGCAGAGCACACAGACAACAGGAGTGTAAGGATCATGATGTAACTGATTTTTTTTGCCTGCTGATTTCTTTTCATGGTTTACCCCCTCTATATCTGTATACTGCTTCCCGCCTCATTTGTCATAATCACGCCCCTGCTATTTCATGATACAGACTTTACAATATTTTTTATATTTTTTTAAGCTCTTAATATATCTTGCTTTTAACGCTTCTGGAACATATATCTTAACATGCTTCATTTTTTCTAATTCGTTTTTATTTAGTATAACCGCCATTTTCTCCATAGGCAAATAAATTTTCTGCAAATATTCATAATTCATCGGGAGGCCCCGCAAATCCAAAGACTTTAATGTTTTTGGCAGATACAGTTTATTGGCGTAGACCAGTTTTTTGCCCCACACAGATTCGCAGTTTATTTTTTTTACTCCCGCCGCAATATGCGGATTTTTATCTGTATTCAGACAAAACAATAGTTTTCCATTCTTTTTATAATATATACACTTCCCCTTTTTAATAAATGTTTTGTTCTTTTTTGAAATAGTTACCTTCCGGTCTGCTATATCAGGATACTTATATGTGAGCCACCGCTCAAATCCATCATCATTCTTTATCGTAATTCTTTTTATTTTTTTCACTTTCCTGCCTATATGTAAAGATGTCCTCCGGCCTGTTACGATATATAGAACTGCCCCGTTTCTGGAATATAAAGCGTTTTTCTCAGCAGAAAATTTACGGTTTCCCTTTGCCACTTTTAGTTTTTCCAGGGAATGTGCGCCGCTCAGCGCTGCACCGTCTATGTGCACAAGGGAGGCCGGCAGTTCTAACGTCCTGAGTTTCCCGTCTCCAGCAAAAATATCTTTTCCCGAAAATTTTTTCAGACCGGAGGGTAATGTTATCTTCTTTAACCGTCCGAGCAGGCAAAAGGTCTGAGCACCTATCTCTGTCACGGTATCGGGAACTATAACTGTTTCCACATAATGGCCGCCCGATTCCAAAGGCAATTCCTCTGTCGTATCAAAAAAAAGATTCTGATATGGGATATCCCTCCCTGCCGGTTCCAGTTTTGTTACCTTCCAATTCCCGACTGTCCGTGGGATCCTTATTGTCTTCTTGCTGCAGGATACTTCCATGCCCGTTATCCAAAAAGATTTTTTATCTTTTGATATATATCCCTCACAACCATCTAGTCGAATCTTTTCCGTGTCCCATGCAGACGACTGGGCCTTTATGCTTTTTGCCTGTAAAACTGCAGCAAAGGACAGCAGAAGTGCAAGGATTATGATTCGGCTGATTCTTTTTACTTGCTGATTTCTTTGCATAATTTCCCCTCCTACGAAGCCCTGTAGATATAGAGGCTCTCAACCTCTTGAGCATTCCAATCGCATGTCAGAATATACATCGTTTCATCTTTGTCCACCTGAAAATCCAGACAATAAGGACACATGTAATTATTCCAGCCCTTGAACCAGGTGTAATTCTCATTATTCCTCCCGTCCAGCACCGTCTTGAAGTCTTTTCCTTTTCCGTCCCAAGTGTAGATGCCGCTCAGATGCTGCAGATAGAGTTTCCCATTGGCATAGCACAGTCGCACGGGATCGTCCCTGAGATATTCCGGCGGAGTATCTTCAACGTTTTTCGACTCCATTCTACCCGCTGCAAGTTTGTAGATGGGCGCCGTCGATATGGCGGCGAGTTTCTTTCCCGAAGACGCCTTTATCTTCACGATCTTTTCCGTCTTTTTCTCCACGGAGCCGCTTCCCACATAGAGATTCTTCCCGTCGGCCGCATACAGGGTAGCGTACTTTCTCTTGTACTTCTTCACGATTTTTCCCTTTTTCATGTTGATGAGACATATATTGGGTACCTTTTTGTTCGGACTAAGGAGTTCTGCCGCCACCAGGTCGCTTTTTACACATCTAACTTCACCCACAAAGACTTTTTTCACACCCAGTTTCTTGGACGGGTTGAATACCTTGGTTATCTTTCCCTTTTTGTTGTACCGGAAGATTTTTTCCCAGGTAGAAATGTAACCGATCGTCCCCTTTTTGTTCGTTGAGACCGCTCTAATCAAATCGTTATCATCCTTGAAATCGTCAGTTACCTTCTTCACCGCCTTTGCTATTGAATCTTTCGACTTTTTTACTTCCTTTCCGTCTGAAATACCATATGTCTCCTGTCTCCAGTAGTCGTTGATAAATCGGATCTTCCCCTTGACATTTAAGAACAACCTCCATGCAATGGTATTTCTATTCCAGGTCTCACTGTAATTTTTGCCCGCTGCCGGTTTCACTTCTGCGGCGGCTCCAGTCGGCGCTGAAACTGCGGAACACACGGACAGCAGGAGTGTAAGGATCATGATATAACTGATTTTTTTTGCTTGCTGATTTCTTTTCATAGTTCTCCCTCTCTTTCTGCCGCTTCAGCGGCTACTTCACAGGCATCTTTTACATATAAAACGAATCAGCCCTTAAAAATGTTGCAAAAATGCAAATATTCTGCGGGGAAATTTTCCTAGGACGCCTTGTAGACGTACAGGCGCTTATAGCCATCATCTCCGTTCCCGGCCAAATAATATATTTTATCCTTAATTACCTCAAGTTCGCCCTCATACTGCCTTGATGCATAATTCGCATTATTTCTTCCGTCCAGCACCGTCTGGAAATCCTTGCTTTTCCCATTCCATGTGTAGATGCCTGTCAGGTATTTCAGGTAAAGTTTTCCATTCGCATAACAGGTACGGAATGAGCCGTTCCGCAATGACTCGTTCGCATATTCATATGGATCCTCCCACTCTGCGGCGAGTTCGCGAACGGGCGCTGTCGATATGGAGGCAAGTTTTTTACCGGAGGAAGCTTTTATCTTCACTATCTTTTCGGTCTTTTTCTCAATGGAACCCATCGTCACATAGAGATTTTTCCCATCCGTACCGCACAGACCGGTATATTTTTTATTGTACTTTTTCGCCACTTTTCCTTTTTTCATATCCACGAGTAATATGCGAGTCCCTTTCTTGTAAATCTTCCGAAATTCAACCGCTACAAAATCTTTATTTACCCATTCTAATCCGGTAACATTTCCTTCCCACTTTAATTTTTTCGGCAAATTTAACACTTTTTTGATTTTCCCTTTTTTATCGTACTTAAAAATTTTCTTTATATTGGTAAAATAACCGGCAGTCCCTTTTTTATTAACGGAAGTAAAACAAAATTCCGTCTCCAGTTCCTTGTCATTGACAAAATCAAAGGCATTGTATGTCGCTTTTACCAGCGGATCTTTTGGCTTCTTTACTAACTTTTTTCCGGAGATACCGTAGACCTCCTGCTCCCACTCCTGCGTTGAGAGTCGCAATTTCCCGCCTGATACAAACATATCCCATATATTTGTATTTTCATTAGAGATTTCCGTCTCACTGTAGCTTTTTCCCGCTGCCGGTTTTACTTTTGCAGTGGCTCCGGATGGGACTGCCGCTACGGAACACACGGACAGCAGGAGTGTAAGGATCATGATTCGGCTGATTCTTTTTACTTGCTGATTTCTTTTCATAGTTTTCCCTCTCTTTCTGCCGCTTCAGCGGCTACTTCACAGGTATCATTTACATATAAAACGAATGAGCCCCTAAATATGTTGCAAAAATGCACGATATTTGCGAAAAAATTTCTCTCCTAGGAAGCTTTGTAGATATACAGGCAATTGAACCATATATTTCCTCCTTGCATAAACTATCCTTTTGGCAACCTGTGTTTTGAGTATAGCACAAAAATATACCTTTTTCTTTTTCTCCGGATAAGTGGTTAGATTTGCAGTATGAACGGTTTTTTCCGAATAGATTTCACCGCTCGTTCCAAGAAAATGACCGCTTATCCTCAAATTCGCCTAAAACGGTTTTTTATGATATAATTAGTACAAAAAAAGGGGGTTATTTCTTTGATATTTAAGGTGGCTATATGTGATGATGATAAAAACGACGTGCAAAAACTGACGCACTTCCTGCAAAAAGCCAGTATGCAGCTCAATATTGATTTTGAAACAACCCCGTTTTATGACAGCCGGGAGTTGTCTGAGCGCTGCACACAGTCCGGCATATTTGACATCATGTTTCTCGACGTGGAAATGCCGGAGCCCGACGGCCTTACACTGGCCAGGAAGATCCGCTCGCTGCCGGATCGCGACACCCGAATTATCTTTGTGAGCAGTTACCCGCAATATATGAAGGACAGTTTTGATGTGCAGGCGTTCCAATATCTGACAAAGCCTTATACCTATGAGGACTTTGAGCGGATACTCCTGCAGATCACGAAGGATTTTGATGAGTCCAGGACGTCCCGACTGCTTCTCAAAACAGACCTCACCGAAGAACTCGTTCCGGTTTCCAATATTATTTCCATCGAATGTGTCAATGCCAAGCGGAAGATGATTCAGGTGCAGTTAATGGACAATTCCCTGAAGGCATTCGGCACGATCAGCGAACTGGAAAAGGAACTGGAGGATCATGGCTTTGTGAGCCCCTGCCGCGGTTTTCTCATCAATATACGGCATCTGCATTATTTCCGTGAAAATGAGATTGTGATGAGTGACGGAAGCGCCATTCCGCTCAGCCGGCGCAGGGAAAAAAGTATCCGGAGTCTGTTTCACAAAAATATGCTTGTTTTATCCATGAAAAGATAGAGGAGGGGTGACTGTGCTTTTACCTGCTGTTTTTACGGTTGTCAGTTCTGTTTTTGATGCCGTGATTTTGTATATTTATCTGAATAAGATACTGGGCGCCCGAAAAGAGTGGGCGGCCCCATGGCTTTATTTTTCCAGTTTTGTTCTGTGCGAGGGGGGATTGTATTTTCTCTCGTATTATTTTGAAAATGCACATTCCGATGTCCGCATATATGTGACAATGGCTTTCAGCCTGGCTACGACATTTGCGCTCGCATGTTTTCACAGGAGCCTTCTGCGGCACAGAATCTTTGTCGTCCTTTCCTTTCAGATATATGCCGCCCTCGCTGAGGTCGTCGTATATATCCTGTTCTCCTCTCTCCCAGGGACTTTGCCTGAGACCTTGCTCTCCGCAGATTATTATGGTTCCTTCTGCTCCAAAGTCGTGCTGTTCTGGCTGTTGAACGTCACCATTCTTCTGTGGCGCAGGAAGAAGCAGAATACTTCTCTCCCCTATAACATTCTGGTTCTCATCATGCCGCTCTTTACCCTTGCTATCCTGATGACTTTTTCCTTTCAGATGGATATGACGCCGATGCAGGCCGTTCTCCAGTTCATCGGTATGTCGGGTATCCTGTTTGCCAATGTCACAAATTATATTCTGTTAGACAATGTGCTCAAGGTAGAGGAACTTAATCTGGCGAAGCAGCAGCTGAACCGCCAGCTCGAATACCAGGCTGCCAAGTACCAGCAGATCTCCACCGTATATCGGAACTCCCGCCGCCTGATCCACGACATGAAGAAACACTTTTTCTTTATTGAGAACTGTCTGGACAACGGGGAATATGACACAATTGGTTCCTATATACAGGAGTCTCTCCAGGATATTGAGCAGACGCACAACCGCATCAATACCGGCAATCTTGTGATTGACGCCTTTGTGAGCAGCCATATGGCGATGGCAGAGCAGGAGAACATAGAATTTTTCAGCGACATACAGGTATTTAACGATAATATTGAAATTGACAATTATGATTTTTCAATTGTATTGGGAAATCTCCTCGATAACTCGCTTGACGCCTGCCGCAAAATCCAGAGTCCGTCTCCCCGCCGGATTGCCGTACAGATTTTTACCACGAATATGGAATTTGTCATACACATTGACAATACCATCGCCCACCACGCGCCCGCAGCCGACGAGTCGGCGCAGGAACTATATCACGGATTCGGCATGAAAAACATCGAAAACATAGTGAAAAAATATATGGGAACCTATACGCACTATATAGAGCGGGAACATTATCACAGTATTGTCTCCATACCCTGCCATGTGGAGCGCCGTACAGCGCCATAAAAGTTTTTATTGCCAAAAGAGCGGCAACAGCCTAAAATATAGGTAATGAGAAAACTGAGCTGCCAGAGAATCCGGCAACAGGTACAGGGAGGAAATACAATATGCTGCTAATAGGATCCCATGTAGGAATGAGTGGAAAGGATATGCTTGTCAATTCTGTGAGGGAAGCGCTGTCGTATGGCGCCAACACGTTTATGGTCTATACCGGCGCGCCGCAGAACACACGCCGCAAGGAGATTGCGGATTTGAATATTCCGGCGGCCAGAAAACTGATGGAGGAGAACAAAATGGCGAACTTCATCGTCCATGCTCCCTATATCATCAATCTGGCCAATACCGTAAAAAAGGAGACCTTTGAACTGGCCGTCGAATTTCTGGCAAAGGAGATCGAACGGACGGCAGCCATGGGCGCTGATGTGCTCGTCCTGCATCCGGGGGCCCATGTGGGCGCCGGTGCAGAGACCGGCATCTCGCAGATCGTAAAGGGCTTAAACGAGGTTCTCTCCCCAGACACTCCGGTGAAGCTCGCACTGGAGACAATGGCGGGAAAGGGCAGCGAGATCGGCCGTTCCTTTGAGGAGCTTCGCGCTATCTATGACGGCTGCCGCTATCCGGAAAAGCTGCGCGTCTGCTTCGACACCTGCCATGTCCATGATGCGGGCTATGGACTCGTCAGCGACTACGAGGGCGTGATGGCTGAATTTGACCGGATTCTGGGACTGGAGCAGATCGCCGCCTTCCACATCAACGACAGCAAAAATGAGCGGGGCGCGCACAAAGACCGCCATGAAAACTTTGGCAGAGGGCATATCGGTTCCGACGCCCTGATCCGTGTGATACGCGATCCCCGCTTTGAACAGATTCCCAAAATCCTGGAAACGCCTTATGTAAAGGACGCAGACGACTCGAAGAAAAGCTATCCTCCCTACAAGGAGGAGATCGCCGCTATCCGCGCCCTTCTGTCACAGTCCTGAGAGCTGTTTCAGAAGGTTTTCCATGTTGCCATGTCTTCCAGGCCATCTTCCTGCATTTGCTTCAGCCCCGACTCCCTGTACCATTTCTGATATTTTTTCAAGGACGACTTTGGTACATATACCTTACAGAATATCGGCAATGGAGCAGTATTAACATCTCCTCCCTTCTCCAGCCTCGGTGGAGTCGATTTTCGGAAGTACACTTTACCGCTCGCTGACACGTCAAAGGCATCAAGCCAGTCTTTCCCCAGACATTTTACACTGGCCGGAATGTCTAACAGGTACAGCTGCCTGTCCTCGGACACTGTGCCACAGATGCTGCAATTTCTTGTGATCTTCTTTACCTTGCGGGAAATCACCAGTTCAGCCGCCTGTGAGACACCCACTGCCAGCGTTCCGTTCTTTTTATAATAAATACACTGTCCATCCTTGGCAAACGTCGCATTGGCCGGATCCACTTTGACTTTCTCGATTTCCGTGCCGCATATACTGTCTGCTTCCAGCACGGAGACTTTTTTACCCAGCGTGACAGTCCGGGCAAGGGAGCCATAAAAAGCACCGGAGACAATCTTGCGCACGGACGCGGGAACCTTAATCTTCTTTTTCTTTGGAATCGCCCAGACAGCCGTTTTCCCGTTTTTTGTCAGAATCATATTGTTCTTCAGGACAAACGCCTTATTTTTCTTTGGCAGAATTACCTTATCAAGTTTCGGACAGGCATCAAAGCAGCTGTACGGCTGAAATCCAATCATCTTCTTCGGCAGCGTTACCTCCTTCAGTTTGGGGCAGTCATAAAACGTCTCCCCATACAGATATTTTACCCCGTCCGGAATCTTTACCTTCTCCAGTACTTTCATTCCGCTGAAGGCCGTGGGAGTAATCTCCGTGACGGATGACGGAAGTACCATTTTTTTAATTTTCATACTGTCGAGCCCCGCTCCTCCCACTCCGTGGGCGCGCTCAACCCATTCGCCAAAGATTGTCTTGTTAAATTCGGCATCCTCCCCTTCACTCCCCATAACCGTTTTGTCCATGCCGAGGCGGACGACTTTCGCGTCCTTCACTTTCGCAGGGAAAGTAAGGGACGTAGGCGAACTCCCTGCCTTTTTCGCCTTTACACTGTAGATCCAGGCCTTTCCCCCGTCCTTCGACAGCAGCGCCTTAAACTCAAATTTGCCCTTTGTCACCGTATACGACTCCGCATACTCCCATGAGACTGCTTTGCTCCGGCTCTCCCCGGCCAGCGCTCCCGCCGCCGCTGCAATAAGGGCCGCCAAGAGAATTCCCAACACATGTTTTTTCATAAAAACCCCTCCTTTTCGTTTTATATATAAGTTTAACAAATATTTTATATATATAAAACGAATGAGGGGCCGGAAATGTTGCAAAAATGAAAATATTTTTTGAGACGGGGCAAAATCTCCCACTTAATTATAAACAAAAATTTTTGTGCGGCTATCTACTGCTCGGAGCGGGGCAGGCTCACCCGACAGAAACGCCGCAGAAACTGCTTGCGGTTGAACGGAATGATTGGATAGATATAACTCTTTCCGCTCATCGTCTTGTTTGTCACAATAAAGACCGCCACCAGGATAAGACCGATTATGAATCCCCAGACATTGAAGGCCGCCGTCAGCAGCAGAAGCATGATCCGCATAAATTTCAGGGCGTAGCCCAGTTCAAAACTCACCTGCGTGTAATTTGCCACCGCCACAAATGCCATGTAGAGCATTATCTCGCTGTTGAACCAGCCGGAACTCACCGTGTAGTCCCCCAGCACGATACCGGCCACCACGCTGAGGGGCGTACTCAGCATACTGGGCGTATTCAGGGAGGCCAGTTTCAGTCCGTCAATGGCAAATTCCAGTATCAGCAGCTGCAGGAGTACCGGCACGTTTATGTCTCCCTTAATCTTTATAAAGTCCAGCCATGCCGGAATCCACTGGGGATTCATGATAAGGAGCAGAAACAGGGGCGTCAGGAACACGGCCAGCACATTGATAACCACGCGGGACAGCCGCAGATAGGTTCCGGTGACGGGGGGAAAATAATAATCGTCCGCATCCTCCACGATGTCAAATACCGATGTGGGCAGGATCATGGCAGAGGGGGAGTTGTCCACCAGAATCGCAACGCTCCCCTCCAGGATACTGGCCGCCGTGGTGTCCGGCCGTTCCGTAAACTTGAACTTCGGGAAGGGATTGTACCACTTGTGCTGATAGAGGCACTCCGCCAGGCTCTGCTGGTTCATGGAGAGGGCGTCAATCTGAATAGCGTCGATCCGGCTGCGTATGTTGTCAAGCATCTTCTTCTCAACCCGATTTGACATGTAGGCGATGACTACATCTGTGCGGGAACTCTTTCCCACCGTGTGCATCTCCATCACCAGCTCCGTAGAGCGGATACGGCGGCGGATCAGCGCCGTGTTAAACACTACCGTCTCCACAAAACCGTCGCGGGAGCCGCGCATTACCTTGTCCTTCTCCGGCTCATCAACACTTCGGGCCGGATAGGTGCGGAAATCCATGGCAAGGACTTCGCTGTAGCCCTCTACCATCAGCATCGGAACGCCGGAGAGCATCCGCTGCAGAAAATCATTTTCCCCGCTCACTAAATCGATTTCCCCGTAGGGCAGTTTTTCCTTGAGAAAATCGTGGGCCGTCTCCGGCATCTCCTCCGGATTGATATTATAGAGAAATTCTAATATCTTCTCCATAACTTCGTCTTTACAGAAACCATCAATAAAGTAAAAACAAGCCTTCTTACCACCAACCTTCACCACCCGGTACAATATATCAAAACTCCTGTCCACATGGAGCAGTCCGTCGATATATTCTTTATTCTTTTCAAAATCCCTTGAAAATACTGATTTTTCGCTCATGTCCACCTCCCAATGGGTATTCTGAATTTGTTTTCTATAGGATAGGCTTGACAATAAACCCTCTTTTTATGTAAAATGATTTTAGTTTTATTTATTTTGGAGGTGCTTTTTTGGACATACCGCATGATCCTATTATCTTACTCAGTTATGTAAATACAAAATTACGAGACCAGTTTTCGTCCCTGGAGGAATTCTGCCACACCTATAATGTGGACGAAGATGAACTGCGATCCACCCTCTCATCGGTGGATTATCAGTATGACGAAATAACGAACCAGTTTGTTTAGATACCGGCAGAAAGGCTGACGCCAATGAAATCTCCGATTTATTTTACCCACGAAATCTCGATTGAAGACTACAACGATCTGCGTGCCAGCGTGGACTTTATCCGGATTCTCCCGAAGCGGGCGAGAACCGCTCTGGACAACTCACTGTATATTCTGGTCGCCATGGACGGGGACTCTCCGGTAGGCATGGCGCGGGTTGTGGGAGACGGGGGCTATGTGTATTTTATCTGCGACGTAATCGTGCGTCCCTCCTATCAGTCCAAGGGGCTGGGACGGCAGATTATTGAGAATGTCCTGGACTGGACCGGAAAGCAGGTAGAGGAGGGAGAGACCATTATGGTCAATCTGATGTCGGCCATGGGCAAGGAACCCTTTTACCAGAAACTGGGATTTCACAGACGTCCCTTCGGCAATCACGGCTCCGGCATGAGCCAGTGGATCTCCCGATAGAGGCTCTACTCCGATGCGCCTTTGTGCCCGTCGGATTTTTTATTGCCCTCCACCGCTTTTTCCTGCTGGAGCAGCACCTCGTTCACCACCTTCAGCACCGTCAGCGCCACCGGGCCGAGGATAATCCCTCCCACCCGAAACAGGCCCACGCCCGCATATACGGAAACTAGTACAAACAGCGGCTTCATGCCGATTTCTTTCCCAAAGAGTCGGGGCTCCAGAATCTCCCGCAAAAACGTGGCGACGACAAAGATGGTGAGCAGAATCGCCGCCTGGTAAAAATGTCCCCCAATCATCTGGAGCGCCGCCCAGGGCACCAGCACAAGCCCGCTCCCCACCACGGGAAACGCGTCAAAGATGGCGATTCCGATCCCAAACAGCACCGCGTAGTCGTTTCCCATCAGCATCAGTCCCAGAGAGACCACCACCGCCACGATAAACATAATAATCCCCTGAGCCTTTATATAGGCAAAGCCCGCATATTTGAGCCGTCTGGCGACCGGACGCAGTTTTTTGTGCACGGCGGGGAAGGAGTCGTCGAGCAGAATCAGAAGTGTGGAGACAAAAAAAATAAAAATACCGGCTCCCGCCCGCCCCAGGAACCGGAGCGCCTCCGTGGCGCAGGCGGTCAGGCGCGGGATTACCTCCTGCTCCAGATTGTGATACATGGTCTGTGTCTGCGCCTCAATATAGTGATAGCTGGTTCCCGCCCTCAGCTCCAACATTCTGTCGCACTGGCAGCAGAATTGCTCCACGGCATTGCCGACGAGCTGCTGATACACCGGAATTTTCTGGAGCAGCAGTATCGCCTGGCCGATTACGATGCTGCCGATATAGACCAGGAATCCCCCGATGGCAAATACCGTTACCAACACCACCACAATGACGCTGATGCGTTTTTCCCACTTCAGTCTTTTTGTCAGGAAATGAATTACCGGCTGCACCGTCTTTGCAAAAAAATAAGCCAGCACAAACGGGAGAACAAGGGGGAGCAGGAACCGGAAGGCGAGAAACAGCGCCAGCGCCGTCAATGCGAGAATGATGTATCTTGTCTTCATGTTCTTTCCTCCCTGCTTTATCACAATGAAAAAAATAGCGAGCCGCTTTCCGTGGTCCGCTATTTTTAGTATGTTCATATTCAGTTTTTTTATCCCGGCATTTTGAAGCGGTAGCCCACGCCCCAGATCGTCTCGATGTATTCCGGATTCGAGGTGTCCTGCTCAATTTTTTCCCGGATTTTTTTGATATGAACGGTTACGGTTGCAATGTCGCCCACCGAAGTAAATCCCCAGATTTTCTGAAACAGCTCCTCTTTGGAGAATACGCGGTTCGGGTTCTTTGCCAGGAAGTACAGCAAGTCAAACTCCTTTGTGGTAAAGGTCTTTTCTTCGCCCCGTATAAATACCCGTCTGGCCGTCTTGTCGATTTTCAGATCGCCCTCCTCAATGAGATCATTGTCCGCCTCTTTGAACGTCGGCTGACGGGAAAGCACCTCGTAACGGTTCATGTGAGCTTTCACCCGTGCAACCAGTTCGCTGGGGCTAAAGGGCTTTGTCATGTAGTCATCGGCTCCCAGGCCCAGGCCGTGTATCTTGTCAATATCCTCTTTCTTGGCGGAGACCATAATTACCGGCTGGAGGTATTTTTCCCTGAAGCGGCGGCAGATTTCGAAACCGTCTCTGCCCGGCAGCATAACGTCCAGAATAAGCAGGTCATAATTTCCGGTCAGCGCTTCTCTCTCTCCCTTTATTCCGTCCGCTTCAATGGTGACTTCGAAATCGCTCAGCTCCAGGTAGTCCTTCTCCAGTTCAGCAATCGCTTGCTCATCTTCTACTACTAGTATTTTTTTCATAAGTCTCTCCCTTCCTCTCCATGCTATCACATTTTCCCGTTCTCGTCCACAAACTTCGGCAAAGAAAATGAAATTTTCGTACCGCCGCCCGGCTCGCTTTCCGCCCAAATCCTTCCGTTGTGGTCTTCCACAATTTTCTTTGCAATGGAGAGCCCCAGTCCGCTTCCTCCGGTTTTGGAATTTCTGGAGCTGTCTGTGCGGTAAAACCTCTCAAATATATGCTTCAGCTCCTCCTCCGCAATCCCGACGCCGTTATCGGAAATCTGGACGATAAGCTCTGCCTGTGTCTGCCGGATACGGACAAATACCACGCCTATATCCGTATGTATGTACTTGGAAGCGTTCCCGATAATATTATATATTACCCGCTTCATTCTCTCCGTATCAATACAGATCTGGACATCCCTGCCCGCCTCGCACCGGTATACCAGGCTGATGTTTCTGGTCTCCAGATCCAGTGAGAGGGCGCTTACGCAGTCGCTCAGATAATCGGCCGCCACCACGTTCTGGAAATTGTACTCAATATCCTTCTGATAAATCTGTACGAAAAAGGATAATTCATCCACCAGCCCCGCCATGTCATTGGCTTTGCGGGCAATGGTTCCCACATATTTTCTGGTCTGCCCCGGCGTCTGGGCCACTCCGTCCAGGATTCCCTGGGAACAACCCCTGATGGAAGCCAGCGGCGTCTTCAGGTCATGGGTGATGTTCGCAATGACCTCCCGCATCCGGATATCCGCCGCCTTGTCCGCATCCTCCATTCCCCGCACCGCACGGTACCACACGTTTCTCCGCACAAGGAGCAGCAGCGTGCACACCGCGACGGATATGAGAAACACAGCCAGTCGGAAGGGTGCTGCCAGCCGGTTTCCCTCTATGCAGACAAATCCCACAAGGGCAAAGATAAAAATATATAAAAGCAGCTCCATGACGAGCAGCCGGATCAGACTTTTCCGCACTTTTTCCTGCATGGCGATTTCGTTCTCCTTCTCTCTTTTCTTATAGTATACCACTATTTTCGTTTATTGTGGTCTTTTTTTCAAACTTTTTCTGCCAGAGCCGGTTTCCACCTTGACGATTGAAATTTGTTATAGTAGAATATAAATGCGTTTTGGTTTATAGATTTTAATTTTATATATAATGAAAAATGCCTTACTTCAGAATGGAGGAATACCATGGGTAAAATACTATTCACGTCAGAATCTGTGACGGAGGGACATCCGGATAAAATATGCGATCAGATTTCCGATGCCGTATTGGACGCCATACTCACGCAGGATCCGATGAGCCGCGTCGCCTGCGAGTCGTCTATTACGACTGATTTTGTACTGGTCATGGGTGAGATCACCTCCCGCGCCCAGGTTGACATAGAGAAGATTGCCCGCGACACTATCTGCGGGATTGGTTATGACGACGTCAGCAAGGGCTTTGACGGCCGCCGATGCGAGGTCAAAGTCACACTGGACAGGCAGTCGCCGGATATCGCACAGGGAGTGGACAAGGCTCTGGAGGCCCGTCTCACGGACTCCCAGATCGACGCCATCGGCGCAGGCGACCAGGGAATGATGTTCGGATATGCCACCAATGAGAGTCCGGACTATATGCCCTACCCGATTCACCTGGCACACAAACTGACGCGCCGGCTGTCAAAGGTTCGCAAGGACGGCACGCTGCCGTACCTTCTTCCGGACGGGAAATCACAGGTTACGGTGGAATATGACGCGGACGGACGGCCATTGCGCCTGGACGCCATCGTCGTCTCCTCCCAGCACCGCGAAGATATATCGTGGGAACAGATTCAGAAGGATATACGGGAGCATGTCATCAACGCCGTTTTACCGGAAAAGTTGATTGATGCCGATACAAAATTTTTCATTAACCCCACCGGACGGTTTGTCGTCGGCGGGCCAAACGGAGACAGCGGCCTGACCGGACGGAAAATCATTGTGGATACATATGGCGGCTGGGCTCGCCACGGAGGAGGCGCCTTCTCCGGCAAGGATCCAACCAAGGTTGACCGCTCTGCGGCCTATGCGGCCCGCTATGCGGCAAAGAACCTCGTGGCCGCCGGACTGTGCGACCGGGCGGAGATTCAGTTGTCCTATGCCATCGGCGTAGCCGCTCCGACTTCCGTTCGCATCGACACCTTCGGCACCGGCAGACTTCCGGACGAGAAACTGGTGGATATAATTAATGAGAACTTTGATCTGCGGCCAGCCGGTATTATCCGTATGTTAGATCTCAGACGGCCGATTTACGGACAGACAGCCGCCTACGGTCACTTTGGCCGAGAGGATTTGGATCTGCCCTGGGAGAAACTGGACAAGGCAGAGACGCTGAAGAAATACTTGTAATTTTATTGTCCGGTTCTGTACCGGACACTGAGCTCCCATAGTTAAATGGATATAACAAGCCCCTCCTAAGGGCTAGTTGCAGGTTCGATTCCTGCTGGGAGTATTACATTCTATTTAGTCATTGCCCTGTCGCATAAACGCTCCCGAATGGAGAATATCATGCCTTTTTCACATCGTTTTTGTATAATTTTTACCGCTCTGGAGGGGGGACTGTACCTCCTCTTTCTGGGACTTGATACAGCCGGAATCTACAGCAGCCCGATAAAATTTGCATCGGTCTGTCTCTGTCTGACTGCCTCGCTGCTAATTTGCCTGGGGCCGGGCAGACGATGGCCGGACGCCCATTGTATGGCCCTCATTATGAGCCTTACTGTAAGTGCCGATGTGTTTCTGCTCCTCACGACCGGAGCTTTTCTCATCGGCGTCCTGCTCTTTTGCGCCGTACAGACGCTCTATGCCATGCGCCTGCGGCGCGCGGGGGCGGGAGTGTGGCTGCCTGTGCGTATTCTGTTACCGGCTGCTGTGTGGAGCCTGCTTATCCTGTCCGGCGCGGCCGACGCGCTGAGCCTGGCGGCGGCATACTCCTTTACACAGCTCACCCTGAATGTGCTGCTGGCTGTCCGCTCGGCCCGAAACCACCGCCGACGCGCCCGCAGCCGTGCGGAGGCAGGCAGCGCCTCTCTCTCCGCCGTCGCGACGGCCTGGGGGCTTGGCCTGTTCTGGGCCTGTGATTTGTGCGTGGGCCTCCATAATCTCTCGTCTTATGCGCCGGATTTTCCATGGCCGCCGCTCGCAGACGCCATACAATTTGCCATGTGGCTTTTTTACCTGCCCTCGCAGGTGCTTCTGGTGCTCTCTGTCCGGCCGGACAACGAATAACAGCGGAGAAATAGCCGATAGCTATTTTTCGCTCAGAAATGAGGGATATTATGACGAAAAGAACCGGAAAACTGCTGACGTTGGCGCTGGCGCTCCTGACGGCCCTGTTTGTGCTGTCCGCCTCCATCGCCGCGCCCATTCTGTTTCGCCCCTTTTACTATTGGCAGGTCGACTCTCTGGAGCTCGAAGCGCAGACGGGACTTTCACACGAGGAGATCACACAGGCCTATGATGAGATGCTTGACTACTGTACAGGGGTGAGCGACGTCTTCTCCACCGGCGTCCTTCCCTGGTCTGAATCGGGGCGCTCACATTTTGCAGACGTGCGCAGACTCTTTCTCCTCGACTTCCGGATTATGGGAGTCAGCGGGCTTCTGCTGCTCGTCTGGATCTTTCTGCGCGGCAGGATTCCGCTGCGCCCGCACCGGATATGCGGGCGGGGATTCACCTTCTGGACGGGGTGCGGTCTCATCGCCGTCTTTGCGCTGCTGGGTGCGCTTTGCGCCATCGACTTCCAAAGAGCCTTCACGCTCTTTCACGCCGTCTTTTTCCCCGGAAAGACCAACTGGATTTTTGACTCGGAGACAGACGCGATTATCCGGATTCTGCCGGAAGTGTTTTTCCGCAACTGCGGGATCTGTATTCTCTCCGTACTCATTCTCAGCTGTGCCGTCCTCATACTCGCGGATTTAAAGCACGGGAAGCGGCTCTCCCCGTGAGCCGCTTCTCCTTAAAAACTTTCCTCTCCCATTTCCGCCTGTCAGACGCTACACTGAAGCAGACGATATGAAACTTTTTCCTCTCCTTTATCTGCAAACAACAGGACGATTTCCTTTTCACTCTTGATTGTCATGCAATAGCTGGATTCCAGACTCTGTATGCCCGGAATCTTCCCGATGCCATAGAGCTGCGTAAAGGATTTCGCTGTTAGTTTTGCCTTGAAAAATCCCTTGTTGGTAATGAGATATACATAGTTATTCTTTATCTGTAAAGAATATGGTTTGATACTCTCATCTATATCCCCCGGACGCATTGCATCCAGAATGGAAATCCGATGGCTTGCGGCAAGCGTGCACACCTCTACCATTCCGCCGTTCTCCAGCTCTGTCACTTCTCCCTCCGGAATCTTGCTGACAACGGCCTCGTACTGCGCCGTGCTTCCCACTACCGTGGTTCCCTCCGTCGCATACGGCTCAAAGCTGCACTCCACCTGCTTTGTCACCTTCATCAGATTCATGTCAAAATACAGTATGCCAAAAATATCGCTGTTGCCGGTCGTCATTTTCAGCGCCGCCACATCGCCCGACTGATTCATAAAATACAGGTTATAGCGGTTGTTATAATTCTCGGAAAAGTCTATCTGGTCGTTCAGCACAATCTCCTTTTCAATGGCTCCTCCGGCATTTACCTTGTAGAGATAATTCACCGTCTTTGCCAGCATGTCGCCGTCCTTGTCCGCAACGAAGTAGAAGTTCCCCTTTGCGTCCTGCCACTGCGCCGTGATGTTCTGCATCTCCTTCGTCTTTTTCAGCGTATCGGCATTCAGGTTGATTGCCACGCTGTCCAGAGAGGTTCCATTCAGCGTCTTTTTCACGCAGGCGGAATAGTCCTCGTTCCACTCGTAGATACAGTAATTTCCGTTGACGTCCAGCGCGCCGCCGCTGGGAGATAGGATGGATGCGTTGATCTTGGTCGCATTATATGGCTTGTAATACTCCTCTCCCTGCACCTTCGTCTTTTTGTTGTGGAATATCTTCAGTTTCTTCACCATATGTCCCGTCAGATCCACGTCCACCAGTTTCTTGCACTTATTAATCTTCAGGCTGGTGAGCTGGTTGTATTCCAGATACAAATATTTCAGCTTCTTATTTTTGTTCAGATCCAGTTTCTGCAGCTTGCCGTCCGTCATTTCCAGATAAATCAGATTTTTATTCTTCTTGAAATTGACGGTCTTTACAGACGTTCCATTGGCTACAAATTTACGCAGGGCGGTAAGTTTGCCCACCCCCTTGAAGGACTTGATATCCTTCACATACTTTTTCTGATACTTTGCATACTTGGACGGCTTGATCTTTACCTTGTTCTTGCACGAGCTGGAGCCAAATTTTTTCGCCTTTTTAATTTCTTTGGCCGATAGCTTCCCGTCCTTGTTCTTATCGTAGTTTACCTTTACCAGTTCCCGGAACACCTTGTCCGGAAAGTTCTTTTTGCTTATAGCAACCGTCGCTGCCTGCGACTCCTTCTCCCCCGCGCCGCATATGGCTCCCACAGCCATCATAATCGCCGCCGCTGTAATGAAACATTGTTTTCTCATAGGATAACCCCCATTCTTTGTCCACTTTTTTTCGTTTTGGGCCCTTTCATGTATAAAACGATTCAGCGCGGAAAAATGTTGCAAAAATTCAAAAAAAATTTTTTTAATTAAAAAATCCCATCTATCCGGAGCGCCCACAGAGACCATTCTGCTGCACCGCGTGCGGATAAATGGGATTATTTTTTGCTGTTGTTTTTTATTTTATCCACTGTATATTTGTCCGCTTTTTCAGCAGGTTCTTTCCGCAGAGTATATGGTGTATTCCTCAATGCCCGAGCTGCCAGTATATCGCAGTGTGACTTTCACCCTGTACCTCCCTGATTTAGAGAGGGAATGGGTTTTGGAAAAGGTTGTCTTGTTAGAATATACTACCTTGCTCCACGAGGTAATGGTGCTCCACTTCTTATCCTTGTACTGCTGCAGATAAGAGATAGTCTGGATATTCTTCACCGAAGATGTCGCTGTGGCATATACACTGATTGAGGCTTCCTTTTTGCTACTGATGGTAAATTTTACCGTATGGGTTACAACCATCTTAGCCTCGGCTGTTCTGGCTCCGGGCCCTATCAAAAGTAGCGTCAGAACCATGGCGTATGTAAGGATTTTCTTCACCTGCCTCACCTCCTTTCATTCCCACAAACGTGGGACAGGAGGTGACTGTTGCAGAAAAACTATCCTTTTTTACTTTTCCTCATAAATACTTTCGGCTATCTTCACCATTTCCTCCCTGGATATGACCGTTCCCGACAATTCATTCCATCGTTCCGCATCCATCCATTCCAGGAGCCACTCGTCCCCTCTGGTATACAGAACCGCCTGATAGCCCTCTATGGTGAACTCGTCCTGTTTCTCAAATTCACTGTTTCTGTAAACAGTCGTTCCGTCTGCCATATCCATATATGTATATCCGATCTCCCTCTCTCCCTGCTTCCACGTTACCGCGCCCACGCCTTCCTCTATATCCGAATATGTCAGCCGGTAGCCCTCCGGTATATAGGCAGGGACGTTGTTTCTCGCCTTTCTCGGCTTCGCCTGTCTGTCCTCGCCCGTCATATAATACACGGTTTTCATACAAAAATCGTCCGCGGCAGTGGCAACGATCCGCCAGGGATTGAAGCCGAACACCTTGGCGCTGACGGTATTGGCTGCCGCCAGGGACAGGATCACCGCCGCCAGAATCGCTACGCGCCTCACCACATATCCTGCCCGAATGTGGATTCCAAAATATTTTTCGCTCCAGACAAGTTTCTTCATTTTCTTTTCATGGCGTCTGGAGAACACATGCTTCTCCAGTTCTTCCCGATTCGGTGAATAGAATGTATCCATACAGAAATCCGAATACTCGGCTAATATATCCCGAATGTACTCATCACTCATTCGCCGCTCGCCTCCTTTTCCTCCCGCTGTCTTACCAGCCAGTCCGCTAACAGTTTCTCCAGTTCTCTCTTTCCCCTTGCAATGCGAGTCCGCACCGTGCTGTCCTTCATCTTCAACACACTGCTGATCTCGTAACTGCTGAGCCCATTGACATAATGGAGAAACAAAATCTCGCTGTACTTTTTCGGCAGCTCCTTCATCGCGCAGTAGACAGCGCTCTCCTCCTTCAACGGAGGGTTCTCCACAGCAAAGAGGCTGCTCTCCCATTTTTCGGGATAGACCTCCCACTGCTGAATCCGTTTTCTCTTTCGGTAAAAGTCAATGGCTGTTCTTTCAACCACTATAACGATGAAACTTTTGGTTTTGTTGCAGGAAATGTCATTTTTTATAGAAATTTTAGAAAAATTTTTCGCAATCCGGGTAAAAGCCTCCTGAACTACATCTTCCGCCAGATAATCGTCGCCTATAATCTGCTTTGCCACCCAGAAGGCTAAACCTTTGTACCGTTGATAGAGCTCCGTGAATTTTCCGGAGTCTCCCTCGTCTTCTAACATTGCCAGAAAAATTAACATCGCTTTTCCTCAAAATATGATAAAATTGATAAATTATAATAAATTTTGTATTATTTTATCACATTTTATCTGTTTGGGCAATGTCAATATCGTGTTAATACAACGAATGATTACGTCCGTACAGCGCACTGGTTCCCAATTGCTCCTCGATCCGCAGGAGCTGATTGTACTTTGCCACCCGGTCTGTTCGGGACGGAGCACCCGTCTTAATCTGCCCCGTATTCAGTCCCACGGCTATATCGGCGATCGTGGTGTCCTCCGTCTCGCCGGAGCGGTGGCTGATAATGGAGTGCCAGCGGTTGTTTTTTGTCATGCGGATAGCCTCCAGCGTCTCCGTAACCGTCCCAATCTGATTCGGTTTAATCAAAACAGCATTTGAGACGTGCATCTCGATCCCCTTCTGGATCCTCTTTGTATTGGTGACAAACAGATCGTCTCCCACCAGCTGGATACGCCCGCCCAGCCGCTCTGTGAGTTTTTTCCACCCTTCCCAGTCCTCCTCTGCCAGACCGTCCTCGATGGAATATATGGGATATTTGTCGCACAGCTTTTCCCAGAAATCAATCATCTGCTCCGTCGTCCTGTATTCTCCGGACTTCCAGAAAAGATACTCGCCTGTACGCCCCGCCTTAATGGCTTCCTCATACATCTCCGTCGCGGCTCCGTCCATGGCTATGACAAAATCCTCACCCGGACGGTATCCCGCCTCCTCAATGGCCTTTACGATATAGCGGAGGGCCTCCTCGTCCCCCGTCAGCTTCGGCGCGAAGCCCCCCTCGTCTCCCACCGCCGTGGCATGGCCGTCCTCCTTCAGCAGCCGCCCCAGTGTGTGGAACACACCCGCACTCCACTCCATGGCGTTGTGGAAGGATTTTGCCCCCACCGGCATAATCATGAATTCCTGTATCGTCAGGCTGCTGTCCGCATGTTTCCCACCGTTCATAATATTCATCATCGGCACCGGCAGGATGCGCCCGCCCGCGCCGCCGAGATACTGGTAGAGTGGGAGTCCCGTGGCCGCTGCCGCCGCTTTCGCCACCGCCATGGAAGCCCCCAGAATGGCATTGGCGCCCAGGCGGGATTTATTCTTCGTCCCGTCTTCCCGTATCATCAGCGTATCTATCTCCACCTGATTGAGTGAATTCTGTCCCTCCAGAATAAATCCCAGA
Source organism: uncultured Lachnospiraceae bacterium (assembly GCA_947629865.1). Lineage (GTDB taxonomy): Bacteria > Bacillota > Clostridia > Lachnospirales > Lachnospiraceae > Eubacterium_F. The sequence continues at coordinate 14,869 of CANRFJ010000014.1, read as the reverse complement.
ATCTCGTTGACATGCTCCACCGCCCGCTTGACTCCCCTGCCGTTATAGCGCTGCAATTCCGTGTCCCGCAGCTCTGCGGCCTCAAAAGCGCCCGTCGAGGCCCCGGAGGGCACGGACGCGCGGCCTCTCGCTCCGCCGCACAGCACCGCCTCCACTTCAATCGTGGGATTTCCCCTGGAATCCAAAATCTCCCTTCCTCGGATAGTATTGATTCGGTATTTCTGTTCCATGAAAAAAAGCCTCCTGTTTTTTTGTTAGTATAAAACAGAAAGCCTCGTTTTATTCCTTTTCAGCAAAAGGGATTTCACATCATGCGCCCTGAATCTTCTCTCCGTCCAGTACCGCCTCTGTGAGCACGTCGCCCTCGTATCTCAGCTTGAGTGAAAAAAATTTGTGGTTTTCCTCCAGCAGACGGAAGAAAATCCGATCTCCCTCCCAGAGCTCCAGTGTGGGCACGCGGTCTTTTTCCACCCATTCCAGATTGCCCTCCGCGCAGTCCGGAAGCATATCGCCCTCAAATCCGTCTGCGGTATACAAACACATATACAGCGCCTCGTCCCCGTCACAGAGAAACGTCACGATTCCCCGAAAGCTATAGTTGGTCAGCGTCAGTCCGGTCTCCTCCCTGACCTCGCGCAGCAGGCAGTCCTCCGGACTCTCCCACGGCTCAAATTTTCCGCCCACGCCAATCCATTTATCCCGATTGATGTCGTTTTCTTTTTTGACTCTGTGTAACATCAGATACCTCGATTTATCCTCTATGTAGCACAGCGTCGTCATGTTGCTCCTCATCGTCTTCTCCTCCCGCGGCAAAACCCCCTGGCGGTTGCGCCAGAGGGCCTTCTGCCTGTCTTATGAAAAATCGGCCGTTACTTTCTTCCTGCCAGCTCAATGCGAATCAGGGATTTTCGCAGCGCCAGCTCTGCACGGCTTATGTTTATGGTGGCGTCTGAACTCTTGAGCCGCCGCTCTGCCCGCTCCCTGGCCTCGATCGCCCGATTTACGTCGATCTCCTCCGGCCACTCGCAGGACTGGGCCAAAATCGTCACCTTGTCCTGGGTTATTTCCATAAAACCCTCTAAGACCGCAGCCTCTTTTTTCTGGCTGCCGCTCTCGGTAATCGTCAGCACCCCCGGCGCCACAATGGTTGTCAGCGGAATGTGTTCGGCATAGATACCGATATCTCCCTCCGTCGTTGTCAATTCCACCATTTCCACATCGCCCGCGTAAAATACACGTTCCGGAGAAATGACTTCTAACTGGAATTTTTTCAACTCAGCCATGCCGCATCACTTCCCTTCCCTGAACCGCGCTACCACATCGTCAATGCTTCCGGCATTCAGGAAATAACTCTCCGGAATCTCGTCGTGCTGGCCGTCCAGAATTTCCCTGAAGCCCTGGATCGTATCTGACAGCTGCACATATTTGCCCGGAAGTCCGGTGAACTGCTCCGCCACGTTGAACGGCTGGGACAGGAAACGCTGTACCTTCCTGGCACGGTTTACTAACATCTTCTCGTCCTCGGACAACTCGTCCATACCGAGGATTGCGATAATATCCTGCAATTCTTTATATCTCTGCAAAATCTCCTGCACACCGCGGGCCACCTTATAATGCTCCTCTCCCAGAATCCTCGGATCCAGCATACGGGACGTAGAAGCCAGCGGATCCACCGCCGGATAGATACCGAGTTCGGCAATGGAACGCTCCAATACCGTAGTGGCATCAAGATGGGCAAAGGTCGTGGCCGGAGCCGGATCTGTCAGGTCGTCGGCCGGCACATATACCGCCTGCACGGATGTGATGGATCCGCTCTTTGTAGAGGTAATCCTCTCCTGCAGGGCGCCCATCTCCGTCTGGAGGGTGGGCTGATAACCTACGGCGCTCGGCATACGTCCGAGCAGCGCGGACACCTCGGAGCCCGCCTGTGTGAAACGGAATATATTATCAATGAAAAGGAGCACGTCCTTTCCGCCCTTATCCCGAAAATACTCTGCCATAGTCAGACCGGTGAGGCCTACTCTCATTCTGGCTCCCGGCGGCTCGTTCATCTGCCCGAATACCATGGTCGTCTTGTCGATAACGCCGGATTCAATCATCTCATAGTAGAGGTCGTTGCCCTCGCGGGTGCGCTCCCCTACGCCGGTAAATACCGAGTAGCCGCCGTGCTCTGTGGCGATATTGGTAATCAGCTCTTGGATCAGCACGGTCTTTCCTACGCCGGCTCCCCCGAACAGACCGATTTTACCGCCCTTCTGGTACGGGCACAAAAGGTCGATTACCTTGATACCGGTCTCCAGAATCTCCGAGTCCGTGGACTGCTCCTCAAAGGAGGGCGCCTTGCGGTGAATCGGATCATACTCCTTTACCTTCGGCGGTTCCTTCTCGTCGATTGGCTCGCCCAGAACGTTAAACATACGTCCCAATGTCTCCTCGCCCACCGGCACGGTAATCGGCGCTCCGGTGGCCTCCGCCTCCATACCGCGCACAAGTCCGTCGGTCGGGCCCATGGCGATACAGCGAACGGTATCGTCTCCCAGATGCTGGGCTACCTCCACCACCAGTTTTTTGCCATCCTCCGTGGTTATATTGATGGCGTCATAAATCTCTGGAAGTCTGCCTTCCTTGAACTTAATGTCAAGTACGGCGCCGATAATCTGGGTGATTATACCGAGACATTTTGCATCTTTATTTTCTTCCATTCTTAACCTCCATTTCCAGTTTCAGTGAGCGTCAGCTGATGGCTGAGGCCCCTGCGACAATTTCTGTCAGTTCCTGGGTAATCGCCGCCTGACGGGCGCGATTGTACTGCAAGCCCAGGGTGTCAATCATTTCCTCTGCGTTGCTCGTGGCAGAGTCCATCGCCTGCATTCTGGCGCCGTTCTCACTGGCGGCTGCTTCCACCAGGGCCCCGAATATCAGGCTGTTCAGATACAACGGAATAATGTAACCGAGGGTTTCTTCCTCCTCCGGCTCATAATTCATCAGCGCCACCGCTCCCTTTTTCTCCTCCGGAGCCGTCTCCTCCGTCTTCATCTCCTCAATGTCCTCCTCGCTGAAGGGGAGCATTTTTATGAGTGTGGGGATCTGTGTCACTGTATTCTTAAACACGGTATATGCCAGATACACTTCGTCAATCTCGCCGCTTTCCAATGCGCCCGACACGGTCTTCCCTATCGTGACGGCGTCTCCGAAAAGTGGTTTGTTCATCACCTCGGAGAAATCCCCCGTACAGGTATAGCCCATGCGCTGCACTGCCTCCAGGCCCTTGCGCCCTACCGGAAAAATCACGGTATTCTCCGTATCAAAATCTCCCTGGGTAATCAGTTTTACCACATTGGAGTTATAGCCTCCGGCCAGGCCGCGGTTTGACGTAATCAAAATCACGCCCTTTTTCTTCGGCCCGTCGCTGTCCGCCGCGCGGTAGGGGCTGTCGCCTCCGCCCGTGCGCGCAAGCATACCGGATACGGTCTGATACATTTTATTGAAATACGGCTTTGTCTCCTCGGCACGGCCCTTGGCCTTCTGTAATTTTACAGTGGAGACCAGTTTCATTGCCTTGGTTATCTGGGAAGTGCTCTGAATACTCGCCTTACGCCTTTTAATGTCTCTCATTGAGGCCATATCATCACACCTCTCTAATTTTCATGCAAAAATGTTGTCTTATATTCCTCAATCGCCTTTATCAGCTTCGGCTCCGTGGCGTCGCTGATTTCCTTCTCGTCGCGGATTGCCGCCAGCACATCGGAATATTTCGTGTCCATAAAGTCAAACAGGCCCTTCTCAAAGTTCAGCACATCCTCCACCGGTATATCCAGCAGATACTGCTTGGTGGCCGCGTAAATAATCACGACCTGATACCATACCGGCAGCGGCGCATACTGCCCCTGCTTCAGAATCTCGCGGATCCGCTCGCCCTGATCCAGCTGGCGCTTGGTGTCGGCGTCCAGATCCGAGCCAAACTGCGAAAATGCCGCCAGCTCGCGGTACTGCGCCAATTCGATACGAATCGGGCCGGCGATTTTCTTCATGGCCTTAATCTGGGCGGAACCGCCTACACGGGATACGCTCAGACCGGGATTGACCGCCGGACGGAAACCGGAATTGAACATCTCCGTCTCCAGATAGATCTGACCGTCTGTGATGGAAATTACGTTGGTCGGGATATAGGCGGACACGTCACCGGCCTGCGTCTCGATAATCGGCAGGGCCGTCAGGGAGCCGCCTCCCAGTTTGTCCGAGAGTCTCGCCGCGCGCTCCAGCAGACGGGAGTGCAGGTAGAACACGTCTCCCGGATATGCCTCGCGTCCCGGCGGACGGCGGAGCAGCAGCGACAGGGTACGGTAAGCGGCCGCGTGTTTGCTCAGATCGTCGTACACGATCAATACGTCCTTTCCGCTCTCCATCCACTCCTCGCCGATGGCACAGCCGGCATATGGCGCAATGTACTGCAACGGCGCAAGCTCGCTGGCCGTAGCCGCCACAACGGTTGTATAGTCCATGGCGCCGCTTTCCTCAAGCGTCTTAACGATATTGGCGACGGTGGACGCCTTCTGTCCGATCGCCACATAGATGCAGAGTACGTTCTGATCCTTCTGGTTAATAATCGTATCAATGGCTATGGCCGTCTTACCTGTCTGGCGGTCGCCGATAATCAACTCACGCTGCCCTCTCCCGATCGGTACCATGGAGTCGATCGCCTTGATACCGGTCTGTAACGGAGTGTCTACTGATTTACGCGAAATAACGCCGGACGCCACGCGCTCAATCGGACGGATTTTGTCCGTGTTGATCGGGCCCTTGCCGTCGATTGGCTGTCCCAGCGCATTTACCACGCGTCCGGAGAGAGCGTCGCCTACCGGCACCGTAGCAACCCGTCCGGTTGTCTTTACGATATCGCCCTCGTTGATGTTGGCGGCGTCGCCGAGAAGAACGGCGCCTACATTGTCCTCCTCTAAGTTCAGCACCATGCCGTACACTTCGCCGGGGAATTCCAGCAGTTCTCCCTGCATGGCCTTCTCAAGACCGTGGATTCGGGCGATTCCGTCGGCAACCTGAATGACGGTTCCCACGTTCGCAACCTCGAACTCCGTACTGTATTTTTTTATTTCTTCTTTAATAACTGAACTGATCTCCTCAGGTCTTAAGTTCATGTTTTCTGCACACCTTCTTTCCAGAAACGGGCCCTCGCAGGCCTTTCGTCTCTTTTTGAACCAGCCGCCCTAACTGGACAGCCTTACCTTACTAAGCTGTCTTGACATGGCTTCCATTTTGGAGCGGATACTGTTGTCAAGAACACGGTCGCCGATACGGATCACCATGCCGCCCAGCAGACTCTCATCAATCTGATAGCGGATCTCCAGCGTCTCGTACTGCGTAACCGCAAGAAGTTTTTTCTCCACCTGGTCCTTCTGGCTGTCAGACAGAGAAAATGGCGTGGAGACCTCTACTACGCCGATCTTCAAGTATTCCTTCACCTGGGTTTCAAAATACTCAAACACCGGCAAAAGTTCCCGTATACGCCCCTTACGAACCAGGACATTCAAAAATCCCATCATTTCCTCTGACATGTCCTTCCCGAACATCTCATCTATCATGGAAATCTTTTTCTCCTGGGATAATTCGGGGTGGCAAAGCACAGACAGCACTTCCGGATTCTCCGTCACGGCCTGCCGTACCGCCTCCGCCTCCTCTCTCAGAAGCTCCAGCTTTCCCTCCTCTACTGCCAGTGAAAAGAGGGCGTCTCCATATACTTTTGAAACTAACTTTGCCATGTGTCATCACCCATCTCTTTCAAAGTCTCGTCAACGAGCTTTGCCTGTGCGGTCTCGTCTATGGAGCCGGCGACAAATTTTCCCGCCATAAGCGTAGCCACCTGTACCATTTCCTGTTTCATCTCGTCCCGCACCTTATCCTTTTCCAGGGCCACTTCTTTTTCCGCCCGCGCGACAATGCGATGTGCCTCCTCTTTCGCTTCGTCCACAATCTCATTCTCACGGGCCTGAGCCTTTTTGCGCGCCTCTGTCAGAAGGGCGGCAGATTCCTCCTCTATTCCCGCAAGCCTGGAATCGTACTCGCTTTTCATATCCAGCGCGTCCTGTCTGGCGGAAGCCGCCTCGTTTAACTGGCTCTGGATATAGTCCCTGCGCTTCTGGATCAGCTGTCTGGCCGGATTGAACAGGAGATAGGATAAAAGGATAAAGAGAACCAGCATGGCAATCAGTGTGATTCCTGTGTCCACAAGAGTCTGCACGTCTAATCCAAATATTCTGTTATCCACTTATGAATCCTCCTTTCTCAATTCTTTTACGAATGGATTTTTCATCAGCCGATAAGTGGATTTGCAAAGAGCAAAATCATGGCTACTGCCAGGCCATACAGACCGGTCGTCTCGGCAACCGCCTGTCCGAGAAGCATGGTTGACATGATCTCACCGCGTGCGCCCGGATTGCGTCCCACTGCGGAAGCGCCGTAACCTGCGGCAATACCCTGTCCAATACCAGGGCCGATACCTGCGATAACTGCTAATCCTGCACCGATTGCGGATGCTGCGCGAATAATTGCTTCTGTCATTTCCATAATTGTTTCCTCACTTTCCGCCGCTTTCTGCGGCCTTATAATTTTTTAATCTTCAATATCTGCGGCATTTGCAATAAATACCATAGTCAGCATGGCGAATACATACGCTTGCAAAGCGCCGGCAAACACGTCCATGTACGCGTGGAGGGCGGCCGGCCAGACAAGGGTTGCCACCTTTGGAAGCAGACCGTAAATGAGCGCCATCATCATTGTTCCCGACAAAATATTGGCAAACAGACGAAGGGACATGGATATCGGCGTCGCGAACTCACTGATGAGATTCACCGGGAAGAACAGAAATATCGGTTCAAAAAGTCCCTTAATCTTGTTCATCTTCTGCCACTTGAAGCCCTGGTACTGAATCATGACAAAGGTAATCAGCGCCAGTGGAAGCGTTATGCCGTAATCCGCCGTCGGCGGCCTAAGGCCGAACAGACCGGACAGATTACAGGTCAGTATCAGCATAAACAACACGCCGATGTAGTTGCGGAATCTCGGGGCCAGCACTCTGCCCATGTTATCCTTGACTAGATTATCCAGCGTCTCCACCAGAAGCTCCAGCACATTCAGAAACCCGCTGGGCGCCTTGGTCGGATCGGCTTTTTTGATCTTCCGGTTCGCCACAATGGCAAAGACAATCAATACCACCATGACAATGGCCAGACATACATGGCTGGTTGTGATCCAGAAGGACACGCCGCCGATCGTCACCTGTTGATAGCCATGTATATAAAAATCAACTCCTTCCAAGCTTTCATCTCCTTTCCTTGAATTTTTCAAACCACGACACGGAAAGCGCCGCGAATTTTCTTCCTAACATGCCAGTAAATACCGTAAATGGCAGGATCCACTGCGGGACGAACATGCTGCCCGCCAGCACCGCCAGTTCCAGGAAACTCCGCAGAATCGACATGATACGGGAATGATTGACCGCCTGCTTCCGGGGCAGATCCATCTCCGTTTCCAGACTCCGGTACAACTGTATCATCATGCCGGTGGCAGTGAGGCTTCCCACTACTTCACCGAGCGCATAGGCAATGGGATTGGACACCCAGAATACACCCGCCAGTATTACGACGGCCGCCAGAATCCAGATTCCGGCAATTACCTGCTTCAGACTAGTTCTGGCTGTCTCCATGGGTTTCTCCGTCCTTTGGTTTTTTATTATAGTAGCGCCCCGTCAGGATAAACAGGCTCCGGATAGCCGCCAGAATACCGACAAACAACATAATGATGATTCCGTATCTGGTGCCAAACAGCCGGTCAATATAGTACCCGATTGCCATACTGAGTCCCACGCAGGTCATCATCGACAGGCCAATCTGCAGTACCATCGTCAGGGCGTGTATAATCTCTCTCTGGTTTTTCTTTTTGTCACGCATAAGCTCTCCCGTCCGTCTACAGGGAACGCGCTTTCTCCACGCAGGCCATCTGGCCCTCCATCACGGCGCTCCGCAGTCCCTTCTCCTCCAGGACGCGCACCGCCTCAATGGTGGTGCCTCCCGGCGAGCAGACCATATCCTTTAACTCTCCCGGGTGCTTCCCGGTCTCCAGTACCATCTTGGCGCTCCCGTACACGCTCTGGGCCGCCAGCCGGTATGCCTGATTGCGGGACATTCCGTCTGCCACCGCCGCATCAGCCATAGCCTCGATAAACATAAAAACATAAGCAGGGGAACTTCCGCTGACGCCCACGACCGTGTCCATCAAACTCTCCGGAACCACGACGGCCACGCCAAAACTCTCAAAGAGACGGATCACGCTCTCCTGCTCTCCCTCTGTGATATTTTTATTGAAACATATGCCGGCAGCGCCGGCCATGACTAACGCCGGCGTATTGGGCATGGTTCTCGCCAGTTTTATACTTTTGCCAAAAAGTTTCTCTATGGCGGAAATACTCTGTCCCGCTGCGATGGAGATTATCAGGGTATCCTTCCTCACCCGCTCTGCTATCGGAGGGATCACCTGCGCAAACTGGTTCGGCTTTACCGCCAGCACCAGCACGTCCGCCCTCTCCGCCACCTCTCCGTTGTCCTGCGTGACGCCGATTCCATATCTCTCCCGTATCTCCTCCAACGCATGACCGTCCCGTCGGGAAACAAGAATTTCCTCTTTTTTGTAGAGCCCCTTTTCCAGTATTCCATTCAGCATAGCCTGCGCCATGTTGCCGCATCCGATAAAACCTAACAAATCTCAGTCCTCCTCGATCATTTCCACCCGACGGGCGTGACGCTCCACTCCGGAAAATTCTGTGTCTAAGAATGTGTCCACGATTTTCTCCGCCAGCCCCGGCCCGATCACCCTGGCTCCGAAGGCCAGAATATTGGCGTCGTTGTGAAGGCGGGTGGCCTCGGCGCTGAAACAGTCGCTGCACACTGCCGCGCGGATTCCCCTCACCTTATTAGCCGCTATGGAAATTCCGATGCCTGTCCCGCAGATCAGAATCCCCTTGTCGCACTCGCCGTCCACAATGGCGTGGGCCACTTTCTTCCCATAGATTGGATAATCCACCGGATCGGCATTGTAGCTGCCGTAGTCTTTGTAGGCAAGTCCCCTCTCCTCCAGATGCCGGATAATCACCTGCTTTAATTCGTAACCTGCCTGGTCGCTCCCCAATGCTATCATAATCTGCCTCTTTTCCGCAGGAGCCTCCCGCGCCCCCGCCTTGTATTTATTTAGTTCCACCCCAGCTTCTTCTTGGCCTTATACAGTAAATCCTTCAGCTCGATGTAACACTCCTCATAGGCTTCCTCCGGGCCGCCGTATGGATCTGTCACATCTCCCTCCTCGCCCACAAACTCCTTCAGGGTATATACATTGTCCGTCAGGGAAAAATCCTCCACCAGCTTCACCTTTTCCGTAAAATTCATGGTGATAACCAGCGTGTCTTCGTCCACCTGCTCCGGCTCAAATTCCTGCGACACCTGCTCCTCGCACGGGATCGCGTGGTTCATGAGCACGTCCGTCACCTTCATGTTCCTCGGCTCCGGGAACAGTACCACCAGTCCCCTGGATTCAATGATCTTTGTCTTATCCATGAGGATACTTTTCATAATCCACTCGGCCATAGGGCTCAGATATACATTCTCTTTGCACACAAAAATGATTTTCTGCGCGTCATGGTAGTCTGTCATACCGTTTCCTCCCATCATTTTCCCGTGAGAGTCTCCACGCGGTGCCCCGCCGCCTTCCTCAGGCGGTTCATAATGGCCTCGCTGTCTCTCTCTCCGGAAAAGGTCTCAGAAAAAATGACTTCCACTCCCAGATGGTCGAATGTCCGCAGAGCTCCGTAGAGCCCCTTTCCTATAGTGCCCGCCGCGCGCGAGCCCGCTGTGACAACCTGTCCATGCGGATATCGTTCTCTCGTTTCCTCCGACGCCAGAATACCCACTTTATCCGCCGGATATTCTCTGGCCAACCGGTTAATCCTCTCTGTGACGGCCTCCGCCGCTCCCTCAAATATAGTCATCTCCGCTCTCGGCGCATAGTGGCGGTATTTCATTCCCGGCGCCTTCGGCGGCGCTCCGGATTCCCTTCCCGCAAGTCCGGCGTCCAGCCGCACTTCTCCTATGGCCTCTGCGAGCATGGCCTCTGTAATGGCGCCCGGCCGGAGTATGACCGGCACCTCCTCCGTCAGATCTATAATCGTGGATTCCAGTCCAATTCCAACACTGCCGCCGTCGATGATCATATCAATCCTTCCGTCCAGATCCTCTCTGACGTGCGCCGCCGAGGTAGGGCTTGGCCTTCCGGACAGATTGGCGCTCGGCGCTGCCACCGGTACGCCCGCACAGGCAATCAGTTCCCTGGCGCCGGAATGTTCAGGCATTCTCACCGCCACCGTGTCAAGCCCGCCTGTCGTCTCGCGGGGCACCAGCTCCGCCTTCTCAAAAATCAATGTCATGGGGCCCGGCCAGAATGTCTCCATCAGTTTTCCCGCCGCCTCCGGAATCCTTCTCACAAGGGGAGGCAGTTCCTCCGGACTGCTGATATGGAGTATCAGTGGATTGTCGCTGGGACGCCCCTTGGCCGCATAAATCTTCGCAGCCGCCGCAGGCAGCAGGCCGTTTCCTCCCAGGCCGTATACTGTCTCCGTGGGAAACGCTACCAGTCCGCCCCGGCGCAGAATCTGCGCCGCGCGCTCCCGCTCTCCTTCCCCATATCCACGCTCTCTGTCCCATGTAATGTATTCTGTGTTCATAATAACCTCTCGTACTTATTTATCATACCATAATCTGCCTATTTATACAAGAAATTTTCAATGCCTTCGCAAATCCCCTGCGCCATTTTTTCCTGATAATTTTCATCGCGCAGCAATGCCTCCTCCTCCGGGTTTGACAAAAAGCCGCACTCCACGATGACAAAGGGACACCGAACCTTTCGCAGCATATAATAGCTGTCGTTCGCCTTTTCCACCCTGTGATTGCCGTCTCCGATTACCTCACGGATTGTCTTCTGCAAAACCCCGCCCAATTTTTTGCTCTCCTCCGAACCGGTATAGTAAAATACCTGGGCGCCCTTTGTACCGGCCGAGTAACTGTTCTGGTGGATACTCACCGCCAGCGCGGGCTTCGCCCCGTCGATCGCCGCCACCCGATTTTTGAGATCCGCAGCTTTTTTGGACGGCTCGCTTCCCTCGCACAGCGCCCTGTCATCCGTCCGCGTCATGCACACCGTATATCCGCTGTCCGTCAGTTTCTTCTCCACCTTTTTGGCGATGGAGAGGTTAATGTCCTTTTCCAGAGTGTCCTTTGTCCCCACCTTGCCGGGATCAAAGCCGCCGTGTCCCGCGTCGACCGCCACGACCGCCTTGCTCCCCGCCGCCGTCATGTTCAACACCGGTATCCGTTCCCTGCTCTCCCAGGCCAGTACAAAAATGACAGCGGCGACCAGAATCAGGCCGCCTGCTGCCATCTGCTTTCTGTATTCTTTTATGCTCCGTCCTCTGAATTTTTCCAAACCAGCACTTCCCCGGTTCTTTGCTCACCAGATTATATGCTCCAACGGGTGTCCGCTATGCAGATTTTTTCTACTTGGAATTCTTTGCGAGCACGTCCCCGATAGTCTTCCATGTGACGGCCCGCTCAAAGCCAAGCTTCCAGAACGCCACCCCTGCCACTTTTTCCGGCAGCACTGCCTCCAGTTTCTTCGTCAGGGAGGTCTCCTCCTCCAGCCAGATCTTACATGTCGCGCCGTCCTCCTTGTACTGGGCGTAATACTGCCCCGTGGCCTCGTCCCACTTGGGGGCGGCTCCGCTGGCCCGCAGAAGGCTCTCCGCATTGCTCATGCCATAGGCGGTCGGGGGCTCCAGAGTGATTTTGCCCGACTTGCTTTTCCTCTCCTTCCACAGCCTCGTGTAGAATGGGAGGGCCACTACCACCCGCTCCTTCGGCGCCCTGGCAATCATGCCCGCCAGACCGTCCTTCACAAAGGGAAGGGAGGACACCGAACCGCTCTCCTCGCTGCCCGCGTAATGCTCGTCGTAGGCCATGAGAATCACATAGTCCACAACCCGTCCCTGCTCGTACAGATTGTAATGGCTGTTGTAGCTGGCGGGCGTGTAATTGTCCACGGACACCACCAGATCGTTGGCGTGGCACTTTATTACCAGTTCCCTCAGAAATTCCAGATAGGCCGCGGCGCTCCCCGCTTTCACATTCTCAAAGTCTATGTTGATCCCGTCCAGGTCGTACTGGATCGCGGAGGCCACCAGCGAATTGATCAGCCTGGTGCGCACAGACGTCCTGCCCAGAACGGTATTTAATTTGAGGCCCTTTTTGAAATCATTGATCAGTCCCCAGACCTCCAGTCCGGCTGCGTGGGCCTGCGCCACATAATCCGCATTGGCGAGGGAGGTGAAGTTTCCCTTGTTGTCGCTCAGCGCATACCATGTGGGGGAGATCACATTCATGGGGGCGGCCTGCGCTACACTGGCGGAGAGCGTGCCGCTTCCCTCCTCTGTAGTGACCTGATGCCACCCAAGGCATATGGTCTTTTTCATTCCCTTCTGCGGGAAGCTCTCCGGCTCCTTCTCAAAATCCCAGCCCTTCTTCTCTGTCTTTACCACTCTCTCCGCCGGAATATATCCGTTCACGCCGTCCAGCGTAGTCACCGCCATATAGCCGTTTTCCTGCTGTTTTGTGTCGTCCGCAATAACCCGGCTTCCCTCCGGCACCTCGGTGAGGTAATCGTACTTTTTATTCGGCCCCGTGCGCACGCGGGTGTCCTCGCCCAGCGTGGCAAAGGTGTAATTCCTCGTCCGGTCGGACACGATAATCAGGCGCGACGGCCCCTCGTATTCCTTATAATAGCAGGAGGCATGTCCTGCGATAAAGTCCAGAGAGACATACAGGGCGCCGCCATGCTCCGAGAGAATAGGCGCTTCCACCTTCTTTTCCTCCCGCGCCAGCGTATAGGAGACGTCGCCCGGCCGCACCTGGATCACCCCGTCCACTGTGGCATAGGAGAGAATCTTCTCCTTTGTGTCCACATAAATGCGCTCGTCCATATAAGAGGAGGCCACGGAAGCCGGCACATAGGTCTGGCCGTCCACCCGCAGGCCTTTCTCCTCCTGCTGCACATTGTCCACAATCAGGGCGACCTCGTTTTCTCCCAGTCCAAATACGGTGCTCAGTTCCCGTTTTACATTACTTGGCGCCACATATTTGTAAATGGCCCCGATTATCAGAACCAGCACAAGGACGCCCGCTGTGACGGACGCTGCGAGTACGGTTTTCTTTCTCCTTCCCATTCCGGCGTCTCCTCCCTTCGTTTGCTCTTATTGCTGCGATGGCCCGACTGCGGCGGGCCTGTATTCAGATGCCAAGAATTTTCCGCATATTACCGGAAAAAATCTTCTCCTTTTCGTCTTCTGTCAGAGCGGTGCGGCGGATCCACTCCACGCTTTCCCTCTGGCTGCTCCACGGGCTGTCGGTTCCAAATACAATCCGCTCCGCTCCGTGGGCCCGCACCAGACGGACAAAGGCCTCCTCGTCTAAAAGCCCTGTCACTCCCTCTATGTGTCCTGTGGAAAAGGCCGTATCGAAGTATACGTCCTCCCCCGCCAGCTGCTCCTCTACCTCGTCCCAGAGACGCCAGCCGCCCATGTGGGCCAGGATCAGCCGGTCGCTCTGTGTGTCTGCGAGAACTTCCCGCACATGCTCCGGACGGCAGTGAATCGGTTCCGGCAGGCCGATGTCCTCTCCGGCGTGAACCATAATATACAGTCCCTGCCCCGTCGCCTCCGCCACAATCCGCTTATAGCGTATATCATTGAAAAATGTCTCTTGGTAATCCGGATGCAGTTTGATCCCCTTCAGGCCCGCCGCCCGAACCCGCCGCAGAACCTCCCGGTAGTCCGGTGTGTCGGGGTGGATTCCCCCAAAGGAGAACAGTCCCGTCTCTCCGGCCGAGGCATTGGTGCGCCCGGCCTCCTCGTTAATGTCGTCCACCTGCCTGGTGGAGGTCGCCACCGGCAGCAGCACCGAGTAGTCGATGCCCGCCTCTCTCATCGAAGCCGTCAGGCCGGATTTCAGGCCGTTTACCCTGGCGGAAACGCCCGAATTTTTCTCCAGTTTTGCAATTGCCTTCTTTACTATTTTTTCGGGATACACATGGGTGTGCGCATCAATGATCATCTCGCATAACCTGCCTTAAACGCTTTTTGGTTGATGTCCACAGTCTTTGGCGGCACGGTTTTCCCGATCACCTCTAACCACTGTTCCTCTGCAAAATCCATGCTTTTCGCCGCAAGGCCGATGATAACGGTGTTAAAGACGCGGGAATTGCCGAGCTTCCTGGCCTCTGCCATAGCGTCAATGGACACTACCTGATAGGATTTCTTTAATGTCTCCAGAATATTCTCCGGATATTCAGCCGCTCCGGTAACAACTGTCATCGGATCCATTCGCTGCTCATTGACAATCATCACGCCGTCTTTCTTCAAGAAGTGCGCGTAGCGCATGGCCTCCAGTTTTTCAAAGGCAATCAGCACATCGGCCTGCCCCTCCTCTACAATCGGCTCATACACCTTGTCACCGTAGCGCACGAAAGTCACTACGCTGCCGCCCCTCTGCGCCATTCCGTGTACCTCGCTGAGTTTTACGTCATAGCCGGCCGCCTGGATAATGCCTCCCAAAATCCGGCTGGTCAGCAGAGTTCCCTGTCCGCCGACGCCGACGATCATAACATTTTTTGTTTGCATGTCTACCTCTCTACTACAATATATTTATGGTTAATACCCCTTACAGCCAGTAAGGAATTACCCATCTTGTTGCTTAAGCTGTTAGAA
>CANRFJ010000013.1 GCA_947629865.1 uncultured Lachnospiraceae bacterium | reverse complement strand
AAATAATGATTTTGCCATTGTCTGTTACCTCCACATTCTTTTTTATTTTGAATGTCCGCAAAATCCGTCCTACATCCGGACGCAGACAGGAGGGCTGAATCCGGAGACGCCGGTTGTGATCCTCACGGCCAATGCGGGGAGCAGCAATCAGGCGCTCTACAAGAGGGAAGGGTTTGACGGGTATCTGCTCAAACCGGTCAGCGGCGCGCAGCTGGAGACGGAGCTTCTGCGCCATCTGCCGCCGGAAATCGTCAAGATGATAAACACGGCGGATTTTACGGATACGGTGGTGAGCCCGACGCTGGAGCGCAGGAGAAAGCAGCTCATTATGGTAACTACGGACAGCGTGGGCGATCTCCCGCCCGGACTGGCCAAAAGGAATCACATTGAGGTGATGCCGTATCGCGTGGAGACGGGGGGCGGCGCTTTCAAGGACGGCGAAGAAGTGGAGACAGACGGGATCCTCTCATACCTCGCCAAAGAGGATAAACATGCCAGGTCGGAGCCGCCGGAGGTGGAAGAATACGAGGCGTTCTTTGCCGAGCAGCTCACCAGGGCGCAGCATATCATTCACGTAGCGATGGCGAAAAATGCAAGCCTGGGATTTGAAAATTCCCTGAAGGCGGCAAATTCCTTTGACAACGTAACGGTCGTCGATTCCGGTCATCTGTCGAGCGGAATGGGAATGATCGCCCTGTATGCGGCGCAGTACGCGGCGCAGGATTATACGGTGGAAGCCATTCTTCGGGAAATTGAAGACATGAAGGCGCGGACGAGGACGAGTTTTATTGTGGAAACAACAGAGTATCTCGCCCGGTCGGGGCGAATCGCTCCGAGGGTGCACGCGATATGCGAGGCATGTATGCTCCATCCGGTCATCGTGCTGAAAAACAGCAGTATGTCGGTGGGAGCGATACGAATCGGAGGAAAAGATACGATACAGAAAAAATATATTTCATCGGTTCTGCGCCACCCAGACCGGATTGACAGACGGCTTCTGTTTATCACACATTCCGGACTGAGCTGGGAGGAATTGCAGAAAATCGAAAAGCGGGTGGAGAGCAGAGTAAAATTTGAAAAGGTCATTTATCAGAAAGCGACACCGGCCATTTCGACAAACTGTGGGCCGGGCACGTTTGGTCTGTTGTTTATGATGAAAAAAGGAGGAGAATATGAGAGGGAAATGTAAAAGAATAACGGCGCTGCTTCTGACTGCGGCGCTTCTGGCTGCCTGCGGGGCAGAGAAAGGCGGAACTTCTGTCCTGAAAGAGGGACAGTCGGATATCGCATATGTGCAGGAAAAGGGGACGTTCGTGGTCGGCATCACGGACTTTGCGCCCATGGACTACAAAGAGGGTGAGGAATGGGTTGGATTTGATGCGGATATGGCGAAGGCGTTTGCAGAGAAGATGGGTGTGAAGGCGGAATTTAAGGAGATCGAGTGGGACGACAAGACAGAACTTCTGGAGGACGGTACGATCGACTGTATCTGGAATGGCATGACAGAGACGGAAGAACTCAAGAAGACGATATCGTGTTCACGGCCCTATCTCTCCAATAATCAGGTGTTTGTGATGCCGGACGACGCCCGACAGACCTACAAGACGCCGGAGGAATGTCAGCATCTGCTGTTTGCGGTCGAGTCCGGTTCTACCGGCGAGACGCTGCTGAGAGAGAAGAAGTACCGTTACACGGCGTATGAAACACAGAAAGAGGCGCTGCAAAGCGTCTGCGACAGGCAGACGGACGCGGCGGTGATCGACATTGTCATGGCGGCCTATTATACGGAAAAAGAGGAGGGATTCCAGAATCTGAACTACCAGTTTTCACTGAATGACGAAAAAATCTGTGTCGGACTGCGCAAAGGTTCGGATATGACGGAGAAAGTCAATGATTTCTTTGCGGAATCCCTCAAAGACGGAACTGTGCAGGAGACGGCGAAGCGGTATGGCATTGAGGACGCTGTCATCGCCTGAGGACGCCTATTGGGGCGCCCAGGGGCGTATGAACCAGATCAGATGGGACAGCCATGTCCGGCTTCCGTCCGGAGCGGCGGAGCCCCTGCGCACGTCCAGTGTGTTGATGACGACAGAATAAATACTTTTCACGGCATCGCCTCCGGCGGTGCCTTCTTCGTCGTAGACGGTTCCCAGATCGCTGATGACATAGTATTTGCCGCCGTCTTTTCCTATATACATCATGATATGGCCGCTGAACATGAGGAGTGTTCCGGCGGGCATCTCGTCCAGGAGAGACTCTTTTTCACTGCGGCTCATCTTGGAGACGTCGTAATTGCCGGTCGGTATCGCTGTCTGCCAGGTCGTATTGCGCGGCAGCTCCAGTCCGCAGCAGCGGTAGATGCTCCGCGTGTAGAGGGAGCAGTCCATGCTCTCCAGCATACCGCCCCAGCCGTACCGGTTGCCGAGGCACTCAAAAGCCGTGTTCAGAAGGCTTCTCTCGGTCAGCGGGAGGTATCCGATGTGTACGCGGCAGTGCTGGGAGATGAGCGCCGGTTTCTTCACATAACTGCCGTCCTTATCCCTGACGGGTATATAGACGACATAGTTGTTCCACCTTCCCCGCTCTCCGATACTGTCGGGAATTTCATTCTCCGGCACGAGGTTCAGCCTGCAGCCGAGGGAGAGTTCTATTCGGGAAGTTTCCGGCTCCCGCTCCGACGGTTCAAGGGTAATCCTGTCCGTGGTGACGACCAGAAAATCCGTTCCGGTTCCCTGCCATGCCTCCAGCCATTCCTCTTTGGAGTGGCAGAAGGCAAGGCGCTCTGTCTCCACCCATCCGGTGCAGTTGGAGCTGACGGCATAACTGAATTTCTGATCGGCCGTGGTCAGCTTTACGATTACCGGCTCGTTTACAACGAGAGCGGAACTCTGCAGTTCGTCGTCCGCGTCGGTGGCGCTGTTGCCGATGCAGTCGTCTGTGGGCCATGACTTGTGGTTGGCCCGCCTGACGCAGAGGGCATAGCGGACGGTGTCGTGCTCGGAGGCCTCGGCGCCCCGTATATTCTGGCGCATGGCCTCATAATATCCCTCTTTGTCCTCCATTTCCACTCCGTTTACAAAGCTGCACTTATTCGGTGTGGAGGCATTGGCCAGGCTGTCTCGCAGGGAAATGGAATTGAAGGAGGCGTCCATGTTGGCGAGATCCTGCATATGGGCGCCGTCCGTCCGGAGTATCTTCTGGTTCAGGGCGGCGATATCGGATTCGGAGAGAAGCACCTTGTCCGGATTTTCACTTTTGCCAATCCAGTAAGAGGCCTGGCACATTTCGCTGGACACGTTTCCCGCATAGGCGATGTTCCCGTCGTCCTCCGGTACAGCCGACGGCACAGTCGACGGTACAGATGATGGTACAGCTGACGGCACTGACGGGGCAGCTGACGGTACGGTAGACGGGGCAGGAGCGGCTGTGCGGCCGGTTGTCAGCTTCCGCGCCGGTGTGCCGGACGGAGACGCTGTGGGCGTCTTTTTGGCTTTTACCTTTATCTTACAGGACAGTTTTTTCCTGCCGGTCTTTGCCGTGACGCGGACAGAACCTTTTTTGACTGCCTTAATCCTGACGGAATATTTCTTCTTTTTGGAGAGTTTTACAATGCCCTTTTTGCTGAGCCGGAACGAGGCCTTTTTCTTTGCGTTTTTCACCTTGAGCGTAAAGGACTGGCCTGTGGTCAAGGTCTTGCTCTTTGCGGACAGACGTGTGCCGGCTGCGGCCGCTGCAGACGGTTCCGGCGAGAGGCCGGACAATAGCAGTGCGGCGAGCAGTATTGCTGCAATTCGTTTTTTCATCATGGTGATACCTCCTGAAGAAATAAATCTTTTATTATTTAGAAAAATCCGCCTTTTGCGGAACAGAGCGGCGCATTTTCCGGCTGCTGTTTTCATGTGAATTCAATATAACAGATATGGGAGGGAATGGCAAGGGGAATGTGGCGGGCCCGCTCTGCCGCTTGCGCCGGTAAAGCACATTTCGCACAAATTGGTTGAAAATATTTTTCATAATTGGTAAAATATATTGTCGTAGTAAATGATCCGCTCACAACGTATATCAGACATAACAAGACAGAAAGAAGGAAAGGAAAGTGAGACAGATGAGAGGAATAGTGAAGCGAACCGGCAGGCGCATACTGGCGGCAGTCCTGCTGACGGGACTGGTGCTCGGCGGAGAATGGACGGCTCCTGCGGCAGAGGCGGCGGGAACATCTGTGAAGGAAGTGGTTATCTTCCATACAAACGATATTCACGGCCATGTAGATGAGGGAGTCGGGCTTGCCCGCGTGGCTGCAATGAAGAAGAATACAGAAAATGCCCTGCTGCTCGACGGAGGGGACACCATTCAGGGGGCGCCGTTAGCCACATTGAGCAACGGCGAAGACGTGGTGAAACTGATGAACGCGGCGGGCTACGATGCGATGTGCACCGGCAATCACGAGTATGATTACGGACAGGAGCAGCTTGGAAAGATTCGGGAGCTTGCAGAATACCCAATACTTGCCGCCAATGTGGAAAAGGACGGGACTCCCCTGCTCAAGGGAACTTACGGAACCGAGAAAAAAGAAAGTAACGGGCAGTATACGATAATCGAGAAAAACGGAATAAAAATCGGTATTTTCGGCCTGACTACACAGGAGACGAGGACTGCGGCCAATCCGGCCGGCCTGACGGGGATTACGTTCAGTGATGAACTGGAGACGGCGAAAAATATGATAACCGCCTTGGAGAAGGAAGGAGCCGGTGTGATTCTCTGTCTGGCCCATCTGGGCGAAACAGAGACGGGCGTCTATACGGCGGAGAAGTTGGCGGAGAGTCTGACGGGAGATTATCAGGGCAGACTGGACGCGATTATTGACGCCCACAGCCACACCGTGGAGAACAAACAGGTCAACGGCGTGCAGATCAGCCAGACGGGGACGGCGCTCGCAAATCTGGGGAAAATGACGATAACCTATGATGAGGATACGAAGGAGGCGTCGGTCAAAGAGGCGGAACTGCTTCCGGCAGAGGATTTTGCGGAGGGAGGAAAATACGCGGACATTGTACCGGACGCGGGAGTGGAGCAGGCGCTTGCCTCCATCCAGGAAAAAAACGAGGAAGTGACAAAGGAGCGGATTGCCGACACAGATACGACGCTCTGGGGCGGAACCATCAACGGAGTATCAGAGGGACGCGTCACGGAGACGAATCTCGGAGACCTGGTGGCGGACAGTATGCGCGAGGCCGGTGAGGACATTGTGCGCAATGGAAATGCGGCGGAGGAGTACAAAAACCTGCCGATTGTGACCATGCAGAACGGAGGAGGAATCCGCGCGACGATCCAGAAGGGGACTGTCACCAAGGGAGATATTGTAAATGTGCTTCCCTTTGGGAACACAATATCCTTTAAGGCGGTCACGCCGAAACTGCTGTATGCAATCATGGAGCAGGGCGTCTCCGGCAACGGCGGGCTCACTTCCGCCGGACTGATGGCGGGGACGACGGCAAGTGGCGGATTTCCGCAGATTGCCGGCATGAAAATGACCTACGATCCCAATCGGGAGATTGGCTCCAAAGTGACGGCGATCTGGCTTGACGGCGAGACGGAGCCGCTCGACAGAGAAGATGAGAGCCGCAGGATTATTTTTGGCTCCAATGATTTTCTGATCGCCGGCGGAAACGGTTTTAGTATGTTGTCCGACCTTCCGGAGGTAGCGGAGGGAGGCGGCCTCGACAGTATGTTTGAGAATACGGTTCTGGAGAGGACGGAGAACGGCACGAAGCCTTTGAGCGTACCGGTAAACGGCGGGCGCATTGTCGTGGAGAGCGCCGATTACACGCCGAAGGATTACACGGCCTGTGTGGAAATCCATGATATGGAAGGAAAACTGGCCGCGAAGAAAGAAATTTCCTATTATGTAGATGATGCGGGCACAGTCCGGAGAGGGACGACCGATGAAAAAGGTATTCTGAGGCTGGAGGGCCTGAGCGACGGCGCACATACGATTGGCGCCGTCTATGGAGAGCACGAGGCCTATGTGTGCAGTTATACGGGCACAGGAATCATTCTGGACTTCACGGGGACGTACCCGCAGATAAAGGTTGATATGGATAAGCAGCAGGAGGCAGACAGCCAGGAGGCGCAGAAGCCGGATCAACAGAAACCGGATCAGCAGAAGCCGTCCGATGGCGCTACCGCGTCACCGCAGCCGGCTTCGTGCACGGTAGTTTTTGCAGACGGCGGTAAGACCTCGAAGGTCACTGTGAAGGCCGGACAGAAGGTGACGCCACCGACGGCTGGCAAAAAGGGCTATGTCCTGGACGGCTGGTACGCGAGGAAGGTCAAGTATGATTTTGGAAAGCCCGTGACGTCCTCCCTCACACTCACGGCCAAATGGAAGAAGGTGAAGACTGGCAGGACGTCGGTGTCTAAGATTCGCAGAAAGAAGAAAAAGGTCACGATTACGCTGAAAAAGGTGTCCGGAGCCGTCGGTTATCAGATTAAGGCGGGCAGTAATAAAAAACTGGGCAAAAACAAAAGACAGCAGACGGGAAAGAAAAATGTCTTTACCATTAAAAAATGGACAAAGAAAAAAATTTATGTGAAAGCCCGCGCTTATAAACTGGATTCCCTGGGGAAGAAGGTATATGGCAAATGGAGCCGTGTGAAGAAGAAGACGAAGGGCTGAAACTGAAATTATAGGGTGGAGCGAAAACCGCCGGACAGGCGGAGCGCACAGCCGGTGAGACGGGATATATCGTCTCCGGCTGTGCGTTTATTTGATTTTAAATAATGTTAGAATTGATTAAATGATGACGTGGTGTTATACTGTGTAGGAGATATAGTTTTGTGACTATATTTTTAGGAGGACAGGTATGGATGGAAAAGTGTATGTGCCACCAATAAAAATACAGGGTATAAAAACTAAGATTGTACCGCTAATTGATAAGGTGGCATGGATTGATGATGCTACAACATGGATAGAACCATTTATGGGCTCTGGGGTGGTTGGATTAAATTTGGCACCTAAACATGCAGTCTTTTCTGATACAAACCCCTATACGATAGAGTTATACAATTCTATTAAGGCGGGGGATATTACATCGCAGGGAGTAAGGGAATTTTTGGAAAAGGAAGGAAAAGAACTGGAAGAAAAGTCTGATAAGCATTATTATTATATAAGAGACAGATTTAATGAAGAACATAATCCTCTTGACTTCTTATTTCTCAATAGGAGTTGTTTTAATGGTATGATTAGATTTAATCAAAATTATAAATTTAACGTTCCGTATGGTCATAAATCAAAGCGATTTGCGAAGGCATATATCACTAAAATCACGAATCAGGTAAAAAGACTGGAAATGATTTTTCCGAATGCCGATTGGAAGTTTAAATGCCAATCGTTTGAAAAGACCATAAGTGAAGCGGATGATAAGTCATTTATTTATTGTGATCCGCCTTACATCGGAAGACATGTAGATTATTATGACAGTTGGAATGAGGAACAGGAGATAAAACTGCATGACGCATTAGTCGAGGCAAACGCCCATTTTGTCATATCCACATGGGATAGAAATAAATATAGAGTTAATGAATATATAGATATTATATGGAAAGATTGTTATAAGGTGAATCAGGAACATTTTTATTATGTAGGAGCGAAAGAATCAAACAGGAATTCTATGTTAGAAGCATTGCTGATGAATTATAATCCGGCAGACGTACCGGCTAGGTCAGGACGCCTGGGGGAATATTTTCGATTATTCTATTCTGAAAAAGTTGCAGACATATAGTAGTCCCCAAGTGAGTTATAAGTTTAAATAGTTTAAAAGAGGAGGATATGTGAAATTGGATTTTATAAAAGCCTTTTACCAAAAAATACAGGAAAAAATACCAGTTGGGAGGTGAGCGCATTAGTTTCGCCACAAGGAAAACTGTTTACTCTGGGAAACGATACTAAATTGATAGGACGAATATTTGAATTGATATGTTACAATATACTACAGGAGATTGCAGATGAAAATGGTTTATTATTGTATCCGGCCAAGACACAAACAACTTATCCGGATTTCACTCTTATGAAAAGCGAGGACGATAAAAATAAAATTGCGGTCGATGTAAAAACTACATATAGGAGATTCCTCAAAGATGGAGTTCCGTCGGGATATGTTTTTACTCTTGGTTCATATGCTTCTTATATGAGGGATGGGAGAAAGAATATAACATTTCCATACAGCGAATATGCCAAGCATTATGTGATAGGATTTGTTTATACAAGAAATGAGTACTCTGCGGAGGGGGAGATGTTTGATATTAGGGATTTAGCCGCAGTTCCTGCTCCGTATAAAGACGTGGAATTTTTTGTTCAGGAAAAATACAAAATATCAGGGGACAAAGCGGGTAGCGGCAATACAGAAAATATTGGTTCGTTCAGGACAAATAACATGGATATCCTAATAAATGGAGAAGGCCCGTTTTCAAACCTGGGAGTAGAGATTTATGAAAATTATTGGTCTGGTTACAAAAGATATAGAGGGGAAAAGACATACGACTCATTAGATGGTTACTTTGATTTTTTGGAAAAAACAGGAACAGATGTTAATTACTATAAAAAATTATACGAAATTTGGAAAGAAACTCATTAAATATCTGTAAAGACAAATGTGTTCACTGGTATCTATTTATAAAAATTTTATCTGAAGTATTTAGCAGACATCTGAAAGTATTCCATAACTCCAGATTGAAACCCAGTAGGAAACCCAGTTAGAAAAACTGTTGTGCAGGGAACGGGCTTTATGTTATACTAAAATAAAAGCAGGTTTTATCCTTCCATCGGGAGAGGAAATGTAGGATTGCGAGGAGGTGCGTCCGTTGCTCAGCGAGGAAAAAATCAAGAAGATGATTCGGCTGTCGGATTATGAGAACGGGCAGGGAAGTACGGATTTGAAGCGCACCGGTTATCTGAAAATGGATTACATACGCCTGAAGGTGCTGGGGACGTTTGTATCTGTGACGGTGGCGGCGTTTCTGGTAATTGTGCTGATTGTGATGTACCGGGCGGAATATGTACTGGAAAATGCGGCCTCGCTTCCATTGGGGACACTGGCTCTCTGCGCGGGGGGTATCTGGCTTGCGGCGGAGATTGTTTTCATTGTTATCACCTGCCGCATGGCGTCGAGGGAATATGAGGAATCCAGACTGCGTGTGAGGGAATACTACACTACGCTTCAGGATCTGCTGGAGATCTATGATGCGGAAGAACAGGAACAGGAGGACGGCCATATATGATGATGAGCCTGTTGGTGTTAAAGAGCAGGATAAAAAATTTTTACGAAAAACATTACCGGCTGGTTCGGGGGACGCTTCGGATGCTGTTGGCATTTGCCTCTTTTCTCGCTGTGTCCTCGGAACTGAATCCGGACGGCTACAGGGGCAGTTACTGGCTGCCCGCTCTGGCGGCGGTAGTCTGCGGGGTGGCGCCGGATGCGGTTTCGATCCTGCTTATTCTCATAGTGGCCGCTCTGGAGATTGCGCGGATCTCGCCTCTGCTGGCAGGAACCGTGCTGATACTTCTGCTCGTATATTTTCTTCTGTTTGGTAGGCTGGAGAAGCGGCAGTCCTATGTGCTGCTTTCCATACCCCTCCTGTCGGTTATTCATATCAGCTACGCAGTGCCTCTGGTGGCGGCTCTGTATATGTCGCCGGTGATGATACCGGCAGTCCTCATGGGGATCCTGTTGCAGTATGCCCTTATGGGGATTCTGCAATACTCGGCGGCGGCCACGGCTCTGGCAGAGTCGGACAACATATTGTCGCCGGTGCAGTACCTGTTGGACTATCTTCTTCAGAACCGCCTGATGTTAGTG
This sequence comes from uncultured Lachnospiraceae bacterium, assembly GCA_947629865.1. Taxonomy (GTDB): domain Bacteria; phylum Bacillota; class Clostridia; order Lachnospirales; family Lachnospiraceae; genus Eubacterium_F. The sequence goes on along the minus strand of CANRFJ010000013.1, from coordinate 66,648 downwards.
ACGATGCTGGCGTTCTGCCTGGCATTTGTCTGCGTATATGCGATTCGCAGGGGAAAGTATAAATACGGCCCGCAGATCGGGATACTGGTGGGAGCCCTGCTGTTGATGACGGTGGAGCTTCTGAGCAATATTGTGATGGAACTGGATCTGAATCTGGCTCTCCTGACATTGCAGGTGGTCATTTCCATGGCAATTGCTTATGTGATTCAGTTTTTCCACATGACGCTGGATTATCACGGAACCAGGAAACTGCAGTTTGAAGACGACGAGTACTACTATTATGTCACGGCGGTTCCCAAGTTTAAGGTGGCCGTGGTGGATAAGACGGTGACACGAATTGTGCCGGACGAGGAGGATTCCTTTGACTTGAAAGAGGAGCTGGAAAAGGCTCTGGAGGAGGAAGAAGCGGAGTCGGACACGGAAATGTAACGGAGACAAGGATGGAGAATGTCTATGGATGCGATTGTTAGTTTTTTTCGGAATTATGTGGCATGGCTGACGATACCGGAATTTACCGTGACGGATATTCTGGAGATCATCATTATCGCCTATGCCTTTTATCATATCATACTGTGGATTAAGGATACGAGGGCATGGATGCTGCTGAAGGGAATGTTGCTGCTGGGGCTGATTTTCCTGGCGGCAGTGCTTCTTGAGATGAATGTGGTGCTGTGGGTATTCCGCAACGCCATGGTGGTGGGAATCGTGGCGCTGGTCGTTATCTTTCAGCCGGAGCTGCGCGGCGCTCTGGAGCAGCTGGGCCGCAAAAATATATTGGGGACGCTGGCATCCTTTGACAGTCAGAAGGCAAAAAACGAGCGCTACTCGGAAAAGAGCATACAGTCGATTGTAAAGGCGGTCTATGACATGGCAAGGGTGAAGACGGGCGCCCTGATTGTAGTGGAAAAAAATATCCAGTGTCGGGAGTACGAGCGCACAGGAATCCCGATTGACTCGGAGATCAGTTCTCAGCTGATCATCAATATATTTGAGCACAACACGCCTCTGCACGACGGGGCGGTGCTTCTCAGGGACAACCGGATTGTGGCGGCCACCTGTTATCTCCCGCTGTCCAACAATCTGGAGGTCAGCAAAGAACTGGGAACCAGGCACCGCGCGGGACTTGGCATCAGCGAGGTGTCGGATTCCCTGACGATTATCGTGTCGGAGGAGACGGGGTTTGTATCCCTTGCTTCCGACGGGAAGCTTTACCGCAAGGTGGACGCGGACACCCTGCAGCTTCGTCTGGCGGAGGCGGCCAGACGCAATCCGGACGAGAAAAAGATAAAGTGGTGGAAGGGGAGGAGAAAGAAATGAAAAATAAGCTTACAGGAAATCTTCTCTTAAAAATCATATCCATCGTGGCGGCCTTTTTGTTCTGGCTTGTGATAATCAACGTCACCGATCCCACTATATCCATGACTTTTTATGACATACCGGTGGAGGTTCTGAATGAGAATGTAATCACTTCGGCCAACCAGGTATACGAGATTGAAGACGGCAATACGGTAGACGTCGTGGTAAGGGGAAAGCGGAGCTTTGTGGAGACGCTGGACAACGGGGATTTTACCGCCACGGCGGATCTGAGCGAACTATCCAGCGTAAATGCGGTGAGAATCGCTGTAAAACTGGGCAAAAGATCAAATTCCCATGTGGAGGTGGACTGGGGCAACGCCGTGATGAAAGTGAAACTGGAGGAGCGCATTACCCGCAAATTTAAGGTCGTGGTGGAATCCCAGGGCGATCTGAGCGAAAATTATGTGATGGGCGAGATGGTGGCGAAACCCAATATTGTGGAGGTCTCCTGTGGTGAATCTAAATTTAAGAAAATCGACCATGTGGGCGTTATGGTCACGCTGAACGGAGAGAGCGAGGACTTTGAGAGGGAGTACAGCCCGATTTTATATGATGAGGACGGGGACGCCCTGGATTCGTCCAATGTTACGTTCAGTAACGACCGGATCCGCGTGTCCACCCAGGTGCTGACGACGAAGGAAGTGCCGATCTATGTGGAGACTTTCGGTACTCCGGCGGAGGGATACCGTCTGGTGCAGACGGATTACCGTCCGGAGAGTATACGGGTGTCCGGCGCAGCACAGGCTCTGGAGAAGGCGGTATCTATCCGGATTCCGATTCATGTAGATGGAGAGAAGAAAAATGTCGAGAGAGAGGTGGAAGTGGAGGACTATCTGCCGGATTCCCTCTCTGTCGTGGGAGATACGACTACGATTTCCGTCCGCTGCGTGATTGAGAAGAATGGGCGGCGCACGTTTACACTGACGCCGGCGGACATTGCGGTGAAGAATCTGCCACAGGACTGTACGATGGAATTTTCCGATGCCGCCTTTAAGTATTCGGTTGTGGTGACGGGGGAGGAACATGTACTGGAGAATCTGTCGCTCACCGATCTGGGCGCCTATGTGGATCTGAACGGTCTGGAGGCCGGCAGTTATACGCTGGAGGTACATTACAGTCTGCCCGATTCAGTCAGGGTGAAAAATCAAATCAAGGTTAAAGTTATCCTGAATACACAGAGTGGGGGCGGAGTGACGCCGCCCCCGGGTGGCACGCCGGAATCGACGGATACGGCGCAGTAGAAATCGTCGCACTAAAAGTCGTCGCACTAGAAGTCGTCGCACTAAAAGTGTGTTTTCAGAGGGCCGCGTTTTTAGCCGGCCCTCTTTTTTTACAGAGGGATATTCCCGTGCTTTTTCTTTACGCCGTCCAGAGCCCTCTTGCCGGACAGCATCATGATATCACCGTAAACCCGCTCTCTGGTGGCCTCCGGCTTTATGATTTCGTCTACATAGCCGTGCATGGCGGCGATGCCCGGATTCATGAATTTTTCGTTGTATTCATCAATTTTTTCCTGGCGGAAGGCCGCCTTTTCCTCCGGTTCCATATCCCGCATCTGCTTTCCGTACAATATATCAGCGGCTCCCTCGGCTCCCATAACGGCGATTTCTGCTGTCGGCCAGGCGTAGACAAAGTCGGCGCGCAGGTGCTTGCTGCTCATGGCGATATAAGCGCCGCCATAGGCTTTTCTTAGAATGACATTGATTTTAATGGTAGTGGCCTCGGAATAGGCATACAGGAGCTTGGCTCCGTGGCGGATAATGCCCTTGTACTCCTGCTCCTTGCCGGGAAGGAAGCCCGGCACATCTGTCAAGGTCAGAAGCGGCAGGTTAAAGGCGTCGCAGTACCGGATAAACCGTGCGGCCTTATCGGAGGAGTCGCAGTCCAGGACGCCGGCCATATATTTTGGCTGGTCGGCGATGATGCCGATGGCAATTCCCTTGATGCGGGCGAAGCCCACCACTACGTTGCGGGCAAATTCTTCCTGCACTTCCAAAAACGAGCCCTCGTCTGCGATGCCGCGGATAACGTCATGGATATCGTAACTCTGGTTGCTCTGTTCCGGTATAATATGAGTTAAATCTTCATTAAACTTTACATTCTTCGTGTAAGGGGAGAGAGATTCGGCATTGGTGTGCAGATATCCCTCCTCGTAGCAGGGCGGTATAATGGCAATCAGATCCCGCACCTTCTGGAGACATTCCTTTTCATCCGGCATGTGGAAGTGGGCCACGCCGCTCTGCGTGGCATGGACGTTGGCGCCGCCCAGCGCGTCGGCGGTGATGTCCTCGTTCGTGACGCTCTTGATTACTTTGGGGCCGGTGACGAACATCTGGCTGATATTATCAATGACAAAGATAAAATCCGTAATCCCCGGCGAATATACAGCGCCTCCGGCACAGTTTCCGGCAATAATGGAAATCTGGGGAATATAGCCGGACGCCATGGTGTTGTAGTAGAAAATTTCGCCGTATCCGGCCAGGGCGTTGACGCCTTCCTGTATACGGGCGCCGCCGGAGTCGTTGATTCCGATGACGGGACAGCGGTTCTCGATGGCCATTTTGATGGCGTTGGCGATTTTGAACCCGTGCTGTTTGCCGAGAGTTCCGCCGATGACGGTAAAGTCCTCGGAATAGACCACCACCTTTTGCCCGCCGATGGTTCCGTAACCGGTAATGACGCCGTCATAGGGGAACTGCCCTTTTTTTATGTTGAAAGCGTCCTCCAGATTTGTGATGTTGGAACCTGTCTCACGAAAGGAATCCTCATCGAGAAGCATACAGATGCGCTCTAAAGCGTGAAGTTTACCCAGCTTGTGCTGCTTTTCCATGTTATACATTCTAATCTCCATTCTTGTTGGTGTCCGGTTAATGATTATCTTTGCCGTGCCGCCGTATGCGAAACACTGCGTATGATAATGATATACCATATGGGGAGAGTATGTCAATATGAGAAAAGCGGTTGACATATGGGAAAACCGGTTGAAATATCGACAGTTGACGAATGGCGGTAGGAAATGATATAATCAAATGATTGAATAAACAAAAAGGACGGTTGAGAGAATGAGACAGTTTATGAACAATTTCCGCAAATATACCTATTTGCTGGGAGAACTTGTCAAGAAGAACATAAAACTCCGCTATCGCCGCTCATATCTGGGTATGCTGTGGACGCTGATCGAGCCGCTGCTTACCATGATCGTGCTGACTATAGTGTTCGGAAACCTGCTCGGACGGAACAGGAGCGATGCGGCCTTTATAGGAGTCCCTTTTCCGGTCTATGTGCTGACGGGGCGGCTGCTGTACTCATTCTTTTCCTCGTCTACCAATGCGGCTATGAGATCCATTCGCGCGAACGGCGCCATGATAAAGAAGGTGTATGTTCCTAAATATATATATCCGTTTTCGGGCGTTTTGGCGAATTTTCTCATTTTCCTTATCTCGCTGATTGTACTGCTTGGCGTAATGGTATTTTTCCTGCTGACCGGCGGGTACAAGGCGCCGATGAACGGCTATATGCTGCTGTCTTTGATTCCGCTGCTGAATCTGTTTGTGCTGTCGCTGGGAGTGGGGCTGATCCTCTCCACGCTGTGCGTATTTTTCCGCGACGTGGAATATCTCTGGAGCGTAATGCTGATGCTGATTATGTACTGCAGCGCCATTTTCTATTTTGTGGACAGTATGGGGAGCGGGACGCAGAAACTGATCAAGATGAATCCGCTGTTTGGTGTTATCCATAATTTTCGCCGGACATTTTTTGGACAGCCCTTCGATGTGCCGCTGTTGGCATATACGACGGTGTTTGCCGGAGTTTCGCTGGTTGTCGGTCTGGTCATATTCTATCGGAAACAGGACACTTTTATATTAAATATATAAACAGCATTTAACAAAAAAGCGCCGTGGGAGCGCAGAAATGAGGTATACCATGGGAAAACGTCCTCTGGCTATGAAGGTGGAACATGTGGGCATGAAATTCAACCTGAGTTCTGAAAAAGTGGATAATATAAAAGAATATGTCATAAAGATGATAAAGAAGGAATTGATGTTCCAGGAGTTCTGGGCGCTCAGGGATATTAACTTTGAGGTCAGAAAGGGAGATAGACTGGGCATCATGGGATTAAACGGCGCCGGAAAGAGCACCCTGTTAAAGGTTGTATCCGGTGTGCTCAAGGCCACGGAGGGAAGCGTGCGCACCTACGGCAGAATCGCTCCCCTGCTGGAGCTGGGAGCGGGATTCGACGGACAGTACACCGGCAGCGAAAATATTTTCCTGTACGGCGCCATGCTTGGCTACAGCCGCGATTTCCTGCGGGAGAAGTACAAGGATATCGTAAAATTTTCCGAGCTGGAGGATTTTATCAATGTGCCGGTGAAGAATTATTCGTCAGGTATGAGGGCCAGGCTGGGATTTTCCGTGGCCACAGTTGTGGAGCCGGACATTTTGATCCTGGACGAGGTTCTGAGCGTGGGAGACGCCAGATTTCGCCGGAAATGCGAAAAGAGGATCCAGAGTATGTTTGACAAGGGAGTGACCGTGCTCTTTGTGTCCCACTCCACCAGTCAGGTACTCCGGATATGCGACCGCGGGATTCTGCTGGAGCACGGGCGGCTGATTGCCCAGGGGACGGCCGAGGACGTCGTGAGTTTTTACGAGGCGAAGATGAGCGAGGAAGACGAAAAAGCGATGCGGGAATAGAAAATGACGATTTCAGAAGAAACGATAAGGAGGAAAAGGGAATGAAAAAGGTAATTACTTATGGGACATTTGATCTGCTGCATGTGGGGCACATCAATCTGCTCCGCCGCGCGAAGGCGCTGGGAGACTATCTGATCGTGGTGGTATCCTCAGATGAGTTCAATGCGGGGAAGGGGAAAAAAGCATATCATTCCTTTGAAGACCGGAAAAAGATTCTGGAGGCGATCCGCTATGTGGACGAAGTGCTGCCGGAATATACGTGGGAGCAGAAGATAGACGATGTGCGGAATAATGATGTAGATGTTTTTGTCATGGGTGATGACTGGAAGGGAAAGTTTGATTTCCTGAAGGAATACTGCGAGGTTGTGTATCTGCCGAGGACAGAGGGCATTTCCACCACCAAGATAAAAAGTGACTTGAATATGAAAAATTAGGGAATCGGATATGGTGAAGAAACTTGGATATTATCTGTTCGCCGCTTTTTTTGCCCTGTTCCGGATTTTTCCGCTGCGGGAAAACAAAATCTTTCTGGTGGCGACACACGACGACAGTCCGGAGGGAAATATCGGGCTGGTGCGAGAGGCTTTTCGGCAGAGGAGGCCGGAATTACGGTTCCACACTCTGACAAAAAGAGATGGGATCCGGCGGCCTTTTTCCTTTTTTATTGTTCGGGCATATCATATGGCGACGGCGGGCACAATAATAATGGATAACATTTTTATGCCGATGGCCTACACGCCGCTCTCAAAGAGGGCGAAGGTGGTTCAGCTCTGGCACGGCACGGGGACGATCAAAAAATTTGCCCTGGACTCGGATACGGGAGAAGTGGCCAGACTTGCGGAGCGGGCGAACCGCCGCATCACGCATCTGATTGTGAATTCGGAGCAGACAAAAAAACAGTACGCGGGCGCCTTCGGGGTGCCGGAGGAGCGGGTTTATATACTGGGACTGCCCCGGACGGATCTGATTCTGGACGACGAGAGGATTGAGGCGAAGCGGCAGGAATTTTTCAGACAGTATCCGGAGCTGGCGCAGAGACGATGTGTGCTGTATGCGCCCACTTTCCGGGACGACGAGGTGGAGAAGCCGAAGCTGGGACTGGATCTGGAGCGCTTTGCGTCCGTGCTTCGGGACGACGAGACGCTGCTGCTGCGGTTGCACCCTCATGTGGCCGCGAATTTTTCCGGTGAGTTCGGGGAAAAATATGGGGGACGGATCCGCAATATGTCGGATTATCCGGGAGTTACCACGCTTATGGCAGTGTCGGACTGCCTCATCACCGACTATTCCTCCATTGTATTTGAATACTGCCTTTTCAACAGGCCGATGGTGTTTTACGCCTATGATCTGGAGGAATTCGATCAAAAGGGCCGGAGCTTTTACGAGGATTATGAGAGCTTTGTGCCGGGCCCCGTGGTGAGGACGCAGGATGAACTGGAGGAGCTGTGGCGTCGGGGCGGACTGTCGGGAGAGCGGGCCGCGGCCTTTCGGGACAGAGTATACCGCTACAGAGACTGCGGAGCCGTGGAGCGACTTTGGGAATTGATTTTTCCCGAATAATGGTATATAATGGTTCAGAGTGTATCAATAGGTATAATTTTACAGTGAGAGATAATGGAGGTTGGATGTGAAAGTATTATTACAAAGGAAGTTGAGTCTTGTATTTCTCATCGCGCAGCTGCTGGTGTCTGCGGCGCTGTGTGCGGTGGCATTTTATGTAGAATTTATCCCCGTGAAATATGTGGTGGCGATGATTGCTGTCTGTGTGTTGCTGCTGGCCTATCAGGTGCTCAGTCAGATGACGAAGTCCAGTTATATTATAGGGCGGGTTCTCTGCGTGTTTTTCTGCCTGTTTTTTGCCGCGGGCGGTTACTATATGGTTGATACCTATGCCGCTGTGGAGGAGATTGGCGGCGCCGAGACTAAGATCGACGTCATTTCCTTTTATGTCCTGAAGGACGATAAAGCACAGAGCATTAAGGACGCGAAGGACTATACGTTTGGTATTCTAAAGGTACAGGACAGGGAAAATACCGACAGAGCCATGGCGGAGGCGAAGACAGAGGCCGGCAAAGAACTGGATGTGAAGGAATACGACGACGCGGGTATTCTGGTGGACGCCCTCTATGCGAAAGAGGTACAGGTCGTTGTATTTAACCAGGCTTTTCTGAATTCCGTGAAGGAGCAGTACAGCACCTTCAGCCGCGACACGAGGGAACTGGTAAAACATGAGATTGAGAGCAAGGTGGAGAAGGAGGAGGACTATAATACCGACGTCACCACTAAGCCATTTAATGTGTATATCAGCGGTATTGACGTGTATGGAAATGTTTCCACCACCAGCCGCAGCGACGTAAATGTGATTGCCACGGTCAATCCGCTGACAAAGAAGATTCTTCTGACGACTACGCCGAGGGATTACTATGTGCCTCTGTACGGCGAGAAGGGGCGTTCGGTGTCCGGCGGTATGCCCGATAAGCTGACACATGCCGGCATCTACGGCGTGGACTGCTCCATCAACACGCTGGAGAAACTGTACGATATTGACATTGACTACTATGTGCGGGTGAACTTTACCAGTGTGAAGAAGATAGTGGATCTGCTGGGAGGCGTAGAGGTATATTCGGACTCCGACTTTATCTCGGACTGGGGCCCGAACGGAGCCGGTACCCATTACAAATTCAAGAAGGGTTACAACAAGGTAAATGGTAAAAAAGCGCTGGCATTCTGCCGGGAGCGCCATCACTTCACCAGCGGCGAACGGATCGGCGATAACCAGAGGGGACGCAACCATCAGCACATGATCGAGGCAATCTTAAATAAGGTTATGTCGCCTTCCGTGCTGAAAAGGTTCTCAAAATTGCTGAAGGAGTCCAAGAAGATGTTCCAGACCAGCATGTCGACAAAGAAGATTGTGTCGCTGTGCAATATGCAGTTAGACGATATGGCGCAGTGGAGGGTATCCTATGCCAATGCCGACGGAACCGGTTCAAGTCAGTATACCTATTCCTATCAGTCCAAGCCCCTCTATGTCTGTCTGCCGGATCAGGAAGGCGTGAAGAAGATTTCCAAGAGGATCAAGAAACTGATGAAGGAAGTGCCGGAAGACGGTGAAAGCGATGAGGATAGCGCCGAGGATTCGGCAGATGCTTCCGCCACCCCTGCTTCTGCGGAAGATGAGCAGTAAAAACACAGGTTAAGATAATGAGCGACCGCTTTCTGCGGTCGTTTGTTGCGGATAATGGTGTTTTCAGATGGAGGGCTTTTGATGAGTGAGAGACAGTCTTTACAGGAGAGGCAGCGGCGCACCATTTCTTTTTCGCCGCCGGACATAACGGAGGAGGAGATCCAGGCAGTGGCGGAGGCGCTCCGCTCCGGCTGGATTACGACCGGCCCCAGAACCAAGGAATTTGAGAGGGAGATTGCAGACTACTGCCGGACGGAGAGGGCTGTGTGCCTGAACTCCTCCACCGCCTGTATGGAGATGACGCTGCGGCTCTTTGGCATTGGGCCGGGGGACGAGGTCATCACCACAGCGTATACATATACCGCCACGGCCAGCGCCATCTGCCATACCGGAGCCGTGCCGGTTCTGGTGGACGTGTCGCCGGGCAGCTATGAAATGGATTACGAGGCCGTAAGGAGGGCCATTACGCCGCGGACAAAGGCTATCGTGCCGGTGGACATTGCGGGCGTGATGTGTGATTATGAGAGGATACTGGCTGTTGCGGAGGAGTCCGCAGCTGTTTTCAAGCCGGGGGAAAACCGCTTCCAGAGGGCGCTGGGGCGGATTCTTGTGATGGCGGACTCCGCGCACGGGTTCGGCGCCGAGCGGGCTGGCAGACGCAGTGGGGAGTGGGCGGATTTTACTACTTTTTCCTTTCACGCGGTAAAAAATCTCACCACCGCGGAGGGCGGCGCAGTCACCTGGCGTCCCCTTCCGGGCATAGATTCTGAGGATATATACAGGGAGTATATGCTGCTGTCGCTCCACGGTCAGTCTAAGGACGCCCTGGCCAAGACGAAGCCGGGGGCGTGGGAATATGATATCCTCTATCCGGCCTATAAGTGCAATATGACGGATATCATGGCGGCCATCGGACAGGTACAGCTGAGGCGCTATCCGGGGCTTCTGGCCCGCCGCAGGGAGATTGTGGGGCAGTATGAGAGCGGGCTGACGGCCATCAACGGGGAATATCCGGAGCGCCGCCTCTCGTGGCTCTCCCATTACGCAGGAGACATTGTCTCCAGTGGACATCTGTTTCTCATGCGTCTGGAGGGCGCCGGCCCGGATGAGCGGGAGCGGGTGATTGAGGGGCTGGCTGAGAGGGGAGTGGCCGTCAATGTGCACTATAAACCCCTTCCCCTTCTGACAGCGTACAAAAAGATGGGGTTTGACATAGCCGCTTTTCCCAACGCATATGAGATGTATGCCAACGAGGTCTCCCTGCCGCTGCACACGGGACTGACGGACGGGGACGTCTCCTATATCCTTGAGAGCCTCAGGGAGGTACTTCGATGAGAAAGTGGGAGGATCTGCCGGATTCGCTGCGAACCGATGCGGTCAGGCCGTACTATGAGTATCTGGCCGGACGCGGGGCGGGGCTCCGGATAAAGAGAATATTTGATGTGACTGCCGCCTGTGTGCTTCTGGTGATACTGCTTCCCGTTTTTCTCGTGATCGGCGCACTGGTGGGACTGACCTCGCCGGGCGGCATTTTCTTCTGTCAGGAGCGGGTGACTGCCTACGGAAAGCATTTTAAGATCATTAAATTCCGCACGATGGTGGCGGACGCCGAGAAAAGGGGGAGCCAGGTGACGGCGGAGGGAGACAGCCGCGTGACCGGCGTGGGGCGGGCACTGAGAAAGGTGCGCCTGGACGAACTGCCCCAGCTGCTCAATATTATCAGGGGGGATATGTCGTTTGTCGGGACACGGCCCGAAGTGCCCCGCTATGTGGAGAAGTATACGCCGGAAATGATGGCCACCCTGCTTTTGCCGGCGGGAGTGACATCAAAGGCGAGTATTGCATATAAGGACGAGGATCGTCTGCTGGCGGAGGGGACGGACGTGGATAAGACCTATGTGGAGCAGGTATTGCCGCAGAAAATGAAATATAACCTGGAATACCTGCGTGAATTTTCCCCGGCAGTGGATCTGAAGCTTATGGTGCAGACTGTGTTAGCAGTATGGAGGTAGGCATTTGATTGGGAAATTACAGGATTTGTTTATCAGCCTGATGAGTCCGTGGATTCCTCTGGTTGGCAAACTGAATGATAAAACAAAATACCGCCTGATTACCCTGTGCTTTATGGCCGACCTGGTTCTGTTCTGCATAGTGAGGTATGTGCTTCATAAGGAGAGTTATTTGTACAATACGGTATTTGGCATCTTCCTCATGATAATCATAGCGCTGCTGTCTTTGGATCGCTCTCTGGTGCGGATCCACTGGCGCCGCTCCCTGTGGATTGCCTGGTTTGGCATGTGCGCGGCGTTTACCGTGTCGGATCTGCTGGTGCCGAAAAAGGTGTGCGGCCTCGGGCTGGTTCTGGCGTTTGTGTTTACCGGAGTGTTTTTTGTGTGGCAGAACCACACCCGCAAGGATTTGCTCTGGAAGTGCTTCAAGGACGCCATAAAATATTCTTTCTGGCTCATGGCCCTGGTGTCCTTTCTGTTCCGCCCCCTCTATTCGGGCGGGCGCTATGCGGGGATATTCACGAACCCGAACACATTTGCGCTGTATCTGTATATTATTTTTGCCGTATATCTGTCGGATCTGGACTGGATTGTGGAGACGGGCAGAAACTGGCGCAGAAGCATCTCCGCCTATGTGAGCTTGGCGCTGGTTATCTTTTACCTTTTATTGACGCAGGCCCGCACGTCTATGCTGACGGTGGGCATAATCCTGTTCATGTGGCTCTGCTTCCGGATTTACTTTGCGAAGACAACCCATGCCTGGCGCTCCTTTTTACAGAACCTGTGTCTGTCAGCGGCGGCCGCTGTCCTGCTGTATCCCGTGTTTTTTACGGGGCTTTCGCATCTTCCGGCGCTGGTCGGGCACCCAATCGTTTTTCCGGGGGAGAGTTTGTATCTGGCGGACGGCAGCAAGATCGATCAGCTGGGCGAGTCGGTGGTGGCCGAGTCCGTGGGCGTGGAGACCACCCGTGTGGAGCCAGCCGGAGACGGGAGCGGCGGATCGCCGTCAAACGCGGTGGAACGCTTCTGGTATGTGCTGGAGCACACCAAGGGGCTCAATGCCATCACCAGCGGGCGCATCGACATTTATAAGGGCTATGCAGACCGGTTGAATTACAGGGGGCATAAAAACGTCTCGCTGGTCGTCAACGGAAAGACGAAGAACCATGCCCATAATAACTGGCTTCAGTTTGGCTATACTTATGGTATATTCAGTATGTTTTTCTACGGGATTATCACTGTGCTGTCAGTGGGATTTTCCCTGAAATTTTACATAAAACACAGGAGGAAAAATGCCACCTATGCTTTCCTGGTACCGGCTGTCTGCGTCGGCTTTGTAGTGGCGACTATGGCTGAGTGCCTGTTTCTGCCATTCGAAGTGTTTCCGGCATTTGCCTACTGGTTCTGTTTTGGGGATCTGTTTGTCAAGAAGGTTCCGAAGAACAAATTTTTACAGGAACTGGAGGAAAACGGATAGAAATGCGGGACTGCCATACTTTTGATGGAATTGCCATGTAGGATAAAATAATGGCGGTTCTGTGTTCGGAGAGCAGAGAGAAGCCAGTGCCCACTGTGAGAGAGGTGCATGGGAGAGGAGAAAAGGAATGAAGGTTTCGGTAATCGTGGCTGCCTATAATGCGGAGAAATATGTGACGGAGACACTGGAGAGCATTGGCGGGCAGACGCTGGACGACTATGAGATAATTGCGGTGAACGACGGCTCTACCGACGGGACGCTCGGAATCCTCCGCGAATATGAAAAACGTTTTGACAATATGACGGTCATTGACAAGGAAAATGGCGGCCCTTCTTCCGCGCGCAATGCGGGACTGGACGTCGCTAAGGGGGAGTTCGTCTATTTCTTTGACGCAGACGATCTACTGGAGTTAGACGCCCTGGAGGAGCTGTATGAGTGCGCCAGAACACGGCGCGCCGACCTTGTCATCGCCAAATATGATATATTCAACCGTTTTAAGACATTTCCCGTGAATGGGATTAATGATCTGGTGGAAATGAAAAAGATCGATAAATATGATCCGCAGATTTTGTGGACATTTTCCCTGTGCAATAAACTGTTCCGGCGCTCGATCATTGAGAAGTATAATCTGCGCCTGCCTCCGATTTCCTATTCGGAGGACGGGGCGTTTCTGATGCGGTATGTATACCGGTGCAGCCGCATTACGGGACTGGACAAAGTGATTTTCCACTACCGCCGTATGTTCGACGGGAAGGCGGAATCCATCACGGCATCCGTCTCCTCCTGGAAGATACGCGACTATATCGAGGCGCACCGCCTGATTACGGAGGCGGCGGAGGAGAGTATCCGGAACGACTATCCGCAGTATGGCTCCATAGAGGAAGTGAAGGATCACGAGGACAGCATACACAAGTATCTGAATGAGATTAACCGCAAGGAGCTGCAGATACTCCTGGATCAGTTTTACGCCAAATTCTGGACATTGGAGAAGGACACGGTGGCGCATCTTGTCCGCGAGATGAACGACAAACTGGCGGCGCTTGACATGCGGGATCTGTCCATGCTGGCGGACGCCCATCCGGAATTTGCCCTCTCCCGCCTCGCCGTGGAGGACGATGATATGCTGCGGCAGGCGTGGTTTACCGTGGCGCTGTACGGCGTGCCGGAGCGAAGGAAGGAATTTCTGCACGTGCTACAGAGCCTGACGCTGCAGAACCTCGTGGGGCTTTGCATCGTGATGCCGGAGAGCTGCCGCCCGATAGTGGAGGAGAGCGGATACGGGCAGAACAATATGTTCTACCTGGATGTCTCCGACTGCGACGAATTGTACTTCCGGGCGCTGGAGGAGGCGAATACCCCGTATATCACTTTTGCGGACGATAAGGTTTCCTATGCCAACAATGCCTTCAAATATGCGCTCAAAAACTTTATCAAATCACCGGCTGACTTTCTGGTGGAACTGATATATCACCGGAATTTCGGGGATATGCAGGCCGTGCTGTTTGACACGATTGCCCTCAACTCCATCAAGGCCGGTTATTCCTATAACGAAAAGATGAAGATGGATTATACGCTGGCCAACAAATTCTTTCGCACAGAGTTTCTGACGGGGCGGAAAATGGACGGAAAAAAGAGCCTCCTGTCCCGTCTTCCAGAGTTTCACCGGTACGGATATTATGCGTTTATGAACGACGGGATTGTCTTTTACGAGGACGAAGAAGATACATACGTCGATTATGTGGGGACGGAGGACAGTATCCCGATGATGCGGGATTATCTGCTGGACAGAGAAGTCGGGCTGGACAGTCCGGAGCTGTCGCCGGATTTGAACGAGATCCTGCCCAAGCTGCTCCGCTTCCAGGATCAGAAGGTCTATCAGGTGTTATTCCGCAAGATTGTGAGTTTTATGCGGCGCTTCTTCCGCGTGAAGGATCAGGTGCTCTTTTATACAATCCGGAGGGACGGCGAACTGGAGGGCAATGCCAGGGCGCTGTACCCGCATATACGCTGTAAAAAAGTGGTGGCGGCCAAAATGTTGCCGCACAATGTATTTACCAAGCTCAGAATGTACTATCTCACCATTGTCAGCAAAGTCATCGTGACGGACGACTACGACCGCTATCTGCGGCATTTCCAGCTGCGGCAGAACCAGCGCGTCGTGCAGCTGTGGCACGCCTGCGGCGCCTTTAAGAAATTTGGGCAGAGGGGCACGAACATGTCGCTTCCGGCCGATCGGGCGACTCACGCGCAGTACAGTATGGTGACTGTCAGCAGCAACAGGATTCGGGGAATCTATGCGGACGCCTTCGATCTGGACGTGCACCGCATAAAGGCTCTCGGCTGTCCTCGTACGGATATATTTTTTGACGAGGGATTCATCGCGGATACAAAGGAAAAGGTGTATCGGGCACATCCGGAGTTCAGAGGGAAATATGTCATCTTATATGCGCCCACATTCCGCGATATCGGGGACGACCGCACGGTATTTGAGCCGGATCTGGATTTTGAAAAACTTTCCCGCGACCTGCTGCCGGATCAGATGTTTGTCGTCTGCCCGCACCCTGTGATGAAAAATAAGATTGTGGAGCAGGAATTTGACAATATCTGTGTCATCCGCGATTTTTCGACCAACGACATGATGCATGTGTCGGATATGCTCCTGACGGACTACTCGTCGGTGATCTTTGAATATGCGCTGCTGCGCAAGCCGATTGCCTTTTTCTGCTATGACCTGTTAAATTATAACAGAGGCTTTTATCTCAATTATCCGGACGACCTGCCGGGAGACGTATACGAGAACCAGCGCGACCTGACAGGGTATCTGACCTCGCTGGATAAGCATGTGCTGACGGAACGCTATGAGAAGTTCATCGAGAAATACATGTCGGCCTGTGACGGGCACAGCTGCGAGAGAATCGCGGGCATCATACACGATTACATGGAAGGGGGGAACGAGAAATGAGCGGAGAGACGATCACGTTTCTGAGTACGCGCGGGCGCGGCCTGGGCATTGACCTGGCGCTGATAAAGTCCTATCTGTCGAAGAATCCGGAGCGGTATCCGGAATTTCGTTTTTACCTGAATGACGAGACCAGTTCCAATCCGATGGCGGCATATGGGTTCCACAGAGCCAAGAGGGGCTTCTGCGAGGGGATGACCAATGCGATCTGCCTCGATGCGTCGCTGGAGGCCAGAATGAGGCGTCTGCTGGGGGAGGGAAAGCGGATTCTGCTCTTTGTTCCCTATGATTATCAGTACAAAAATATGCGGACGCTTGAATCGGGCAGACAGCGGAGCCGCAATACGCTGGCGGCCTTTGACTATGTGCTGACCGGCTCCCCGTTTTCCGAGCGCCTGCTCAGGCAGTCCTACCGCATACGGGAGGATCAGACGCTCATACCGGCGGCCCTTCCGTTTGCGTGGGATCTCCTTCAGGGGGAGCGGCGCCGTCAGGTGGAGAAGAAGATATACGGCTATTTTCCGGAGGCGAGAGGGAAGAAACTTGTGTCGGTGCTCGTCTATGGCGACGAGGAAAAAAAGCGCAGGGACTGGGAGGAATTTTCTCTGCGGGAACTGTTCCGGCAGTGGGAGGGGGACTGCTTTCTGTTCACAAACAGCGAACTTCTGATGGAGCGCTCTTTTTCCCTTTCCAGCCGCTACCGGAACCGTTTTGGGTATATAAACCGCGTCCTGCCGGTGCAGGATATGCTGTACGCCACGGATATTCTCATAACGAATAACGGGCGCTTTGCGGCAAGCTATGCGGCCCGCAAAAAACCGGTGTGGGCCTGCGGATATAATGATAATTCCTTTGAAAAGTATATGGCGGCGGACTATCCGTCTATGTTCTTAAACAGCGTGGACAGGCTGCCAGAGCTGCCGCTTGCCGGAGAGTGCTCAGCGGAACAGGAGAGATTCTGCAGGGACATGGCATATGAAAATCCGCAGTCGCCCTATGAGACAGTGGAGAGCCTGTTGGGGCATGTGTGAAAAAACGGCAAATATATTTGCCGGTGGGAGTTGAAAACAGGCGGATAATATGGTAAAATAGATAAGCATATTTGTCAGAAAGGTGGAATATCATGGTATTTGGAGTGTTGCTGGCCGGCGGTGTGGGCAGCAGGATGGGCAATATCGAGAAGCCCAAGCAGTACCTCAATATTGCAGACCGGCCAATTATTATCCACACGATTGAGAAGTTTTACATCAACGAGAAGTTTGAAAAGATATTGGTGCTGTGTCCGGAACAGTGGATCAGCCATACCAGAAATCTGATAAAGAAATATATTGGCGAGACAGATCGCATTGCGGTAATCGCGGGCGGAGACACAAGAAATGAGACAATTATGAATTCAATCCGCTATATTGAAGAAAACTATGAGGTGGACGACGATACCATCATTCTGACACATGATTCGGTCCGCCCCTTTGTGACGCATCGCATGATCGAGCAGAATATAGAATACGCCCGCAGATACGGCGCCTGCGACACGGCGGTGCCCTCCACGGACACCATTGTCCGGAGCGAAGACGGGCAGGTGATCTCGGAGGTGCCGGAGCGCAGCAGAATGTATCAGGGGCAGACGCCGCAGACATTCCGGCTCAGAAAATTGAAGGCGCTGTACGAATCGCTGACGGATGAGGAAAAAGAGATTTTGACAGATGCCGCCAAGATTTTTGTGATGAAGGGAGAAGAAGTTCATATTGTCGAGGGGGAAGTCTCCAACATCAAGATCACATATCCGTATGATCTGCGGGTGGCGGAGACGCTGATCCAGACAGAACAAGAGGAGTAGAAGCAGATGCTGAATACGGTTTATCAGTTAGTGGCGCCCCGAAGATTTGAGGTGGCATATGAAAATATAGGACTCCAGGGCACAGACGCCATTGTCAGGCCGACGCACCTGTCCATCTGTAATGCAGACCAGCGTTACTACCAGGGCCTGCGCGAGGCCCATGTGTTACAGGAGAAGCTGCCGATGGCGCTGATCCATGAGGCGATTGGAGTTGTCCTGCGCGATCCGTCCGGCGAGTTCAAGGCCGGAGACGAGGTGGTTATGATTCCCAATACGCCCTGTGAACAGGACGACTACATTGCGGAGAACTACCTCCGCTCAAGCAAGTTTCGGGCCAGCGGCTTCAACGGCTTTATGCAGGAGTATGTGCAGATACGCCAGGATCGTCTGCTCCGTCTGCCGGACGGAATTGATAAGGAAGTGGCCGCCTTTACGGAGATCGTCAGCGTGAGCGTCCATGCAATCCGGCGTTTTGACGGTATTGCCCATGGCAGAAGGGATACGGTGGGCATATGGGGCGACGGCAATCTGGGATATATCACGGCGCTTTTGTTCCGCATGATGTTTCCAGAGACAAACCTGTATATATTTGGCATCAACAGGGACAAACTATCGGATTTTACATTTGCCGATGGAACATATACGGTCAGCCACATTCCGGACGGGCTGAAGCTCGACCATGCGTTTGAGTGCGTGGGGGGAGCCGGTTCCGGCAAGGCGATAGACCAGATTATCGATTATATACGACCGGAGGGAACGATTTCCATTCTGGGAGTATCGGAGTATCCGGTGCCGATTAACACCCGTATGGTGCTGGAAAAAGGACTGCGTATTTTTGGGAGCAGCCGGAGCGGGCGGGCGGATTTTGAAAAAACCATCTCTCTTTATGAGGAACACGCGGAAATTATCAACTATCTGTCCAATATAGTGGGAGCCGTCATTCCGGTTCGCTCGATTCGCGATATGAAACGCGCATTTGAGATGGATATTCAGAAATCTTTTGGTAAGACGATTATGCTTTGGGAGAAGTGATAGCAGATGATAGCAGTGATTATGCCAATTTACAATACCGAACAGTATTTGAGGGCAGCCATTGACAGCATTGTAAACCAGACACTGCCTTTCAGGGAGAACGTGCGCCTGCTTCTTCTGGACGACGCCAGCACAGATGGTTCGCTGGCGATTTGTCAGGAGTACCAGGAGGCCTATCCAGACAACATCATATTGAAGCATTTCGATCAGAATCAGGGCGTTTCAGCGCTCCGCAACTACGGCGTGGAACAGTGCCGTCAGTGGGGCGATGATGTGGTGGTGAGTTTTATTGACTCGGATGACAGGATCGGCGAGGATGTATTTGAGCGTGTTACCGCTTATTTTGACGAGCATCCGGACATTCATGTGGCCACGGTGGAGATCCGTGTCTTTGACGCAGTGGAGAAAGAACACAAGACCAATTGGCGGTTCCGCGACAGGGAAGTGGTGGATATAAGGAAGGATTACACCTATCCCCACTATTACATCGGCGGTACGTTTTTGCGCGGCTCCGCATTCCGCCGTATACATTTCAATGAAAAAATGAATTTCTGGGAGGACGCGCTGGCGATCAACCAGGTGATTCTTGACGAGGGGCGGTACGGACTGCTCCCCGGCGCATATTATTATTACCGCAGGCGCGCGGACGAGTCTTCCCTCGTGGATGTGGCGTGGAGGAGCAAGGAGAGATATACGACGTTCCTCAAAGAGGGATACGGCAGTCTGATGAGATATTCCAGAAGGAAGAAACTGCGTGTGATTCCGTATGTGCAGTTTCTGATTGTCTATCACATGAGGCAGTTCATGTTCAAAGACCGCCAGGATATGATTCAGAATCTGCTGACAGAGCAGGAACTGGACGATTTTTGCCATGCCCTGCATAAAATTCTGAAAAAGATAAGCGTGGATATTATTCTGCAGATGCCGACGACGCTGCCGATTATCGACATGATGCTCTCGATTCGGGCGGACAGGCCGGTTCGCGCAGACAGGGTATACACAGATTCCGACTGCCTGTTTATGTATAACAGAAAACTGATGGCGAAGATGTCGGAGCGCAGAGTCAACCTGTATCCCAAAATAGACAGGCCTGATTCTCCTTTCCACGGCATGTGGAAGGCGACGTTCTACACGCCGATTTATGCGATGAAACCGGACGACGGGCTGTTTGTGGAGTACCATGGGCAGCGCATAGAGGCGAAGGAGTATAGGAGCCGGAAGAATATGTATATTCTGGGCAGGCGCGTCCGCTGTTATTATCATGCCAGATTTGCCATTGATCTGCCGGACGACTGGGACAGGGTGAGGTTTTATATCCATGTGGCCGAGAGAGACGTGGATATTGCGTTGAATGAGATTGTTCGTGAGGACTGGAAGTATGAAGAAGAACCTGCTGATTAGGGCCGTCGATGTCCTGTATGTTCTGTTTGTGTGTGCAATCGCCGTTATTGCCCTGGTGAGTATGGCGTCCGGGGCTCTACCGGCGCTTTTGCTTTTACCGTTTCTTTTGGCTGTCATAGTATGGGTGCTGCGCAGCCGTCCCCGCGGCGTGGGCCGGCTGCCGTACCGGACGATGTGGCTGTGTCTCTTTGTCGTGGGAGCCGTTCTCATGTTTGCTTTTGCCCTTTCCGTCTGCGCAGACGATCTCTCATGGGACTGGGGCAAATTGATCCGCTCGGCGGCAGAGTATGTATTTACGGGGGAAAAGGCGGACGCGATTTATTTTGCACGCTATCCGAATAACCAGCTCTGGTACGGCGTGCTTGTCTGCCTGTTCTCTCTGGTTCATATGGCGGTTCCCTCTGTCAGCTTTGCACAGTTTTTTCACCTGACAATCGCCATGGGATGTCTGATGGTGCTCGTCTCGATTGGATTGTTCCATCACATAGCTGTCATGCTGTGGGGCGAAAAGAAAGCGTTTTTTGCCGGTGTGTTTCTCTGGCTCTGTTTCCCTCTCTGGATGTGGTCGCCCTATGCCTACACAGACACTTCGGGTATGATGCTCCTTATGATATTGCTGTATGTGTGGCTTGTACTCCGGAGAAAAGGGGCGGGAGGAGCGGGCCCGCTCTGCCTGCTGGCGCTGTTTGGACTGCTGGCCGGGGTGGCATGGAAATTAAAAGTGACGGTATTTATCTTTGTCCTGGCCGTTTTTCTCACGATGCTCCTGGAATCGAGGCGCACGGCGGTGAAGGGGCTTGTCGCAGGGCTTCTTATCGCCGTTCTCTGCGCATTTGGCAGCAGGACGGCGCTGGGCGCGGGGCTGTACCGGCTCCTTCCCATAGACGCAGAGGACTATGACAAAAACGAATTTCCCATGAGCCACTGGGTGATGATGTCGCTGAAATACGGGGGTTATAACCAGGAGGACGTAGATTTTACAGGCAGTTTTCCGAGCTATGAGGAGAAACAGAGGGCGAACCTGAGCGAGATAAAAAGGAGATTGAGGGCGAGGAGCGCGGCCGGAAATCTCAAATTCTTTTTTGTTGACAAGCAGTTCAGGACATGGAGCGATCCCTCGTTCGCCGGATGCGAATATCTGTCGCGCGCAAAGCACGATCCGGACGGCTGGCTGGAGGAACTTGTGAGGCAGGACGGGGACAAAAACGGGATTTTCCTGGTCGTCCTCAGTTTATATTACGGCGTCATGGTGGCCGGAATGGTGGCCGGAGCCCTGGCGGCGCTCAGAAATACGGAGAGGGGCGGGGCGCTGTCTGCCGCCCGCCTGACTATGCTCGGCATCGCTCTGCTCATGACGCTGTGGGAGTGCAATTCACGCTATATCGTGCTGTTCTTGCCCCTGATGGCGCTGCTGTCCTGCGAGGGCTATGTGGAACTGCGTAAGGGACTTGTAAAGGAAAAGCACGGAGAGGAGGATACCCCATGAAGAAAAAGAGTGTGCGCAGACAGAGGGCGGGGGCGTTCTGCTTTACGAAGACGGACACGGCCATAGCGAAGTTAGCGGCCATCGTATTCATGATCCTGCACCATCTGTTTGGATTTACAGACCGTATTCTGCCGCAGAATATGTATAACAGCCTGTTTGTGCTGCACGGCAGGCCAATCGAGGAGATAATCTGCACGCCGCTCAATCTCTGCGTGGTCATGTTTTTACTGCTGAGCGGATATGGAACCTATATCACTATGCGCAAGGAGAAAAATATATCGAAGGCGGTTGCCGGACGCATCTTTAACCTGCTCGTAACGGTCTGCGAGGTCATGCTGATTTTCGTGCCGATCGACTATTTTCTGGGCGTCAGGAAGGCCAATATAACCGCCTCCTGGGAGATATCGTACAATCTCAAGAGTATCATTCTGGGGATGTTGGGATTTGAGAAGTATAATAGCGAGTGGTGGTTCATACTCCCGTTTATGGTGCTCCTCATGATGACGCCTTTGCTGCTCCGTCTTGTGAGCAGAAAGAAAAATGATTTCTTTACGTCTTTTCTTATCATATTCGGAGTGGGAATATTTTCCTGGTTGGGGATTAACACGCTTCTTACGTTTGAAATGTTTAAGGAATTTGCGTACACTGTGTGGGGAACGCTGTTGCGCAACACGCTGCACTTTCTCCCCGCCTATGCGATGGGAATGGTTTTTGCGAGATTTCAGGTGTTTTCCTGGCTGTACCGGATTTCGCCGAGGAGTTTCCTGCGCTATCCGGTCTGGCTTTTTGTCCTGTTTGGCAGTCTGTATCTCCGGCACACGTTCAGCGGGAGCATGTATGATTTTTTGCTGGCGGCGCCGATCATATTCTCCATTGTATGTCTGTTCCGCGAACTGCCGCCCGTCGTGTGGCTGGCGAATAAGGCCTCGCGTTATATAACGCTTGTCTGGCTGACACATTCGTTTTATATCTACCAGTTCGGTCAGGGGATCGTCTATGCGTCGCACAATCCTGTCCTGATCTTCTGCACGGAGTTAGTGCTTGCCTTTGGCACGGCGGTGGTCATATACAGGATATTTTATGGACTCCGGCGGTGGAGGCGCAGGGCTCAGAGATCCTCATAATCCTTTTCGCTCAGGCGTCCATCTAAAATCATGTCGATGGCTTCCCGCACAGGGGAGTCACCGGCTTTTTTTGTCAGCTGGATATCAATATAGGGGAGAAGCGCGTCTGCGCAGTCGGCCGGGGCAAAGGTGACGCCCGCGACGCGAATGGCGCTCAGATCGTTCATGTCGTCTCCGATATAGGCGGTCTCCTCTGGAGAGAGGCGATATTTTTCCATCAGCTCCCGCAGGATTTTGTCCTTGTTGTGTATCCCCTGATAGAGTTCCGTGATTCCGACTTCCCGACAGCGGTGCTCCACAATGCGGGAGGTGCGTCCGGTGATGACAGCGGGGACGATATCGTGTTTCATGAGCAGGCGGATTCCCAAACCGTCTCTGGGGCTGAAGGATTTCATAATCTCTCCGCTGTTGCCGATATAGATTCTGCCGTCTGTGAGAGTGCCGTCTACGTCCATGGCAAAGAGGCGGATTTTTCTAAGTCTGTTTTCCATAGGCTCTCCTTATATGTATCCTGTGTTTTTAGTTTCGGTTGAGAATATCTGTCAGTTTCACCTGTGGGAAAATCTCCGGAGCGGCTTCGCAGCCCGCATTGTAGATACGGATACCATGTTTTGCGGCATATCTGTCCAGTCGGGAGTATACGCTCAGGGCGCGGTCTGTCATGCGGCCGCCCGCACCTAGAAGATAGATTTCGCCAAATCCCATGTGGAATGCGAACTCTGCCGCCAGGGAGAGCGTATCGGCCCCCTCCCTGCAGTAGGCCTGAAGATTTCCGCGCACACGGTAGCGCAGACAGGGGAGCGTCCGGACATAGATGGTATTCACGGGTTTCTTCTTCATCTGCCGGTAGGCGCGCTTCGTCGTAACGAGGGAGACTTTTGGCATTTCGGCCAGCTGTGCGCCGAGTCCGGAGGCGTCCGCCGCGTCCGTCACGCAGTGAAAGGCTGGCTGCCAGGCTTCCTTTCCGGAAGTCCGGCACACGGTTATGTCCACGCCAAAGGTATATTCTCCCTGCAGGCGCTCCAACTCCTCTCCGGTCAGGCCGTAGCCGTTCCCAATCAGAAAGCACCGTTTGCCCTGACAGCGATTCCGCAGCCGTTCCAGGCGCAGACTGTTGTTGTCCTGCATGAGTCCGCGGGAGCGGAAAAAACCTTGGATATTGTACAGGAAAATCAGAATGGCCGTCTTTACACCGGCCCCGAAATGCTTGTCCATAATACTCTCCATTCCTAATCTTAATTTATACTATAGCGATTCCGGCCGTAAAAGTCAAATGCTATTGCAAAAAGGGCGGAAATAGGGTAGAATATTAACGCATGTAAGAGCGGATAAGGAGGAAATTTCATGGATAGGGAAGCGATTATCTATATAGTGGTGCCCTGCTACAATGAGGAGGAGGTTCTGACGGACACGGCCGGAAAACTGGCGGACAAGCTCCACAGCCTGATGGAGCAGAAGAAAATAAGCAGAAAGAGCCGTATCCTGTATGTCAACGACGGTTCAAAAGACCAGACATGGCCTCTGATTGCAAAATTTCACGGGGAATACGACTGTGTGTGCGGGCTGAATCTTTCGAGAAACCGAGGTCATCAGAATGCGGTTCTGGCCGGCCTGATGTATGCGAAGGAACACTGTGACGCCGCTATTTCCATCGATGCGGATCTGCAGGACGACATCAATGCCATTGATGAGATGGTGGAGAAGTTCTACGACGGCATGGATGTGGTATACGGGGTGAGGAGCAGCCGCAAAAAGGACACGTTTTTTAAAAAATTTACCGCGGAGGGATTTTACAAGATCATGCTGTGGATGGGCGTGGATATTGTCTTTAATCACGCGGATTACCGTCTGATGAGCCGTCGGGTGCTGGAGGCGCTGGAGGGCTATAAGGAGGTAAACCTGTTCCTTCGGGGTATCGTGCCGCTCATCGGATATCCGTCGGACAAGGTGTATTATGAGAGAGGGGAGCGGCTGGCCGGTGAGAGCAAGTATCCGTTGAAGAAGATGCTTTCCTTTGCCTTTGACGGCATCACGTCCTTCAGCATAAAGCCTATCCGCTTTATATTGAGCCTTGGACTGACGGTCTTTCTCGTGAGCCTGGCTATTCTCATTTATTCCCTCGTGCGCCACTTCATGGGCGACACGGTGCTTGGCTGGAGCAGCCTGATGGTTTCAATCTGGGCGCTGGGGGGCCTGCAGCTTTTGGCAATCGGCATTATCGGCGAGTATATCGGCAAAGTATATCTGGAGACAAAGGGGCGTCCCCGTTTTGCCATTCAGCAGATCCTGGACGATTCTGATTGGAGCAAAGAGGAGTAGAGCGCTATGGAAATTGTACCCTATGAGCACAAAGTGCAATATTACGAGACCGACCAGATGGGGATTGTCCACCACTCCAATTATATTCGCTGGTTTGAAGAAGCCAGGGTGGATTTTCTGGATCAGGTGGATATGAGTTACGCGCGCATGGAGGAGCAGGGAGTCATCTGTCCTGTGATGTCTGTGGAGTGCCGTTACCACTCCATGACGCGGTTTGGCGAGAGCGTGCGGATATATCCCCGCATTGAGAGATTCAACGGTATCCGGCTGATCGTGACCTACGAGGTGAAAGACAAGGAGACGGGTGAGCTCCGCTGCACCGGAAGGAGTTCGCACTGTTATCTGGACGATAAGGGGCGGCCGGTCAGCCTGAAGCATACCTGTCCGGAATTCTATGAGATATATAAGGAGGCGGAGGGGCTGACTTTTTCTGAATAGACAGGGAGGCTTGTCCGGTAAATAAAAGGCCCATGCATTTCAGCCGGGCCTTTTCTGATGCGTGAGTTTCGGTTCTTTTTTGAACACCCATTCACGCTGGATCTGGAAGCTGACGGCAAAGAGAATGGTATCAATGATACACTTGCGTATCGTGGAGTAGGCGATAAATCCCAGAAGATGGTTTACCAAAAAGGCGGATAGCAAAAGCTGTACGACGCACAGCGTATAATATTTTACAATGATAGCCGGGGATTTGGAGTCGTTCTTAAATACCTGGTTTTTGTTCATCAGGAAATTATACAGTGAACTCAACAGCCTTGAGATCACCGTGCGCAGCAGAATGAGCACGGAGATGTCAAAGATCCGTATGCTGTCCGGTACCAGAGGACGCAGGATCACCCCGAAGAACCAATAGAGGAAAATGTCAATCAGGAAACTGGACAGCGAGCTGAGCATAAATTTCAAAAACACCTTGTAGATCCGTATGGAATCCAGAAAGGGATTGAAGTGTGAGCTCTCGTTATTTTCCAGATATATGGTCGCAATGGGAAATTCGCGAATCGGTATCATATTTTCCCTGGCCGCGATAAGCATATTCATCTCATATTCAAAACGCTCTCCCTTTGTGCTGGCAAAGTAGTCGCGGATTAGCGGCGTAGAGAGCCCGCGGAGACCTGTCTGGGTATCTGAGACCTGGATTCCGCACAACAGCCGTATGACCTGCCGCGTCAGACGGTTGCCAAACCGGCTCCGCAGGGGAATATTGTCCTCCCGAAACTGGCGGCACCCAAGAATCAGACTGTCCGGGTGCTCCTCTGTCAGCCTGGCACAGGTGTCGATGTCCTGTAGGATATGCTGTCCGTCGCAGTCCACCGTCACGGCTCCCATGAGTTCCGGACGGGATTCGAGGATATAATTAAAGGCAGATTTAAGAGCCATTCCCTTGCCGAAATTTACGACATGGCGAATGACTTTGCAGCCGTATTTGTCTTTACATTCACGGAAGTAAATCCGGTTTTCCAGAGCAGAGCCGTCATCTACCAGAATGATATTCCGGAAGCCGGCGGTGTGCAGCTGTTCCACCAGGGCCGTCATGCGGTTGTCCGGATCCAGGGCCGGAATGATAACGGCGATGTCCTCCTTGTAATTACCCAAAACATTTCCTCCCCATTGCAGGACATATGGCGCTCCCCGCCATTGTCTGAATATCTATAGTATAATCACTTTTCCGCGCCAGTTCAAGTGTTTTTCTTGCGCCGGTTATCCGGATAGAGTATAATACATACATATGAACCGGCTAGATATGCCTGGGAATGGAGGATGTTTATATATTATGAAATTATCGCTGTGCGTAGTGGCGTATAACGAAGAAAAACGGCTGCCTGCCCTGCTGTCGGATATCCTGGAACAGACGTATCCGAGGGATAAGACGGAGATTCTCCTGATTGACAGCGGCTCCGGCGATGGAACCAGAGGACAGATGGAGCAGTTTGCCGCCCGCTACGGGGCGGAATACGCTGGCGTCCGGGTGCTTGATAATCCGGGGCGCTCCCAGAGCTGCGGCTGGAATACGGCCTTGATCCACTTTGCGGGGGAGGCCATTCTACGAGTAGATGCCCACAGCCATATTCCGCCGGATTTTGTTGAAAAAAATGTGGAGAACCTCCGGAGCGGGGAGATGATATCCGGCGGGGCGAGACCGGTAATCTGCGAGGGGGAGAAGGAGTGGCAGAAAACCCTCCTGGCGGCGGAGGAATCTCTCTTTGGTAGCAGCATTGCCTCCTTCCGGAGGGAACCCTCCCGCGGGGAGTCCTCCGGAGAGAGGGAGAAAATCTATGTGAACTCCCTGTTTCACGGCGCTTACCGCCGGGAGGTCTTTGAGGACGTGGGCGGATTTCGGGAGGATCTGGGGCGCACGGAAGACAATGAGATACATTACCGCATGAGGCGGAGAGGATACCGGCTGTGTCTGTCGCCGGAGATCCGCTCCTATCAGTATATCCGGCCCACTCTGGGGGCCATGTGCCGTCAGAAATTTGCAAACGGCTACTGGATCGGGTTGACGGCGGGCGTGTGTCCGGGCTGCCTGTCGCTGTACTATTTTGTGCCGGCCGCCTTTGTGGCGGGGATCGTGCTCACGACGGCGCTGGCGCTCTGCGGAGTCGTCTGGCCGGCCCTTCTGATGTGGGGCGCCTATGTGTTCCTCGCCGCCGCCATGACAGTCTGCGCACTGTGGGGCGGGGAAAAGAGCCCGTCCCGGCTCCTGCTTCCCGTGCTGTTTTTCCTCTTACATATCAGCTACGGGGCGGGTACCTGGGCAGGCCTGGCAAAAATGCCGTTCTGGAGAGGAAAGCATAAGACGTGTCCCTCTGTGGAGCGGGTAAAGGAGCAGATGAAACATGGAAAAGAGAGCGCATGAATACACAAATGAACAATTGAAGCAGATGCAGGAAATAAGCCTGTCCATGGCTGTTCTGTTCTTCCGGTTCTGCAAAGAAAACCACCTCACCGCCTACCTGTGCGGCGGCGGCTGTATCGGTTCCGTCCGCCACGGGGGGTTCATTCCCTGGGACGATGACCTGGATTTCTTTATGCCGAGGGAGGATTACGAAGTTTTTGTAAAAAAATGGAAAGATTATGAGCCGGGGAGGGATCTGGCGCTGTCCGTGTCCGATGCGGAATTTACGGATCGCAATCTCTTTGCCACGCTGCGCCACAGAAAGACTACCTGCATCAAACCTTATCAGGCGGATCTGGATATGGTGCACGGCGCCCAGTTGGATATCCTGCCTCTGGACGGCTATCCGGATTCGGGCTGGCAGAGGAAGAAGCAGTGCTTCTGGGCGCTGGTCTACTCCCTGTTCTGCGCCCAGGTCGTGCCGGAACATCACGGCGGCCTGATGGCTCTTGGCAGCCGGATATTACTTGGAATATTCCGGGGGCAGAAAATCCGCTACCGGATATGGGCCGCAGCAAAGCGCAAAATGACAAAGTACCGGATCGCGGACTGCCGGGGGATTACGGAACTGTGCTCCGGGCCCGGCTATATGAGAAACTGGTATGATAAGGAGTGGTTCGCCTCCTATGTGGAGGTTCCGTTTGAGGGAGAGATCCTTCCCGTTCCGGCGGGCTACGACCAGTATCTGCGGACTGCCTTCGGGGATTACAGAAAACTTCCCCCCAGGGAGGAGCGGAGAGCCCCCCACGACTGCCTCTTTGTGGATCTGGACACGCCCTATACCGCTTACCGCGGCGTCTACTATATGACAGACGGGGAAGGACAGTGTGAAAAATAATATGTATGGAGAAGGAGAGAGAACATGGAGCAGACACCGGCGCAACTGAAAAAACTGCAGAAAAAATGTTTGGAGATAACGCTGGTATTCAAAAAATTCTGCGAGGATAACGGACTGCTTTTCTACCTGTGCGGCGGCGGCTGTATCGGCGCTGTCCGCCACGGCGGGTTTATTCCCTGGGACGATGATATCGACGTGTTTATGCCGAGGGAGGATTACGAGAAAATGTGTATTCTCTGGCATCAGCAGATGGACGAGGACAAATACCGCCTCACCCGCTCCGGCCCGCAGAATTTTGAGCGCTCCCAGCTCACGGCCATAACGGACGAGGACACCACGTTTATCAAAGAGAGGCAGATGGATCTGGATACCGCCCACGGGGTGCGTCTGGAGGTGCTTCCCCTTGACGGCTGTCCGTCCGGGCGGCTGAAGCGCAGAATCCAGCTTCTGTGGGGGCTTGTCTATCAGATTTATATTAATCAGGAACCGCCCATCAGCAAGGGGAAAATCCCTGAGCTAATCGGCAGGGCCATGCTGGCCGTGGCGCCGGGCTGGAGGCGGCGCTACCGCATAGCTGCGCTGGCGGAGAGGCACATGTCGAAGTACCCGATTGACAGCTGCGATTGCGTCACCGAACTCTGCGTGCGATACAATTATATGGTGAACGAGTATCCGAGAGAGATTTTTGCCTCGGCGGTATATCATGAATTTGAGGGGGAAATGCTCCCCCTGCCGGTGGGATATGACACTTATCTGAAAATGGCCTTTGGCGACTATATGAAACTCCCGCCGGAGAGTGAGCGGATACCCTCCCACGACGGGATCTGCATTGACCTGGAGAACAGCTATCGGATATACCGGGGCAAGTATTACCCGAAGGAGAGGCGCAAAGAATGAAAGAGGGAATCGTTTCGGTGATCGTGCCGGTGTTCAATTCGGAAAAATATCTGGAAGACTGCCTGGATTCCATCTGCGCCCAGACCTATGGGCAGCTGGAAATCCTCCTGATCGACGACGGTTCATCGGACGGCAGCCCCGCCATCTGCCGGCGCCGTCAGGCGCAGGATAAGAGGATCCGCATCATTTCCCAGGAAAACCGAGGCGCTTCTGCGGCCAGGAATCGGGGAATCGTCGAGGCACAGGGGGAGTATGTGCTGTTTGTGGACAGCGACGATTGGATAGAGGCCGATATGGTGGAGATATTGGTCGAAGATATACGGCGGGAGGGAGCTGACGCCGCTCTCTGCGGATTGATCCATGACTACGGTAGCCGCCGCAGAAATTTTCCGGAGAAGCCGGTTCGGCGCACGGAAGACGGTGCGGGGGCCGTGCGGGAAGTGCTGAAAAATTATATTGCCACGGCGGGGCCGGTCTGCAAACTGTTCCGGCGGGAATGTCTTCCGGACGACATGTTTCCGGCGGATCTTGCCATCGGGGAAGACGTCTGCGGCGTCGTGCGTGTGCTGATGAAAATGGAACGGGTGGTATTTGACACAAAGCCCCTCTACCACTACAATCACAGGGAGGGCAGCCTGATGTCATCGGATTTTTCGGCGAGGGACATGGATCTGATCGAGGCGTACCGGCGGATCTGCGCGCTGCCGGAGAGCGGCGCTTTCCGCGAGGAGGCCGGATTCCGCCAGATCTGGGCATGGTTTCACACCTATGACAAAATGATCCTCACAGGGCATACAAAAATGCCTCAGGAGAGGGAGATCCGCCTCTGGCTGAGACATCATTTTGGTTCCATACTTCAAAATCCATATGTGGGTAAGGGGAGAAAACTGTCCCTCTGCGCCCTGATGCTCCACAGGAGGCTGTACTGGCGCATCGTCCGCACGCGAAAGAGATGAACGGGCGGCGCGGCGGGAGACGCCGGCTGTCATGACTCTCCGGCTGTGGCAAATCCAATGGCAATCCAGAACAGAACAGTGTCGATGCCGTTGGTAAAGTAGATGCCGGGATAGAACAGGACGAATACAGCTATGTTCAATATCAACTGCAATGCGATAAAATAAACGGGCGTCATGCGATCCGTGTTAAATATCCGGGGGATCAGGATTTTCAGAAGTCCGGTTATCATCGCCGCGAGCACCAGAAATCCCACGATTCCCATGCCCGCCAGAACAGCGATATATGCGTTGTGGACGTCGTAGTGGTGCTCGGCCAGATAGCTGTCCGGGTGCTCGGCGTCTGCGTAATTCCAGGCATTTCTCGGAGACAGTCCGAAGATGGGCCGGTCTTTTAAAAGCATCAGATAACCCTTCCATATAGACAGCCGGTTGTTGGAGGAGTCATCCGCAATATCCGTCCGCTCCAGTTCCTCCGCGCCGGAGTGAATCTCTGGCGCCACCGCATTGGCGAGCTCAGCCATGCCGGCTCGGATTCCGGCGAATGAGATGAAGATGAGGGCGGCGCACAGAATCGGAAGAACTATATAATTAACGACGCGGAGCGCCTTTCCGGGCGCTTTATTTTTTTTGTAATATTTTACCAGTCCATAGAGAAGCGCATAGGAAAGGGAGACGACCATGCACACCTGGGCGCTCCGTGAGCCGGACAGGATTATGTATAAGAGCTGGAGGATGCAGTTTATGATTCCGGGAATCCACACTCTTTTTTTCCGGAAGCGGAACATGAGATATACCATTCCCCACATGAAGATAAAGCCCACAAACGCACCCAGATTGGGATCGATAAACACGCCGAATAGCCGGTTGTCATACAGGCTCTGGCGAATCAGACGGCCGTTCATGGGAATGAGATATCCGCGCACAAAGAAGAACTGATACAGCGACACGGCAGCGGCGAATCCCCATATGGCGCCTCCGATGGAAAAGAACAGGGTGAGCCATCGGTGGTACCGTTTTTCTGACAGGAGATGTCCCGCAGTGGCAAACAGGCCCATCTGCACGGTGAGCCAGACCAGCGTTGAGATATTGGAACTCACGCCGTAGCGCATATTGAGGGCGGAGGATATAAGGGCGCACAGTATAAAAACAGCGGACAACTTATATCCGGGCAGTTTTTTATAATTTTTATAGAAAAACAAATCAATCGCAAACAGGAAAAAACCGAAACAGGCGACGAAGACATATACAAATGAATTGATTGTGTGTTCCACCAGCCCGTGGAGCCAGGTAAAACGGCCAAACAGAGTGTATATGGCAAAAGACAGGGTAAAATAGAATACGATTTTGTGGTAGAGCGGCTGATGCCTTTCCGCCGTGCTGTATATATCACGATATATTTTCATCATACTAAATCCTCATTTCTGCGCACACATAGGCTGTTATTTGCAACAATTCCGTATTATATCATATGCCGGGGATTATTACAATAGAAAGCGCCTTGCGTTTTCGAAAAATATATATTCCTGTTTGACGAAATAAGTGCCTTACTATACAATAGGAACTATAAGGGAAATTCCGGTGTACCAAAGGGGAAGAAAGGTATGGAGGAGGTATGAAGATGAAAATTAAAAAAACATGGGTGGCAGTATGTATCGCAATTGCGGCGGTTGGATTTTGCGGCATTATATCAAAGGGGTATACACAGGAGATTGTGAACGATTCCGGAATAAACTATCCTGTCTCGCTCGCCACCGGCCAGGACAAGAGCGGCCGCAAAATATTCAACGACGAAAATTTCCTCAAATATATTGGGAAAGAGGTTTTTGTCAGTGGCAGATATTCCGGGAATACATTTGATCTGGACGAGGACGGTTATCTGTCAAAGGAGGAGTGTGAGACCGTCCGTGTGCTATCCGTTGCAGGGCGCACAGATATAACGAATGTATCCGGGATTGAGGCGTTTCCCAAACTAAGGGAATTTTACTGTAACAATTCGGGGCTCAAAGAACTGGATTTGTCCCATAATCCGAGGGTGCAGATTCTAGTCTGTTCCCATGCGCCGATTGCAACTCTGAATATCCGTTCCTGCACCATATTAAAGGAACTGAAAGTGTCGGGCTGCGCACTTGCCCATATGGATCTTGCGCCAAATAGTGCAATAGAGTTACTTGCTTGTTCGTCCCAGTATAGAGATGTGGGAGGCTATCAGGAGGACGGAAAATATCTGGTTAATTTAACTGATCTGGATCCGGAGATTGATGTGAGCCGGATTTCGGATGTGCTGATTGATGGAGCGGAGGGAGATGGCATCCATTCCGGCTATAATCCGTCAACCGGTGTTGTGTACTGCTCAGATGAGATACAGACGGTGTCTTATACGTATCATTTTGCAATTGCCGGTTCTCCGGGCGAATCCATGGACTCTGAAATGAATATAACGCTTACCGTTGCAAATGGGTACAGAGAGAGTTTTCAGACAGACGGTGGGAGCACAATCACAGCCAGATATTATGATGGCACCGAAGATTCTGCGCCGGAGGAGCCTGTCAGGGATGGGTATACCTTTACTGGCTGGTATAGCGACAGGGACAGAAGACAGCCATATTCCTTTCATCAGATTCTGGACAGAAATCTGGAACTGTATGCCGGTTGGGAGAAAAAATTCTACAGGGTGATATACCGGGCAGAGGGAACCGGACTGAATGGGAAAGCCAGAGATGCAAAGACTGACTGGTGGAGCGCAGGGTTAATTCCGGAAGGCAAGGAAATCCCAACACGCCCCGGTTATGAACTCAGCGGCTGGAAGACGGAGACAGGCAGGATAATTACATCTGCCAATGCTGATGATATACAATATAAAGACGCTGCCTCCGATAGCGGGAGGGACTACACGGTTCTCGAAGCAGTGTGGAGGGCAAAGGAGTACAAGTTGACACTGAGCGTCGCCCTGCCGGACGATTTAAGAAAAGAAGTAGAGAATATGCCTTCTCCGAACAAGCGTACCGGCTATGCATGGGATTCCCGCAACATACCGTCCGGAATCCCGAAACCAAGTTTGTGCGGATATTCTTTTGGCGGCTGGTATACAGCTGCGACGGGAGGATTACCGGTTACTGCGCAGACGACTTACGGAGATATACACCGTTCACAATTTTCAGACGACGATCCCGGACATATTCCTGTGCTGTATGCCCGGTTCACAAAGAGAGTCTATACCATTTATTATGATGAGAGAGGCGGCAGTAAAGTGCCCGACAGACAAAATGTCATCTGGGGCAGTTCAAATTTACTTCCGGAAAAGAAGACAAAGAGAAGGGGCTATATATTTGCCGGGTGGAAGTACCATGACAAAAAGGTTACAGCAAAGACAAAGTTAAACAACTTTGTAGACGGTTATTCCGATTCGATTACGGTTACTGCCGCATGGCGTAAAATATCGGATGAAAAAGGGAAAATATTTAAGAGGTACGGCTGCGTATACCGGATAAAAAAATCCGGCCGCAAGAAGAAGCAGGTTATTCTGATTCGTATTACCAAAAAGAAGGTAACGCTCCGCAATAAAATATTTCTTAACGGAAAATTTTACAAACTAAAAGGAATAAAGAAGAAAGCCCTAAAAAAAGCAAAGCGCGTCCGAGTCAAGACTGGCAGAAAGTTATCTGGAAGGTATGTTAAGATGGCGCGGAAGGCAGGGGCAAAGAAACGGGTAATCAAGAAAGTATATGTCGGAAAGGGAAAGAAGGGGAAAAAGTGAGAGAGATAAAGAGATGGAAAAAAGCGCTTCTGTTTTTAGTGATTCTGGGATTGTGCGGTATGAACAGCAGCCCGTGTGTCCGGGCAGAACGCATAGGAAAAGGCGCCAGGATAATTGTTTATGGTGAGACCGGCGAATCCAGATTTCATCTGGGAGGGGCCGTAGGAGGAGAGGTAAAATTAGCGGCAGAACCAACGGGTTCCGGAACGTTGACAGATGTCTCCTTTACAACGAGTGACAGTGCTGTCTGCAGTATAGAGAAGCAAAACGATTATTGGCTGGCTACGAGACTCAAAGAAGGCGCCGCTGTGATACGAATGACATGTAAAGTCAACGGTGAAAGTGTGGTCAGAACATTACTCATGTCTAATCTGACATTTTTTGACGATGGAACAGGGGAGTTTGTAACTGGTTACATAAAGGCGGGAGCTACTGTATACTGGGGCTGTTCCGACACGGAGGGCATCACTTCATACGATACGGAGAAGAAATGTGAAGTGGCAGAAAATACAGAGACAGATGTAGTGGCAAAGTGCGGCGGCTTTTACCGGGTGGAGTTAGAAGAGGGTACCTTTGGTGATACAGAGGAAGAGTGGGGCTATGTAAAAAAAGAAGATGTGTATATACCGGTCGTTGAAGTCTCGGTCGGGGATTTTACGCTATATGAGGGAGAAGATACGGAACTGGACGTACAAATCCGTCCCCAGGTAGCTACCAGCCATGAACTGACCTACCAAAGTTCTAATACCAATGTCGCCACAGTAGACGCCCGCGGGCATGTCGTCGCACGGCACAGAGGAACCGCAGTCCTCACAGTCTCGACAGTGGGAGAGGAGAAACTGACAGCGAAGTGCCGGATTACGGTAAAAGCCTATGTTCCGGTGACGGGGATTCAGGTGATTCCGGACAGGACAGAGGTGGACGACGGAACGAGCGGACGGATCAGAGTGTCAATTATCCCGGCAGATGCCACCGTACAGGATTACGAGTGGGACATATCAGACGAGTCAGTTCTTCAGATGGACGGAAAAGGACGATATGTGGCGAGAAAACCCGGAACTGTGACGGTACGGGCGATATCAAAAGAGGGAGGATTTGAGGATTCCTGCACAATCCAGGTAAAAAAGGTCGAGGCGAGAGGCGTCACGGTACAGCAGACATTGTCGCTTGATACAGGCGAGACAGTCAATCCGGTGTGGCATATGGTGCCGGCCAACGCTACTGACAAAGACGTTACATGGAGAACAGACGATCCATCCATAGCGATAGTGGATAAGAGCGGTAGAGTTACGGGAATAAAGTGCGGTGCGACAATTCTGCATGTGCAGACCAGAGACGGGAGATTTGCGGCTCAGTGCAAGGTGACAGTGGAGCGGTATGTAAACAACATATGGCTGAAGGACAATCGGATAAATATGACTGTCGGCAGCAGCAAAAAACTTTCCGCCAGAATCATACCGGAGAATCGCACGAAGGAGAAAATCATCTGGAGAAGCAGCGCTGCTTCCGTCGTCAGCGTGACGGATAAGGGAGAGGTCAAAGCGCTGAAATGCGGGGAGGCATCGGTACTCGTCTATGACAGTTACAAGGGAGCCTATGATTATGCCCTTGTTCATGTGGGAGCAAACCTGGACAAGCCAAAATTAAAAGGGGTATCAAAGAAGAAATCCCTGAAACTCAGCTGGAAGAAGGTAAAAAGGGCAACAGGCTATGTGATTTATCAATGTAGTGCAAAGGCAAAGAAATTCAAAAAGATAAAGGAAGTTTCAAAAAAGAGCCGGACCTTTACAGTAAAAAAGATAAAGGAAGGCGCAAAGGGTAAGATACGGGCGATGTATAAGAAGGATGGACAGAAGGAGTACAGCAAATACAGCAATCCGGTTATATACAGACGAAAGTGAGGAGAACATATGAGAAGGATGAATAGACCAGTCAGCGTTCTTTTGGCGCTGGCCCTCTGCACAGAGTGTCTGGCAGTAAGCCCCAAACCGGTCCGGGCAGTTCCTGTCTCTGCGGAGGCAGAGTGGAACATAAGCAGAATCCATGCAGAGGATTCCTATAATGACAGCAGAAAACTGCCCAAAATCAAGGTGGCGTTACTGGATTCCGGTCTGGACACGGACGAGGATATACCCTTTGCGGAGAGGAAAGATTTTCTCGGCGAGGAGGAAATCCACTCAATCTATCAGGATACGACGGGACACGGAACAGGCGTTGCCGGGATTATCTGTGCGGAGAAAAGCGAGGACAGGATCTGCGGAATCGCTTCCAATGTGGAATTATATGTAGCCAGAGTGCTGGACAGCAGCAACCAGGCGCCAGTGGACAGGATTGTGGAGGCGATTGACTGGGCGGTTCAGAAAAAGGTAAATATCATACACATGAGCTTTGGAACCAGATATTATTCAGAAGAACTCGAAGAAGCGATCAAAAAGGCATATCAGAATAATATTCTGATCGTGGCGTCTGCGGGAAATGACGGCAATGCGGCAGAGGACGAATCCACAATAGAATATCCGGCCGCTTTTGACGAGGTTCTGTCCGTGGGAGCGACAAACTCGGAAAATGCCGTGACAGAGTTCAGCTCCACCGGGGAGGAATTGGATGTAGTAGCGCCGGGCGACAGGGTTTTATCCATAGGAGTTCTGGGCGGCGTCATGGTGGAAAAGGGAACCAGCATATCGGCAGCGCACGTCACGGGGGTGGCTGCAGTTTTGTGGGGGAAGCATCCGGGCGCTTCCAATGAGTTTATCAAAAGCCTCCTGTCCGGCAGCGCCAATGCCTCAGCCATAACCGGGGACTGCGGCAGCGGAATCATCGATTATGAGCAGACAGAATCCAATTATAAGAAAATGTCAGACAATTACCGCCTCTACAAAAGTAAAGGATACAGCGAGGCGGCTGCGGTGGAGAAAGCAAAAGATACCCTTGAAGTGAACCGGAAGAAGATTCCGGAGAGTGGGAGAGTAAATTATGTCAATGGGGCATGGGCCGTGGATACCCATATCGGATATGTGGGGGACGGAGCCGGCGAAGTGATAAAAACGGGGCAGGATATCGAGATTGTAAAGGCGGGCGCCAGCGTTCCGGATATAGTTGACTCAATGAAGGTGATGTCAAAGCACCCCTGCTTCCACGGGGGCGGTTATTATTTTTCTGATCTGGCGTATTTGTATGACATGGCAAAGAAATACTTTGAGGCGAAAGAGGGGGAGCAGGTACGGCTGCCGGGAGTGGATAACTATTATGATAATGATAAAAAATTGGATGAGATAAATCAGCGTTTTCCAAATCGAAATATACAAAAAGAACTAACCGCCTGTCAGGAAGACTTTTTCAATGCCTGCCGGAACCGGCTGGTGCAACAGAATAAAATGGAAAAGGGAGAAGCCCTCACCAACAGG
The DNA here is from genome assembly GCA_947629865.1 of uncultured Lachnospiraceae bacterium. GTDB lineage: Bacteria > Bacillota > Clostridia > Lachnospirales > Lachnospiraceae > Eubacterium_F. The sequence continues at coordinate 29,021 of CANRFJ010000013.1, read as the reverse complement.
CAGAAGGGGTATGCCCTGCTGGGGGCGGCGCTCCACGGCATCACCGACGCCATCGCCCACCAGGGATGCCGGTTTGACAAAAAGTATGGCACCGGCTTTTCCCGCATCGTACACAGCCGCATCAATGGAAGCCTTGACAGGCCGGAGGACGGCATTAAAGGAAATGTAAATTATTACCAGAGTGAACTGTGGAGGAGGTATAAGTCGGGTGAGTTCGTCTCCCAGGAAGACAGGGATTATTATGAATACTTACTGGATAATTACGCCATAGCGGATGATGCCGAGAAATTTGAGGAGAGGGGTGTACTCTCTTCGAAGATTTCCAAAGCAGTTGTCACTTCTTTCCAAAGTGGCGGGGATTACCGGGATATGTTAGCCAATCTGAAGAATCCGCTTACGGATCTTACAGATCCAAAAGAGAAGGCGTTGAGTTCGGAGTATCGGCTGCTGGAAATGAATAACAACTGGCAGACAGCCGGAATGGAGGCGGAAAATTTCACATTAGATATAGCGAAAGGAGATGTGGCGAAAGGGGCGAAACTGCCGGAGGACGGTAAGGTATCTGTCAGTATAAAGGGCGGGAAAATAAAGATCCGCTTTCCGGCGGGGGAAAAATGCCGCTACCGGCTTTACTGTGAGGACAGAGCAGCTACTTCAGATACGGCGAAATATATCTACTTCAACGAATCCACCAATAACAAGAAGAAAATTTTTACCATCAAGAAGGGGCAACTAAAAGGAAATACCTATTATATATCAGTTTTCTATGGAAGTAAGAGAGTTCTTGAAGAACGCTATATCAAAAAGAAAGTGGTGTATAAGAGGGTGATAAAGAAAAAGGAAAAGAAAAAGCAAAGAGTCATACCCTATGCGTATGCCAAGAAAAAAATCAAATTAGAGGGCAGCATATTCAAACTGGGGAAAAAGTACAAACTGGTGGGGTGGACGAAGAAAAAGAATGCGAAAAAGAAGAAATATGGCCCAAATGGAAGTGTAAGATTCCAGGACAATAAAACACTGGTGTTGTATGCCCTGGTAAAGAAAAAGAAGGCAAAGAAGAAAGGTAAGCAGAAAAAGAAAGGAAAGAAGAAATAAAAGAGCAGAGGAGGAAGGTACAATGAGGACGATAAACAGACTAATGCTGGTATTTATGCTGGGAATGGCAGGTGTCCTGGCAGTGGGAGGGAGTTCTGCCCATGGAAAAACAATCCGTTTGGACGGGGACGCGTTCCCGGATAGCGACTTTAAGATGTATGTGGAGTATGCCTTTGACACGAACCATGACGGAAAACTGAGCGATGCGGAGCGGAAAGCAGTGAAGGAGATCGATATCGGGGACGCTTCTGTGTATCAACTGGAACTGGAATACAATCCCGCGACGTCTGTGGAGGGAATTGAGTATTTCCCGAACCTAGAGAAACTGGACTGCTCAGAGAATGCCATAAAGAAACTGGACGTGAGCAAACTAAAAAACCTCAAAGAACTGTATTGTGTAAATAACTTTATCAAGACGCTGAATGTGAAGAAAAATAAAAAATTAAAAATTTTGTTTTGTGATAAAAATAAAATAGAAAAACTGGATGTATCGAGGAATGTAAATCTTGAGATGCTGTTTTGTGGGGAAAATAAAATAAAGAAAATCGACGTGTCCCAAAACAGAAACTTAAAAGGCCTAGCCGTTGACTTTAATAAATTACATTCCATTAATATAAAAAAACAGAGAAAACTGGAAAAACTGTACTGCGAGGGCAATAAGATAGAGAAACTGAATCTAAAATATAATAAAAAACTGATGACGTTGGACTGTCGGGAGAATAGGATAGAAAGTCTGGATTTAACGCGTTTAAGTCGGCTGGATTATTTATATTGCAACGATAACCGATTGACGAAACTGAACTTGAGGGGGAATCCGCTACTGGAGCGCCTTCGCTGTGATAACAACTGTCTTGTGAGCGGAAACCGGCATGTCTCCTATACTCGGCTTAACGGTGTGTGGACTACCTTCAGCCCCCAGAAGCGGACGATGGAGGTGGAAAAGATAGGTAAGTACTACTATGTGCCAATCCGCAACTTTAACCGAACCAATGCGGTCACGAACCTCTCGGAGGGAAAGATAACGGATAAGGGAATCAAATTGACAGGGAAAAAACTGCCGGAGAAGATTACCTATGAGTATAACATGTTTAACGACGGCGACCAGAAGACAAAGGTGACAATCAAAGTCAGGAAGCCGAAAAAGCAGATAAAGAAGAAAAAAGGGAAGAAGAAATGACGATAAAAACGACGATAAACAGACTAATGCTGGTATTTGTGCTGGGAATGGCAGGTGTCCTGGCAGTGGGAGGAATCTCTGCCTGTGGAAAAACAATCCGGTTTGGCCGGGGCGTGTTCCCGGATACTGACTTTGAGATGTATGTGCGGTATACTTTTGATACAAACCATGACGGAAAACTGAGCGATGCGGAGCGGAAGGCGGTGAAGGAGATTGATATCGGGGACGCTTCTGTGTACCAACTGGAATGGGAATATAACCCGGCGCTGTCCGTGGAGGGGATTGAGTATTTCCCGAACCTGGAGAAGCTGAATTGTTCATATAATGCCATAAAGAAACTGGATGTGAGCAAACTGAAAAAACTCAGGGAATTGCGCTGTGGGCATAACCTGATCAGCAAGCTGGATGTAAGCAAAAATAAAAAACTGAAAACACTGATATGCAATGGAAACAGAATAAAAAAACTGGACGTGTCAAAAAATGTGAATCTTGAGGTACTGTATTGTGGTGAAAATAAAATAAAGAAAATCGACATATCCAGAAACAAAAAATTAAAGGGTTTAAGTGTTAGACATAGCAAACTACATTCCATCAATATAAAAAATCAAAAAAACTTGGAAGAACTGTATTGCAGGGACAATAAGATAAAAAAACTGAATCTCAAATATAATAAAAAACTGACAGTATTGGAATGCCAGGAGAACCAGATAGAAAAACTGGAACTGTCCCATCTGGGTCGACTAAATTATTTATATTGCAGCAATAACCGGTTAACGGAACTAAACCTGAGGGGAAACCCGCTGCTAGAACTTTTTTATTGCGATAACAACTGCCTTGTGAGCGGGAACCGGAACATCTCCTATACCCAGTTTCTGGACGATATTAACAATGTGTGGACTACCTTCAGTCCCCAGAAGCGGACGATGGAGGTGAAAAAGATAGGAAAGTACTACTATGTGCCAATCCGCAACTTTAACCGGACCAATGCGGTCACGAACCTATCGGAGGGGAAGATAACGGATAAGGGAATCAAACTGACAGGAAAAAAACTGCCGGAGAAGATTACCTATGAGTATAACATGTTTAACGACGGCGACCAGAAGACAAAGGTGACAATTAAAGTCAGGAAGCCGAAAAAGCAGGCGAAGAAGAAAAAAGGGAAGAAGAAATGACGATAAGTTAGGACGACAATGTTACTGAAAATATGCGGCGCGGAGGAGAGACTATGAATCAGCGGAAAGCGGGGGCGGTACTGTCCTATGTATACCTTGGAATAACGTTTGTCATCGGCATTATCTATACGCCTATTCTTTTTGATTTTCTCGGAGAGCGGGAATACGGCGTGTACTCGGTGGCGTCCTCTGCCATTGCTTTTTTGGCGATCCTGGATCTGGGATTCAGCCAGACGATGATCCGCTATGTGGCCCGGTGCAGGGCGCTGGGAGACAGAGAAGGCGAGGAGCGGCTTCATGGCATGTTCCTTCTCCTGTATACGGGTATTGCCGTGATTGCCCTGGTGGTGGGACTGTTTATCTATTGTCATCTGGAACTTTTTTTCCAGAGGGGATTTACGCCGGACGAGGTGACGAACCTGAGTCAGGTATTTCTCATATTGCTCATAAATCTGGTGGTGTCGTTCCCGCTGGGGATATTTAATTCGGTCATAAGCGCGGGCGAGGGCTTCGTCTTTCTGAAAACGGTGAATATCATTTCTACCGTCCTGACACATGCGGGGATTTTGCTCGCCCTTGTAATGGGATACCGGACGGTGGCCATGGCGCTGATCACGACGGTGGTATCCGTGGGGCTCAAACTCGTCACTATGTTTTACGGGAGGCGGAAATATCAGATCCGTTTCCGGTTCGGCGGTTTTGATCGGGCCTTGTTCCGCGAGATATTTTTATTCTCCTTTTTTATTTTTCTCAATATTGTCATAGACCAGCTCTATGCCAATACGGACAAGATGATTCTGGGGGCGTTCTGCAGCAGTGCGGCGGTGGCTACCTATACGGTGGGCGTCCAGTTTTATTCTTATTTTGAACAGTTTTCCACTTCCATCAGCGGTGTGTTTTTGCCGAAAATCACGGCGCTTTTGACGGCGGACGGCGGCATGAGAGAGGTATCGGCTCTCTTTATCCGCATCGGCAGGATCCAGTTTATCCTGCTGGCATTTCTGATGAGCGGTTTTATCGTTATGGGTAAGCAGTTCATTGCCCTGTGGGTGGGGGAGAGCCAGCAGATGAGTTATTACATTGCCCTTGTTATCCTCATTCCGGCGCTGATCCCGCTGTCCCAGAATATCGGGATCTCCGTCCTGCGGGCCATGAACAGGCACCGATTCCGCTCGGTCATATACCTCTTTATCGCCCTTGCAAATGTGGCACTCAGTATTCCGCTCGCACTTGCCTTCGGGGGGATCGGAGCGGCCTCGGCGACGGCCTTTGCCACCTGCACGGGGCAGATTCTGGTGATGAACTGGTTTTATGGAAAAAAGATAGGACTGGATATACGGGGGTATTGGCGGGAGATTCTGCCCATCTTTTTTAAGTCGGCGGCGATTGGCGCGCTGGCATGGGCGCTTATATATTTCATTCCGGTGACGGGCTGGGCGGGACTGATTCTAAAGGGCTTGATCTTTTGTGTTGTGTTCGGCGCGCTGGCATGGCTGTCTATTTTGAACGGGTATGAAAAGTCCATTGTCACGGGCGCTATTGCCAGGCTCAGACGCCGTAATACTTGATTTTTCCAGAGGAGTTTCGTATAATATTTCGTAGTGTATTTTCAGTTGGGGAGATGAGAGAATGTTTCAGACAGGGAAATTGCATAGATACATAGAAAACGGGCGTCTGTCCGTGCTTTACCGCGTCCTTCTTCTGATATGGGACGCAGTGTGCATCAACGCCTGTTCTTTTCTGGCTCTGTTCATAAGATACGAATTGAATGTCGGCCGTTTTATGAGGAGCGGCATCACGGACACCTATCCGCTGGGCTATGTGGCGACACTGCAGCAGATGATGCTCTTTAATACGATTGTGACGCTGATTATCTTTGCCCTGTTCCGCCTCTACAACAGCCTGTGGCGGTATGCGGGCATCAACGAGGTTCTGAACATTGCCCTGGCGAGCGGCGTGTCCGGCATTATCCATTTTCTCACGGTATTCGGCACATACCGCCAGCTTCCCCGCTCATATTTTGTCCTCTATGTGCTGTTTCTGTTCATCGCCACGCTGACGGTGCGATTTTCCTACCGCATTGTGCGTATGCTGTACAAATCCAACAGCCACGGCAAGGGTATGCGCAACACCCTGATCGTCGGCGGGGGAGAGGCGTGCAATCTGGTGATTCACGAACTGAAGATGAGCGACAATCTGGACAGCCGTATCTGCGGCATCATTGACGACGACAGGGCCAAGCAGGGCACCTATATCCAGGGAATACGCGTGGTGGGAGGCAGGGAAAAAATCTTATCCATGGTTGAAAAATATAATGTCAATGAGATTATTGTGGCGATGCCCAGCGCACCCAGGAAAAAGGTAAAGGAGATCCTTGAAATCTGCCAGATGACGGAGAGCGAACTGAAGATTCTTCCGGGCGTGTACCAGTTTGTCACGGGCGAGGCCGCGGTGGAGAAAATCCGTCCGGTTCAGATTGAGGATCTGCTGGGACGCGATCCGGTCAGGATCAATCTGGATTCCATCATTCAGTATGTTCGGGACAAGGTAGTGCTCGTCACCGGAGGAGGGGGCTCCATCGGCAGCGAACTGTGCCGTCAGATCGCGGCCAACCACCCGAAGATGCTGATTATTTTTGACATATATGAAAATAACGCCTATGACATACAGCAGGAGCTGCGCAGCAGATATCCCTCGCTTCATCTGGAGGTGCTCATCGGCTCGGTGCGCAACACGAGCCGGATCGATAAACTCTTTGCGGACTACCGGCCGGATATCGTCTACCACGCGGCGGCCCACAAGCATGTGCCGCTGATGGAGGACAGCCCGAACGAAGCCATCAAAAACAATGTGTTCGGCACCTATAAGACAGCGCTGGCGGCGGATAAGTACGGGACGGAGAAGTTTGTCCTCATATCTACGGACAAAGCGGTGAATCCTACTAATATCATGGGGGCCTCCAAGCGGATCTGCGAGATGATTGTCCAGGAGTTAAATAAGCGCTCGTCCACGGATTATGTGGCGGTGCGGTTTGGCAACGTGCTGGGGAGCAACGGCAGCGTGATTCCGCTGTTCAAAAAGCAGATTGAGGCAGGCGGCCCGGTGACGGTGACGGATAAAGATGTGATCCGGTATTTCATGACAATACCGGAGGCGGTCTCCCTGGTGATTGAGGCGGGGGTGCTGGCAAAGGGCGGGGAGATCTTTGTGCTCGACATGGGCGATCCGGTAAAAATAGACGATTTGGCCCGAAAACTCATCAAATTGTCCGGCTATGTGCCGGGGCGGGATATACAGATACAGTATACCGGTCTCCGGCCCGGGGAGAAAAAATACGAGGAGATGCTGATGAGCGAGGAGGGACTGCAGGAGACGGAAAATGCCCGAATCCACATTGGAAAGCCTCTTGTGTTTGACGGGGACGCCTTTTTGGAGCGGCTGAACGGCCTGTATGATGCGGCTTACTCGGAGAGCGAAGACATGAAGGAGATTGTGGCTGAGATGGTGCCCACCTACCACATACGGGAGGAGGACAGGGAGAGAGACCGCCTCAAACTGGACGAAAAATATAAACACATATATTCCTCGGACAAAGAGGGATTTGGAGGTGTGCAATGAGAGATTATATGTCAAGGGAGAGCACGGCGTCCGTCAATGGAATCTTTATCCTTGTCGTGTTTGTCAGCCATATGAAATCATATGTTGTCCTGCCGGAGGTACTCAGGCAGGCGACGACGGGGCTCGGCCAGCTGATGGTGGCGATGTTTCTCTTTTATTCCGGTTACGGGGTTGCGGAATCCATAAGAAAAAAAGGGGAGGCATATGTGAGGGGCATACCGGCCAGAAGGGTATTTAAGGTGCTGTGGCAGTTTGCGCTGACAGTCCTGCTCTTTGCCGTTATGGACTGGGCGCTTGGTATTTCATTTACGCCGTCCCAGTTTGTGCTCTCGCTGTTTGGCTGGGAGAATCTGGGCAACAGCAACTGGTATATATTCGGGATTCTCTGTCTGTATCTCATCACATGGATTGCCTTCACGATATTTGGAAAAAGCCGCTGGCGCTCCTTTGCGGCGGTATGTGTTCTCACGGCGCTTCTGATTCTTGCGCTCCATGAGACGAAGGAGAGCTGGTGGTACAATACACTGACGGCTTATCCATTCGGTATGCTGTTTTCCATGACAAGGGAAAAATGGGATGAGTGGCTGGAAAAACCGGCGCCCTATCTGGCGATACTGGCCGCCTCTCTTGCCATTACCGTTTTACTGAACAGGTATTCCACGCATACGTCCGTCCATCTGTGCATGACGGTGAGCTACTGCGTCTTTATCCTTGCGCTCACTAAGAGAGTACCGGTATATAATCCGGCGCTTGAATGGATGGGAAAGCACTTGTTTGAGATGTATATGCTCATGAGGATTCCCATGCTTCTTTTGAAGCGGGGCAGTGCGGCGCCCCTGAGAGAACCGGCTTATCTGGCCGGATATGCGCTCTTTTGTTTCCTGTGTACGCTTCTTTTAGCGGCCGGCTATCATGCCTTTATACAGAGGACAGAACATGCCCATCAGAGAGGGCAGTAGGATAACCGATTACAGGGGAGAGGTACTGGGAAAAATCGTAAATTTTTCCTCCAGCCGCAGGGGGCGGTAGGAGAGTTTGGCATGGCGCAGGTTTTCCTGGCCCAGGTCGTCCTCTCGGTTTACCAGTTCCGCTTCCGGAAATGCATGGATGAGAAATTGCTGATTGATATAATTATACAGTCCGTGACAGCGCGCGTCCGCTTTTTCGATGTGGATAAAGGCGCACCGCAGGGATGGTTCGTAGTGGCCGATGGTATAGGCTCTCAGTTCGCCGTCAATGCGGACGCCGCCCATCTGGAAGGGAACGGCGTCCATATTTTCAAGAAGGCGTGAGACGCCTTCTTTTTCGTCCTGGACACTGTTGTACTTATCCTGAACCGGCCGCTCGCTCAGCCATCTCTGGTGGAGCCGCCGGATTTCGTCCACATGTCGGGCGTCCAGCTCCTCGTAGGTGAAGCGCCCTTCGTATTCGCGCAGAAAGCCATTCAGAAGATTTTTCTTTTTGTGGAGGGCGCGGCCGCTCAGTGTGCGGAGCCGCTCCGCCTCATATATGTAGTCAAAACTGTCGCGGTCTGGCGCCACCTCATAGCCGTCCAGACATCCGGCTTCAGAGAGGACGTCTACCATGCGGGAGTCGGCCAGGTACAGCCGGGGTTTCTCCCCTGCCGCATCGTGGAAAAACCTCTCCAGCCGGTGGAAAACTTCCGGTATATCCGCCTCGCTGCACAGAGGCGGAAGCGCGCCCTTATGGCCGTTTCTCTGAAAAAAGAGATAGAGAGCCAGTTCGTCGGCAGCATATCGGGTGTGATAGTAATGAGCCCATAAAAACTGGTTCAGAAAATGCCCTTCGCTGGCAAAAACCGGCCGCCTGTTTTCGTATTTTGCGAAATCTTCGCGGGCGGCGGGTGTGATAGCTCTCAATTCCATCTGCCTCGTTCCTTTCATGAATTGTTCTGTGCGTTCCGCTTAGCCCGGTAGCGCTCCGTGCCGTCCAGTATTTTTTTGCGGATACGCAGGCTCACGGGCGTCACCTCCAGAAGTTCGTCTGTGTCGATGTAATCCAGCGCCTGCTCCAGAGTGAGTTCCTTTTTCGGCGTCAGGCGCAGCGCTTCGTCTGCTCCGGACGAGCGTGTATTGGTGAGGTTTTTCTTCTTGCAGACATTTACCTCTATATCGTCGGATTTGGCGTGCTCGCCCACAATCATGCCGCCGTATACTTTTTCGCCGGGCCCCACGAACAGCGTGCCCCTCTCCTGTGCATTAAAGAGGCCGTAGGTAATTGTCTCACCGGCCTCATAAGCGATAAGAGAGCCCTGCTTGCGATAGGGAATCTCTCCCTTAAAGGGGCCGTAGCCCGCAAACTCGGTATTGATGATGCCGTTTCCCTTTGTGTCGGTGAGAAACTCGCCCCGATAGCCGATGAGCCCCCTTGAGGGGATCAGAAACTCCAGACGGGTGGTTCCTGTATTCAGCGGCGCCATCCCCTGCAGCTCGCCCTTGCGCTGACTGAGGCGGTCAATGACGGTGCCGGTAAATTCGTCCGGCACGTCCACCAGCGCCCGCTCCATCGGCTCCAGTTTTTTTCCGTTCTCGTCTTCCTTGTAGAGGACTTCCGCCTTGCTGACGGCAAATTCATAGCCCTCCCTGCGCATATTTTCAATCAGCACGGATAGGTGCAGTTCGCCCCGTCCGGACACTTTATAGGCCTCGGTCGTCTCTGTGTCCTCCACGCGGAGAGATACGTCCGTGTTCAGCATACGGTACAGCCGGTCTCTCAGATGCCGGGAGGTGACATATTTTCCCTCCTGCCCCGCCAGCGGGCTGTCATTTACCATAAACTGCATGGCAATTGTGGGCTCGGAGATCTTCTGGAAGGGAATGGCTTTTGGATTTTCCGGACTGCAGAGGGTGTCCCCGATATGGAGATCTGCGATGCCGGATATAGCCACAATGGAACCCATGCCCGCCTCGGAGACTTCTACGCGGTTGAGCCCCTCAAACTCATAGAGTTTGGAAATCTTAACCCGCTCACACTTGTCCGGATTGTGGTGGTTCACGATCACGGCTTCCTGGTTTACCTCCAGTCGGCCGTTGTCTACTTTTCCGATGCCGATGCGTCCCACATACTCGTTGTAGTCAATCGTGCTGATGAGCACCTGGGTGTCGGCCTCCGGATCGCCCTCCGGCGCCGGAATGTGTTCCAGAATGGCGTCGAAAAGCGGTTTCATGTCACGCCCTTCCTCCTCCAGCGATGTCTTGGCAAAGCCCTCTTTGGCAGAGGCGAACAGGAAGGGGGAATCCAGTTGGGATTCGTCTGCGTCCAGGTCGATGAACAGCTCCAGAATCTCGTCCACAACTTCGGCGGGCCTCGCCTCCGGGCGGTCAATCTTGTTGACGCAGACCACCACCGGCAGGGATAACTCCAGCGCCTTCTTCAATACAAATTTCGTCTGGGGCATGGCGCCCTCAAAGGCGTCCACCACCAGAATGACGCCGTTTACCATCTTTAGGACGCGCTCTACCTCGCCGCCGAAATCAGCGTGTCCGGGCGTGTCAATGATATTGATTTTGACTCCTTTATAAGAAATCGCTGTGTTCTTGGACAAAATGGTTATGCCGCGCTCCCGCTCCAGGTCGTTGGAGTCCATTACCCTCTCCTGTACTTCCTGTCCGGCCCGGAACACACCGCTCTGTTTGAGCAGTTCGTCCACCAGCGTGGTCTTGCCGTGGTCTACATGGGCGATAATCGCAATGTTTCGTACGTCCTCCCGTTTGGTTTTCATATGAATCCTCATTTCCGAGCGACTTGTCGCGAGGAGGCGATGAGAAAAAACTGTAAATACAGTTTGCGTAGGCAGTTTCTCATCTGCCATCAAAGCAATTTGTTTTCGCTCAGAAACAAATTGCCGTTTGAAAAATAGCTATCGAACTATTTTTCAAACTAATCCTCCGTTTTGTTAGTTTTGCACAAGGATAGATTATAACACGATTGAAAAATGCTTGCAAGTCCTCCGGCGGAGTACGCCTCCGCCCTCCGCCGGAATAGCGGAGGCGCTGTAATAAAAAATCGTATAAATGTATCTTTCAAAAAATGGCGGACTGTGTTATACTGAGAAAGTAAAAAACAGTGCGGATAGTGTGCGCCACTGTTTAATATGCCGGCGCTCCCTGCGGGAGCGGGCGGAGGAAACGAGGCGGATATGAAAAGAGTAGTGGAGTGGATTAAAAAACTTTATTACAGCGAGACCATGCGGTATCTGGTAGTGGGCGGCTGCACGACACTGGTAAATCTGATCGTGTTTTACATTCTCTGCGATGTCTGTGGCATGAATGTGACGCTGGGAAATGTGATATCCATCATTGTCGCCATACTGTTTGCCTATGTCGCCAACAAGATTTTCGTATTTTCCTCAAAAACCCATGGATTCCGGGAGATGTTTATGGAATTCTGCCGTTTTGTGGGGGGCAGACTCTCCACTATGGCGATCGAGGTGGGCGGCGTCTATCTGATGTATAACATTATGGGACAGCCCAAGATGCTCGCCAAACTGATTACACAGGTAATCGTCATCATAGGAAATTACTTTATCAGCAAATTCCTAGTTTTTCGCGGAAGCGAATAACTTTTTTCGCGGAAGCGAATAACTTTTTTCGCGGGAGCGAATAACTTTTTTCGCGGAAGCGAATAACTTTTTTCGCGGAAGCGAATAACTTTTTTCGCGGGAGCGAATAAACTTTTTTCGCGGAAGCGAATAACTTTTTTCGCGGAAGCGAACGGCGCTTTTGTCCTATGCGACATGTAAATGACAAAGGCTGTGTTTACTATGAAAAGAGAGAAGTCGATATATATAGTATGATAGATCCGGGCGGGCAGAGACCGGATAAAACAGAGAGGGAAAGGTTGATTTTCATGGAAAAGAGACGGAGTGGAAGAAAGGGAAGGGCAGTAATAAAATATCTGGCGGTGCTTCTGGCAGTCTGCCTGGTGAGCGTTATCGGCCTCCTGGGGGACACCGCCCATGCGGAGGATGTGTTTATTGAGTGGAACGGGCAGGAGATGGATCCCTCGGTGGTCTATGACCTGAAAAGCGGGGGCATGGTGCTGAGTCTGAAGACGACGGGAATTGTATATGCGGATGAAGCTACATATGAAGTCCGGTGGTCTATTGTGGATAAAGAAAAGGAGGACATTGCCACCATCGAGAGGATGCCTGAGTCTCCGACAATGGCCGTTCTCCGGGCACATTCGCCCGGCGTGGTGGAAGTGGCGGTAGTAGTCCTCAACAAAAAGGAAGGCCTTGCCCAGGTGGCATATGCCACCTGCCAGGTTCGGGTTGTCTTTTCCATTGATACTACGACAGATGTTTCCATTTATAAATTGGTCAACGAAGGAGATGTGGATAACTCTCTGGTTCTGTATGCTAACGATGAATCGGTGCCTCTTAAACAGAGCATTGACTCTGTCAGCGTCGAAGATACGCTCCAGTGGAGCAGCGCCAACGAGGAGGTCGCGAAGGTGGATCAGAGAACCGGAGTTCTCACACCGGTGGGCGCCGGTAAGACACAGGTGACGGCCACCTACACCCCGCGGGGCTCAGACGAGACCTATACCGGCTATCTGGATGTGTATATCATCCCGCAGGTCAGCCTCACGGACGGAGCCGGTTACGGGGACGGCGGTTATCAGAAATCTCTGGACGTCAAGATAAATTCGGGTGGCTATCTGTATACGGATACGAACTTTACAAACAATCTTGAGGTAATCCGGAGCAAGGTCGTATGGGTAGTCAAAAAGGACGACGACAGGGGCAACTCCGTTCCCATTGCGAACTCTCTGGGTATGGAATCGGATCTGATCAGTCTGACGCCCTCCTCCAGCCGGAGCAATGAACTACGGATAAATGGTACCGCCGGGGAGTATGATATCTATTTTTACACATATGGAAGTTATTTCAGTGAGGACAACAAGACAGAGGCGTACACGCCCACGGTGGTGCATCTGACGATAGAGAGTCAGATTGGAAACCGGAATGAGATACTCAATATCGGCGACAGTTATAATTTTGCCGAGGCATATAATATGACGACAGAGGATTTTCTGTCTGCCTTTGACATGGCCGTCACCATGGAAGGAGGAGAGAGCGGCGGTGTGGAAAACTATGCTCACCTCGACACGAACAGGGGGATTTTGCACACGCTGGCCGAGGGGAGAGTCATAGCTACGCTGACGATAAAGAAGGGGCGGGAGGATTATGTCAAGGGACTGATGGGCAAAGATCCGGATGATGAGATTCCGAGCGCTTTTATTATTACCATTGATATTGTGGATCGGATTTATCTGGACCGGAGCACGCTGACGATCTCCGTTGGGCAGACGTATCAGCTGTCTCTGGTTCTGAATGATACCTACAGCGGGGGCGTGGAGTGGAGCAGTTCAGACGATCGTTATGTGACGGTGAATGAGACCGGTCTGATTAAGGGCGTCCGCATTACCCAGGAAGATGTGACGATAACGGCCACCCTGGACGCCGGTGACGGCGTGTATAAGACGGCTACCTGCGTGGTGAAGGTAGAGGCGGCCGTAGACAATTTTACCATCAGTCCGAAGGATCCGCAGATGCTGCTGCCGGGCGAGCACCTCACAGTGGTGGCGAATATCAAGCAGACGGTATCTGTGGCGCCGTTAGTCTGGCTCAGCACAGACGAGTCCGTGTTTACGGTGGAGTCGGCTTCGGACGGAAAGAGCGCGATTCTCACGGCGATGGGCGGAGGCCATGCGACGCTGACGGTTTACAACCCAATCAACGAGCAGTACCAGACGCTGGACATTACGGTACGGGTGCCGATTTCCGCCATATCCTTCTCCAAGGGTGAGCTCTCTGTGGGCATATACAAAGAGGGCTATAATATGAAGAGCGAGGTTTCCTATACGCCCGCAAATGCCACGGATAAAGGTCTCATATGGACGAGTCAGGACACATCGGTGGCCGCGGTGGACGAGGATGGCTATATTACCTTCAAGAGCCCCGGCACGACGCTGATCAGCGTATATCCGGCCTATAATCCTTACAATGTCATGGCTTCCTGCATCCTCACGGTGGTCGGGACGCCGGAGGACATAACTTTCAATGAGACGGATATTACGATGAATGTAAAGGACAGCAGGATAATAGAAGTTAATTACAAGCCGGAGAAGACGGAGACGGAACTGACCTTTACCCCGTCCGAGGAGGGAATTGTGACGTGCGCCTACGACGCGACGAGGCACACGATCACTGTAGTGGGGCAGAAACCGGGTTCCACGAATATAAATATTGTCTCAAAAGAGGGAATTGTAAAAAGTATAAAGGTGACGGTGAAGCAGCCGTCCACAGAGATCTCCCTTTCGCCAAAGGAACTTATCGTGCGGACAGGGGAGACCGTCAATCTGAAACCGGAGTTAAAGCCGGCGGATTCGACGGATACTCTCACATGGCAGAGTTATAATACATCGGTGGCCAAGGTCGATGGAAACGGACAGGTGACTGGCGTGAAGGTCGGCACGACATTTGTTCAGGTCACAGCCTATAACGGCTCTGTGGCCGGCCCGACCAGTGTGATCCAGGTGACTGTGCAGGACGGCTTAAAGGGCGTTGCACTGGATTCCTACGAGAAGTCGGTGGTGGTTGGCAGTTCGATTGTCATTGCGCCGATTTTCAATCCGGACACGGCATTCAATAAGGAGATGTCGTGGACAGTGGCCAATACTTCCATCGCCAAGGTGGAGAAGTCCGGCGTCTCCAATGTAAAGGTGACAGGCGTCGGGCCGGGCACGACACTGGTGACTGGCGTGGCGGCGGACGGAGGATATTCCGTGTCCTGTATGATAACGGTTACTCCAAAGAAAGTAGTCAGTAATACAAAAGTGACCGTATCGCCGACCACTAAATATCTGAAACTGGGCAAATCCTTTTATGTAAAGGCTACGGTGACAGGCACCTCCAACAAGAAGGTGAAGTGGTCTTCTTCCAAAAAGAAAGTGGCTTCGGTCACATCGGACGGAAAGGTAAAGGGTAAAAAGATTGGCACAGCCTATATCAAGGCCAAAGCGAAGGACGGAAGCGGCGCCTATGCCAGATGCAAGGTGCGTGTGGTGAGAAAGGCGAAGCGGATCAAACTGAATAAATATTCCGGCAAACTGCTGGTGGGCAGCACCATGAAATTAAAGGCGACGGTACTGCCGAAGAAAGCGACGATCCGGAAGGTGAAATGGAGCAGTAGCGACAAGGCTGTGGCTACGGTGAACAGTTCCGGCCGCGTGCTGGGGCTCGCAGAGGGCATGGTGCAGATTCGGGCCCGCACCACAGACGGTTCCGGCAAGTCGGCCACCTGTATCATCAAGGTGTCTGAGCCGGTCGACGCGACGGGCGTTTCTGTGGAAAACAGCGAGATCACGGTGGCAAAGGGACGATCCATACAGTCCGGCATCGCTGTGTCTCCGGCCAATTCCACGACGAAGATTAAATATCACTCCGACAATCCGGCCGTGGCTACGGTGGATAAGAGGGGTAAGATAAAGACGCACCGGGTAGGCCAGGCCACGATTTACGGTGAGACGGCCAACGGACAGGTGGGTTACTGCGACGTCCTGGTAGTGGATCTGAACCGGAAGGGACTGGTGATGCGGCAGTACGATACGGAGCAGCTGCATGTGAATACGATTGACGAGGGTGTGACCTGGTATTCGAAGAATATAAATATCGCCACCGTTTCCGCTACCGGTCTCGTGACCGGACGCAGGAAGGGCACTACGATTATATATGCCAATGTCAACGGTGTCAAACTGGGCTGCCGTGTCCGTATCAAAAAGATAAAGTAAGCGGGGAAAAGGATTGTTAGCAAATTTACATGTAAAAAATTTTGCCATTATTGACGAGATAGACGTCGATTTTGGCAGTCATCTGAATATATTGACCGGAGAGACCGGAGCGGGGAAGTCCATTCTCGTCGGCTCGATTGGCATTGCGCTGGGAGCCAGAGTCTCGCCGGAGATGATCGGAAGCCAGGGGGATTATGCCATGGTGGAGATTGTTTTTCAGATTGACAGCGCAGAGACGCTGCGCCGGATCCGGCAGATGGACATTGAACCGGAGGACAACCAGATTGTCATCTCCCGAAAAATCACGGGCAGCCGCAGTATCAACAAGATTAACGGTGAGAGCGTGCCGGTAAGCGCTATCCGTCGGGTGGCGGAGTTGTGCCTCGATATACACGGACAGCATGAACACCAGTCCCTGCTGAACAAAGAAAAACATCTTGAGATTGTAGATGAGTACGGAGGCGCCGCCTGTGCCGAGTGGAAGGAACAGACGGGAAGGCTGTACCGGCAGTATATGGAACTCAAAAAGGAGAGGGAACAGAACGAACTGTCCGAGGCCGAGAGGGCCAGGCAGGTGGATTTTCTCTCCTATGAAAAAAATGAGATAGAGGCAGCAGCCATTCAGCCGGGTGAGATTGAACAGGCGGAGGAGACATACCGGCGGGCCGCCAACGCGGGAACCATTGCCGAGACGCTTGGACGGGTTCACCGGCTGTGCGGGGAAGATGCCGCCGCTGCCGTCAGCCAGGGGATCCGAAGTCTGAATGAGATAAGCGGACTGGATTCTGCTCTCTCTGGATTTTCGGGGGAGCTGATGCAGATAGAAGGGCTCCTGGGGGATTTCAATCGGGAGATTTCGGAATTTATGGCGGATTTTTCCTTTGATGAAAAGGAACTGACCGCTCTGGAAAGACGTCTGGACTGTATCCACACCCTGCAAAGTAAATATGGCAATACCTATGAGGAGATTATGGATCACCTTCAGGAGGTGGACAAAAAACTGGAGCAGTATGCGGACTACGAGGCGTATCGGGAAAAATGCGACAGACAGATGGAGGCTGTGCAGAGGGAACTGGAGCAGGCCTGTGAGAATCTGACCGGATGCCGGAGAGAGGCGGCGGCTCAGTTGGAGGAGAAGATTTCCAACGCTCTCCGGGATTTGAATTTTGCTCATGTGGATTTTGAGATTCACATCGGTGAGAGGGAGGAATACCGGGCGGACGGAAAGGATGATGTGGAATTTCTGATTGCGACCAATCCCGGCGAGGAGAGAAAGAGTCTCGGAAAGATCGCTTCGGGAGGGGAACTGTCCCGTATCATGCTGGCGATTAAGTCGGTCTTTGCCGACAGCGACCAGACAGAGACGCTGATTTTTGACGAGATCGACGCGGGCATCAGCGGACGGACGGCGCAGAAGGTGTCGGAAAAAATGAATCTTCTCGCCAGGCGTCACCAGATACTGTGTATCACTCATCTTCCCCAGATTGCAGCCATGGCGGATTATCACTATGTCATAGAGAAGGAAGTGGGGGCGGAGCGCTCCCGCACCCGCATACGGCGGCTCTCCAGAGAGGAGAGCGGAGAGGAACTGGCCCGGCTGATCGGCGGCGTGGAGATCACGGATGCGGTGAGGAGCAGCGCGCGCGAAATGAAAGAAATGGCAGAAATCATGAAAACCAGATAAATGGTTATACTAAGCAGGAGCCTTGGGACGTGTCTCAGGGCTCCTGCTTGACATTTCACATGGGAGGTTGACATGATTAAAAAGCTGCGTCGTATTTTCATTTTACTTCTGGCGGCCGATTTATGCGTGGCCGGTTATCTGATTTTCCGCTATGCGGAGAATTCTGTCCCCAATCATCTGTTTGCGTTTGTGGGGGAGGCGGAGGAGGTGGCGCTTCCCTTTGGCTTTCGCACCGGCGTCTCGGAGGAGACGCTGGAGATAACCAACAAGGAGAGCGGGTTTTCCATATTGTCGCAGAAGACGGGAGAATATCACGTCCCTGTCAATTTTATGGGGATTGTTCCGGTAAAAAGTGTGGATATCCGCGTAATTGAGAAAATGAAGGTGGCGCCCAGCGGGGAGCCAATAGGCATTTATGTGGAGACAAACGGTCTTTTGGTGCTGGACACGGCGGAGATTGAGGGGCGTGACGGCCTGACGTATGAGCCGGGAGGGAATATTATCAAGAGCGGCGATTATATATTAAAGTGGGAGGGGGTGTCGGTTCCCACGATTGCCCAGCTCAATGCGGCCATTCAGAAAACCGGAGCGGAGAAAGCGTCTGTCACGATTCGCCGGAACGGGGAAAAGATGCAGGTGGCGATTCGTCCGGTTCTGGCGACAGACCGCACTTATAAGATAGGCGCCTGGGTAAGAGAGGACACCCAGGGAATCGGGACGCTGACCTACATTACGGAGGAGGGCGGATTTGGCACGCTGGGACACGGGATCACGGACAGCGACACGGGGAATCTGCTGAACCTTCAGGGGGGCGAACTGTACCGGACGAAAATCCTCGGCATCACGCAGGGAAAAAACGGCGAGCCGGGAGAACTGCAGGGATACATCAATATGGTGGCGGCCAACCAGATCGGGGAGATCCGGAAGAATACCGCCATGGGCGTGTTTGGACAGATGAGGGAGGAGGATATCCGCGACTACACGGCGGAATTTCTTCCGGTGGGGATAAAGCAGAAAATAAAGAGAGGGAGCGCCTGGATTTATGCGAATCTCGAGGGGACGGCAAAAAAATATCAGATCCGCATCGAGGACATTGACACCAACAGTGCGGACAACAAAAGCATGATAATTCGGGTGACAGATAAAAAACTGCTGAAGCTCACAGGGGGCATCGTGCAGGGAATGAGCGGTTCCCCCATAATACAGGATGGCAAAATTATTGGAGCCGTCACCCACGTCCTGGTGGACGATCCGTCTAGAGGCTACGCCGTTTTTATTGAAGACATGCTCATGCAGTGACCGGACGCGTATGCCGCAGGTTTTTGTCAGTCGCCGTCAAAGGAAGTCGAAATATAAAACTTTTATAAAGAAAATATAAAATTTTATCGACAAAAAATAAAAATAATGCTTGAAAAGTGCGACATATCGGTATATACTTATTTTGTTGTCAGTTTATAGAAATTTTATAAATTAAAAATAAGGAGGTACTGATATGGACAAATTGAAGGTGTTGATTGCAGAGGACAATCCGAGAGTGGCTTCCAACCTGGAGTCGATTCTTCAGGAGGACGAGGAGATCACAGTGACAGGCAAGGCGGAAGACGGCCTGGAAGCCCTGGAAATGATTCAGGAGACTGAGCCGGACGTGCTTCTTCTGGATCTGATCATGCCGAAGCTGGACGGCCTGGGCGTGTTGGAAAAAATGCACACGGAGCCCATGAAGGTAAAGCGGCCGGAAGTGATTGTGGTATCGGCGATCGCGCAGGAGCGGGTTACGGAATCCGCCTTTGATCTGGGAGCGGCCTACTATGTTCTGAAGCCCTTTGAAAAGGACGCCATCTTATCCCGTGTGCAGCACTTCAAGCCGGGGGCCCGCGCCAAGTTTATCGTGGCGCCGGAGGAGCGCAGCCGCAGCAGCGAGATGGCGCGCTACAATCTGGAGTCTGATGTGACGAATATTATTCATGAAATCGGGGTTCCGGCCCACATAAAGGGCTATCAGTACCTGAGGGACGCCATTATGATGTCGGTGGACGACAGCGAGATGCTCAACTCTATCACCAAGATCTTATATCCCTCCATTGCCAAACAGCACAATACTACGCCGAGCCGGGTGGAGCGCGCTATCCGCCATGCGATTGAGGTCGCGTGGAGCCGGGGCAAGGTGGACACCATTGACGAGCTGTTCGGCTACACGGTAAACAATGGGAAGGGCAAGCCGACGAATTCGGAATTTGTCGCCCTGATAGCAGACAAAATCCGGCTGGAACAGAAAATGAGAATCTAAGGCATATTCCGCCGGACGGCAAAATTTTCCTCCATAAAGTAAATTTACGCTTTGCACTACTTCAATTATAGTGTATAATAGACGTATACAATTTGAAACGACCGGAAAGGGAGGAAAATACAGTGAAGAAAATATTATTTGTGGCCTCGGAGTCCGTACCTTTTATCAAGACAGGGGGACTGGCAGACGTAGTCGGCTCCCTGCCAAAGTACTTCAACAAAGAGGAGTTTGACGTGCGGGTTATGCTACCCAAGTACACAGCGATCCCGGAGGAGTATAAGAATCAGATGGAGTTTGTGACGCACTTCTATCTGGAACTGGCCTGGCGGAAGCAGTATGTGGGCATATTTAAGATGAACTACGGCGGCGTGATATTCTATTTCCTCGACAATGAATTTTATTTCAGCGGGGAAAAGCCCTACGGGGAGATTTATCAGGACATAGAGAAATTTGCCTTCTTTGACAAGGCGGCGCTCTCCACGCTGCCGTTAATCGACTTCCGACCGGACATAATCCACTGTCACGACTGGCAGACGGGCCTGCTGCCGGTATACCTTCAGGATTCGTTCCAGCAGGGGGATTTTTATCGGGGCATCAAGAGCATCATGACGATTCACAATCTGAAATTCCAGGGAATCTGGGACAAGAAGACGGTCATGGACACGGCGGGACTGGACGCCTACTATTTCGCGCCGGATAAACTGGAGGCATACGGCGACGCCAACTACTTAAAGGGCGGTCTGGTATATGCTGATCAGATAACCACCGTCAGCGACACCTATGCGCAGGAGATTAAGATGCCGTTTTACGGGGAGGGGCTGGACGGCCTGATCAACGCCCGCTCCAACTGCCTCACCGGTATCGTCAACGGCCTGGATTACGACGAGTACAATCCGGCCACCGATCCGCTGATCGAGGCAAATTACGATGCCAGAACCTTCCGACGGGAAAAAGTCAAGAACAAGCGGGCCCTGCAGAGGGAGCTGGGACTGGCGCAGGACGACAAGGTGTTCATGATTGGCGTCGTGTCCCGTCTCACAGACCAGAAGGGATTTGACCTGATCGACTATGTGATCGAGGAGATCTGCGAGGAGGGTACCCAGTTAGTGGTACTGGGAACAGGCGAGGAGAAGTACGAGCATCTGTTCCGTCACTACGCGTGGAAATATCCGGATCGCGTCTCCGCCAACATATTCTATTCCAACGAGCGCTCCCACCGGATATATGCTTCCTGCGACGCTTTCCTGATGCCGTCGCTGTTTGAGCCGTGCGGACTGAGCCAGCTCATGAGCCTGCGCTACGGCACGGTGCCGATTGTCCGTGAGACAGGCGGCCTGCGGGATACGGTGGAGCCGTACAATGAGTACGAGAACAAGGGAACCGGTTTCTCCTTCAGCAACTACAACGCCCATGAGATGTTAAATACGATCCGCTACGCCAAAGATGTGTATTATAACCGGAGGCGGGAGTGGAACAAGATCATTGACCGCGGTATGGCGATGGATTTCTCATGGAATAATTCGGCCAGAAAATATGAGGATTTATACCGGAGAATGTAGCCGTGGCAGACGGGTTCCGCAACTTTTCCATATTGGGGCTTGAATTTTCCGCGGGAATTGGTTAAAATAGAACATAAGATGTTTGTGTAAAATTTAACAAACTAAAAATTTAACAATATTATTAGGAGGAAATATCATGTCAGTAAAAGTAGCAATCAATGGTTTCGGACGCATTGGACGTCTTGCATTCAGACAGATGTTTGGTGCGGAAGGGTATGAAGTGGTAGCGATTAACGATTTGACAAGCCCGAAGATGCTTGCTCATCTGTTGAAGTATGACTCGTCTCAGGGTAAATATGAGAAAGCGGATTCCGTTACCTCCAGTGATGATTCCATCACCGTAGACGGAAAAGAGATCAAGATTTATGCGTTCCCGGACGCCAATAACTGTCCGTGGGGCGAGCTCGGAGTAGACGTAGTGCTTGAGTGCTCCGGCTTCTATACATCTAAGGAAAAAGCACAGGCTCACATCAATGCCGGTGCAAGAAAGGTTGTTATCTCCGCTCCGGCAGGAAACGACCTTCCCACGATTGTATACAACACCAACCATGAGACGCTGAAAGCCAGCGATACGATTATTTCCGCAGCTTCCTGTACGACAAACTGTCTGGCTCCGATGGCAGACGCGCTGAATAAATTCGCGCCGATCCAGTCCGGTATCATGGTTACGATTCACGCATACACCGGCGACCAGATGACACTGGACGGCCCGCAGAGAAAGGGCGATTTGAGAAGATCCCGTGCGGCAGCTGTTAATATCGTACCGAACAGCACCGGCGCTGCAAAGGCAATCGGTCTGGTTATTCCGGAACTGAACGGTAAACT
The DNA here is from genome assembly GCA_947629865.1 of uncultured Lachnospiraceae bacterium. Lineage (GTDB taxonomy): Bacteria > Bacillota > Clostridia > Lachnospirales > Lachnospiraceae > Eubacterium_F. The sequence continues at coordinate 6,787 of CANRFJ010000013.1, read as the reverse complement.
GATCGGTTCTGCACAGCGTGTGCCGACACCGACCGGTTCCACCACGATTCTCACCGCTGTCGTAAAGGGAAAAGATGTGACGGCAGAGGCCATCAACGCAGCGATGAAGGCAGCGGCCAACGAGTCCTATGGTTACAATGAGGACGAGATTGTATCCTCAGATATTGTGGGAATGAGATATGGTTCCCTCTTTGATGCGACTCAGACCATGGTATGCAAGATTGACGACGACACCTATGAGGTACAGGTAGTGTCCTGGTATGACAACGAGAACTCCTATACCAGCCAGATGGTCCGCACAATCAAATACTTCAGCGAACTGGCATAATATTTGGAAAGATAGACCTACAAGGGTCCGGTCGGTTGGACCGGGCCCTTTTAATCTCTGTAAATGAAGCGCGTCCTGCGGATAGAGAGCAGGATAAGTATTGAAGAAATGAGGAAGAAGATATGTTAAATAAAAAATCAGTAGACGATATCAATGTAAAAGGAAAAAAAGTTCTGGTGCGCTGCGATTTCAACGTGCCCCTGCAGGAGGGGAAAATCACAGATGAAAACCGTCTGGTAGCGGCCCTGCCCACGATCAAAAAACTGATTGCCGATGGGGGAAAAGTCATTCTCTGCTCCCATCTGGGCAAGCCAAAGGGAGAGCCGAAACCGGAGCTTTCTCTGGCGCCGGTAGCGACGCGTCTCTCGGAACTTCTGGGACAGGAGGTCACTTTTGCGGCAGACGCCAACGTAGTGGGCGAGAAGGCAAAAGCAGCTGTGGCCGCCATGAAGGACGGAGATGTGGTGCTGCTTGAGAATACCCGTTACCGCGCCGAGGAGACCAAAAATGAAGATGCGTTTTCCAAAGACCTGGCTTCCCTGGCCGATGTGTTTGTAAACGATGCCTTTGGCACGGCTCACAGGGCGCACTGCTCCAACGTAGGAGTTACCAAATATGTGGACACGGCGGTTGTTGGATATCTGATGCAGAAGGAGATTGATTTCCTGGGAAATGCCGTAAACAATCCGGAGAGACCGTTTGTCGCCATTCTCGGCGGCGCCAAGGTATCCTCTAAGATTTCGGTTATCAACAACCTGCTCGACAAAGTGGACACGCTGATTATCGGCGGCGGCATGGCCTACACCTTTATGGCGGCTCACGGAGAGCCGGTCGGCAAATCGCTGCTGGAGGAGGATTACAAGCAGTATGCGCTTGATATGGAGAAAAAGGCGGAGGAGAAGGGCGTAAAACTCCTGATTCCGATTGATACAGTAGTGGCGGACGACTTCTCCAACGATGCCAACTACAAGACGGTAGGACGCGGCGAGATTCCGGACGATATGGAGGGACTGGACATCGGGCCGGAGACGGCCAGACTCTTTGCCGATGCGGTGAAGGGAGCGAAGACCGTAGTGTGGAACGGGCCGATGGGCTGCTTTGAGATGCCGAATTTTGCCAAGGGAACGATAGCGGTGGCCGAGGCCATGGCGGAGCTTTCCGGCGCCACCACGATCATCGGCGGCGGCGACAGTGCGGCGGCGGTAAACCAGCTGGGATTTGGCGACAAGATGACACATATTTCTACAGGCGGCGGCGCCTCTCTGGAATTTCTGGAGGGCAAGGAACTGCCGGGTGTGGCGGCAGCCAACGACCGCTGACTGAGACGTGAGAGAAAGGAAGCAGATTTAGATGAGAAGAAAGATTATTGCAGGCAACTGGAAGATGAACAAGACGCCGAGCGAGACAGTTGCCCTGATTAATGAATTGAAACCGCTCGTAAAGACAGATGAGGCAGACGTAGTATTCTGCGTGCCGGCGGTATCGCTGACAAAGGCCATCGAGACGGCGGCCGGCTCCAATATTGAGATCGGTGCGGAAAATATGTATTTTGAGGAGAGCGGCGCCTATACTGGCGAGATTGCTCCGGCTATGCTGACAGACATCGGCGTAAAATATGTCATTATCGGTCACTCTGAGAGAAGGGAGTATTTTGCCGAGACGGACGAGACGGTGAATAAAAAGGTGAAAAAGGCATTTGAGCACGGCATCACGCCGATTATATGCTGCGGTGAGACTCTGACACAGAGAGAGCAGGGCATTGCCGTTGACTGGATCCGGCAGCAGATCAAGATTGCCTTCCAGGGCGTGACGGCGGAACAGGCAAAGACTGCGGTGATAGCCTATGAGCCGATCTGGGCCATCGGTACAGGCAAGACGGCCACTGCGGAGCAGGCACAGGAAATCTGCAAGGCGATAAGGGACTGCATCGGCGAGGTCTACGGAGGCGATGTGGCGGAGGCCATTCGTATTCAGTACGGCGGAAGCGTCAATGCGGGCAATGCGGCAGAGCTGTTCTCCATGCCGGATATCGACGGCGGACTGGTGGGCGGCGCCTCCCTGAAGCCGGACTTCGGAAAAATCGTAAATTACAAATAATTCACAGTACAGGAAGATTCTCTCCCTGCTGCCTGAACGGGCAGGGAGAGAATTTTTTTTCGAAAATTTGCGAAAAATTTGCGAAAATTCACATAAAAAGTTGACATAAAACGACATATCTTTTATAATTATTCATATAGTTTTAAATACAAAAATAACGTGGCGCGTGCTTCCACGAAAGGAGAATGATATGGGGATGGAACAGAAACAGTCATTAGTGTTTACTAACGACAAGTGCATAGGGTGTAATAAGTGTATTAATGTGTGTAGTTGTCTGGGCGCCTGCGTCTCCCACATAGTGGACGGCAAGACGCGGATCGATGTGGACGGCGACAGATGCGTTGCCTGTGGCGCCTGCTTTGACGCCTGTGAACACGGGGCGAGGGAGTTTCTTGATGATACAGAGCGTTTCTTTGAGGATTTGAAAAAGGGAGAGAGGATTTCTCTTTTGCTGGCGCCGGCATTTAAGGCCAATTATCCGAATGAATATGAGTCGATTCTCGGCGGTCTGAAGCAGATGGGTGTAAACCACATCATCAGCGTTTCCTTTGGCGCCGATATTACGACATGGGGATATATCAAGTACATACAGGAAAATAATTATCTGGGCGGCATATCCCAACCGTGTCCGGCGGTTGTCCGCTATATTGAATCGTATCTGCCGGAGCTCTTACCCAAACTGTTCCCGGTACAGAGCCCGATGATGTGCGCGGCCATATATGCGCGCAATGAGATGAAGATAACAGATAAGCTGGCATTTATCAGCCCGTGTATCGCCAAGAAGATGGAGATCGACGATCCGAACAATAAGGGGATCGTATCCTATAACGTCACGTTTGACCATCTAATCAAATATGTGCGTGAGCACAATATCTCCGGCCCGTTGCAGTCGGACGAGATTGAGTACGGTCTCGGATCTATTTACCCGATGCCGGGCGGTCTGAAGGAAAATGTGTACTGGCTCCTGGGCGAGAGCGTATTTATCCGCCAGATGGAGGGCGAGAAGCACATGTACCATTATCTGGAGAATAATGCCAAAAACCTGGCGGGGGGACAGACTCCGTATCTGTTTGTGGATGCGCTGAACTGTTCTTCGGGCTGTATTTACGGAACCGGCTGCGAGGCGGAGAAGGCGGAAAAGGACGACACGCTGTGCGCGCTCCTTCGTATCCGCGAGGCGTCCAAGACAGACGGGCGCACGGGCGCATGGTCGAAGAAACTTTCACCGGAGAAGCGTCTCAAAAACCTCAATCATCAGTTCCGCAACCTGAAGTTGGAGGACTATCTGCGCAAGTACACAGACCGTTCCGCTTCCTGCGTGATAAAAGAGCCGAGTGCGGCGGAGAAGGAAGATATTTTCCGCAGCATGAACAAGATGACCGAGGAGGACAGAAAGATCAACTGCTCCTGCTGCGGTTACGATACCTGTGTCATGATGAACAAATCCATTTTCAATGGATTTAATCAGAAGGAAAACTGCATCTACTATATTAAGAATGAGGTAGAGCAGCAGAATGAGAAGGCAAAACAGCTGGTAGAGCAGCTGGAGAATGACAAAGAGGTAATGAGTCATCAGAGACAGCTGATCGTGGACACGATTGAGGACATCAACCATGATTTCGACGGCCTGTACCAGTCCGTGGACGACATGGCGACAGGAAATGAGAGAAATGCCAAAGAGAGTACCGAGATATCGGCAGATATGGTAGAGGTTGCCTCGTTCTGCGAAGATCTCGTTACTTCCATGGGAAAAATCAACGAATTTTTGCAGGAGTTGTCGGAGAATAACGACGAGGTAGTAAGCATCGCTTCCCAGACCAACCTGTTGGCGCTGAATGCCAGCATCGAGGCCGCGAGGGCGGGAGAGGCCGGCAAGGGATTTGCCGTGGTGGCAGGAGAGATTAATAATCTGGCTACCGGTTCCCGCGAGACGGCGACGCGCAGCAATGACAGCCAGCAGAAGATTATGAGTTCCATTGGAGATATTATAAAGGAAACCCACAAGCTTCATGAGACCGTGGACGCCGTGAGCGGAAAGACACAGAATCTGGCGGCGGCCGCCACAGAGATTGAGGCGTCCATGAGCACGATCCTGGAAGCCACAAACGGCGTAAAAGAGAGATTGAAGGCATTGCAGGATAGTGAGAAGGAGACGCCGCAGTGGGAGAATGACAGACTGTGTTTCCCGGCCTCGTGAGGGCAGTAGTTTTACCGAAAGATGATTGTCAGAATCGGGAAGGAGAATAAATTGAGTATAATATGTGTTGAGATCGACAAGTGCATAGGCTGTAACGCATGTGTACGCGCCTGCCCGGCCGGAGAGGCCAATGTGGCAAAGAAAGATGAGTCCGGAAATCTGCGTATTGAGATTGATGATGAGAAATGTATTAAATGCGGCGCGTGTGTCAAGGCGTGCGCCCACAATGCGAGATATTTCCGTGATGATATCGATCAGTTTCTCGCAGATCTGAAAGCGGGAGAGGAGATGGCAGTGATTGCTGCTCCGGCCATTAAGATTGCCTTTGACGGCAATTGGCGCCATGCCCTGCAATGGCTCCGCAATCAGGGCGTCAAGTCGATTTACGACGTGGGATTCGGAGCGGATATATGCACCTGGGCTCATGTGCGCTATGTGGAGCAGCACCCGGATGCGAAGATAATCTCCCAGCCATGTGCGGCGCTGGTGAATTATATCACCCGCCACAAGCAGGAATTGATTCCGAACCTGTCGCCGATTCACAGCCCCATGATGTGCGTGGCAATCTATATGCGAAAGGTGATGGGATACAAGGGGAAGATCGCTGCGATTTCTCCGTGTATCGCCAAGATTGACGAATTCCACGAGACGGGCGTTATCGACTACAACGTGACTATGGAGCATCTGAGAGATTACTTCAACAAAGAGGGAATCCGTCTTCCCGAAGTAAAGATATACAGCGAATTTGAGTTTGATGAGCAGCAGGGACTGGAGGGCTCGATTTATCCGGAGCCGGGCGGTCTGATGAAAAACCTGCTGATCCATTCGCCGGGCATGAATGTTATCACCTCGGAGGGCACGGGAAAACTGTATAAGGATCTGGATACATATGGAAAGGCGAAAGACGAGAACCTGCCCACCGTATTTGACGTGCTGAACTGCGAGAACGGGTGCAACGGCGGCCCGGCAGTGGGCGTGGATTACAATCGGTTTGAGATGAGCGCCGTCATGCATGACGTGGAGCAGTATGCGAGAAAGACTCGTCAGGAGAACCGTACCAAAAAGGGTATGGATAAGCAGTTTGCCGAGTTTGACGCCAAATTAAACTTAGAAGATTTCATGCGCACTTACGATGTGAAGCCTGTCAAGACCATAGAGGTGACGGAGAAGCAGATAGAAGATGCGTTTATCTCCCTTGGAAAGCATACCAGCGTCGAGAGGAATTTCGACTGTCATGCCTGCGGCTATGAGACCTGCCGTGAGATGGCGATTGCCCTGGCGAAGGGACTCAATGAGAAGGAAAACTGCCATCAGTATATGATGAATTATATCCGTGAGGAGCGCCAGAAGGTATCCGGAGTCAACGAAAAGGTTCTGGAGATGAACAGAGATTTGCTGAAGACATTTGAGGAGCTGTCGGAGAGCATCGAAAAGGTGCGTGCGGAAGCGGGACGCATACGCGAGGCCGGTACTGCTTCCAGCGGTAAGATGGAGGCAGTCATAAATCATATGAATGAGATGAACCGTCTGAATCAGAGCATCAGCACCTCTATGAATGAGATTACCGACAGTGTGAAGCAGTATAATACGATGACTCAGGACGTGGAGAAGATTGCAGGAAAGATCAATCTGCTCTCTCTGAACGCCACGATTGAGGCGGCTAGAGCGGGAGAGGCCGGCAGAGGCTTTGCCGTAGTGGCCTCCAATATACAGGAATTGTCCAGAAATTCCACCGAGTCGGTCAGCGACGCCCAACAGAATGAAAAGGCGATTCAGAATGCGATTATGGACGTCACGGAGATCGTCCACAACTTCAGTGACGCCACAGAGGAGATGCTGGAGGTCGTCAACACGGCGATTGAAAATGTCAAGGCGACATCGGACGAGTCGCTTCTGATCGAGGAGTCCATGAGCACTGTTTCCCAGATGGCGGATCGGGTGAAAGAAGTTATAGAGATGACAAATAAGATATTGCGATAGACAACTGCATATAGTTACCAAAGTTATTTATGAGCGGAAGGCATGAACTTCCGCTCATACTCCGTTCAGGGGAAAATGCCATGCTCTGTTCACATGCTCTGTTCAGGGGGAATTAATTTCGATGTTGAAAAACCTTGAAAATAAAAGGCTGCCAGACAGGGATAAAAATAAATCGCCAGCAGAAT
>CANRFJ010000012.1 GCA_947629865.1 uncultured Lachnospiraceae bacterium | reverse complement strand
AAAATTACCAACCAATGATTTTCTCCTTCAATTTTAAAATGTGTGCTTATTAACGGATAACTTCTTATTATCCATCATTTTTATCATTATACTACACCTTTCCACAAAAGTCACTATTTTAATCATACTTTGTACAAATCATATGCAAAAAACAAAATGATTTATGACAGGGCAAATAGCTTGAACAGTTTCTCGCTCAGAAAACTACTTAGAACTGTCTGAATGAAAAAAACATTAAAACAGACATGAACAAATGTTTTTTACTAATGCAATTATTCTCCACTATAGACAAAAGCCATTTTTTAGTTCCAGCTCATTTCCATCTGTCTCGTTACATTTTCTAGGTTTAACTTAATCTCTACTAAATATATCCCTTGTATATACCTTGTCTATATATGGTAACAACTCTTTACTTTTCCGATTAGCTAAAATAATATCAGACTCATATGCTAACTCCTCAATAGAATTTACATATGTTATTCTCTGAACATAGTTCTCTAATGGTAATCCTTCAGTTACTAAAGGCTCATATATTATAAATTCACTCTCCGTATTTTGAAGCAATTTCTCAATTATATCTGTCATAGCAGAAAATCGAATATTATCCGATTTTGTTTTTGTCAAGAGTCGAAATACCCCTATCCTTTTACATTTTCCCTTTATAATGTGATTAACAATATGCGACTTCCTTTCTTCATTTTGTTCAACAATAGCTTTTACAATACAGTCATCTTTTCCAGATAAAGATTTCAATAATTGTTTTGAATCTTTTGGTAAGCAATATCCACCATATCCAAATGAAGGATTATTATAATATTCTCCAATTCTACTATCCTTACAAATGCCTTCTATAATTTTTGAAGCATCCAACTCTTGGTTTTCGGCAAAGGAATCAACTTCATTAAAAAAAGCAACTCTCATAGCTAAATAAGTATTTGAAAACAACTTTACTGCTTCTGCTTCTTTAAGAGACATATAAAAAACTGATGTATATGATACACTATCTATAAAAACTTTCTCATTTTCAACAAATTCCTCCGCATTACTTCCCCCAATGATAATTCTTGACGGTTTCTTACAATCACTATAAGAACAACCCTCTCGTAAAAATTCAGGCATATAATATATTTTATCACAATTATGTTTTTTTCTCAATTCTTCTGTAAAACCGATTGGTACAGTTGATTTAATAATTATTGATTCAAAAAAGCAATCATTGTCTATAATATCGGATATAACATTCTCCAATATTGTCATATCCAAACCATCAATTATCTTAGAATAATTACTTGGCACAGCAATAATATACATACATGTATCATTAAATATTTGTTTATATTCAAATGGTATATTAAGTTTAATTTTTCCTTCTTTCAAATGTTTTTCGAGTTCTTTATCAGCAAAAGGAAGTTTACCATGCCGCAAATTTGCTAATTTATTCTCATCAATATCCCAAACTGTCACTTCATTTTTTTCAGCAAGAACAGCCGCCCATGAAAGACCAACATATCCACAACCTACTACTGTAATTTTCATATATTCTCCTTACACATTTTACATAATTCCAAGAATCACTTAACCTCTATTTTTAAACTTCTTTATTATACAATATCATAGCTATCTACTTCTGTCAAAAAATATTTATTATATTGCAATACTACATTTTTCTACAATTTTTTTGCTCATCTTTTTTCTTTATCTAACCTAACTTCACCCAAAAAGCTATAATATGACTAATCGAAAATATTATAGCAAAGGAGACAAATTATGAATGACATCGAACTACACATTAAAAACTATTTAAGCTACTGCACCCTGCAAAAACGACTGGACAACAAAACCATAAAAGCTTATCGTATTGATTTAACCCAGTTTGCCAGCCATATTACCGAGACACAATTAACCAGTATCACGCAAGACACCTTAGAATTGTATATCTCCCATCTGCACCAGAATTATCAGCCAAAAACAGTCAAACGAAAAATTGCCTCGCTCAAAGCACTCTTCCACTATTTTGAGTATAAGGGATTAATTATCCAAAATCCATTCAGCAAAGTACAGGTCAAATTCAGAGAACCTGTCATTTTACCAAAAACAATTCCCCTGCAAACGGTAGAATATCTTTTGAAGACTATATATACCCAACAAACTAACGCCAAAACAGCGCATCAACGGAAGAATGCCCTCAGGGATGCTGCTGTCTGCGAACTTCTATTTGCAACCGGTATGCGCATCTCTGAGCTTTGCTCGCTAAATGCAAATGATATAGATCTTCGGGATGGCACCATTCTCATTTTTGGCAAAGGTTCAAAAGAAAGACGACTCCAACTCGGTAACACAAATGTTATCGATACCTTAAAAAGCTATAAAAATGCGTTTTTCTCCGAAATAGCAAACTGCCACAACTTTTTTGTCAACCAATCTGGCAGACCATTATCGGATCAAACCGTCCGTAGAATGATAACAAAATACACGAATCTTGCTGCAATCGACTTGCACATTACACCACACATGTTCCGACATACTTTTGCAACCAGCCTATTGGAAGCAGATGTGGATATCCGCTACATACAGGAAATGCTGGGACACAGTTCTATCAACATTACAGAAATTTACACCCATGTAGCCGTTTCAAAACAGCGGGATATACTTGCCTCAAAACATCCTCGAAAAGACTTTACCATTTCCTAGCAATAACAGCACTCTAAGCATTAATATCCTGCCTGGAGTGCTGCTTAAATAAATTTCAAATGCTCTCGATACTCCTATTATCCATATTTCCTATTTTTCTCCTACATCACTCCATCCCCTCAATCAGCGTCAGCATATCCAGCCACACATCCACTTCCGTATCCGGCGCCGCCCACAACCGAATCGACAATATGGTAATTGCCTGCTGTCTGAGCCGGTAATAATGCCTGGATGACATATCCAGCCGGTACAGCAGTTCATTATGGCTCAACCGCTCTGGTGCTATGTAGGTCAGGTAAATCAGCTTATACAGCCTCTCCCCATCTTCCGGCTTTTTCTTCAGCACAGTCAGCGCCTCATTTACCCGGTCCAGAAGCAGCCTTGACTTCTGGATTCCATCCAACCTGCTCTCCAGCTTCCGATTGCCCCATGACACCTCCAGATCCACCTGCTCTAACAGCTTATCCACCCCCTCAAAGGGCTTTTCCAGTTCCCCTGCAACATTCTCCGGAAAACACTCAAAAAGCCACACAATTGTCCGGTAATGCTGTAATAACATCATGGTATTGTGGTAGGTATTCTTCCGCTTCTCCTTCCTTGCCTCCCTGACCTTCTCATTTTCTATCCCGGTATCCGGAAGAATCCCCCGGTCTGTCAACAGCCCAATCATCGCATCCGACTGTATCTGCATCTTTTCCTGCTGCTCCAATCCATTTCCATCTGCTCTACTCATAAAATAAACTCTCCTTTGCTATTTCTGTCAGATCCACAGCCCCACAGGGGCCCCGTATCTGTTTCCTGTCCTGAACTGCCAGTGTAGTGATATTTACTCTCTGGCAGTCATAATTACAATTCTTACAATTCCTACAACAAGAAAGATACGTGTATATTATAGTGTCTGAATGTGCAACGCGGGATTTCTCCCCAGGCTCATCCTCAGACCCATTCCCGGTATCCACAAGGCTGCATGTGAGTTTCCTTGAGTACCATGCCACCATCCGGCTCAGATGTTCATGCTCAGAACCTTTCTTTGGCACATCCGCACTGAACTCCCGTATCTGTCCTACTGTTTCCATAATCTCTTCCTGTTCAGGAAGTGAAACCTCGGCATCCACCGGATACCTTTTATTAAAAATGAGACAGCCATAAGAGCTGGAAAGACGGTACAGGGCAAAGACATCCCCATGCTTCTTAAAAAACCTCCATACCTTCGTCTTTTCCCAGCCCCACCGCTGTCCCAGGGTTTCCAAAGTGAGAATGGCACCATACTTTCCATACTGGACTACAGGTGCCATAAAAGAAAACGCATTGTTTGAATCTTCTGTCACAGTATGACACCACAGATCCAGCCATGCGTCTGCTTCATCAAATATATAATGTTCCCTTACCAACCGTTCCGTGATGTTCCGCGGAATACATAAAAAACCATACCCTTTCGTTGTATATACCGCCCCTTTCATACAGGCCGCTCCAGAGCATTTCCGAACCCAGTCAGTAATCTGGTAGGTAAATTTCTTTGTTTCCGCATCCAGTTCATACTGGACATATCCCAACTGCCTCAGTTTCTCCATTATACCCAGTGCCTTTTTCCGGCTCTTTGTTCCCAAAATGCTTTTCAGACCTACCACACCTCCTGCCCACATCCCCGGAATCACAGTATTGGTATAACCGCAATACAGAGAAGTGCCCTTCCGAAATGCTGCACGGAATGCCAGCCTGATCCAGTCACCCAGTACCCCCTTGCCCTCTGGGACAATGTTACGGGGCAGCTTTACCCATTCATAGTGCCATAAACACTTCATATGGAACACCTCCTGCTGTAAATTGGCATAAAAATAAGGCGGCTCTGTTTAGAAACCGCCTAACATACTGTTTCCTTATATCCTTACGGTCAGACCAAGCAACGAATCTTCATCAATACCAACCAGATACCATTTGCTATTTATGTTCATCTCGATTCGTGTGGGAACCCATTTACCATCAAGCATAACCTCCATACCCGTTCCACAGTGCAAGCCACCATAATACTCCTCCAGTCCAAACCGTATGTCCATACGCCCGCTTCTTTCGTCATAAACCAGTGAACCTATTCTCATCCTATCGCCTCCATAAAATCTTTTGTACACAAAAAAGCCAATATACCTACTTTTACAGATATATTGGCTTCATGTACACTTTTGCATCAATGTGCTTCTGCAGAAACTTAACCCGAAAATATTATAATCCTTCTTTCGTTAGTCAATTGGGTTAAAAATGGGTTAAATTTGTTCATTTGAACCTTAAAGTCTTCCGCAAACCACCGATTTTACGGGGCTTAGCGCTTACTCAGCACTGGCAATAATCTCTTTCTTGTTGTAGCTTCCACAATTTTTGCACATTCTGTGCGGAACCATCAATGCGCCGCATTTACTGCACTTTACTAAAGTGGGAGCCGTCATTTTCCAGTTTGCTCTGCGCTTGTCGCGTCTCGCTTTGGAAGATTTATTCTTAGGACAGATACTCATGCCGATTACACCTCCTCTGAATTACTCAAACACTTTTTCAATTATATAGGTTCATAAATGAAATGTCAACTGTTTTTTTCATTTTCCGCCCTTTTTCCAGATGCCCTGTTTTTCTTCCGGTCTCCTCCACCGGCGGAGGATCTTATCCGTCCGGCATCATTTCAGGAGGGCAACGGTCTCATGGGCAATCGCCAGTTCTTCGTTGGTGGGAATCACGGCCGCCACCACCTTGGAGTCTGGAGTGGAAATGACCGCTTCCTTACCCCGCACATTGTTGGCCTCCTCATCCAAAGTGATACCGATATAACCGAAATGCTCCAGAATCTGTCTGCGCACTACTATATTGTTTTCGCCCAGTCCCGCCGTGAATACAATGGCGTCCACTCCGTTCATGGCGGCAATATACGAGCCAATATACTTGGCGGCGCGGTAGCTGAATACCTCCACGGCCAGTTTTGCCTTCTCATTTCCCTCATTGGAGGCGGCGTCGAGATCGCGGAAATCGCTGGACACTCCGCCGGAAAGTCCGTAGACGCCGGACTCCTTGTTCAGTATCACCATTATTTCCTCCAGTGATTTGTTCATGGCATGAGCCAGATATTCTATGATCGTCGGATCCAGATCGCCGCAGCGGGTTCCCATGACCAGACCTTCCAAAGGCGTCAGTCCCATACTGGTGTCTGTCACCTTTCCGTTTTTAATAGCCGAAATACTGGAACCGTTACCCAGATGGCACACGATCAGCCGAGAGTCTGACGGATCCAGTTTTAGCATCTCGTAGGCGCGCTTTGAGACAAAACTGTGGCTGGTTCCGTGAAAGCCATACCGACGCACCTTGTATTTTTCATAGTACTCATACGGCAGACCGTACATGTAGGCCACAGGCTCCATCGTCTGATGAAAAGCCGTGTCAAACACGCCGATATTCGGCACGCCCGGCATAATTGCCTGACAGGCTCTCACACCAATCAGATTTGCCGGATTGTGCAGGGGGGCAAGCGGATTGCACTCCTCCACTGCCGCGATCACATTCTCATCTATAATGACGGAGGAGGAAAACTTCTCGCCGCCGTGTACCAGGCGGTGTCCCACGGCGTCTATTTCCCGCAGGTCTTTTATCACTCCGTACTCCTCGTTTACCAATGCGTCCAATACCATGCTGACCGCCACTTTGTGATCCGGCATATCCTTCTCAATCACGACTTTTTCGCCGCCGGCCGGCGTGTGGTTCAGTCTTCCGTCAATGCCGATTCGCTCGCACAGGCCCACCGCCAGCGCTTTCTCCGTCTCTGAATCAATCAGCTGGTATTTCAGAGATGAACTTCCACAGTTAATCACCAATACTTTCATCTTGTCACTCTTTCCTCCATTCCAAAGAACTTTTTCCTTTCCAAATACCGTCCTTATTATACGCCTGTTATTTTCAAATGGCAAGGGGAACTTTGGCTGTGTCTGCGCGTTTTATCCGCGTCCGTTTTGATGTAAAATTCCTATTTCATTGCAAACACATATTTTTCATTTCCGCCATTGTCCCTGATCCATGCTTTGTATTGTTTAAGCTGCGCTTGCGGCACAAGAACCTTCTCATCCACCGGCACCATTGATGTGTCGTCCGAAGGATCCACGATTTGAGGCGGCGTATTACCTGTGAACACAAACGTACATTCCGGACTGTCCGTCGCATCCAGCCATGAATTTCTCAAATATTTCAAATTTGGCGACAGTACCAGTCTGCTGACTTTCCCGCCCGCCAACAGAGAATCCTGGTTTATCTCCGTAACTTCCTTCGATATTGTCGCCGTCCCGTCTTTTACAATGCCGACAACTAATGCACGATTATCCGACCGGTAGACGCAATCCCCGTCGATTTCAAACAAACTGTTTCCCTTTTCAACCTCAATTTGTCTGACGCCGCTGTCCGAAAAGCACTCTTTGTCAAATGACTGAATGTACTCCGATATGTGCAGGCGTTTTGCCGCCGGAACAGCCATAACCGCTCTGTAATCCTTTCGGTCGATAAGAAAACCGCCCTGTTGCATTAAGTTTTTATTATTTGAAGATACCTGAATATCTTCAAGTCTTTCACAGCCACGAAATATGTGCGGTTGAACCTCTGATACCTTTTCTCCCATTTCGATCTGTTCCAAACTTGCACATTCCATGAAGGAATCTGTCCCCAGTCTGATTAAATCCCTCGGCAGACGAATTGATTTTAACAGATATGCGCCCGCAAAACAATTCGGTTCAATTGACTGAATGGAATCGGGCATATTTATTTGGGCAATTTTTTTTACGCAATCCGGATCTGTGTTATCTATTCCTGTATCTGTAATCCTATTGCCAAATATGTTATATCCTAAAAATTCCTCCTGCTGGATCTCGCTGTCATCAAAACCGATCCTCAACACAGTACTCCCTTCGATTTTATCCGGAATACTCAGTGAATCGGTCTGTCCGTCTTTTAATTCGATTTTGGTTATCCAGCTATATTTTTCATCCGACGATTTTTTGATATGGTACACAAATGAATCGTCCTCCCATTTGGTTATCCGGCTATCCCAGTTCAGCCGATCAAACGCGTCATTTTCTGCCTTCTTTTCCTCCGCTGTCTCTGTTGTCCGGTTCTCTGATAAATCTGTCTTCTGACTGCAGGCACACAAAGAAACCATAACAGCAATCAGCATAAAACACCCTTTTAAAAATCGCATACCCTACCCTCTTTCATTGATTCATATTTTATTTTCCATCATGGAATTCCTATCATTTAGTAAGTATATCATAGCCAAATTTTAATATCAAGATATCCTGCGGACTCCCGCACTTCTATTTTCCCCTCTCCCCCGCATAGGATAGAAGAAAAAAAGAGGATTGCCCATGATACTGTACGCTCTGCTCTTACTGGCCCTTTTGCTGTTCTTTCCGGGGACCGCCCTGGCGGGAAGCCACTATGGAGTCTCCCTCTGGCTGAGCCAGCTGATTCCCACCCTGCTTCCCTTCTTTATCGCCATCGGACTGTTCCGCCACTGTCTGCCGGAGGCCGCCGGAAAGCGCATTTTTCTCCTCACCGGTCTCCTGTGCGGCTATCCGGCCGGAGCCGCTCTGGTCGCAGGACAGTACGAGCAGGGCCTCCTGAACCGGAGACAGGCCTACTTTTTCCTTGGCTTTGTCAACAATCCCAGCCCGATGTTTGTCATCTCCTTCTGCGGCAGTACGCTTCTCTCCCTCGGTCTGCCAGAGGCGTTTTCCCTCCTCGCACTCCTTATCCTCTCCTCCCTCCTCGGCAGCCTTCTTTTCACCGTCATACTGCGGTGGATCGGCCAGAGATCCCGCACGTTTTCCCCGGCAGGGGATCCCCCTGCCGCTGCAAAAGTCCGCAGAAGCCCCGCGGTCTCTGACGCCGCCCCTCACGCTGCTTCTCCTGCCGCCGGAACGCTCTCCTTCTCCGCCAGGCTGGACAGGATTATCCTCGACAGTTTTGTTCTCCTGGCAAAGATCGGGGGCTATGTCGTCCTCTTTTCGATTCTGGGGCAGTTTATTCTCCGTCTCACCGGCACAGGCTCCCTCCCCTCCCTCCTGTGCTCCGGCGTCATGGAAATCACCACCGGCGTCTCCTATCTGCCTCAGGCGGCTCTCTCCCCCTGCGCAAAAAAAGTCCTGATGGTGATGCTCCTCGCCTTCGGGGGGCTGTCCGCCGCCGCCCAGACCGGCAGTGTTCTCACCAAATCAGAACTTTCGATTTTGCCTTATATACTGAACAAGGGAATTAACAGCCTCGTCGCGGGACTTCTCTCCCTGTTCTGGTTTCATATACTGTGACTATTCGCCCTGCTGCGGCGCAGCGGTATCCTGCGCGGCGGCGTCTCCTGCCGCACTGACCTCACCCGCAGCCTCCTGCCCGCTCTCCTGCGCGTTTTTCGCATACTTCTCCGGCTCCAGCTGAGAGAGGAGTTCCTCCTGATTGCTCTGCATTACCTGTACGCTGTTTTTGAGAGCGCTCGACAACATGCGGTATTTGTTATCGGTCTCCCTGAGGGATGCCTCTACATTCTGCTTTGCCTGAGACAGCAGATCGTTGGTATACATCAGCGCCGCGCGGTGCATCTGGTCGCTCTCCGCCTGCGCCGCATTTACCAGGCGTTGCGCCTCCTCCGTAGCCTGCTTCATAATCTCCTCGGCCCGCTGATAGGCTGTCTGAACGATCTCGTTCTGATCCAGTATCTGAGCCGTCTGCTGCTTGGCCTGGGATAACATCGTCTCCGCCTGCTGCTGAGCCTCGTTGATGATGCCGTCGCGGTTCGTGATTATTTTCTGGTACCGCTTGATTTCCTCCGGAGCACACAGACGCAGTTCATCCAGTAGATCATACAGTTCGCCGCGCTCCACTACCACCTTGCTCGGATAGAGCTTCGATGGCTTACAATTTTCGACATAGTTGTAAATGTCGTCGATTGCCTGCTCAATTCTTGATGGGTTCATTCTATACTCTCCTTACTTTTCCAGCTTCTGCCGTGAACTGTATGCTGTCGCTTCTGTTATATCCCCCGCACCCGCAGAAATATATGCTGGTTTGTTTTATATATTTTTTTCCTGATGATTTCATATGCTTCCCCGTCCACATAATCAGGTTCTGTCTCCCGTGAGGACTCAAGAACGATCAACGTCCCCGGCCGTACAATGGAAGATTCGGCGAACCGTCTTAACAGTTTGGCCTCAAAGCCCTTTCTGTATGGCGGATCGGCAAAAATTATATCGAAAGCCTGTCCCGTTTTTTCCAGACGGGATATTCCGCGGCCCACATCTACGGGAAGAACCAGAGACTGCTTTTCAAATTTTGTCTTCGCCAGATTCTCCCGGATACAGCGCAGAGCCTCCCTGCCGGATTCCACAAACACCGCCTCGGACGCCCCGCGGCTCAAGGCCTCAATCCCAATCCCTCCACTCCCGCTGAACAAATCGAGGAAACGGCTTCCCGGCACGTCCGGCTGCAAAATATTAAACAACGTCTCCTTGATCCGGTCTGTGGTCGGTCTGGTATCCTTTCCGGACGGCGTCGCCAGAGGAATACTTCTGGCCGTTCCCGCAATCACTCTCATGGATACTTCCTCCTGCCATATGTTATTATTGTATATGATAGCGTGTATTTTTTCAAGAGCGGATTTTATGGCGACAGGGCTTTTCTATTTTATGACAATATGGCTTTCTACAGCGTTACCTGTCCCAGATAGCGCTCAATCCGTCCCCTGAGCCTCCTGTTCTTTTTGTAAAGGAGGGCAAGTTCCTCCCCTGTAAAGGTCTTTGCCTCCTCTCCCGCCTCCTGCAAAATGGCGGCGTCCTCGAAAATGTCCGCCAGGGCAAAGAGCTGGTCGCCGCTCTGACGGACGCCAAACAGATCCCCCTGTCCTCTCAGTTTCAAATCCTCTCTGGCAATGTAAAATCCGTCGTTGGAACCGGCTAACACCGACAACCGCTCTCTCGCCTCCTCTGATTCCTGTCCGGTCATCAGGATACAATAGGACTGCTCGCTGCCCCGGCCCACCCGTCCCCGAAGCTGATGAAGCTGGGCAAGTCCGAAGCGCTCCGCGTTTTCAATCATGATTACCGTCGCCCCCGGCACGTCAATCCCCACCTCGATTACCGTAGTGGACACAAGGATATCGGTCTCCCCCCTGGCAAACCGCTCCATTATTTCATCCTTCTCTTGCGGTCGCATCCGGCCATGAAGACTGTCAATTCGCACGGAGGAGGGAAAAATCTCTCTGAGTTCTTCTGTGTAGATTGTCACATTTTCCAGTTCCGACTCCCCGCTCTCCTCCACCATGGGACAGATAATATAGACCTGTCTGCCCCGATCGATCTGTTCCTTCATGAACTTATAGGCATTGGGACGGTAAGACGTATTTACCACACAGTTTTTGATTGGCAGACGGTTCGACGGTCTCTCGTCGATTACGGACAGATCCATATCCCCGTACAGAATCAGCGCCAGCGTCCTCGGTATCGGCGTGGCGCTCATGGCGAGCACATGGGGTTCTTCTCCCTTCTTGAAAAGGGATTCTCTCTGACGGACGCCAAAGCGGTGCTGCTCATCCGTTATCACCAGAGCCAGATTGTCAAATTCCACTTTGTCCTGAATAATGGCATGGGTGCCAACCACAATATCCCACTCTCCGGCCGCCAGTTTTTCCTGTCCCTCCCGCTTCTGCTTCGCCGTCAGGGAACCGGTGAGAAGCCCGATGCGTACTCCCCTGTCGGACAAAAGGCCGCACAGACTCCTGTAGTGCTGATTTGCCAGCACCTCCGTGGGCACCATAAAAGCGCCCTGCCGGCCGTTCAGCACGGCCTGGTACAGCGCCAGTACCGCCACAATAGTCTTGCCGGAGCCCACGTCCCCCTGCACCAGACGGTTCATCGCATATCCGCTCCCCATATCCGCCATAATCTCACCGAGGACCCTCTCCTGGGCCTTTGTAAGGGAAAAGGGGAGGGAATCGAGCAGGGCAGCCGCCTCCGGTTTTTCCTCTATGACATGGGAACTGGGCACAGCGTCATTTTTCTTTATATATGCTAACGCCAGCGAATACAGAAACAGTTCGTCAAAAACAAGCCGCCTGCGCCCCTCGCACATCTCCCGACGGTTTTCCGGAAAATGAATCTGCCGCAGAGCCTTTTTATAGCCGAGCAGATTCCTGCGTTTGCGAATCTCTGTCGGAAGATATTCCTGCAGATCCTCTGTCTCCCTGAGCGCCGTCTCCACCGCCTTTGTCACCGCATTGTTAGTCAGCCCCGCCGTCAGCGGATAGACCGGCCGGAGTTTTCCCGCCCGCCTGTGATATTCCTCCCTGGTATAGATTTTGGGCTGCTCCATCACAAGCCGCCCGCTCTTTCTCACCACCCACCCCCGAAGGATATACCGGGTACCCATCTTCAGCCGATTGCGCAAAAAGGGCATATTAAACCATGTCACCAGAACACTGCCGCTCTCGTCCTGCAGCGTAATGGTGAGTATTTTCAGTCGTCCCGCCGTCCTCATCTGCGGTCTGGCAGACAAACTCCCCTCTATGGCCGCCACCATGCCCTCTCGCAGACCGACAATTGGCTGAAGCGGCTTAAACTCGTCATAGTCACGCGGATAATGCTCCAGCAAATCGCCCACCGTAAAAACATTCATTCTGTTCAGGCAGTTCTCCGCCTTCTCCCCCACGCCCTTTATCTTCCGAACCGAATCTGACAGCTTCAATTTCTTCCTCCCCGCTCCGCACATACTCGTCGCTATTTTCCGATAACTGCAGGTGTAAATCTGTGAGATAGCATATCACAGAAAGAGCAAAAAATCAATTCTCCGCTGAGAGTTTCGCACCGTTTTTGTAGAATTTCGCACTGTTTTCGGATGATAAATTTTGTATGACAAACTACTATCCATTTCACCTTCTATCCGAATACAGTTTCCAGTTCGTCCATTATATCGTCGTTATGGTTGACATCCACATATTCGTTTCCGTTGGCATCGAAGTAACGGGATAATCCGTTGACTACATGCTCATATATCGTGACGTTTTTATACAGCACTTGGCTGTTGGAGATGTATGGGTTACTGGGTTTTATGTGTCGGTACGGTGTATCGCATCCGGGACATGTGTAATGATGTTCGGAAGCGGGAATTACGATGCGTTGTTCCGGTGTTGCGGTTGGCGTAGGTGTAGGAGTGGGTACCAGTGTTGGCTTTACTGTTGGTACGGGTGTCGGCGTCGGTTTTACCGTCGGCGCCACGGTGGGCGCCGGGGTTGGAGTTGTTACTTTTTTCTGTCTGAACAGTTTGAATTTTGACAGAGAAACTGTATAGTCGTATTTTTCTACTTGTGCTTGTGTCATATTTTTGTTGACAGGTGCTGTATTTTTCAGGTTGTAGGAATCAGTAACAGTATATGCGTCAACTCCGTGCCAGTAAGTCGTTCCGTTTTTATCTGTTGTTTTGATGACACACCAAGCATGGTTAAGTTGGTCAGAAATGACTGTTTTTGCTGTTAATCCTACTGCATTTGCTATATCAGTAGCCATATCAGCACCACTTTCACACAATCCCTCAAATTTACCTTTGTATAATAATTTGAAGTATTTGTCACTGTTACGGTGGTAGTGATACGTTTCTTTTTTGGCAAATCCTTTGTTACTGTATATCATTCTTGCTATGCAGTACGTTTCAATGATAAGTGCTTTTTTCTGGGATGCTGTGTACGTTTTAATAACATCATCTTCAGATAAATAGCTGAGAGGGTTGTAATTTGCGTCCTCACGCCAAAATTTTGCTATTACCGTATATTTACTGGTGTCCACTTTGGCTTTTTGAGTCATGTCCGCTTTCCAGTCAGCCAAAACCTTACGCAGTCCCTTGTCAGTGTCAGCGATAAGCGATTTTACTTCGTCAATTACTTTCTTTTTATAGCCAGTAGAAGTGGTTTTCGCTTTTTTCGTCGTGATTTTGAACTTCTGGGTGTTTTTGTTCGTGTACGTTACTTTTACGGTCTGGGTTTTGCCCACGTCTGTTCCCGATATTTTGAACTTCTTGTTGGCAGTTTTCTTCACTGTGAAGTTCTTGTTCGTGGAACAGATTGCCACTTTTTTGATTTTCTTGGACGTTTTGACCGTTTTCGATTTTCCTTTGGTTACAGTGACTTTTTTCGCTGTGTACGCTTTTGCGTCGGCAGAGATTCCTGCCGTCAGGCTCAGGGCAAGAGCCAGCGTAAGCGTTGTCAGCATGACTTTTACTGTGTGTTTCATAAAAATTCGCTCCTATCTCCTGAAATTCTGTTACCTTTGCTTTTAAGTTATTGTGCGGCAAGAGTTGCCAATTCGTCTGTAATAACTCCATTATTATTGACATCAATGTATTCGTTTCCAGTCGCATCGAAGTAACGGATTCCGGTCGGTGTTGAGTGTTTGTACACTTTATAGCTGCCTACTTCTATGATGCCGTTTGTGATGTACGGATTTTTGCTGTCTTTATGTTTATAGGGAGTGCTGCATCCGGGACAGGTATATTGATGTTCTGCGAATGGGATAACGATACGCTGTCCCTGCGTTCCTGTCGGTATCTTTACCGGTGTTCCCGTGGGTTTAACGGTTGGCGCCGCCGGTTTCCGTTCAGATTTGTTTTTAACCTGTGTTGCTACTGCATGGAAATAGGTTGCTGCGTATGGACTGCAGACATATTTTTTTACTTGGGCTTCTGTGAGTATCTTATTAGGCACGGATTTATTCATGCTATAAGGGTATGATGTTGTATATATACCATGCCAGTAGGATGTTCCGTTTTTATCTGTTACCCAGATACAAGCCCATCCGTGATTGAGTTCATCCGATTGCACATATTTTGCTTTTATACCAAGATATTGGCATATGTCATACGCCATGGTTGCTCCTTCTCCACATTTTCCCCAGAATTGTCCTTGATATAATAATTTGAAGAATGAGTTTTTATTGCGATTATACCAGTAAGATTCTGTTCTTTTGTGACCTGCTAATCCGTATTTCATTCTCTGACGCAGATATACTTCAAGGATAAGAGCCTTTTTTTGCGATGTTGTGTAGTTTTTCAGAATCTCGTCTACAGTTAAGGATTTTATTGATGCTCCAAGTCCGTATTTGAAGTTAGCTAATTTGAATTTGTATACCCATCCGTTTATCGGTATCGGTTTCAGGCGTTTCTGCCAGTCGTTCAGAACAGTCTTCAAGCCTTTATTCGGATTAGCAAGAAACGGTTTCAGTTCCTTCACGATTTTCTGAGCATACGACGGGATGGCTGTCGTTTTCGCTTTTTTCGTCGTGATTTTGAACTTCTGGGTGTTTTTGTTCGTGTACGTTACCTTTACGGTCTGGGTTTTGCCCACGTCCGTTCCCGATACTTTGAACTTCTTGTCAGCGGTTTTCTTCACTGTGAAGTTCTTGTTGGTGGAGCAGATTGCTACCTTTTTGATTTTCTTGGACGTTTTGACCGTTTTCGATTTTCCTTTGGTTACAGTGACTTTTTTCGCTGTGTATGCTTTTGCGTCAGCAGTAATTCCTGCCGTCAAGCTCATGGCAAGAGCCAGCGTAAGCGTTGTCAGCATGACTTTTATGTGTTTCATAAGGTTTCGCTCCTTTTTTCTGAATGTTTCCTATCCCTTTTTCTCTTTTAATTTCTACTCCCGCATAGGTGTACCGAACACAAGATGCGTGGTGGTCGGCGTCGGTACCGGTGTCGGAACGGGTGTCGGTGTCGGCGTCGGTTTAACCGTCGGCGCCACGGTGGGCGCCGGAATAGTTGGGTTTTTCACGGTTGGTTTTTTTTGAGTTTTGCGCTTGGGAGCGGTATGCCATCTTGTTCGAGCATTTTTACAGACATATTTTTTAAGCTTCCTTTTACTTATTGATCTGCTTGCGTAATTCTCTTTACCTACATTGCGTACGGAAATTCCAATCGATTTTTTCAAACTATAGGCATAGGATGTTGCAGAAACGCCTTTCCAGTAGGAGGTGCCTTTTTTATCCGTTACATAAACGGTGCACCATGCATGATCTATGCCATCGCAAGATATCCATACGGATTTCATTCCAACGAGTTCACAAATACTGTTTGCCATTACAGCGCCATCCTGACAAACTCCCTTGAACGTGCCTTTGTAGAGTTTTTTATACAATTTGTCGCTGAGATATAATTCTTAATTCTTTTTGAGGTTTTCACATCCTTTCCGTAACCTCGCATTACTTTTACAGTCCGTGTTTTGTAGGTTTTGGTTTTCTTTTCTGCAGCGTCTACAGTTGTTCCTGCTACATATAGTGCAAGTGTAAGCAACAACGCTGTCACCATGATTTTGTATGTTTTCATAATAATAATTCCCTTCTATTGTTTTAATATTATTTTACAGGACAATATCCGCTATACTGCCATTTTATTCACACATACCCAAGGCAGGCGTAAATTCTTTACAATATTGTATCAAAAAACAGCCAATATAGTCAATATATTAAGTATGTTAAGCCTATTAAATATGTTATTGTCATATTAAATAAGGAGTGTGCTTTATAGATGATTTCATACAAGCCGTTTTTTGACACGTTAGCAAGAAAGAATATATCTGAATATGAACTGATTTTTAAGCAGGGAATATCCTCAAACACCATCCACAGGATGAAGAAGGGAGAAGCCATTACCACCAAAACGATTGACACCCTGTGCTTTATTCTTGACTGCTCTGTTTCAGAAATCATAGAACATGATAAAACCAAGTAAAGCGGACACTCTGAAAACACTTCAATAGGCATATATTCCTACAATTATCCAAAAACTGCAGAAACAATCAAGATCTTTGAAATCCACTACAATATATAAAACAGTCGATATGGTCAATATATTATGTATACCGATATAAATACGCTGAAATCTTTTGAGAAAAATGATACAGTAAGAAACCAGGGAGGTTTATCATCTCCCTGGTTCTGTTGACTTTATGAAAAATAATTCTATTTTTTCGTGCGGATACTCTTTGCCTTGCTCCATGCCCCGTAATATTTCTTCCCATTATACTCATAGTACGCACGAACTCTGACATAATATTTTTTCTTCTTAGAAAGCTTTGATGTTGTCACGGACGTATAGTTAGATCGAATTGATTTTGCTTTTTTAAATTTCTTATTTTTTGCATATTGATACTGATAACTCGCATTTTTTTGCCCTTTTACCTTTATGGAAATCTGCCGCTTATTGTATTTGTAAAGCTTTAGCTTTTTCAGAGAAGCTTTTGCCGGACTCACAATAACGGTTGCCATTTTCGATATATTACTGCCGTCAATGGAGCTGGCGGTAATATTGGCATACCCGACCGCTTTTGCCGTTACCTTTCCTGTAGAGGAAACCGTAGCCACGCTGCTGTTGCTGGTAGTCCATTTCAGCGTCTTCTGTGTCGCATCCGATGGAGTGACAGCAGATAACAGATTGGCCGATTTTCCCTTTTTGACAACGAGCAGCGAGGAACGGAGCTGGATTCCCGTCACATACTGGTATGACACACATTTCAGGGTATAGGGGGTATCATACCCATTATGTTGCTGCATTTTGATATAATAGGTTCCCGGAGACAGATATTCTTCAAACATACCCGCTCCTCCATAATAGTAATCTGTCGTTCTTATGTTTACAAAATCCCCATCATACAGATAAACTTCTCGGTTACTTTCTGCTGTTGTAACTACTTTTAAAGTCGTCGCTCTATTAAGCTGAATCTTGAAATAATCCTCCTGATTTGCATCAGTCAAGACGCCTTGTTGCAGTTGATTCAAGGAAATGGGCGTGGCGCTTACAAAATCGTTATTCGGTTCCGGCACATTGCAACTGACCGCCGTAAATTGTACCTTGAATTTATATGCCCCCTCATCATTAATGTAATCAGGCTCAAATTCGATTCCATAGGTTCCCGCTTTTAAATACTCCGAAAAAGTCTCTGATCCGCCTGCTCTGCTCCCCTCATGATTATAAGACTCTGCACAGTCTTTATCCATCAGATAAATATCCCAGGAAATATCGCTCTGGCAGGTAACTGTTACCTTGCCATCCGACGGAATCGTAAACTGATACATGTGATTAGCTTCCGTATCGTACTCCGTCCAATATCCGTTCGTCCATGTGTCACCCACTGATACAATGGATTCTGCCTGTACCATTTTTTTGTGAGAAATCACACTTAGCATACACAAAAACATCACTCCTGCCATCCCTATTACTTTTTTTGTTATCTTTTCCATTATGAATTCCTCCATTTTTAAGAATAGAATGATTAATTTTTGGAATAAAAGGTCATCTCTATCGGTCTTTTCCGGTTAGTTTTTTTATCTTTAAAATATGCCATTATAATAACTTCCGTTTGGATAGGGTTGCCATAAGCATCCTTCTTTTTTTTCTTAACTGTAATCTTAGACTTATTTTTTATCTTCTTTCCGCCACAGGTTATTTTGGTTAGTTTCCAGCCCTTACGTGCCTTTATGGAAAGTTTATACTTCCCTGCTTTTACATATTTCCACCTTTTAGGAGTCTTATTTAATTTCTTCTTAACGTCTTTATTTCCCAATTTAAAATATTTACATGGGTTCTGGTACTTTATAAGAGTAATTTTAGTTTCAAAATGTTTCATTTCACCCGCACTAACGAGTTGCTTATTATGTTGCCAGTAGCGTTTCTGCTTTCCCCAAATAACGTCATAAGAAATCGTCGCCGTTCCGGCTCCCTTTTTCTTGAGGAGAATTGTATCTTCGCACTCCCCTGTATCTTCATCCCATGTATATTTATCAATCTTTACTACTTTCGGATCAGAAGACTTTATATTTACGATTATCGCACCATCCGGTAAATGTTCTCCCTCAAGCATTAAATCGTCATCGGCGCCAATGCCCTCATCGCAGCTCCACATTGTCCTTGAAGTCGGAAATGTGATCTTGCTGACATCCACCGTTTTCGCTGTTGCCTGCTGCGGCAATGCTGTCACCACAATTGCCAGAGCCATAACCACTGTTACCAATTCCCTTTTCCAATTCCTTTTCATGTTTTTCCTTCCTTTCTTGTTGTGTGTGATGTCCTGAAGAAATCACACCTTCATTTTTATAATAATCATATCTCTATGGTTATTATCCTCACTCCAAAAAATCCTCCATACGAAACTCCTCTAAGGTCTGTCCCCGTATCTCTGTGTCCGCCAGTTTACTAAGCTTCGTATTCTGCATAAATTTTTCCGTGTTAAAAAGGACAAGCACATCGGTTATCTCCTTATGCTGGCCCAGAATCCTGCCAACCGGCGCCTTGCCATACCGGTAATCGACCATAAGGATCCGCTCATACTCCTCTGTCAGAAACGGCACGAAACAGTTGGCAAAAGAATCCTTGACTAGGAGCAGCGATTTCCCTGTTCGGGCTTTTGTGTCCACTTCTATCTGAAAGGTATTCTTTGAAAAAAATACATTGTATCGGTTAAAGCCCTCGGCCGCCTCTTTCTTAAAATACATGGAGTCCGCCACAGCCTCCCCCTCGTCCATCACTACCCGGACGCCCGTCTCGCCCGGACTGTGAAACAGTTCCACCCGGTCTGCCTCTACGTTGACAGGAAGCTTGTTGTATGTCGTGCCATAGAAGTCCGTAAAAGCAGTCTCCCTCCGATAATACCCTGGTTCATGGGCAACCGCCTGACCGGTCGCCTCCGCCCATGCGGCATAGGCATAGCAGGCGCCGAGCGTCGTCCAGTGGTGGTCTGTCCGGTAATAAATGTACTCCTGCTGATGTTTTTGCAGCTCGCTTTCCATGTCTAACAGCATTTCCGGCCGGTTAAGCCTGCTCCTTAATGAATCCAGCACCCTGTCCTGGTCCGGAACCTCCGCAAAATCCGGAAGTCGGTTTGTCAGAACCTGCGCTTTCGTGGGAATCATCATACAGCTCACATGCTCCCCGCCGTAGAGATCCGCCGCCTCATTCAGAAACCGGGAGAGATATCCGACATTGTCCTCTGTCTGCTTCTCATCAAAGTCCGCCTTTTCATGCTTCTCCAGCAGGTATCCGTCTTTTCCCAGATAAACGCCGTTGACATCCCTCTGCCCCAGAAGCGCCTGCATCCCGACGGCCAGGCGCACCCAGTCGTCCCGCAGGAAAAACTGGTCGTTCAGATAGCTCTCATACTGCTTCTGGTATGTTCCCTTCTTCAATTTCTTTGCCGTAAGCTTTGGCTTTCCTTGCAACTCCCGGTTCTCTGCCACCGAAAACTCTTTTTCCGGCAGGATCAATGTCACTGCCGTGCATCCAAAGAGCAACAGGCAGAATACAATGATCCGAACTATACTTCCCTTTTTCATTTAACCTTCCATTCCGGAGCGTAGCGACGGAAGTACGAGCAAAAAGCAGCGTAGCTGTTTTTGCTCTGTACATCAATGCTATTTGTGGCGCTCCGTCACAAATAGCAGACGAATACATTCGTCGGTGAAACAATCAGCGCATCGGCGTGATTTTTCGCACTACCTCTTTTTTAAAATCTAAAATACAAAAACGGATTATAGGAGGAATTTACCAGCATCGCAACGCACAGCACAAACAGCGCTCCAACGAATACCGCCTCCGCTGTTTCCCTCCTGACCGTCCCCTGCGGCAGGCACCGCTTTGCCAGACGTTTTCCCCATGACAGGCTGCCCGCACATGCAATAACCACAATGCCAAGGTAGGATACGAGCAGATACAGGGTATGCCTGTCCGCCA
This sequence comes from uncultured Lachnospiraceae bacterium, assembly GCA_947629865.1. Classification (GTDB taxonomy): domain Bacteria; phylum Bacillota; class Clostridia; order Lachnospirales; family Lachnospiraceae; genus Eubacterium_F. The sequence continues at coordinate 75,137 of CANRFJ010000012.1, read as the reverse complement.
GTCCGGCGCCCGCCTGCGCAAACATCGTCTTCATATATCCTGTGCTGTCCGCCATGTCCTGCCATGAAAAAATGCCCCACCCGACGATGACAAAAAACATCGTATACAAATGCCGGATAAAGGACGGCAGTTTACTCAGCACAGGTTTCCAGAGCAGTTTTTCCGCCACCAGCAGCAAAGCGTAATAAATCCCCCACAGGACAAAGTTTGCATATGCGCCGTGCCACAGTCCGGTCAGCAGCCAGACAATCCCGATATTTATAAGCTGCCGTCCCAGTCCCCTGCGGTTGCCGCCAAGCGGGATATACACATATTCCCGGAACCATGTGCCGAGAGAAATATGCCATCTCCTCCAGAATTCCGTGATGCTTCCCGATTCATACGGGTAATTGAAATTTTCCGGAAAGGAAAAACCAAACATCCTTCCCAGGCCGATCGCCATATCCGAATACCCCGAAAAGTCAAAATAAATCTGAAGGGTGAACGCCAGCACGCCGAGCCAGGCCGCCGCCGTCGTCAGCTCACTGGTGTTCGTCCCCGCGATTTCCGCCCACAGCGCTCCGATCGGGTTGGCGATCAGCACTTTCTTTCCCAGGCCCGTCATAAACCGGGTAATCCCGCTGGAAAAAAGGGAAAGGGAGCCGCGCCGTCTCCCCAGTTGCTCCGCCACATCCTTATAACGGATAATCGGCCCCGCGATCAGCTGCGGAAACATGGAAACATAGGCGCCGAATGAAATCAGATTTCTCTGAACCGGAGCATCCCCCCGGTATACGTCAATCGTATATGACATTGTCTGAAAGGTATAAAAGGAAATGCCGATCGGCAGCGCCAGATGCAGTACCGGTACGCCAATCCCTGTCAGCCGGTGGACAATCCGCAGAAGAAAGTTTCCATACTTGAAAAATCCAAGCAGCGACAGGTTGATAATGATTGAACATAAGAGAGCCGCTGCCGCCCTCTTTTTATACCCTTTGATTCTGCAGTACGCCACCGCCCTTCCGGCAAGGTAATCCACCATTGTGGAAATCAGAACCAGCACGACATAGACCGGTTCCCCCCATGCATAAAAAATGAGGCTGCTCACAAACAGGACAAGATTCTTCCCTTTTTCGGGAACAATGTAGTAGGCAAGAAGAACTGCCGGAAGAAAGCGGAGCAGAAACAGCAGGCTGCTAAAAACCATGTCACCAATTCCTCCTACAGCCGTTTCTTAATGGATTTCTGCCCTTTGTTGTTTTTTGCTTTTTTCGGCGACATCGCTATATACCAGACATACGTTCCCTTCCTGCCGCAGACTGCATTTTTAAACACCTTTTTCTCCGCGGCGGAATAGTCGCTCAGATAATCGCTGGTACAATTATTCTTCTTATATTTTTTTAATGCGCTCAAAACCTTTGCGCTGTCTTTCGTGTCTTTTGTACGGATGACGCAGAGGCTGTAAACCTCTTTGCTGTCACAGATATACTGGATCTCCTTTACCTTATTTCTCGCTGAAGCGGATAATCCGCCGAAGTCAATTGCACTCGCCGAAGTATACTTTAGCTTCCTGCTTCCTCCCGTCGCCTTCAGCGCTGTGCTGCAGAGTGATTTGCAGCTTACCGCTGTCTTCGCTTTTGCCTGTGCGGAATATCCGGAAAGGATTCCGGCGGCAAAGGCGGCCGCCAGACATAAAGCAAGTAATTTTCTGAATTTATACATTATCATTTCCTCCATTCTAATCCTACGTACGTTTTTCTTCCCCCACACACTACTGTTCAAGTTTTTTATCAAATTTAGAAACAACCCTTGCAAATGTCGCATAAGCAGAAGATTTCCAGTGATACCCGTCCCCTTCTGCATACTGTGCTTTGAGATAGCCGCCGGAGTCTTTCAGAAAGCCGGTGTAGTCGAGGTATCGGCAGCCTGTCTTTTTTGCCAGCGCTTTCAGTTTCCTGTTGAACACCGGTATCTGCCAGAACCCGGGATGTCTCGCCCGCTCCGCCCTTGTAACCGGCGACACGGAACACAGGACTATATCCGTGTCCGGAGACGCCTGCTTAATCGCCTTTATCATTCCCTTATACTCTGCAATCATGCTGCTTGACTTTCGGAAGTGGATCTCATTCATGCCAAGCATCATATACACGCGGTACGGCCTCTCCGCAATCAGTTTCTGCAGGCCGGTTCTTCCCCCGAATATCCGTTTTGTGTGGAATGTCACGGTGTTTAATCCGCGGTAGGCAATCACCTTTTTCTTTCCCTTAATACTCATGTACGGATATGCCCACCCCGGATAGCCGATTCCCTGGCAGATAGAATCTCCGGCAAAAATAGTTTTCCGCTGATATGTCTTTGTCTTTATGCGTGCTCTTTTGGAAACCGGACTGTCAGAGGCTGACGCCTTTTTCTTTTTCGCACATGCCTGCACATAAAAATAGTATGTAGACTTATTTTTTAACCGCTTTACAAGAAGCTGCGTACTCTTTGTCGCACCGGCAAGGCGATATTTCCCCGTCCTCTTTTTTGAATAATAGACGCGGTAATATTTCGCCTTTTTGCTCTTTTTCCAAGTGACCTTAACCTGCCCCGTCGCATAGAGGGACAGCTTTACGCCCGACACCTTTTTCAGTTTTTTGACATGCGGTTTCTGAGTGGCTGTCGGGGTTGGTTTTGGCGTCGGTTTTGGTGTTGGTTTTTGTGTCGGCTCCGGAGTCGGTGCCAAAGTCGGACTGATTGAAGGGGACGCTGTCGCCGTCGGTACTACTGTCTCCTCCGCCGTCGGCTGCGAAGCGGGCGGCGTCTCATGATCCGCCGGCTCTGCCCCTGCTGTCTTTACATCGAACACCGTCTCCACGAGTAACAGCAGTGCGATTGCAAAAGCAAGAAAACCTGAATATCTCTTTCTCCTCATCGCTGTTTTGTTCATCATTTTGTCTGACATCTCCTTCATTATTCTTTTTAATACTATCTATTGTATAGTTTTATTGATCCAAAGCGGTCCAGATACCGCTCTGCCCCTTCCCATACTACAACATCGGTACCTTTTCTGATTTGTGACATCTTAAATTCCCAGATACCGCTGTACAAAACCTTCCCGAAATATTTATCTGCCTGACCTGTCATTTCATGTCCAAAGGAATCTCCTACAATTAAAAGATCCTTTTTGCTTCGTTCTTTCTTCTTTATCTTTTGAACAGGCGAATATTTTGTATCGGTGCGATAGCGGGAGGACTGTCCCAGCAATCTTGCCAGATCACCGGAATACTTTTTGGCTGTTACTTTGAAACGAACATCATCAATGGATTTCTCCGTCCCAAGAATTTCCTTCCGCAATGCCTGTACCCCGATAAAACGTCCCTTTCCATTCCAATGTGTATCTGTCTTATAGTAGACCTGATGATTTTCCTTTGCTGCCATAAGCTCCTGTTTTGGATATACAATTTTAAGTTTTGTACTTTTTTTCAGATATTTTACCAGTTGGTCTGCTCTTGTCACCTTTGACTTTCTTTTTATATTGTCCGGCATATATTCCGGATACATCACTTCCTTATTTGGCACAATACATACAACAAAAACTGCTCCTCTGCTTTTTACTGCCTTTTCCATTTTCAGCAGGTTTTTCCTTATATTCTTCATCGTCCCCTTGGAATAGTGGTTATTTCCTCTGTATTCCGGAATGTTGCACCCATCGGACTCGTTTTTATAGAAAAGCCAGCCATTCTTCCCCTTTAGCACCTGTTTTGCCGTAGAAGCCTGTATACAGGATGGCGCTGCGCTGTTCCAGCACAGAGCGACAGTCATCAGAATAGTCAACACCTTATAAAGTTTTTTTCCTGCCATCTTTCATTCCTCCATTTCTATTTATCCAGTTTAATCCAGTCATACCTGTCCAGATATCTTTCTACACATTCCCACACCACGATATCCGGTTTGTACTTCTCCACATCCTCCAGGCTGAAGTTCCACACTCCCACTGTCCTGACCTCTGCAAAATATTTCTTTGCAATTTCCGGCATTAAATCGCTAAATGAATCTCCGATAATGAGGAGTTTTTTTCCGGACTTTATGTCTTTATTTACAGAGGATGGTTTTAAGGCATATTTTATATCATCATGATAGGTGTCTGTCATTTTACACAGTTTTGCCAAATCACCTGCATAATTCTTCTTCTCAATCCCAAACTCCACCTTCTCAAGAGAATCAAAACTGCCATCGATCTTTTCCTTTAACGCCTGCACTCCGATAAACACGCCAATCTGGTTCCAGTGTGTATCTGTCTTATAGTAGGTCTGGTATACAGACTTCGCAGCTACTAACTCCTGCTTCGGATAAACCACCTTCAGTTTTGAATATTTTTGCAGGTAATCGGCAAAGATATCCATCCGTGTTTTTTCTGATTTGCGTTTCACGTTATCCGGCATATATTCCGCATACACGCTCTCTTTATTCGGAAGCATCAAAAGAACCATCTGCGCCCCTTTGCTCTTTAAGACGGCCTTTTCACGTTCCAGTTTTTTCATAATATCTTTCATTTTTTCCTTCGTATAATGATTTGTTCCTTTGTAGTCAGAAATTGAATCGCCGTCATCTGCCGCCTTATAAAAAAGCCAGTTGTTTTTACCAAGCAGCACTGTTTTTGATTCGATATATGTATTTCCTGATACCACAGAGGAAATTTCCGAATTTATCTTTGCTCCTTCTTCCTTGCCGCTCAGTCCATCCGTAAAATGATTCACTGCGTTGTCAACCGTATCCAGAAAATTTTCTTCCTTTTCCTCCTGAACAGCAGCCTCTTTGCCCTCCTGACTCTGCTTCATAAGTTCTTTTTCTTTTTCATGATACTCCGCAATGGTATTTTCCTCTGTCTGGACGTCCGCCCCTGCCGCCTCCTCCTGCTTGGCGGGTTCCACCACAATCATTCGAAACAGCGTTGATACGGAAATCCCACATATGACAAGGCAAAAAATAATTGCGATAATCTTCTCTTTCATGGCAATCCTCATCTCTCTTAAAAGTTAAAATAAATAAACGGATTATATGCATTACTAAAAATAAACAGGATGGAGAACAAAAAAATTCCGACGGCAGATACCGTATAGATGCTGCCCCATACTACTGTCTTGTCAAAACGGTGATTGAGATTTTTGATGAGCGGAAAACAGCCGATGATCCCAGCGATATAGTAAATACCATACTGCTTTATGTACTGGACGGTTCCCGCATCCCAAAGCCCGTTATTTCCGACTCCAAACATTGCCTTTATATAGCTGATTGCCCCTCTCATACTGTCAGATCGGAAAATCACCCAGCCAATTACCACAAAAAACAATGTGTATATATGTCCCAGGCTGCCCATTTTTTTATGAATACCCGTCAGCTTTTCCAATGTCAACAGGATAAAATACATCAATCCCCAAACCACAAAAGTCCAGTTTGCTCCATGCCAGATTCCGGTAAGAAGCCAGACAACAAACAGATTAAAGACCAGACGTCCTCTGCTTTCTACACGGCTTCCGCCCAGTGGTATGTAAATATAATCGCGGAACCATGTCTGCAATGAAATATGCCATCGTCTCCAAAATTCCGAAATACTGGATGAAATGTAAGGATATTTAAAATTCTCCTCAAACTCAAATCCAAACATCTTACCAAGTCCGATTGCCATATCCGAATACCCGGCAAAGTCAAAAAATATCTGCAACGTATAGGAAAATGCTCCCAGCCATAAAAAGGCAATGGAATTTCCTGTACCGTTTTCTGCAAAAGCGGCGTCTGCCACAATCGCAAACTGGTTTGCCAAGAGCACCTTTTTACCAAGTCCGATAATAAATCTCGTTACACCTTCTGAAAAGCCCTTCCATGTCTCTTTTCTGTCCCTTATCTGCTTTGCCACTGTCTCATACCGGACAATGGGGCCGGCAATTAACTGCGGAAACAATGTAATATACAGCCCCACATTCAGAAAGTTTTTCTGAACCTCCCCTCGTTCCCTGTAGACATCTACCACATAGGAGATTGCCTGAAAGGTAAAAAAGGAAATGCCAATCGGCAGGGCTGCTTTTACATCCGGAATATCTGTTCCCAGCAAATGATTGATATTCTCAATGAGAAAGCCCGAATATTTAAAATAGCCCAGAATACCAACATCTACTGCAACCATAAGAAACAGGACGAAACGTGATTTAATCCTGCTCTCACGAAATAAATCCACCAAAATGCCCAAGACATAATGAATCAGAATGACCGCCAGCATCAAAAATATATAGATTCTCCCTCCATATGCGTAAAAAAGAAGGCTGGCAAAAAGCAGAAATATATTTTTGGCTGTTCTCCACCGCACAAATATTCCATAATATAAAATTGTCACAAGCGGCAAAAATATAAACAGAAATATTTCACTGGGAAATAGCATCTTTTTTTTCTCCTCTCCTTAAACTGACTTTTACATTATACTCAATATATTGACTATAGTCAATATATTAATTCACACACTCAAAAAAACATGAGTTCATACACACAAAAAAAACGCACAGAATTTCTTCTATGCGTTCTGATCTGACAATCCCTGTTTCTCCTGCCTATTCTGCCTCCTGAGACGTCGGGCTTTCTTTGCTGTATTCAATTTTATAATAGTCCAGTATGCTTTTCATATTATCCTGCATAAGCAGACAGGTGTCCCTTAAATATCCACGCTCTCCACCGGTCTGCCATTCCTTCAGTCCCCTGTAATAATAGCCCTTGTACTGATCTGTGATAATAAATGGAACAATATCATTACGGAGGCACTCTTTGAACATAATCAGCCTTCCTGTCCGTCCATTTCCGTCGTAGAATGGATGGATTTTTTCGTATGCTGCATGAAAATCCAGAATCTCATCGAATGAGTGACTGGCTTTCCCGTTATACTCCTTCAAAAGATTTTTCATTTCAGCAGACACCTGCTCCGGAGAAGCGGTTTCCATGTCGTTTACTGTGTTGGGAAATTTTTTATAATCTCCAATAACCGCTTCTGATGACCGGGAACTGAATGTATTTGCCTTCAACGTCGTGTGAAGCGCCTTTATAAAGTCTTCCGTAAGCGGCTCGTCCATATGTTTCAAAATAATATCAAAGCATCGGAAATGATTTACGGTTTCAAAAATATCATCTATTTTTGCCGGTTCCATGCCAATGGATTTCGTTTCATAGATATACCGTGTCTGCTCATGGGATAATTGGCTTCCTTCTATATGATTGGAATTGTAGGCAAAGTCAACCTGCAGCCTGCCGTAAATCCCGCCCTTTATACCATGTTCCTGTTCATCTAACAGTACCGGAACCAGTGTGCGTTCTGACATATCCGATGACACCTCCCTTTTCACACAAAAAGGGCAGCGCAAACTGCCCTTATGCTTACAGTGTTCGTCTTGATGCGGTCAAGTGGACCTGGCGGGAATCGAACCCGCGTCCAAACCGGAATCCCACGTTCTTCTACTATCATAGTCCATTATTGGATATTCCTTTATCCAGGAGAGAACGGACACCCTCTGGACTCAGTAGCTTCATACGTTCTCTTAACCGCGCAAAGCTTAACGGCCAAGGTTCCCTGCAAAGGATGATACTGAATCCGGACCGCAGGCCTTCCGGCTTCAGCAGCCGCCATAATTAGGCAGCGTAAGCTAATTTATTATTATCAGCGTTTAATTTAAAATCTGTGTTTTTACATGGTCACAGTCCATGGATAGCTTCACCGTCTTCAACCGGCCTGTCGAAACCAGTACAAGCCCGTGTTATACGACTGTATCTGAGTCACTTTTATCATACCAAACCCGATTTACTCTGTCAAGTCCCTACGCAGATCCTCTGAGGTTAAAACCTACAAATCTCCATTAGTTAAAAACCGAATTTCTAGGGTTCAAACCTACAAATTTTTCACCTTGAATTCTCTCTCTGCCGCCCGTCTCTGATCCCTCTTTGCTATATCCTGCCGCTTGTCGTAGAGTTTCTTTCCCTTTGCCAGGGCAATCTCCACTTTGATCCGGCTTCCCTTAAAATATACCTGCAGGGGTACTAACGTATAGCCCTTCTGCTCAATCTTGCCGATCAGGCGGCGGATCTCGTGGCGGTGCAGCAGAAGCTTGCGCACCCGAAGCGGATCTCTGTTAAAAATATTTCCCTTCTCATAGGGACTGATGTGCATTCCGTATATCTGCACTTCCCCGTTTTTATCAATGCGGATAAAGGCCTCTTTGATACTGCAGTGTCCCTGTCGGATCGATTTTACCTCCGTCCCCACAAGCTCAATACCGGCCTCAAATTTCTCCTCGAAAAAGTAATCGTGCCATGCCTTTTTATTATTGGCAATCAGTTTCCTTGTCTCGCTGCTCATTCTGTTACAATCCTTTCCAAATACCTAACCGTTGTCACTCCCTGTTATCCGTGTCCATCTGAAAATCAATGGTACGGGTTCTTATGTCTACCCCCGCCGTCCGAACCGATACCTTCTGTCCCATGCGGTATGTCCGTCCGGTATAGTGCCCGATTACCCGACACTTTTCCTCCTGAAAATCATAGCGGTCGTCAATCATATCTGAGAGGCGCACCATGCCCTCAACGGTGTTGGGCAGTTCCACATAGATGCCCCAGGACGTCACTCCACTTATGACTCCCTCAAACGATTCCCCTATGCGATCCGCCATATACTCGGCCTTTTTCAGCCTGTCCACCTCCCGCTCCGCATCGTCGGCTCGCCGCTCCCTCTCGCTGGAGAGCTGCGCCACTCCGGGAAGAAGGGCCTCATAGTGCTCATAGCGTCCTCCGTGAATACCACGGTGAAGGTTTTCCTTGATGATCCGGTGTATCTGCAGATCCGGATAACGTCGGATCGGCGAAGTAAAATGGCAGTAATACGGGGCTGCCAGTCCAAAATGCCCCTCGTTTTTCACGGAATACTTTGCCCGCTTCATGGAGCGGAGTGTCAGGCGGCTCAGAAAATCCTCCTCCTCTGTCCCCTCAATCTTCTCAATCAGTTTCTGAATCTCTCCCGGATGAATCTCCTCTGTCCCCACCTTCAGATGATAGCCGAAGGTGGCCGTCGTCCTCGCAAGTTCCTGTATTTTTTCAAGATCCGGATACTCGTGGGTGCGGTAAAGGAAGGGAACCTCCAGCCAGAAATACTCCTCCGCCACCGCTTTGTTGGCTGCCAGCATAAACTCCTCAATTATCCGGGTGGCGGTATTTCTCTCACAGGGCACAATATCCGTCGGGTGTCCCTTTTCGTCCAGCTTTATTTTGCACTCCGCGAAGTCAAAATCAATGGAACCCTGCTTTTTCCGGTTTGCGCGCAGTTTCTTCGCCAGCTCCTCCATGGTCTCAAACATGGGAACCAGCGCCCGGTATCGGCTGCAGGTCTCCGGGCTGTGTCGGGTGAGAATATCGTTCACATCTGTATAACTCATTCTCTCTGTCACGCAGATAACTGTCTCGGCAATCCTGTGACCGGACAGCCGCCCCTTTTCATCAAAGGTCATAATACAACTGAGCGCCAGCCTGTCCTCACCCGCGTTCAGGGAGCAGATACCGTTGGAGAGCTTCCGCGGAAGCATGGGAATCACCCGATCCGCCAGATACACACTGGTTCCCCTCTCCAGCGCCTCCCTGTCCAACGGCGATCGCTCCGTGACATAGTGCGACACATCTGCGATGTGAACCCCCAGTTCGTATCTGCCCTCCTCTGTCTTCCGTATGGTAATGGCGTCGTCCAGATCCTTTGCGTCCTCCCCGTCAATCGTGACGGTATCCAGATTCCGTATGTCCAGACGGCCCTCATAGTCCACGGGAGTGAGTTCTCCGGAAATGGCGTTGGTCTGCTCTGCCACCTCCTCCGGAAATTCCTCCGGCAGTCCGTAGCCCTTGATGATGGAGAGCACGTCCACGCCCGGCTCATAGAGATGTCCCAGAATCTGTATCACCCGTCCCTCCGGACTTCTCTTTTCATCACCGTAACCGGTGAGCTCCACAACGACCTTGTGGCCGTCCACGGCGTCCAGCGTGCCTCCCTTCGGGATATAGATATCCCTGCCGATTTTTTCATTGTCCGGAATCACAAAGGTGATGTTGCGGTTCCGACTGAAAGTCCCCACTAACGTCCGCGTCCTTCTCTCCACGATACGGATGATGCCTCCCTTTCGGAGCCATCTGCCGCCACTGGCGCAGTTTTTGACGCGAACCTCCACAATGTCCCCGTGAAAGGCGTTCTTACACTCCTCCTCCGGAATGAATATGTCGTCCTCCCCGTCGTCCGTGCGCACAAAGCCGAATCCCCGTCTGGTAGCCATAAATTCCCCTGTGAGCACCAGATGTTTTTCCAGGCACAGCCTCTTTCCCTCATCCATCTGGATTTTCCTGGCGGAGAGCAGTTTTTCTATAATGACATTAAATTCCTTGGAATCCCGCCTGGGTACGCCCAGGAGCGACGCCATCTCGTTTTTCTTCATGGGACGGTAACTCTCATCCTCCATAAATTCCAGAATACGCCCAATCCTCTGTCGTCTCAATTCTTCCTGCATCGGATTCCTCCACTACAAAAGCACTCCTTCTGAGTGGAAGGAGTGCCTGTCAAAATCGGTTTCCTGTTTTTCATCATCCCAGCCAGTCCGTACAAAGAAGCAGTGAGAGAAGAACGAATAAAATTGCAAGTATCCTGGTAAGTTTAATCAGTACTCCCTCTGAGGAACGCCCCTTGTTCCTTGTCCAGTAGGAATCTGCCGCACCGCTCACGGCGCCCAGTCCCGAAGTCTTTCCTTCCTGCATAAGTACCACAATCACAAGTGCGACACATATAACAATATATAAAACTGTAACAATAGTTTTGATAACGGTAGTTGTCATTTTCTCTTAACCCTCCTGTTTCTTATTCTGAATGAAAGTCGGTATCTTTATCCCTTCCATTCCCTGCTTCTCACTCTTAACGCCCCGGTGGGTAATAACCGGCATATCTTCCTCCGGAGACGGTGAAACGCCCGCCGGCTTTGCTGCCTGTACGCTGGACACCGGACTCCTCGTCTGGCCGTTAAATCCATCTAAGAAGCTCAGCCCGCTTTTCTGCGGTGCCGCCGATTTATTGTTCAGAAAACTCGGCGTTCCGGTTCCAAACTTTGCGTTGAATCCACCGAGGGAAGCCGAGGGCGCTCTGTCCTCAAGCCCCGTGGCAATCACCGTAATGGTAACGGAATCAGAACTTGTCTCGTCATACATGGCTCCAAAGATAATCGTGGCCTCCTCGCCCGCCAGTTCCTGCACATAGGACGCGGCCTCGTTGGCTTCGATCAGGCTCACCTCGCCGGATACATTGATAATCACATGGGTGGCTCCGTCAATGGTCGTCTCAAGCAGCGGGCTGGTAATCGCCTGCTTTACCGCCTCTACGCACTTGTCGTCGCCCTTGCCCACGCCGATACCTATATGGGCGATGCCCTTATCCTTCATAACAGTGACAACATCGGCAAAGTCCAGATTGATCAGGGCCGGCGTATTGATCAGATCCGTGATTCCCTGGACGCCCTGCTGCAGTACTTCGTCCGCCTTCCGCAGCGCCTCCGGCATGGTAGTCCTTCTGTCACAGATAGCTAACAGCTTGTCGTTGGGAATCACAATCAGCGTATCGACACATTCCCGCAGTTTCTCTATGCCTCCAATGGCATTGTTCATTCGATTCTTCCCCTCAAAGCTGAAGGGCTTCGTCACAATCCCAACCGTCAGTTTACCCATGTCCTTGGCGATCTTGGCAACTACCGGCGCCGCTCCGGTACCGGTACCGCCGCCCATGCCGCATGTCACAAACACCATATCGGCATCTTTCACGGCTTCCGCTAATTCTTCCTTGCTCTCCTCCGCCGCTTTTTCGCCAATCTCAGGCTTTGCACCGGCTCCCAGACCTTTGGTGAGCTTCTCGCCAATCTGCATACAGACCGGTGCCTTACAGCGCTGCAGAACCTGCTTATCCGTGTTTATACAGATAAATTCAACGCCCTTAATCCCCTCATCTATCATTCGGTTCACGGCATTGTTTCCGGCTCCACCCACTCCGATTACAAGTAAATTTGCAGCCGCATTCTCTGCCTCACTGGTCATAATCTCTAACACTACAGTTCCTCCTTCTATGTTAACAGAAAACATTATACACATTCACATATAATATATAATACTTTTTTTTCCATAAATAATCAAGTAGAATTTTGCAATTTATACAACTATTTTTCTTTTTGTCCGGTATTATGCTGTTCTCCGCGCTTGTTAAAAATGACGGTTCCCTTTACTGTGTAGTTTGTCATATCGATCTCCCCCGGCCCTATTTTTTCCCGTTTCGCCGTCTCAAGGATACTGGAGAGCGCGGAAATCTGCTCGTCATAGTTTTCCTTCTTTCCGAGCCTCACCTGGATATCCCCGATATAGAGGGAGGCCTCGTCGCTGTCGCTGAATTCCACCCTGTCCCAGGAGATATGATAGTGCTGGAACAGGTTGGCAAGATTCATAATCTGGGCGAGAAGATTCTCATTCTCCATCTGGATTTTGCTGTAAAGGGTAAATGTGACCAGGTTTTTCGTCTCAAACAGGGGAATATCCTTCAACGGCTTGTCCGTACTCTGGAGCACCATGCCGTCCTTGTCAAAGTAAATATACTGGTTCGTATAGGCGATTCCTGCCACAATCGTCTTCTCGTAGAGCCGGATATGAATCTCGTTGAGGGAAGGGTAGCTTACCTCGTATTCCCGCACAAAATCCAGCTCCGGCGTCAGGGAGAGCCTGTCCATCAGCCAGAAAGTGAGAACATTTCTCTCCGGCAGGCTCTGCTGGAACATCTCCGCCATCTGCTCCTGGCTGTAAAAGGTATTTCCCTCTACCGTGACTTTCTTTACCCGGAAGAAAAAAATACAGAAAAGGATAACCAGCACTGCCGCCAGTAAAATCCACCATTTTTTATATTTTTTTACCATTTCACCCATCGGATTTCTTCCCTTCTGTCTGTGACTCCGTCACTTATTTTCTCCGGCGTCTCCGCTCAGCCGGGCTCTCAGTCCCAGCGCCCTCATCTGGCCGGTAATGTCCTCATATCCCCGGTATATATAGTGCTCCCCGCTCAGCTCCGTCCGACCATCGGCCATGGCCGCCGCAATCAGCAGCCCCGCCCCGCTCCGCAGATCATCAGCCACTACCCTGGCCCCGTGCAGTCGGGTGACGCCGGTTATGCTGGCGCGGTTGCTCACATAGTCAATGTTCGCTCCCATTCTACGCAGCTGTTTTATCATCTGAAAGCGGTTCTCAAAAATCCTCTCCTCAATCAGACTGACGCCGCTGCTCTTACAGAGCACTGCCATGAGCAGAGACTGCCCGTCTGTGGGAAAACCCGGATAGGGGGCGGTGCGCACATAGGAAAGAGGGCGCGGGATTCCCTCCTGCTTTATAAGCGCTCCATCTCTCTCCAATCCAATCCGGCAGCCCAGACGGGTGAGAATCTTTTTTTCCATATATGGTATCTCACCCTCTGCCTCCAGAAACGCCTCTCCCCCGCAGCCGGCCACCATCATGGCGCAGGTCAAAAATGAGATCCGGTCTGTCCCCAGTCTCCAGTGAACGCCGTGGAGGGCGGAGACGCCGCGGATTCCTATATTCCGGCTTCCGGCCCCTTCAATCTTTGCGCCCATCGCCGTGAGGAAGCGGCACAATTCTACGATCTCCGGTTCCCTGGCCGCATTGCGGATTTGGGTATCCCCCTCCGCCAGCGCCGCTGCCAGAATAATATTTTCAGTGGCTCCTACACTGGGAAAGGGGAGTTCAATCTCGGCGCCGTGGAGACTGCCGCCAGTGTCGCAGCGGAGAATATTGTCCTCTGAGCGAATCTTCGCTCCCATTTTTTCAAAAGCCCGAATATGGAAGTCAATGGGGCGGCTGCCAATGGAACATCCGCCGGGATAATCAATGGCCACTCGCTCGAACCGGGCCAGCAGACTGCCCAGCAGCAGAACGGAGGCCCGTATCTCCCGCACCTTCTGTTCCTCGATCACGCCTGTCTCCACCGAGCCGGCGTCCACCTCAAGGCGGTGTTTTTCATAGACCGCCCGCCCGCCAATCTCCCGAATCACATCGAGCATGGCATATACGTCCGTGATATCCGGACAGTTTTCAATCACTGTCACCCCGTCGCACAGCACCGATGCCGCTATCATGGGCAACACCGCGTTTTTCGAGCCCTGAATCCTTAGTGTCCCCTGTACTTTTCTGCCGCCGTCTACTTCTATCGACATTGACTCACCACATGACTGTGTTCTCAAGTACAGTGTATGTAGAAATTTCTGTCAGGTGCTTTTACATTTTGACGAAATACCCAACACAAGTCCCATTTCCGCCATCAGAATCATGATCGAGGTTCCCCCGTAACTGATGAAGGGAAGGGGAATTCCCGTGGAGGGCATGGAATTTGTCACCACCGCAATATTGATGACCACCTGGGAGGCGATGTGAATCAGCACTCCCGTGCAGATCAGCGAGGAGAACAGATCCGGAGCGTTCATGGCCGTGTTCAGCACCCGCCACAGAAGGAGTATAAACATAAGAATGACAATGCCGGCTCCCACCATACCCAGTTCCTCGCAGATAATGGAAAAAATCATATCGTTGTGGGATTCCGGAATAAATCCGAGTTTCTGCATACTCTCCCCCAGCCCGCTTCCAAAAAGCCCGCCGGAAGCAATGGCATACAGGCCCTGCAATACCTGATAGCCCTTTGGATTGGTCTCCACATTCAGCCAGATGTTAATGCGGTCGGATCGGAAGGCGTCGCCAAAGAGAATATACAGTCCCACCAGAGCCACGCCTATCGCGGCGAGCAGAACATAGAGCCGTTTTTTCTTCGCCGACACAAAACACATGCCGAAGGTAATCATAAATACGACGATGGCAGTGCTCAGATTCTCAAGCGCCACCAGCACAATCAAGAGCCCCACGGGGATAAAAACCCTGGCGATCCCCGCTATTTTACTCATATCCCCCGGCCGCTTCTGGATAAAATAAGCCGCCACCAAAATCACCACAATCTTAGTCAGCTCCGACGGCTGCACCGACAGCGGCCCGACGGTGAGCCAGCGCTTGGCGCCGTTTTTTTCGTCTCCAATAAAAAGCACCAGCGTCTGGAGGATAACCGCCAGAAAATACAGAGCCGTAATCATGCGCACGCGCAGCAACGGCAGTTGTTTCAAATACAGTTTGTAGTGAAAGCGGCTGACGATAAACATGGCCGCCACGCCGGCCGCCACGCCGATTGCCTGCTTTTTCAAAAAGAAAGCAGAATCCCCGTACCGCACCTGGGAGGTATAGGAACTGGCGCTGTATATCATCAACATTCCAAACCCCACCATGCACAGGGTAATCAGCAGCAAACTGTAGTCGAAAGTACTCTGTACGCTCTGTCTGGTTCTGTCAGTTCTGTTTTCCACAGGCCTATCCCCCCGTCCTTATAATCTATGGACAAAATCCTTAAACATCGTCCCTCTCTGCTCATAGGAGTCAAACATATCCCAGCTGGCGCAGGCCGGTGAGAGAAGCACCGCATCTCCCTCCTCTGCCAGTTCCGCCGCACGCTTTACCGCCTGCTCCAGACTGTCCACAAATTCGTACTCGCAAAAACCCAGTTTTTCCGCCGTTTTTGCTATCCTCTCCCTGGTTGCCCCCAGCAGGAGAAGTTTTTTTACCCGGCCGTCAAAGGCCTGGATCCAGGAATCAAACTCCCCGCCCTTGTCATAGCCGCCGCCTATCAGTATCGTGGGCCGGCTCATGGACTGGATACCCTTCACGGCCGCATCGGGATTCGTTCCCTTGGAGTCGTTATAGTATGCCACCCCGTTCTTTTCCGTCACATATTCCACCCGATGCTCTACTGCACGAAAATTCCGCACTACAGAGAGGATCGTCTCCATCGGCACGCCGAGCTCCCTTGTTATGAGAATGGCCGCCATGATATTTTCGCAGTTGTGGTCTCCCGGCAGATTACATTCGCTCATATTCATCAGAATCTCTCCTGTAGCGCCGTCCACAATGTCATGCCGCTCATTCTGGTAAAGTCCGTCCGCAAGCTTCCGTCTGCTGCTGAAGAAAGCAACCCGGCAGGACAGTCCTCCCGCCCGCTCCCGCAGCACCTCATCCTCATAGTTCAGCACGCATAATTCCTTCTGCGTCTGGTTCTTTGCTATGGACAATTTGGTATCTATGTATCGCTCCATCGTTTTGTGCCGGTTCAGATGATCCGGCGTGATATTGAGGATAGCGCTGACCGCCGGACGGAATGTGTCGGCCGTCTCCAGCTGGAAACTGCTGATCTCAGCCACCGTCACGGAGTTTTCCGTGCTCTTAAGCACCTCCCGCGTGTAGGGATTTCCGATATTCCCGACCACAAAGGTCTCCGGATTGTGCGCCTTCATAATCTCTCCGGCCAGCGTCGTGGTCGTGGTCTTCCCGTTGGTTCCGGTGATTCCTGCCACGATCCCCTTCTCCCACCGGTATGCCAGTTCTATCTCCCCGATGATCGGGACGCCCCGTTCCCGCAGAAACTCCGCCACGGGAATGTCCAGGGGTACTCCCGGACTGAACACAGCCAGATCCAGCTCCGCAAAAATATCCTCCGGAAATTTCCCCAGATATACCGGCGCCTCATACCCCTCCGTATCCAGCTCCTCTTTCCCGTCATAGAGACAGATGACCGCCCCCGACGTCTTTAATAATTCATAGGCAGCCAGACCGCTTTTTCCCAGTCCGACCACCGCCACCTTTTTTCCCTGTAATGTCATTTTCTCTCCTCATTTCTGTCCGTATTTGATAGGAAATCCATCTATAGCGCCACCATGCCGACCAGGCACAAAAGCGCCGTGACAATGCTGAAAGCCGCTACCACCTGTGTCTCCGAATATCCGCAGAGCTCAAAGTGATGGTGGATTGGCGCCATCTTAAAAATCCGCTTCCCGTGAGTCAGTTTAAAATATCCCACCTGCAAAATCACGGAGACTACCTCCACCAGATATACCAGTCCCACAATCACAATGAATAACGGCATGTGAAGCATCAGGGCAATGGCCGATACAAATCCTCCAAGAGCCAGGGAACCGGTGTCCCCCATAAATACCCTGGCCGGATAGGTATTAAAGAGAAGGAATCCCAGCAGGCTTCCCACCACAGCGCAGGTGATCGGCGTCATATCCGGATTGAGCGCCAGCGACGCCAGCGTAAAGAAAGTTGCCACAATCACTGTGACTCCGGAGGCGAGACCGTCCAGGCCGTCGGTGAAGTTTACGCCGTTGACTGTGCCAAGCACAACTATAAAGACAAAAATCACAAACAGCCACACCGGCATAGTGAATCCGGCTCCCTCCACAAAGGGAATCCGAACCGTAGTGTCCAGTCCGGCCACATTGAAATAGTAATAAACAAATATGCCTGTCACGACAAACTGGAGCGCCATTTTCTGCAGCGGAGTCAGTCCGAGGGAGCGCTTCATCACCACCTTGATATAATCATCGAGAAATCCGATGATACCAAAGCCCAGTGTCATAAACAGCACCGGAATGATGTCGCTGTATCTCCCCACATAAATCAGGGATGTGATGAGGATACTGGCCAGTATCACAAGCCCTCCCATGGTGGGCGTACCGGTCTTTTTTAAATGGGATTCCGGCCCGTCCTCCCGCTCAGTCTGTCCAAATTTCAGTTTGCGCAGGAATGGTATTATGACCGGACACAACACCACGCTCACCAGAAAAGATATGATTACCGGCATCCATACACTGAGATTCAAATTCATAACTGCTCCTCCTCTTATCCTGTTCCGTATGTTATACACGAGTTTATTTTATACCATTACGCCACTTCCCGCAAGCATTTATTCCCTCTCCGTGAGATAGGGAAGCACATTGGTAAACAGAGTGGAAATGGCCGGAGCCGCAATGGTTCCGCCGTAATAGAGCCCTTCCGGCTCGTCAATCCTCACCAGGGCGATGACCTGTGGATTCTCCACCGGCGCAAATCCGATCGTGGAGGCGATATACTTTCCGTTCCCCCGCGGCAGCTTCTGACTGGTTCCGGTCTTTGCCCCCACGGCAAAGCCCTCCACGCCCGCATTTTTCCCCGTCCCCTCCGACACAACCTTGCCGAGCGCCTCCCGCACCAGATCCGATGTCTCCTCCGACACAATGGTGTCGCCGTGAGGATAATGAAAGCGTTTCATGCTGGTTCCGTCGGCGTTGACGGCGCTGACGCCAAAATGAGGGGTAATGCTTTTGCCCCCATTGATGATGGAGGCCGCGCAGGTTATCAGGCGTATCGGCGAGAGCTGGAAGGACTGCCCGAAGGAGATGGTGGCCAGCTCCACCGCGCCCACGTCTTTTTCCCTGTGCATGATGGTATTGGCCTCTCCCGGCACATCGATTCCGGTTTTCTGCAGGGCGCGGAAAGTTGTGAGCTTCTCAAAAAAATTTTTTACGCCCAGTCTGGCTCCCACCTCGATGAAGACGGGATTGCAGGAATTCATAATCCCCTCCAGAAAAGTCTCGCTCCCGTGGCCGGTCGTTTTGTGGCAGCGGATTCTCCTGTCCTCTACCATTTTATAGCCGGGACACTGAAAGCGATCCGTCATTTTTACCACGCCCTTTTCCAGAGCCGCCGCCGCGGTGAGGATCTTAAAGGTGGAACCGGGCTCGTAAGTGTCGGAGACACAGCTGTTGCGCCACATGCTGTTCAGTTCTTTATTTTTCTCCTTTTCCGTCAGTCCCCGTCCTCCGTCCGGCAGCGTATAGGGCGCGTTCAGGTTAAATTCCGGCGCGCCGGCCATCGCATATATCTCTCCGTTCTGCGGATTCATTACTATAATGTCCACGCTCTTAGCTTTCTTCTTCCTCATAAGCGTATTTGCAACCTGATCCGCATACTCCATAACCGTCAGATCCAGACTGGTGTTCAGCGTCCAGCCCGCCACGGGCTCAATACGATCCTCGGCTCCGTTTTCGATCTCCGTGCCGTGGGCGGTCGTCATCGTCAATATGGAGCCGTCTGTCCCCTTCAGATATTTTTCATATGCGACCTCCAGACCGATAATCCCCTGATTATCGCTGCCCGTAAAGCCGAGCACCTTGGAGGCCAGGGAATCATACTGGTACTCCCTCTTGTAATCCTCGTCCACGGTGACGCCGGCCAGCCTCGCATTGCGGATACGGTCAGACGTCTCCTTATCTACGTTCGATTTCACCTTTTCCCTGGAGGATACTTTCTCCACCTTTTTGCGGACGGCTTCCTCCGGGAGATTCAGTTCCTTTGACAACAGGGAAATAATCTTTTCCGGCTCCTTGATCTGGCTGTGTATGACCGATATGGTAGACACCGATCGGTTGCCCGCCAGGAGTTTGCCGTTCCTGTCGAGAATCTTACCCCGTTCAGCCTTGATTTTCCTCTCCCGCTCATGGAGTTCCTTCGCCTGTACGCCAAAGTAATCTGCCCGAAACATCATCAGATACCCCAGACGGACAAACATAACTGTCAGCATGACCAAAAAGACAAAAAATACCAAAAACATATTTTGTCTTTGGTAGGTTTTGTGTCTGTTCCACATAGGCCGCCTCATTATGAAATCATCGTTATAGTCTATTGCACACTCTCTCCGGATATGCAAATTTCCGGCGGACAGATTTTATCTGCGGGCATCTTTTCATTCCCCGTCCGCTCCCTCAGACGCATACTGTCCCAGGAAGGGAAGTACCTTTTTCAATATCCGGGAGGCAAACTCGGTGGCGTAGGTGCTGTGCGCCTGATCCGATACCCTGGGTTCATCGACAATCACATAGATTGCCACCTCCGGATTATCGGCCGGAACACAGCCGATAAAGGATACCAGATAGTTTTTCGCACTCACCGGGCGCTTCTCTGCCGTGCCGGTCTTGCCTCCGATTGAGTATCCCTTCACCTTCGCCGGAGTGGCCGTTCCCTCCTCCACAGTGGATTTCAGATAGCTGCGCAGTTTGCGGCTCGTGTCCTCGGAGATGGTCTTTCTCACAATCACCGGATCGATAGTCTCCACTACGTCCCCGTCGCTGTTCTGTATCTCCTTCACCACATGGGGCTGATAGTAGCTGCCGCCGTTGACAAGCGAGCAGAATCCGCTGAGCATCTGCACCATCGTCATCGTCTGCGTCTGTCCAAAACTGCTGGTGGCGAGTTCTACCGGATTTAACTGCTCCTGCGTGTGGAGCTGTCCGGAGGTCTCTCCCGGCAGGTCAATGCCTGTGCGTTGCCCGAACCCGTAAATCCGGTTGTAATTGCTGAAACGCCCGCTGCCTAGACGCAGTCCAATCTCCATCAGGGCGGAGTTGCATGACTCCATCAGGCTGTGGCGCAGATCCAGCATACCGTGGCCGGAGCGGTTGCTGCAGTGAATCTCTCGGTCTGCCACCCGGCGCACGCCGGTACAGTTAAAGGTGCTTTTTCCGTTGACGAGATTTTCGTCCAGAGCCGCCGCAATGGTAAACGGCTTGTAGGTAGAGCCCGGTTCATAGGCGGAGCCGATACAGAAATTTGACCACATCTCCATCAGTTTTTCCTTTTTCTCATCGTCGCTCATGGCCGCAATCTGCGCCTCCGTATACATACCGGACAAATCCCTGGGATTGTTCAAATCAAAAGTGGAATCCGAGGCCATCGCAAGCACCTCGCCATTCTGCGGATTCATCATCATCACTGCCACCCGGCTGGCTCCCACTCCCTTTTTCTGGAAATTGGATATCTGCTGCTCCACAATCCGCTGCACATTGGCGTCAATGGTGAGAACGACCGAATTGCCGTCCTTTGCCTCCTTTATCGTGCGCTGGAGGTTCATGTTGTTATCAAAATAGCCATACTCCCTGCCCGTAGTGCCGCAGAGTTCCTCGTTGTAATTCTCCTCTACCCCGTAGGTCCCCTGGTTCTCCGAGGACATGAATCCGACCAGATTACAGGCCACCGATCCAAGCGGATAGTTTCTCGTATAGGTCTCCTCAAACCAAACGCCGGCAATATTTTTATTTTCATCCATTTTTTTGCGGAAGGACTCCACCTGCTCCGTCGTCAGTTCTTTCAGCTCGTCAAAATGCTCGTACATGGAGTTGGGCTTTTCATCAATGACCGACTGTATTTTCTTAATGTCAATGTCAAAGCTCTCCGCAATGGCCGCCACTGTCGCCGTTCTCTTATCTTCGTTCGTCAGCAGAGTGCGGGGCTCGAGCACCAGATTGTATTTCCTTATGCTGACGGCAAGAACCGTATTGTTCCGGTCGCGGATCGCCCCCCTCTGGTAATTCAGAACGGCATTTGTGTACGACTGCTGGGACAGCGCCGCCTTGCGGTAGCGGTCGCCGTCTTTTTTATTGATCTGATAAATCTTTACCATAAGGGCGCTGAAGGCAATAAGAAAAAGGACAAAAAGCACAAAAAGGGTAATGCGCATCCTTCTCGTAAAAATCTTTGTCCTCGCTCTTTTCCGGCGCCTTCTTCTGCCATAATAAGGCGTTCTGCCGTTGTATGTACTCATCTGCGTCTCACCTGCTCACTATCTTCCGGACTTTAATCCACAGGAATACTGCCGTGCTGGCGCACCTGAGTGCTTTTTTTGCTCTCATAGGTAAACACCTGATTGTCCTTTGCCTCTGTCATACCAAGCTGCTTCGTAGCTTTCTTGTAAATCTCGGTGAGGTTCAGGGAATTCTCCAGGTTCATCATCGCCGTGGCATTTTCCTTCTCCATTTCTACAACTTCACTCTGTAAGTTTACCACACTTTTGCTCAGATAGGTAGCCTGAAATTGTAAATACAGATAGGAAATTCCAATTACCATAGCCGTGGCAAAGGTGAGGCACGTCAAAATCACGGACACCTTGTCCGTGCGTCTCCTCGGCCGAGCTACCGGTCTACGCCTCTCCTGCTGTCTTCTCCGTATCTCCCCGTCGCCTCTGCGCAGCGGCTCCGCCCCCATAGCCCTCGCCGCACTTCCGTATACATAGGCTGTCGTCTGTCTTGTCATCGCATACTGCCCCCTGACTTTCATTTTGTTCTCTGTATTATTCAGATAATTCTCTCAAACACTCTCAATTTGGCGCTTCTGGCCCGTGCGTTGCCCTCTGTCTCCTCTATGCCTGGGAGAATCGGTTTTCTCGTAATCACCCTTCCAAGCGGCCGCCTGCCGCATACGCACACCGGAAAATCCGGCGGACATGTGCACGGGTTTTCTTTTTCCCTGAAACTCTGCTTCACCATTCTGTCCTCCAGCGAGTGAAAGGTAATAATACAGAGTCTTCCTCTGTCTGCCAGTAGATCCACCATGTTGTCCAGGGCAGTCCGCAGCGCCTCCAGTTCCCGGTTGCACTCGATCCGGATTGCCTGAAAGGTGCGCCGCGCCGGGTGTCCCTTGCTGTTTCTCACCTTGGCCGGAACAGAGTTCCGTATAACCTCCACCAGTTCAAAGGTGGTTCGGATCTCCGCCCTCTCCCTGGCTCTGCATATGTTCCGCGCAATGCTTCTGGCAAAGCGTTCTTCTCCGTATGTCTTTATGATTCGGAAAAGTTCTTCCTCCGGGTACTCATTGACAATTGTTCTTGCATCGAGCGTCTGTCCTCTGTCCATTCGCATATCAAGAGGTGCGTCCTCGCGATAGGAAAATCCCCTGTCCGCCTGATCCAGCTGGTGCGAAGACACCCCCAGATCCAGGAGGATACCGTCCACTCTGTCAATTCCAAGTTCGCTCAGCACTTCCCTTATGTTACAGTAATTGTTTTTTACGATGCGCACCCGGTCGCTGAATTCGGCCAGCCTCTCTCCGGCGGCGCGAAGGGCGTCCGCGTCACGGTCGATCCCGATCAGTCTCCCGGACGGTCCCAGACGGCGGCACACCTCTCGGGCGTGTCCGCCGCCGCCCAACGTGCCGTCCACATAGATTCCATCGGGCCTTACCTGCAACTGCCCAACGGCCTCCTCTAACAGGACGGAGACATGGTTAAATTCCATGGAACACCTCTATTCTAAAAATTCAGTCCCAACTCCGACATGTGCTCTGCAATATCGTCTACATTGTCATAATCATCATTGGCCTGCCAGCGCTCTCTGCTCCAGATTTCGATTTTGGACAAAACGCCCACAAAGACAATATCCTTTTCCAGGGCGGCTTTCTCCCGCAGATGTCCCGGAATCAGGACGCGTCCCTGCTTGTCCACCTCGCATGGCGCGGCGCCGGCCATAAAATAGCGCTGTAATTTTCGCGCTTCCTTCGTGCCGGGAAGCTCTTTTAATTTGCTGACGAAGCCCTCCCACTCCTCCATGGGATATGCAAACAGGCAGCCGTCCAGTCCCTGTGTCACCACAAAGGCCTCGCCCAGATCCTCGCGGTATTTCGCTGGGATAATCACCCGCCCCTTAGCGTCGAGAGCGTGCTCGTATGTGCCCATAAACATATTCTTCACCAGCTTCCGTGTCGGTGAAAAGGAAATCCCGTGTCCGGCTTGTCCTCCACTTCGTGACACTTTCCACCACTTTCCACCACTTTTAAGACAATCATACACCACTTTTGGGAAAATGGCAAGCAATTTTTATAAAAAATGGAAAAAAGTTTTTTTATAAAAAACAGAAAAAGGACTTGGGGAGACGGACAGACAAAAACCCCCTTATAAATCCGGTACAATCGTTCAATGCCCTATGTACGGATCTATAAGGGGGTTGTGTAGTTATTTTAACGCGGGCGGGAAATTTCTCCGGCGCCATCCACGCCGCAGGGGAAATCACTCCGGCGCTGTGCTCTTTTCCCGCCTGTTCTTTATGCGCAAAACAGCGAAGACCGCAATGCCGCCGATTACCAGAATACCGGACAGCACCTGGGACACTGCAATCCCTGTACTGCCAATCTGGAGCTGGTCTGTGCGCAGTCCCTCAATCCAAACTCTGCCGGCGCCGTACCCTATGAGATACAGCAGAAAAATCTCTCCATCGTTCTTTTTTCTTCCGGTAAATGCGAGCATAACAGCCAGAACCGCCAGATTCCATATGGATTCATATAGAAAAGTCGGGTGCACCTGAATGTATTCCACACCGCCGTCCGTGACGGCGTGTTCCCTCATGGCGGCCGTGATGCTTGAGGCGGACACCTGACTCGTCTTGAGGCGCATGGCAAAAAGAGAATCCGTATATTCCCCAAAGGCCTCGCGGTTCATGAAATTTCCGAACCGGCCGATCGCCTGTCCCAGAATCAGTCCCGCCGAAGCGGTATCGGCAAAGAGAAGAAAACTGTATTTTTTTATCCGGCAGTACACGGCTACCGTTATGACCGCCGCTATCACCCCGCCGTATATGGCCAGGCCTCCGCCCCGTATATTGAAAATCTGCCACAGATTGTCTTTATAGTTGTCCCAGCTGAAGACTACATAGTACAACCGCGCCCCTATCAGGGAAAAGATAATACCATATATGACAAAATCCATATACAACTCCGGATCCTGTCCCGTCCGCCTTGCCTGGAAGCGGGCCAGAAGCAGGCCGGCCACCATGCCGCAGGCGATGATAATGCCGTAATAGGCTATGGTAAAGGTTCCGATGGTAATTCCCTTTGGCAGGGAGGATATATAAATTCCCAGATGGGGAAAGGCAATGTCCGCACCGTTCATGCTGTCTCTCCTTCCTTTATGCTCCTATGGCACTCTGTCCCTATTGCAGTTCTCTGTCCCTGTGAAATGCACGCCTCACGTTCTGTCAGACATTGAACCTGAACAGCACTACGTCCCCGTCCTGCACCACATAATCCTTTCCCTCGGATCTCACCAGTCCTTTTTCCCTGGCCCCATTATAGCCCTCATATGTTACCAGATTGTCATAGGAAACCACCTCGGCGCGGATAAATCCCCTCTCAAAGTCGGTATGGATCTTCCCTGCTGCCTGAGGCGCCTTCGTCCCCTTCCGGATCGTCCAGGCGCGCGTCTCGTCCGGGCCTGTGGTGAGGAAACTGATCAGTCCTAAAATCTGGTAACTGGCGCGGATCAATTTTTCCAGTCCCGACTCCTTCAGCCCCAGATCCTCTAAAAACATCTTCTTCTCATCTTCCTCCAGCTCAGCGATCTCCTGCTCGATCTGGGCGCAGATCACAAATACCTCCGAATTTTCCTTCGCCGCAAAATCACGGACTTCCGCCACCTGTCCATTGCCGGCGCCGTCGTCGGCCAGATCATCCTCCGACACATTGGCCGCATAAATCACCGGTTTGGCAGTCAGTAAATTGTACTCGCGGAAAAATTTCTCCTCGTCTTCATCTTTCAGTTCAAAATTCTTTGCCAGATTTCCCTGCTCCAGATAATCTTTCAGGCGCTCCAGAAGCGCCAGCTCCTTTGCCAGTTTCTTGTCGTTTTTTGCTCCCCGGCTCGTCCGGGCAATGCGCCGTTCCAAAATTTCAACATCAGAAAAAATCAATTCCAGATTAATGGTCTCTATATCCCGCAGCGGGTTGATACTTCCGTCCACATGGACAATATTTGTGTCCTCAAAGCAGCGCACGACATGAACGATCGCATCTACCTCGCGGATATTGGACAAAAACTGGTTGCCCAGTCCCTCTCCCTTCGAAGCTCCCTTTACCAGCCCTGCAATATCGACAAATTCGATGACGGCCGGTATCGTCTTTTTGGATTCGTGCATCCGGCTCAGCACCTCCAGCCTCTCGTCCGGCACCGGCACCACACCGATATTCGGATCAATGGTGCAGAACGGATAATTGGCCGATTCCGCCCCCGCTTTTGTCAGCGAATTAAACAATGTACTCTTTCCCACGTTGGGGAGACCGACTATGCCCAGTTTCATAACTTCAAATCCTCCTTGTGTTTTGCGAAGCAAAATCCGAGCCTCTTGGCGAGGAGAGGATTTTCCTCCTTGTGTTTTGCGAAGCAAAATCCGAGCCTCTTGGCGAGGAGAGGATTTTCCTCCTTGTGTTTTGCGAAGCAAAATCCGAGCCTCCTGGCGATGGCTCTTTTCTGCAATAAGTCCTTAATATACTGTTTTACAGTGTACCATACAAAGCCCCAAAAGTAAAATGTTAAATTTCTATATATTTGTTATACATACTGCAGTTCAGGCCCGGCGGAAATCACTTGTTTTCTATTTCTTAAATTTTTATCCCCCATTCCACATACATCTCCCAAAAAGTTATAATTATAAGCATCACAAAACAAAGGAGACCAATCATGAGCAACAATGAATCGCAAATCAAAAACTACCTGAATTACTGCACACTGCAAAAACGTCTGGACGTTAAAACGGTAAAAGCCTATCGCATCGACCTTGAGCAGTTTGCCGGCTACATTGCAGAAACACAATTAACGAACGTCACCCCTGACATTTTGGAGGGCTATATCTCCCACCTTCACCAGAATTATCAGCCAAGAACTGTCAAACGAAAAATCGCCTCGCTCAAAGCGCTTTTCCATTATTTTGAATACAGGGAATTGATTGTGCAAAATCCCTTCAGCAAACTGCATATAAAATTCAAAGAGCCTGTTATCCTGCCAAAAATTATCCCCCTGCAAACAATGGAATACCTTTTAAGGACTATATACAACCGTCAGACACAGGCAAAAACAATCCATCAGCAAAAAGAAGCCGTCCGCGACGCTGCCGTGTGCGAGCTTCTCTTTGCAACCGGAATCCGTATTTCTGAACTGTGCTCTCTAAGTGAAAGGGATATAAATCTCCAGGACGGAACCATTCTTATCTACGGAAAAGGTTCCAAAGAACGCAGGCTTCAACTGGGTAATCCGGACGTCATTGCCGCCCTGGCAAACTATAGAAGCGTATTCTCTGACAAAACAGCACAATGCCACCACTTTTTTGTGAACCAATCCGGCAGGCCCTTATCGGATCAGTCTGTCCGCAGAATGATAATGAAATATTCGAATCTTGCCGCCATTGACCTTCACATTACTCCCCATATGTTCCGGCATACCTTTGCAACCTGTCTGCTGGAGGCAGATGTTGATATCCGCTATATTCAGGAAATGTTGGGGCACAGTTCAATTAACATCACAGAAATTTACACTCATGTAGCTGTTTCAAAGCAACGGGATATTCTGACGACCAAACACCCCCGTAAGGATTTTCATATCCACTGATTAAATGACAGCGCTTTCTGCATGGCAACGTCCTTGTGCGCAAACGGGAAATTCTGTTGCTGTAAAATGGAAAATTCTGTTGCAATAATATATTGAATCTGAACAGTTTTCCCTATATAATAATAGGTGTTGGCAAACAGACATGTAAAATATTATGGCAATAAATTTGCTTTTCAGATAAGGGAGGAACTATATGAAAAAGATACGTTTACTGTGCTTCGCTCTGGCTGCCCTGCTGCCGCTCGTATTCCGCTTTGATTCGTATGCTGCAAAGGCAGTGGAAAAACAGCCGGATCAGGAAGTGATAAATGTGGGCTATTTTTCTTTTCCCGGCTATCATACAATAGAAGAAGACGGCCGCCGGAGCGGCTATGGCTATGAATTCCTGCAGAGACTGGCGATTCACGCCGGCTGGTCTTATAAATATGTGGGCTACAACAAATCATACTCCGAGGCTCTGGATATGCTGCAAAGCGGCGATGTAGATATCGTGACGTCTGTGTCCAAAACGCCCGAACGAGAAAAGCAGTTTTTGTTTTCCAATCAATCTATCGGCGTCAACTCCACGATTTTTACCGTGAAGTCCGGAAACCACGACATCGTTGAGGGAAACTATAGCACCTATGACGGAATCACCGTGGGAATGTTGAAGGGAAATTCCAAAAATGCCAATTTTGCAAATTTTGCGACAGAGCATAACTTCACATTCAAGCCGCGGTACTTTGATGGACAGGACGAACTCTCCGCCGCCCTTCAGGAGGGAAAAGTCGATGCCGCTGTCTCTGGCAGTCTCCGGCTGTTGGAAAACGAATGGCTGTTAGAATCCTTTGATGCCAGCCCCTTTTATATCTGCACGCGCAAAGACCGTTCCGATCTGATGGATCGGATCAATGCGGCTATCAATGAGATGGATTTGCACGATCCAAACTGGCGGGAAATACTGCACGAGACTTATTATTCCACGAATCAGGACGGTTCTGTTATTATAAACGCCAATGAGCGGGATTTTCTCGAAAAACGCCGCTCCTCCGGCGTCCCTCTGCGCCTGCTCATCAATCCGGAGCGAAAGCCCTACTGCTACTTCCGGAACGGTCAGGCCAAGGGAATCCTTCCCTCGCTCTTTAATATTCTGGCAGACCGCCTGAATCTGCAATACGAATATATTCCTGTCAGGAACCAGGATGAATACTACTCCCTGCGCGCGTCGGGTGCGGCCGATATAGTACTGGATTTTTCCGGCGATTACTATCTGGCGGAAAAGGAGGGCTGCAAGATTACCGTCCCGTATTTTACCACCAACCTTTCCCGTCTGACTCTGGACAATTTTACCGGAACAGTCAACCGTGTAGCGATCATAGAGAAGGCAGATGCTGCGATCAACAGTTTAATCGCCAGCCGGTATCCCAAGGATTCCATAATCCGCTATCCGTCCAGAACTGACTGCGTTCAGGCAGTTCTAAACAAAGAGGTAGACGCCGCCATTCTCTATACCTACACCGCTGAGATGTATGTCCAGGAGGATACCCGCAACCGCCTGACATCGGTTGTCTTTGGAGACGCCTCTTTTTCCTATGCCGTGGGAAACAACGTACAGGGAGGACGCTATCTCCTCTCCCTCTTAGACAAGGGATCGGATAGTTTTACCGATGCAGAGCTGGGGGCCATCGTGTCGCAGGAGATTGATTCCGGCGTAGACAACCGTGTGAGTCTGACTGCCTTCCTCTACCGGAATCCGCTTTACAGCGTCCTTGGCGTTATCCTCATTCTCCTCCTTTTATTTGCCCTGGCTATGCTGACAGTGCGAACCCGCAACCAGAAGCTGTTAAAAAGAAAAATTGCCCTGGCCACCGGCGAACTGGAGAAAAAGACGGAAGAACTGACTCAGGCTCTCCAGACGGCCGATGCCGCCAGTCGGGCCAAGACGACTTTCCTGAACAATATGTCCCATGACATACGCACCCCGATGAATGCCATCATCGGCTATACGGCTCTGACAACCACCCATCTCGACAACCGGAAACGGGCCATGGATTATCTTGGTAAAATTTCCAAGGCCTCAAATCATCTCCTCTCCCTCATCAATGATGTGCTGGACATGAGCCGCATTGAATCCGGCAAGGTAACTATCCATGAACACCCGGAAAATATGGCAAAGATCCTACAGGAGCTGCGGGATATAATTCAGTCCGATATTCACGCAAAGCGGCTGGAGCTGTTTATTGACACAGTGGATATTGAAGACGAAGAAGTGTATTGCGACAAATTGCGGCTGAATCAGATTCTTCTGAATCTGACTTCCAACGCCATCAAGTTCACGCCCGCCGGAGGCAC
Organism: uncultured Lachnospiraceae bacterium; assembly: GCA_947629865.1. Taxonomy (GTDB): domain Bacteria; phylum Bacillota; class Clostridia; order Lachnospirales; family Lachnospiraceae; genus Eubacterium_F. The sequence goes on along the minus strand of CANRFJ010000012.1, from coordinate 45,649 downwards.
CATATCCATTCGGGTTACGCAGAAGCCCTCCCGCTCGGAAAAGCGCGGACTGTACGAATTCCGGATCAGCGACACCGGCATCGGCATGAGCCCCGAATTTACCGCCTCGGTATTCGATCCGTTTACCAGAGAGCAGACTTCCACGATCAGCGGAATTCAGGGAACAGGGCTTGGCATGGCTATCACAAAAAATATCGTGGACATGATGGGCGGCACCATTGAGGTTGAGAGCGCTCCCGGAAAAGGCACTGTTTTTACGGTAAATCTTGAGTTGCGCTTTTCCGCCGCACATAAAGAAGTCAGCCCCATCGAGGAACTGAAGGGATTCCGGGGGCTGGTGGTAGACGACGATATGGTCTGCTGTCAGAGCGTATCAAAAATGCTGAGACAGATCGGAATGAGAGCCGAGTGGGCGCCGTCCGGTCAGGAAGCAATCGTCCGCACCAGAGAAGCTGTAGACTTAGCCGATCCGTTTGAGGTCTATATAGTGGACTGGTCTATGCCGGAGTTAAACGGCATAGAGACCGTGAGAGAAATCCGCACAATCGTAGGGGAGGATTCTCCCATTATCCTCATGTCCGCCTATGACTGGTCAGATATTGAGACGGAAGCCCGTGCGGCCGGAGTCACCGGTTTTATCAGCAAACCTCTCTTTGCATCTGAACTCCATCACACGCTAGAGAACAGTCTGGGCCAGACCGATGCCGAAGCACCCGCGGACATAAAAGCAGCCGCCTTCTCTCAGGAAGATCTATTTATCGGCAAGCACATTCTTCTGGCCGAGGACAACGACCTCAATCGGGAGATTGCCGTCGAGATTCTGACAGAAGCCGGATTTGAAGTAAAATGCGCGGAAAACGGACAACAGACATGCGATATGCTCCTTGAGTCCATACCCGGTTACTACGATCTGATTCTGATGGATATCCAGATGCCCATCATGGACGGCTACGCCGCCACCCGCGCCATTCGCGCCATGAGCGAACCGGCATTTGCCAATATTCCCATCATCGCCATGACCGCAAACGCCTTTCAGGAAGACCGTGAGCAGGCTCTGGCCGCAGGCATGAACGGCCATCTCGCCAAGCCTCTTGAACTGGATCGCATGATGTCCCTCCTGCGGGAACTGTTTGCGGACAGACAATGACTGCTCTCCGCCATGCGTCCGGGCGTCTCTCCTTCCGGACGTATTGTGTGGCAAGAAAGCAGTCTCTGTTTAATCGTTATGAATCTGCAGAATATCCTTTATCACCTCACTGGCAATAATAAATCCCGCCACCGACGGGACAAAAGCCGTGCTGCCGGGAACCCTTCCCCCTGCTTCGCGCGGCTTTTCTCTGGAATATACAACCTTTAGCCGTTTGACGCCTCTTTTCTTCAGTTCGCGCCGCATTACTCTTGCCAGCGGACAAACCGACGTCTCATAGATATCCGCCACTTCAAACATGGCCGGATTGATTTTGTTTCCCGCCCCCATACTGCTTATGATTGGCGTCCCTGCCTCCTTTGCCTGCAAAACCAGTTCTATTTTACCCGTCACTGTGTCGATCGCGTCCACAACATAGTCGTATTGGGTGAAATCAAACCGCTCTCGTGTGTCGGGCAGATAAAACACTTTGTGGACGTTGACAACCGCATCGGGATTAATGTCAAGAATCCTCTCGCGCGCCACATCTGTCTTATACCGGCCTACCGTCTTATCCGTCGCCAGAATCTGCCTGTTAATATTCGTGAGGCAAACCTTGTCGGCATCAATGAGATCCAGCGTTCCCACGCCGCTCCTGGCCAACGCCTCGACCGTATACCCGCCGACTCCCCCGATTCCGAACACAGCGATTCTGGAAGCGGCCAGTTTCTGCATATTTTCTTTTCCAAATATCTGCTGCGTCCTTGAAAATCGGTTTTCCATAACCTGCTCCTATAGCTTCAGGCTGACTTTACCTCGTTAAACGTCTACTTCTCTCCCGCCAGCGTCTTCCGGAAATTCCGGATATTCTCAGCAATATCTCCTCTGAAGATTTTTGTCCCCGCCACAAATACATTGGCTCCCGCTTTTTTTATCTCCCCAATATTGTCGAGGTTTACCCCGCCGTCCACTTCGATATCCAGCGGAAGGCCTCTCCTGTCCGCTGTCTCCCGCAGGGCTCTCACCTTATCAAAGGTCTCTGTGATAATCTTCTGACCTCCATATCCGGGATGCACTGTCATTACGAGAACCATGGAAACACGGTCGAGGACAGGGAGCACCGCTTCGATTCCCGTGTCCGGACTGATGGCAACTCCCGCCTTTTTGCCCATGGCATGTATTGCACGGATTGTCTCCTCCAAATCCTCACAAGCCTCCGCATGAACGGTGATTCCGTCCGCTCCGGCCTGGGCAAAGCGCTCTACATACCGGATTGGATTTACAATCATCAGATGTACGTCAAAGAAAGACTCCACACAGGCTCTAAGCCCCCGGACAATCGGGAGCCCAAAAGAAATGTTCGGTACAAATACGCCGTCCATTACATCGATATGAATATATTCCGCTCCGGCCTTCTCAGCCTCCTGTATCTGCTGTCCAAGACAGGATACATCCGCTGCCAGAATGGAGGGCGACAGCTTATCGTTCATTTCTTATTCCTCCGGTTTCTTCTTTTTTCCTGCTCGGCCAGCTCCTCGTACATCTGGACATAATTCCGGTAACGGCTGCGGCAGATTTTTCCTTCTTCCTTTATCACACAGCCCGGTTCATGAATGTGAGAACATCCCATGTACCGGCACTTTCCCTCATAGGGCAGAAATTCTGTAAAATAACGGCGCAGTTCTTCCTTCGGTATATCCGGCAGTTTCAGGGAACTAAAACCGGGGGTGTCAAAGAGAAAAGAATTCTCCCCGATTCGATACAGTTCGGAATGTCTGGTAGTGTGCCTACCCCTGCCGATTTTTTCACTCACTTCGCCTGTCTCCGAGGCCGCCTGCGGATAGATCTGATTCACCAGACTGGATTTCCCCACACCGGACGGCCCTGCCAGCACTGTGGTCTTTCCCTCAAGGCATGTCCGCACCTGGTCGATGCCCGTCTTCTCCGGATTGCTGAATGTCAATACCCTGTTTGCGCATTTTTCGTAAACAGACGTCAGCCGTCTCTCCTCCTCGCTGTCCACCATATCCTGCTTGCTGAAGCAGATGACCGTCTCCACCCCCTGCCACTCCATCATGATTAGAAACCGATCTAACAGATTCAGATTGGGCTCCGGCTCTGTCATGGCAAAAATCACCATGGCCTGATCCACATTGGCCACTGCCGGACGAATCAGCTCGTTCTTCCTCGGACAGATTTCCTCCATACTCCCCAGGAGCCTGTCCGAATCCAGAATCCGGATCAAAACATTGTCTCCCACCAGTGGTTTTATCCCCTCCTGGCGAAAACTCCCCTTCGCCTTACACTCATAAAGTCGCCCGTCTTCGGCCCAGACGTAGTAGAATCCTGCGATTCCCTTAATTATCTTTCCCCTCATCGCTATTCTGCCACTTGACGGAACGTAATATTATAGGCGCCGACTCTGCCGCCGTTCTTATACACTACTACCTCTCCCTGGGAGGCGCTGTGTCCCTTCACTTCTCCTTCCTCCAATACAAGCGGGAAGTCGCTGTATGTCATCTGGGACTCACGGATTGAGTAGGTTTTTCCGTCCTGTATCAATACCATCTTGATCGTGGCCGCCGGATCGCTCTCATAATCAAACGGATTGTCAATCGTGACCGGATTGTTATAATACGAATACGTCTTTGCCGGCCCGAGGCTCAGGGTGATATCCACGGAGGAACCCTTTTCTACCTCGGTTCCCTCGCCCTTGCTCTGTATACATACATGGTTCTTCGTCACGTTGTCCGAATTTGCCGTGGAAACCTTTCCGAGTACCAGCCCTCGTTCTTTCAACGCCGTTTTCGCCTGGCTCTTTGTCATGCCAATCAGATCCGGCACAGACACCGTAGTTTTTTCCGGTCCCTTGCTGACATGCAGGGTGATAGTGGCTCCCGGCAGCACCTTGGCGCCGCCCTTTGGATCCGAATAGGCCACTTTGCCTTTTTCCACCGTGTCGCTGTATACCTTGCTTCCCGTCTTGACGGTAAAACCAGCTGCCTCCAATGTGCTCTCCGCCTCCTCCGGCGTATAGGACATGACGCTTGGCACTCCGACCTTGTGCGGCCCGGAACTGATATATACCTCGATCTTCGTTTCTTTCTCTACCGTGGAACCCTCCTCCGGATTGGTGCCGATTACCTGGCCCTCCTCCTCCGTGTCGGATTCCTGCTCTGTAAACTTGTATTGCAATTCGTTGTTTTCAAGTTCTACAATGGCGGCTTCCTTTGTCATTCCCGCAATGGAGGGAACTACTGTCTGCCCCTCTGCGAGTGCCGGTTCCGGCGATTTGTCAGCTGTGGCGCCCGCACTGGCGGAAGGAGACGGAGTGACGGTAGCCACAGAATTTCCTCCCCACAGGCCGATAAATTTACCTAACATAAAGATAATAATGATGCCGATAATAATGGCGACGACAACGCTTCCAATGATCAGCGCCTTCTCTAACTTGGGATCTACGTCTCCCTCTGCTTCCTCATCTTCTTCCAGCTTGTCGTCTCCCGCCACATCTTCATCGGGACTGACCTTTCCTGACGCCGCCTTCAGGGTATCCATGTCCCCGCTGGATATGAAAATCGTCTCTGAATTTTCATACAGCGGCTTAATCACCCCGTATTCACCGGACGGATCCTGTAAAAACATTTTCATGTCCGCGATCAGATCCGCCGCCGTCGGGTATCTGAGTTCTGTCTTTTTCTGCATACACTTGGCGACAATGTTGCTAAGTCCTCTGGGAATCGTGGCGTCAATGGCCTCCAGCGGCGTAGCGTCGTCCTGAATATGTGCCAGCGCCACGGCCACAGCGCTCTCTCCAGAAAACGGCAGGGTGCCGCTGAGCATCTCATAGATTGTCACGCCAAGAGAGTAAATATCGCTTTTTTCGTCGCTGAATCCGCCCCTTGCCTGCTCCGGCGAAATATAGTGCACGGATCCCATGGCATTGGCGGTGATGGTGTTGGCGCTGGCCGCCTTGGCGATGCCAAAATCCGTCACCTTGGCCGTGCCGTCCTTGGAAATCAATATATTCTGCGGTTTGATATCCCTGTGTATAATGTGGTTGCTGTGCGCCGCCTCCAGGCCGTTTGCAATCTGAAGGCCAATTCCCACCGCCTCCCTGACGGAAAGCTTCCCCTTTCGCTCTATATATTTCTTCAGCGTAATGCCATCGACAAATTCCATGACGATATAGTGCATACCGTCTTCCTCTCCCACGTCGTACACTCCTACTACGTTGGGGTGGGACAGGCAGGCAACTGCCTGGGCCTCCTGCCGGAATTTTGTGACAAACTTTGTGTCCTCGCTGTATTCATTTTTCAATACCTTGACCGCCACAAAACGGTTCAGCCTGTGATCCCTGGCGCGGTATACGTCCGCCATTCCCCCTGTGCCAGCCTTTTCAAGCACTTCGTAGCGGTTTCCAATCATTGTTCCGATACTAATCATTCATCTCACTCCTTTACAGTCGAATCAGAATTACGCTGATGTTGTCTTTTCCACCGGCATCATTCGCCTGCTTTACCAGACATTCCCCCGCCTGTCTCAGGTTTTCTCCATTCGCCCGCACTATGTTCTCTATCTGATTGTCCTCCAGCATATTGGACAGGCCGTCCGAACACAACAAAAGCACGTCCCCTTCCTGCACTTCAATCTCGAAGCAGTCCGGACGAACCGAGGTGTCCGTACCAAGGGCGCGCGTTATAATATTCTTATTGGGATGCGTCCGCATTTCGTTCTTCTGAATCTCACCCGACTGCACCATCTCCTCTACAAGGGAGTGATCCACCGTAATCTGCCGGAGTGAATCCCTCAGCTGATACAGGCGCGAGTCCCCGATATTGACAATATATGCGGTATCCCCCTCAATCACTGTCCCCACCAGAGTGGTACCCATACCCTCCAGTGCTTTATCCTGCGTGGCTGTCTGGTATATTTTCTGGTTGGCGGCAGAGACCGCCTGTTCCAACACGCTGACCGGCGTCTTCCGGTCTGTGGCCTGAATCTGCCGTACCATCTCCTCCACGCAGATCCGTGAAGCCATGTCGCCGGCCTGGTGGCCGCCCATACCATCTGCCACAAGAAACAGATTCGGGAAACTTCCAACTGCATTTTCTTCACAAAACACATAATCCTGATTGCTGTTTCGTACACGTCCCGTATCTGTTATAGAAAATGTATTCACAGTTTGACCTCCTCTGGTTTTTTACCGGCCCGGTTCAGAAATTTTCTTCTCAACTGGCCGCAGGCAGCGTCTATATCGCTCCCCATCTCTCTTCTTATAGTAACATTTCTCCCATATTTTTCAAGTACCAATTTGAAATCCTCAATATCCGGAGCCCTTGATCGCAGGCAGTCCCGCTCCTTCACCTCGTTGAGCGGGATGAGATTGATGTGGCAGTTGAGGCCCTTACAGCGCTCCGCCAGTTCCCTCGCGTGTTCCGTCCGGTCGTTGACGCCCCGGATCATACTGTACTCGAACGTAATCCTCCGTCCCGTTGCTTCAAAATATTCGCGGCAGGCCTGAAATATATCTTCAATCGGATATTTTTTCGCCACGGGCATGATTTTCCGCCTGATTTCGTCGTTCGGCGCATGAAGGCTAACCGCCAGTGTAATCGGCAGGCGTTCCTTCATCAGCCGCCGCATCTGCTCCGTCAGCCCGCAGGTGGATACGGTGATGCTTCGCTGGCTCATGCCAAGTCCCTTCTCATCTGAGAGAATACGGATAAACTTCACCAGATTATCATAGTTGTCCAACGGCTCTCCCATTCCCATGACAATGACATTGGATACCCTCTCGCCGGTCTCCTTCTGAATCTCATACACCTGGGAAAGCATTTCCCCCGCCGTCAGGTTTCTCTCCAGGCCCGTCAGTGTCGATGCGCAGAATTGACAGCCCATTCGGCAGCCGGCCTGGGAAGAAATGCACACGCTGTTGCCGTGGCGGTATTTCATCCACACGCTCTCAATGACATGCCCATCCGGCAGGGAAAACAAATATTTCGCCGTGTCCCCCGCTGCCGACACCTGCTTTTCCTCCACCGTGACGCCGGCCACAGAAAACCTCTCCTCCAGTCTGTCACGGAGAGCGAGGGAGAGATTTGTCATCTCCTCAAAGCCGCCCGCCTGCCTTCCATGGATCCACTCAAAGAGCTGTCTGCCCCGAAACGGTTTCTCTCCCATCTCCGACATAAGCCCGATGAGTTCCTCCCTGCTGTAATCGCGCAGACTCTGTTTTGATAATGCCTTTTTGCCCTTATCCATCTCACTCATTCCTTTATCAGCCTCGCCACAAAAAAGCCGTCGCTTTTCTGGATTCCCGGAAGCATTTGCAACATTCCCTGTTCCGTCAGCCGGTTGCGGAGCGCCTCCGGCAGGAAAGGATTTAAGCTGTCCCTGCGAAGGCCAAGATTTTTTTCGAGCCAGTCCACATTCTGCTCATTTTCCCTCTCGCTGATTGTGCAGGTGCTGTAGATAAATACGCCCCCCGGCTTCAACATTCTGACTGAGGCCCGACAGATTTGCCGCTGTATGGGCACCAGTTCGTCGATCTGGGACAGTGCGCGGTATTTGATCTCCGGCTTTCTTCCAATAATTCCGATTCCGGAGCAGGGAACGTCCGCCAGCACCACATCGGCTTTCGCCTCCAGGCTCTTATCCTCCCTCTGTGCATCCCACACCCGGCACTCCGCATTTTCAAATTGCAGCCGCTCTATATTGTCCCGTATGCGGGCCACTTTGTGCTCATATATGTCCCGGACGATGATTCGTCCCCTTCCCCCCAGTCTCATGAGGGCATGGAGCGCCTTGCCGCCCGGCGCGCCGCACACATCTATCACAAGCTGTCCCGGCCGGATATCCCCGCAACACACCGGAAGCATGGAACTCTCATCCTGCACAAAAAACAGTCCCTCTTTATAACCGTACAGGGAGGCTACGTCGGAGACGCCCCTTGCGATCAGGGCCTCGTCTATGTATTCGCCCGGCCGGACAGAGACGCCTGCCTCTGTCAGCCTGTCCCGGTACTCCTCCACAGATATTCTGGCTGTGTTTACATGAAGGGTAATCTCGCCGCTGCGGGACAAAAAAGCTTCTCCTATTCTGCCGGCCGTCTTTTTCCCGTACCGGCCGGAGAGTTCTTCCATCAGCGGCCGGGGCAGGGAATATCTCACACAGTCCTCCTCTATCCGGATCTCCGCCTGTTTTCTTATGATGTTGCGGAGCAGTCCGTTGACAAATCCGGAATAGCGCGCCCCGCCTTTTTTCCTGATCAACTCTACCGCCTCATTGCAGGCCGCCGCATCCGGCACCTGCTCCATATAACGGATTTCATAGAGAGCCATGCGGAGCACAGTCCGCACGGCCGGATCCATCTTTTTCACCGGAACGCTGGCAAACTGATCCAGAATGAAATCCATTTCAATACAGCGCTCAATGGTTCCACAGGCCAGGCGTTTCAGAAAATTTTTCTGCCTGGAGGACAATGTTTTCTCTCGGCTCAGTATATCGTGAAACAGCGCGTCGCTGTGGCCTCCCTGTTCCATCGTCCCATATACAATATCATAGGCCAGGTTTCTCATCTGTCGTCCCGATTCCTTCCAAAAAGCAGTATCAGCCGGAGCAGCTGCAGGATAGAGGCCGCTGCCGCTGCCACATAAGTGAGGGCTGCTGCCCGAAGAACCCGCCGGGCGCCCCGCCCCTCGTCATTTCCCAGAATCCCCGTGTCCTGAAGGATTCCGAGCGCCCGCCGGGAGGCGTTAAATTCCACGGGAAGCGTCACGATCTGGAACAGCACAGCCAGGCTGAAAAGCACTATCCCCGCGGTGATTAACGGCGGTATACTGAACAGGATACCGGCTAGGATCACAAACCAGGATATGCCGGATCCAAAATTCGCCACCGGAACCAGCGCCGTCCGCAGGGACAGCGGCACATATCCCCTGTCATGCTGGATCACATGGCCGCACTCATGGGCGGCCACCGCCACCGCCGCGAGGGAGTTGCTCCCATATACCACGTCCGACAGGTTCACTACCTTTGTCTTCGGATTGTAATGGTCGTTTAACTGACCGGATACATGTTGGATTTTCACATCCGTAATCCCCGCATAGGAGAGAATCCTCCGCGCCGTCTCCTCTCCGGTAATTCCGCTCGCGCTCCTCACCGTGCTGTAGCGGGAGAAAGTCCTGCGGACTCCCGCCGAAGCTATCAGTGACAGCGCGACGCCAATGATTATCAGTATATACGTCGGATCCCATATCATATATGGATTATAGCCATAACCGCCTAAATACATAACATATCACCCTTTTCTAATTTTATGCCGCGCAGGAAATCTGCGGCGCTCATTCTCTTTTTGCCCTCCAGCTGGAGCTCGCGGATTATCAGGCAGCCCTTTCCCGTCTGAACGGTAAAACCGTCTTTTTCAACGGACACCACCGTGCCCGGCTCCTCTCCGGTCTCTGTGTCTGTCACCTCGGCTCGCCAGAGTTTCAGCGTGCGCCCTCTCAGAGCGGTAAAGGCGCTGGGCCATGAATTTAAGCCGCGGATATAGCGCTCGATTTTTTCCGCCTCCCAGGAAAAATCCAGCCGTCCCAAATCCCTCGTCAGCATTTTCGCATAGGTGCTGTCTTCCTCTCTCTGGGGAACGGGCCGCAGCGCGCCCTGCTCTGCCAGTTCAAGCGTCTCCAGCAGCAAATCGCTCCCCATTTCCGCCAGTTTGTCATGAAGGCTCTCTCCGGTCTCGTCCGGCGCTATCTCCACCTCTCTTTGCAGCAGCATATCACCGGTATCCAATCCGGCGTCCATCTGCATGGTAGTGATTCCGGTCTTTTTATCCCCCTCCAGAATCGCCCACTGGATCGGAGCCGCCCCCCTCCATCTGGGAAGCAGGGAGGCGTGGACATTGATGCATCCATATCGGGGAAATTCCAGTATCTCCGGAGGCAGGATCTGTCCAAAAGCCGCCACTGCAATCACATCACAGGGAATTTCCCGCAGAGCCTCCACAAACTCCGGATCCTTTACCCTTTTCGGAGTATACACCGGAATTCCGGCCGCCGCTGCCGCCTCTTTGACAGGGGTAAAGGTAAGTTTCCCGCTCCGGCCTCTGGCCTTGTCCGGCTGCGTCACCACCGCCGTCACCCTGTGCTTTTCCGACTGCAAAAGCCCCTGCAGCGCCGGCACCGCAAAGTCCGGCGTCCCCATAAAAATCACATTCATCGCATTTCCCCCTTGCTCCGCCGTCCTCAATCTTCTTCCTGAAACTCATCTACATCATAGAGGCGGCCCTCGATCTTATCCACATACAACTGGCCGTCCAAATGCTCGATCTCATGTATCAGCGCCCTGGCAAACAATTCCTCTCCCTCGATCTCTACGGGATTCATATCTATGTCCAGAGCCTTTACCTTTACCTTATTGGGCCTAGTCACAATGCCCACCTTGTCCGGCACGGAGAGACAGCCCTCGCTGCCCCTCTGCTCGCCCTCCGTCGATAGGATCTCAGGATTTATGAGCACAACCGGACAGCTCTTGTCCTCGGTGATATCCACGACGGCGATGCGCTTTAATATCCCCACCTGGGGGGCCGCCAGTCCCACGCCGTCCGCCTCGTACATGGTATCAAACATATCCTGAATCAATTCCCTGTTTTTCTCCGTCATTTCCTTTACCGTCTTGCATTTTTTGGTGAGAATCTCATCTCCCATCACGCGGATATTTCGTATTGCCATAATTCCCTCATTTCTGTGCAGTCAGCTGCACGGTTTTTATCTAGTAACCGGACACGGGATCTACGTCGTACTGGACACTACAGTATTTTTCCCATTTTCCGTCCCGGCTAATCCTTTCCAGTTCACTTTTTACGGCCGACAGGATCGTCTCCTCCCGACACTTTACATACATCACATACCGGTAGCGGTCTCTGGCGCGACTCAGTCCCGCCTCCGACGGCCCCACGATCCGCACATCCTCCCTGTCTCCGACCGCTCCGGCCAGCGTCTGAATGAAATGGGCCGCCCGCTCCTTTTCTTCCGACAGAACCAGCACCGCCATCATCGCCACATAGGGCGGATAGGAAGCCATGCGCCGGTAAGAGAGTTCATTTTCATAGAAAATTTCCGCCTGCTGTCTGGCAACGGCCTCAATACAATACTGCTCCGGATTGTATGTCTGAATGACCATCTCGCCCCGTTTTTCTCCCCTTCCAGCTCTGCCGCTTGCCTGCATGAGAAGTTCAAAGGTTCTCTCGCTGCTCCGGTAGTCCCCCGCATACATGCCCAGATCGGCCGCTAAAGCGGCCGCCAGCGTGACATTGGGAAAGTCATGCCCCTTTACGATCATCTGCGTCCCCAGCAGGATATCCGCCTCGCCCCGGCGGAAAGGCGCCAGCACATTTTCGTGCCCGTGCTTGCCGGCCGTGGTGTCCCCGTCCATACGGAGAATTCTGGCTTTGGGAAACTGTCGGCGCAGCATATCCTCAACCTTCTGGGTACCCAGTCCAAACGCCGCAATATACGGTGAACCGCACTCCGGACATATCTTCGGCATCGCCTGGGCGTGTCCACAGTAATGGCACTGTAATGTGTCCACATCACCCACATGGTTTTTGTGCGCCGTCATAGACACCTCGCAGTGACTACATTTTAACACATAACCGCAGCTTCGGCAAGAAACAAAGCCCGCATAGCCCCTGCGGTTCAAAAACAGCATGGTCTGCTCCCCCCTGTCCAGCCTGTCGCGGATTTTTTCCTGCAGGAGGCGGCTGAACACCGAACGGTTGCCCGCCTTTAACTCCTCCCGCAAATCCACCACGGAAACAGTGGGAAACGAGGCGCCTCCCGCCCGCTTCGTCAGATGATACAGACGGAACCGCCCCTCCTTTGCCGCCTGGTAGGATTCCACAGAGGGTGTAGCCGAGCCGAGCACCACGCTGGCGCCCGCCATCTGCGCCCGTCGGATCGCGGTCTCCCTCGCATGGTATTTGGGTGGGTTCTCGCTCTTGTAACTCGCCTCATGTTCTTCGTCGAGAATGATCAGCCCCAGCCTCTCAAAAGGGATAAAGAGGGCTGAGCGGGGGCCGACCACAATATCCACTTCCCCCTTCTTCGCGCGCTCATACTGGTCATATCGCTCGCCGTCCGACATACGCGAGTTAAGAATGGATACCCGGTCTCCAAAGCGGTTCTGGAAGCGCCGCACAGTCTGGGCAGTCAGGGCAATCTCCGGAATCAGCACGATGACCTGCTTTCCCATGGAGAGCGCCTGCTGTATCATCTCCATATACACCTGGGTTTTTCCGCTCCCCGTTACCCCATAGAGAAGGTAGGTGCGCCGGATTCCCCTCTGATATTCTCCGGCAAAATCCTCCGCCACTGCCCGCTGCTCAGAATTGAGCACCACCTCCGGCGTCCCCTCCGGCGACGGCGGCGGCACAGGATTGCGGTAGCGGCGTCTGGCGCTGACAGACAGAATCCCCGCCTTTGCCAGGCTGTCTATGACCGGTTTGCCCACCCCGTACTTTTTGGCCGCCAGCTGCGTTGTCATTCCATCCTTCTCCGTGAGCATTCCATGCAGCAGCCTCGCCCTCGCCCTGTAGTGGCGGAGTACGCACCGGTTATACTCCCGCTCTGCCTCCTCTTTAGAAATTATTAAATTAAGCCAGCGTTCTTCCACTGACTTAACCTGTTTTTTTATCGGCAATACCGTTTTGAGGGCCTCGTTCATCGTGCCGCCATAGCGCTCGCGGATCCAGGCCGCCAGCTGCAAAAGCTGCCCCTCTATGGGAACCTCTTTTTCCTCCGGAGCAAAGAGATTCTTTATTTTATCCTCCGGCCACCTGGGAGTGTCGGTGAGCCCCACGACAAAGCCGGATATCCGCCGGTTGCCCCGGCCAAATGGGATCGCCACCCGGCTTCCCACAAAAATCCGGTCTGCAAACTCCTCCGGCACCCGGTACTGGAACGTCCTGTCCAGTGCCTCTGCCGAAATATCCACAATCACATCTGCAAACACGCTTTCACCCCTTTATCAGGCGTTCTACCACTTCGTCCATCTTCATTCCGCGGGAGCCCTTCACCAGAATCCAGTCCCCGCTCTGCATGTACTCCCTCACCACGGCCACGGCTTCTTCATTGTCCCGGCAGTGGCGGGCCGGAATATCCGAGTGCTCCACCACATAGTCGCCGATATAGCCGGCTCCGGTTCCCACCGTCACAAGGAAGGAGAGTTTTTTCCCCTTCTCGCCCTCCCGCAGGATAAACTTTCCGATGCCCTCATGGAGTTCCTTCGAGCGCTCTCCCAGTTCCAGCACATCTGCCAGCACCGCGATCCGGCGGCAGTCCTTTCCGCCATAGTCAAACAGGGCGTCCAGATTGCTGTTGATGGAATCGGGGCTTGCGTTGTAGGTGTCGTCGATAATGTGTACGCCGTCCTTCTCCTTTACCACGCCCCGCATATCAATGGGGCGGTACTCCTTCAGGGCACGGGCGGCGTCGGACAACGGCACCTGATAAGCGAGCGCCAGCGCCAGCGCCACAATGGCGTTGTTGACGTTATGGATTCCCATGACGGACAGTTCAATTCGCTTTTCCCCGTCCGGATAGTGAAAGAGAAAACTCTGTCCCTGCTCTCCGGTCTGTATATCGTCCCCGTAGTACAGGCATCCCGTCTCTGTCCCGTAAAAGTATGTCTCGCAGTGTGCCGGACACCGCTCATAGGGAATATTTTCCCCCGACAGTTCCTTTAAGTCTCCGTTGCCGCACACATACAGGTTTCCCTCTTTCTCAAAACCCGTGATTATCTTTCCCTTTTCCGCGCAGATGTTTTCCCTGGAACCAAGGTTTCCGATGTGGGATACCCCCACATTTGTCAGCACCGCGCAGTTCGGCCTTGCCATGGCGACCAGCCGATCCATCTCGCCCGGCATACTGATTCCCATTTCAAATACGGCTATCTCCGTGTCCTCATTCAGCTGAAACTGCATCAGGGCCACGCCAATCTGACTGTTTAGATTTTTAATGGTCTTCACTGTCCGGTACTTCTGTTCCAGCACAGCGCCGATCATCTCTTTGGTGGTAGTCTTGCCCACGCTGCCCGTAATGCCTATGACCGGTAGGGAAAACTGACTGCGGTACCAGGCCGCCAGCGTCTGCAGGGCCTGTAACGTATCCTCCACATAGATGCCGGCCCCGTCCTCCTGCCGTATGGTACGATCCGAGGAAAAGACGCAGGCCGCCCCGCTCCCAAGAACATCGGGAATAAACCTATGGGCGTCCACTCTCTCTCCGATAATGGGGACAAACAGACTCCCTGCTTTTGCCTCCCTGGAGTCTGTGACGACGCTGGTGACGAGGGCGCTGCCGTCTCCCCATGCGAGCGTGCCGGACACCGCCCTGGCGATTTCTGCTACTGAAACTGGTTTCATTTACTACCTCCCGTTCGCCGCAATAACGTCTGCCATCTCATAGCGTCCTGCGGTTTTTCCCTTCAAAAATTTGGCTGCCGACACGGCTCCCTTTCCAAATACAGCCTTGCTGTATGCTCTGTGGGAAAATGTAACCACTTCGTCAGTCCCTGCAAAAATCACATCATGGTCTCCCACAATGGTGCCTCCCCGGACAGCCGAGATACCTAATTCCTTTTTGTCCCGCTTCTCCCTTCTCTGGGAGCGGTCGTAAATATATTCATACTGGTTCCCCATGGCCTCATTGACGGAATCCGCCAAGGCAAGCGCCGTTCCGGAAGGGGCGTCTGCCTTCTGATTGTGGTGCTTCTCCACAATTTCCACGTCAAACCCCTCCGCCGCCAGCACTCTGGCCGCATCCTGCACTAATTTCATCAGGGTATTGACGCCCAGGGACATGTTCGCCGATTTGAGTATGGCCGTCTTCTCCGACGCCGCCTCAATCTGTGCCAGCTGCTCCTCCGTGTAGCCGGTGGTGCACAGCACGGCCGGCATCCGGTTCTTTATGCTGAACTCCAGAATGTCCGGGAGAATCTTCGGCGTGGAAAAATCAATGATCACATCTGCCTCTGCATCGCAGTCAAGGATAGAGGAAAATACCGGATAATCCTTCTCCGGAGCATCCGCTATATCAATTCCCGCCACAATGCACGCCTCTGCATCTTCCTTCACAATATCCGTAATCGTTCTCCCCATGGCTCCGTTGCAGCCGCTCATAATAATTCTGGTCATTTTGTCCTCCCTCGTATGATTTCCGTTATAGAATTTAGCGACAGGAGATCCCGACGGGAGATCCTGTCACCGGATTGCCTGTTACTCACTTTAGTTCTATTCCCACTTTACGCATCTCCTCTGCCAGACGTGAGGCATTTGCCGGTTCCATCTCCGACAGCGGCATACGCAGGCCGCCCACTTCCATTCCCATCAGATTCATCGCCTTCTTTACGGGAATCGGGTTCACCTCGCAGAACAGCGCCCGTATCAGCGGCAGATATTGTAGCTGCAGCTTCCGGCTGGTGTCCGCATCGCCCCGCATATAGGACGCTGTTATCTCATGAGTCTGCGCCGGCAAAATATTGGACAGTACAGAGATGACTCCCTTTCCTCCCAGAGAGAGAACCGGCGTAATCTGGTCGTCGTTGCCGGAGTACAGATCCACCGCTCCGTCCGATAAACTCATCACATCAGCCACCTCGGATATATCTCCCGTCGCGTCCTTTACGCCGACTATATTGGGCACGTTCCGGCACAAATCCACCACGGTGGCGGGCGACATGGACACGCCGGTGCGCCCCGGTATATTGTACAGGAGAATCGGCACCTTTACGCTCTCCGCAATTTTTGTAAAATGCGCTTTCAGCCCGTTCTGAGTCGCCTTGTTGTAATATGGCGTCACCAAAAGAAGGCCGTCCGCCCCTCCCTTCTGCGCCTCTCCTGAGAGATATATGCTGGTCTCCGTGCAGTTCGAGCCGGTACCGGCGATGACCGGAATCCGCTTCTTCGTCACCTCACAGGCATATCGTATGCAGGAAATATGCTCCTCATGCGACAGCGTCGAGGCCTCTCCGGTAGTCCCGCAGATAATAATGGCATCGCTTCCTCCGGCAATCTGGAATTCCAGAATCTCCTCCAGTTTGTCATAATTTACGCTGCCATCTTCCTTCATTGGTGTGATCAGAGCCACACCTGCTCCCGTAAATATCGACATCACTATCCATCCTTTCTTATAAATTCAAAAAGGAACCGGCACAGGCGCCGGCTCCTTCTATCCTCTTGATTCTGTGAGCAGCACTCCATCCTCCGATGACAGTCATATGGTTATTCGCCATATGCCCAGAAAAGAAGCGGACAGGCGCTCCTCTCCTTCGGCAGACGTCCCTTTCAAAAGCTTTCAACCATGCCTGACATGTCCGGCTTCCTACTGATAACGTCCGCACCTCTGCCTTCTTTTTTAGAATAACATTACTGTGTCAAAAGGTCAAGTATTATCTTTGCGCAAAATAATCTCGCAAATCACATCAATATACGGAATCAATTCCTCTGACAATTCGCTCCCCGTGATAATGAGTTTTTTGTAATCTCCCTCCAGACGGAGCAGTTCCTTCAGATCCTCAATCTGAACGATTCCCAGATCCGCCAGGCCCAGCAGTTCGTCCAGTATGATAACGTCGCTCTCGCCGGTTTCAATCACCTTTTTGGCAAACTGGAATCCGTTGCGGATATTCTGCTTCTCCTCCTCCTTTTCCTGAAAGGACAGATCGCAGTAATTCACCTCCGACTGGTCAAACCGGAAAATCTGTATGTCCGGTTCCAGTCTGGTGAGCACCTGGAACTCATCGGCTACCTTTCCCTTCAAAAACTGAATAACAGTGATGTGCTGGCCCTCCCCCGCCTCGCGCAGGGCCTGGCCTACAGCCGCTGAAGTCTTTCCCTTTCCCTGACCGTAAAACGCCTGTATTACTCTTGTATCCATGTCCGTATTTCCTTTCCTGTGACTTCCGTATGGACACAATTATAACACATTTTTAAAATATTTCAAACGATTTCGCGATTTGCCGGATTGTTGCCGAATTGTTGTGATTCGCCGGATCGTCCTCCGGATCGTCAGATTGTCTCCTGCGGTTCGCTAGGCAGCGTTTCCTCCGGCTCCTCGGATATCTCGGAGGCCGCCGTTATCTCGCCGCTCTCCTCCACGCACTCCAGCTTACTCACAGAGATTTCATAGGCTACCCTGGTCTCATACTCGTCCTCGGCAATCTGCTTCTGATACTCCCTGCTCTGGATCCGGCCCCACAGCTGCACATGCTCTCCCACTGCAAAGCCGTCCGCATAGCGCGCATTTCTTCCCCAGCAGATACAGGGGATATAATCGGATTTCCCATAGGGGCGGTTTACTGCCATAAGAAGGTCGGCAATCTCACGTCCAAGCGGCGTCTTGCGGTACACCGGCGGCTTGCAGAGATAACCGTCCAGAAAGATATAATTCGGTTTTTCGTTTTCCTGTTCCGTCTCGTCAATATGTAAATCCCGAACAAACACAGATAATACCAGCCGATTGTGGTTTTCCTCGTGCCGGTTATAAGAGCGGAACTGTCCGCTGGCCTCCATAAAACAGCCGCGCAGATCCTTTGTCACGTCTGCCAGCCGCTCCGATATCATAAGCGGAATCGTATCATACACTTTGCTCAGACGCTTCACAGACAGTTTTAACAAATAAAACCCTTCCCCATACACCTCATGGCTGAAAGTAAATTCACTCACTACCTCGCCATAAATATTAACCTGATTGTTTCCTAAAATCTTATCTGCCATTTCTTTCATGACCCCCTTCGTTTATTCGCCTGCCCGCAGACAGACTTTTTTCACAACAGTAAATTATATGAGTCCACTCCTATGGTTAGAACGAAAGATATTATAATTTATTAATGAAACAAAGCGGGATTTTATACATTTTATTTTATATTTCTATTATTTATGCCATGGTAGCACAAGATTAATTATTTTTCAACACTTTTTGCAGAATTTGTAACACACCGTCCTCCGAATAACCGGGGCATATATGACTGGCCGCCCGCTTAACTTCCTCCCTGGCATTTTCCACCGCGTAACTCTCACCCGCCAGGGCAAACATCTCCATATCGTTCTGGTTGTCGCCAAATACCATTGTCTCGGAGGGGGCTATGTGGAAATGCTCCTGCACAAATGCCAGCGCCGATCCCTTGCCCGCGTCCTTCGGCACACAGTCCAGCCACTGGATTCCCGCCAGTGTCAGTTTTATCCTGTCCTCCCACTTCGGCCGGAACCATGGATTCGTCAGTTCCTCTGCCCGGTCGTGGTGGTACAGGGACACCTTGACGATATCGTCCTTGATATTTTTTTCCAGATCGCCCACAGCCTGAATGTCGTATCCGTACCCGTTCACCATCCAGCGGTACAGCTCGCTGTCCGCGCTCCGGCAGTATGCCCTCTCCGTACCGCACACCATCACGTCGCAGGGCGGTATCTCCCTGGCGTCCCGTATGATGGCGCAGGCCGTCTCTCTCGGCAGAACCTTTGCATATAACAGTTTTTCCCTGTCAAAGACCAGGCTCCCCCCGTCGCAGGCATAACATATCTCATTCTCTACGGGCCGAAACAATTTTGCGATGCTGAGGCGCTGGCGGCCGCTGCATACCATAAACCTCACGCCCTGCCCGGACAGGCGGCGGATAACGGAATAGTATTCCGGATTCAGCGAGCCCTCTCCCTGCCCGTCTCCCACCAGCGTGCCGTCTACATCGGAAACAATTAGTCGTATCATTTTAATCCTCATTTCTGAGCGACTTTGTCGCGAGGAGGCGATGAGAAAGCTGCGTACGCAGTTTCTCATCTGCCATCACAGCAATTTGTTTTCGCTCAGAAACAAATTGCCAGACGAATACATTCGCCTGTGAAAAATAGCTATCAAGCTATTTTTTACACTATTTCTCCCATTGTATAAAAGTAGCGGCTGAGAATTGCACCGCACAAGAAAATCAGAGCATTTTCCGCTCCGCAAGGGGGCGGAATTTCCCGTAAAGTAAAAATAAACTGCCGTACAGAAGTCGGTCTCCCGTACGACAGTTCAAAACCTCTATGTCTTAGTTGTTGATCAGTTTGTCCTCGCCGTTCCAGCTGTATAACTTGCGGATCTCCTCGCCGATTACCTCGGACGGGTGCTCAGAGGCAAGCTTTCTCATTGCCTTGAAGTGTGCCTGGCCGCCTGCTGGGGACATATCCAGCAGGAATTCCTTGGCAAAGGAACCGTCCTGAATATCCGAGAGGATCTTCTTCATTGCCTTCTTCGTATCCTCCGTGATGATTTTCGGTCCGGTCACATAATCGCCGTACTCCGCTGTGTTGGAGATGGAATATCTCATGCCGGCGAAACCGCTCTGGTAAATCAGATCCACAATCAGTTTCATCTCATGGATACACTCGAAATAAGCATTTCTCGGATCGTATCCGGCCTCGCACAGAGTCTCAAATCCGGCCTGCATCAATGCGCACACGCCGCCGCAGAGCACTGCCTGCTCACCGAACAGATCGGTCTCTGTCTCCGTGCGGAAGGTGGTCTCCAGCACGCCCGCTCTGGCTCCGCCAATTGCCAGCGCATATGCCAGCGCCTTTTCCTGAGCCTTGCCTGTGGCATCCTGATGTACGGCAATCAGACAGGGAACACCCTTGCCCGCCTGGTACTCGCTGCGCACCGTGTGGCCCGGCCCTTTCGGCGCGATCATCGTAACGTCTACATCGGCCGGCGGAACGATCTGATTAAAATGAATATTGAAGCCGTGCGCAAACATCAACATGTTACCGGCTTCCAGATTCGGCTCAATGGACTCTTTATAAAGGGCGGCCTGCTTCTCATCATTGATAAGGATCATAATGATATCCGCCTTTTTGGCAGCCTCTGCCGCCGTATATACCTCAAAACCCTGCTCCTCTGCGCGCTTCCACGATTTGGAGCCCTCATACAGTCCGATGATGACATGGCAGCCGGACTCTTTTGCGTTTAACGCATGTGCGTGTCCCTGGCTTCCGTATCCGATTACGGCGATGGTCTGTCCGTCCAGTGCGGATAAATTACAATCTTCCTGGTAATAAATCTTTGCTTCTGACATTTTATCAGCCTCCTATAAAAATTGATAATTTGTATTAAAGCCTCTCCGGGATATAACCCGTGGGTGGTTTTCACTGTTTTCCTTCCAGTTCCTCGTCCCGGAAGCCCCTGGCCAGTCCCGATATACCGGTGCGAACCAGTTCCTTGATCTCATATCCCTCGATCAGTTTGATGAACGCGTCCAGCTTGGCCTGGTTTCCAGTCAGTTCAATCATCATTGAAGTGTCCGCCACATCTACGATCTTGGCCCGGAAAATATCAACTATCGCGTTAATGGCCGGACGCGCCTCGCGATCGGCCTCCACCTTGACCAGAATCAGTTCGCGGCACACAGATGCCTCGCCGGTCAGCTGGCGGACTGATTTCACATCTTCCAGTTTATTGACCTGCTTTTCGATCTGCTCAAGAATAATGTCGTCCCCTGTCACCGACACGGTCATTCGGGAAAATGCCGGATTCTCTGTCTCGCCTACGGTGAGACTGTCAATATTGTAGCCCCGTCGGCTGAATAACCCCGCCACGCGGCTCAGTACACCGGACGTATTATTTACTAATATGGATAGAACTACCTTGCTCATGAGTCCTGCCCCCTTTACTATGCAGTCTGACAGCGCCCGAAAACGCTATTGACATTTTATCAACATCAAAAAACTTTGTCAACCCGCTGTTTGCGCGGCAGGCTGTCAGCTCTTAAAGATAAATTTCTTCAGGGCCGTCTTATTGGCGGCCAGATCCGGCACGAGGCACAGTCCGACGCCGCTTATATTCTCTCCCCGGAAGGTTCCCTCCGCCGGAATACTGAACTGATGGATCTCCGTGGCTCCCATCTTTACCACGCTCATCATATAGGTATAAATTTTATCCTTGGATATATCGGTCGTAATGTTGGGCAGAACCACCTTGGCCAGATCCAATAACTCGCTTGGCGACAGCGTCTTTACCTTGTTCAGGATAGCCTGGATTGTAAGTCGCTGGCGCTCGACTCGCCCATAATCGTCCCCCTTGCCGCTGGCTGTGAACACACCGGGCAGGCTTCCGTCCGGTCTCCTCTTGCCGTGGCGGATCCGGCAGTAGCCAAGAGCCTGATATCCGTTAAAAATCTGCTTTCCCACCTTTACATTGCGGTACTTCCGCCGCTTGATATAATTGGTGGTGCGGAGATTGGACGCCTCGGACTCCGTCAGGTTCACCTCGATGCCCCCCAGTTCGTCAATCACATTGACAAATGCGTCAAAATTCACCTCGGCATAGCCGTCCAGACTGATACCAAAATTCTGGGCGATTGTCTTATAGAGAAGCTTGATTCCTCCCAGCGTAAAGGCGGCGTTGAGCTTGTTGTGCCCGTAGCCCGGAATTTCCACATATAAATCCCTCATCAGGGACGTGACTTTCAATTTGTTGTGCTTTATATCCAGCGTCGCGATCATCATGGAATCGGAACGCCGGTCAACGTCCTTATCCTGTTCATCAAGATTTTTGTCCGCCCCCACCAGCAGGACGTTTACCACGTCCACGTCGCTGTCCAGTTCATATTTGGACAGATCCACACTGGAGAGCGAGTCCGTCTGGTCATAATTGATCATTCCCAGCATACTGTCGCCCCTGTGGACGAAGGCCGCCGCCGCACTTCCCAGCGACACCGACGCAATGAGGCCAATCACAAAAAATATTCTGGCAACAATTCTTCCCTTTCCTTTTTTCTTTGTACTTCCCATAAGTTCCCTCTTTTCTCTTTCTATTCCGGCTAAATCAGGAAAAACAACCCTATATTCCTGAGCAGGCCGCTCTTGGTAAATCCATAGCGGAGCATATTCCTCCGCCTCGCAAACCAGCCCTCCCGTCCCATGGCGGCAAAGGCAGCCGCGACGGCCCGCTGCTCCCCGTCCATCTCCCCGCCGTACCGCTCATAAAAGGCCTCTCCCTGCAAAAAAGTCAGACGCAGCGCCTCCCGCTGCTTTCTGATCCCCGCAAGGCGTCCCCTTATATACTGTAAAAAAGAACCTCCCCCTATCATATTCCCGCCGTGCTGGCGGTACCTGAGCGTCGGCATGTCCAGATATACAATCCGCCCGAAATGGCTGCATATCAGCGCCAACCACCAGTCGTGCACCCGTATCGGCTCCGGCAAATCTTCCAGATAGGGTAGGACTGCCCGGTTGATCATAACAGTACAGCCAATACATTTATTTTCCATGAAAAGGTGGGCTGTGTCAACCTTTTTTACGTCCAGATGGCTGTTTTTGTGAAAACGTCCGGTTTCTTTGCCGGAACGGCTGTCATAATTCATGGCGTCTGTAAAGACGAGAATGGGGATTTCCGGCGTCTCGCTCTCTGCCTGGCGCATCGCCCTTAGCGTGAGTTCTATCTTGTCCGGATTCCATATATCGTCCTGGTCGCAGAGCATAATATACGGAGCTCTGCTTCTCCGGATCCCCTCCATAAAATTTTTTACATAGCCAAGATTCCCCGCGTTTCTGTGTACGGAAATGCGGCTGTCTCTCTGTGCATAACTCTCCAAAACGGCAGACGTCCCGTCGGTAGAGGCATCGTCACAGATCTCCAGTGTAAAATCTGTGTAGGTCTGTGCGAGCAGCGATTGGATCTGCTCCCCGATATAGGCCTCCCCGTTATAGGCCGTCATCACAATGTGCACGTTTTTTCCCGTCTCGCCATTCATCTCTCTCCGGCTCCTCCTTTACTTCCAGTAGGCCTTGTTCATGGAACATTTTCTGACAAGCCAGCGGGGAAGTCTCTCATATTTTTTCCCGAGCCGGTAGCCCAGGAATTTGAAACCGCTCTGGCACACCAGTTCCGGAAGCAGATACCACTTTCCGTGTCCCAGCAGATATTTCGCCGTATCCTTCACCAGACGGATCCCCTCTGACTCGGATCTCACCCCGTCAAATATTTCCCTGTACTGCCTCTGGGAGACCGCCAGGTCGAAATTTCTTGTAAACTGCTGCCGGCATGTATATTTGTGAGCGTGTACGACCATTGCCTCCGCCGCATAGGCAATGCGCCAGCCCGCCCCGATGACGCGGGCCGCCATAATCATGTCCTCGTTAAAAATGGTGTGGAGCACAAAGCCCCCCATATCTTCATATACGTCTTTCCGGTACATGGCGCAGGCATTGGAGCAGAAATATGTCTTTATCCCCAGGCGTTCCAGATCCTCGCCGGATTTCACGGAGCTCTCCGCCGGATAGTTAAACTGCCTCGTGTACTGCTCGATTATCCCCACTTCCTCCCCCGGCAGCTGTCTGCCGTAGGCGATGGCCGTCTGCGGCTCCTCCATGGCCTCTAAGAGTCTCTCAATCAGGTACTCGTCCACGGGCACTACGTCCTGTGTCAGAAAGAGCATAAATTCCGCCTCCGACATGGCCGCGGCGCGGTTTCTGGTACCGCCGTGGTCGAACTCCTCTTTTTTCACCGGAGTGATGACCGCACCCGCAGCCTCTGAGAGAATGTCGCGCACATGCTCGTCCTCCGGCCCGCCGGTGAGGGTGTGCATGAAAAACACATGCGCCGGTTGTACCGTCTGGCTGTTCAGTTTTTCAATAAGCGCCTTTAACTTTTCGTCCGGCCTGTATACCGGAATAATCACATCTACCATGCTCAGATTCCTTTCCTGCCCAGAAGACGGTTTACCAGTTTGACGGCTTCCCTGGCGTCCGCCGAGTAGCCGTCCGCGCCGATCTCCTGCGCAAAGCTCTCCGTCACGACGGCGCCGCCTATGATGATCTTGGCCGTCACGCCCTGCTCCTTCGCCATGTCGATCACCCGCTTCATCTCCATCATGGTGGTAGTCATCAGCGCGGACAGGCCGATGACGGCGGCTCCGGCCTCTCTCGCCGTGTCAAGGATTGTCTGGGCCTCCACGTCTTTGCCCAGATCAATTACCTCATAGCCGTAATTTTTCAACATCAGCACCACGAGATTTTTCCCTATGTCATGGATATCCCCCTTCACCGTAGCCATGACGATAGTGTCCAGTTTGCGGCCGCCCCGCTCCTCCTCCAGCAAAGGCTCCAGACGGGCGATGGCCTTTTCCATGGTCTCGGCGCTGGCAATCAGCTGGGGCAGGAAATATTTCTTCTGTTCAAACAGTTCTCCCACATAGTTAATGGCCGGTATCAGGTGGGTGTCAATAATCTCCGCCGGCTTCTTTCCCGCCTTTAGTTCCTCCTCCAGAAGCTCCGGTATATGGCTGTCCTTTCCCTTCACAACCGCCAGAAACAGAGGGTGTCCCTCCGGTTCGGAACCTCCCGCGCCGCCCTCCGTCTTCTTTTTTTCCGTCGCGGCCGGAGCGGCCGGAACAAACGCCCTCACCCCGTTTATATACCGCAGGTCGGCCTCCTCCCTGTCAAGCAGGAGGTCGGCGGCCAGCGCCGTATTTGCAAGAAGCGTCTGAGAGGGATTTGCGATGGCCATAGTCAGTCCCTGGCCGATGGCCAGCGTCAGAAAAGCCGTGTTGACAAATACTCTCTCCGGCAGTCCAAAGGAGATGTTGGACAGGCCGCATATCGTGGCGACTCCCAATTCCTCACGGCAGTACCGGATCGTCTCCAGCACCTCCAGCGCCGCCCTCTTATTGGCGCCGATGGTACCCACCAGCCCGTCCACCACTACATCCTCTCTGGAGAGCCCCTGTTTCGCGGCCTCGGCCAGTATGGTATGGATAATCTGCTTCTTTTCCTCTATGTCCTTTGGCAGTCCCGCTCCGGACAGTGGAAGGAGGATAAACATGGCTCCGTATTTCTTCGCCACGGGAATCAGTTTTTCAATCTTCTCTTTTTCCAGCGAAATGGAGTTGATCAGCGCCCGTCCCGGATAGATGCGGAGGGCCTGCTCCGCCACGTCCACATAACTCGAATCGATGGACAGGGGGACGTCCACCGCCATTGTCAGCTCCTTGACCGCCCTGATCATCATTTCCTTTTCGTCTATGCCATTCATTCCCATATTGACATCGAGTATTCGGGCGCCCCTTTCGACCTGCTCCTCCGCCATGTCAAGAACCATGTCCATGCTTCCTCTGCGCAGTTGCTCCTGCAGTTGTTTCTTGCCGGTAGGATTGATCCTCTCCCCCACGATCATAAAATTTCCGTCAAGGAGAATCGGCGTCAGATTCCTCTCTGTGGAGAGCGCCCTCACCTTCTTCTCCCTCCGCTCCGGCGGTCTCTTTCCGGCAATCGCCTCTCTCAGGCAGCGGATGTGCGCCGCCGTAGTTCCGCAACACCCGCCCAATATGCCTGCCCCCGCCTCCACCAGCGGAAGCATGGCCGAGGCAAATTCCTCCGGCCCCATGTCGTAGTGCGTCACGCCGTCCACCAGGGAGGGAAGCCCCGCATTCGGTTTTACCACGATTGGCACGGACAGATACTCCGCCATCTTTTTCACTGCCGGCAACATTCTGTCCGGCCCTGTAGAACAGTTGATGCCGACGGCGTCGGCTCCCATGGCCTGTAACACAACGGCCGCCGTCTCCGGAGCCGTCCCATATAACGTCCGCCCGTCCTCCTGGTAGGTCAGCGTTACCAGCACCGGAAGCCCGCAGGTCTCCTTCACCGCCAGGAGCGCCGCCCGGCACTCCTGAAGACTCATCATCGTCTCGATTACAAAGCCGTCCACGCCCTCCTCCACAAGAAAGGCCGCCTCCTCTTTGTAAATATCCACCAGTTCCTCAAAGGGCATACTCCCCACCGGCTCCAGCTGCTGTCCAGTCATGGAAATATCCCCCAGAATGTAAATCCGCCGATCCGTCCCGCTGCGGCGGACGGCCTCCCTTGTCAGGGACACCAGCTGCGCCGTCAGCTCCCGCTGCCGGCCGGCCAGCCCATACTCCGCCAGTTTTACACGGTTGCAGGTAAAGGTCGGCGTATACAGCACATCTGAACCCGCCTCAATATATTGTCGCTGGAGGTCTGTAAAAATATCCGGGTGACTGACAATCCACTGCTCCGGACACTCGCCGCTCTCCATACCTGCCTGTTGCAGATTCGAGCCGGTGGCGCCGTCCAGCAGAACAAATCCCTGTTGCAAAAACTCTCTCAATTCCATGTCGTCAGCCTCTCTTTCCCCCGCAGAAAATTCCCTGCAAAATTCTGCCGCAGAAGCTTCCCCGCGGCAGTCGTCTCATTTTTATAGAATACCATGTCCGCGGAAATTTTGCAATTCCGCCCTGAATTCCCTCTCCATATCGCACCCGCAGGAATATCCCAGACTCTCTAACGTCCCTGTCAAAGCCCCCATCATCTGCGCCACGGCCTCTGTGTCCGCATTCCGGCCCATGTGTCCGAGGCGAATCACCTTTCCCGCCAGCACGTCGAAGCTGCCGGAAATCAGAATGTCATATTTTTCTCTCATCCCATCTATAATCTGCCGATCCGTCAGTCCGTCCGGCACGCGGAGTACCGTCACGGTAGAGGCGTCTCCCGTCTCCAGATACCGCTCAAGGCCGGCCCTCTCCGCCGCCGTCCTCACCGCGGATGCAATGGCCCTGTGCCTCTCTATTCTTCCGGTATCCTCCCTTACGATGCGCACCGCCTCTGCCAGTCCGTAAATGTCGCTTATGGGCATCGTGTAGGGAAACCACTTGTCCCTGTAATAATCCCGAAATGTGAGGAGATTACAGTAAAAGGAGGCGATGGGAGTCCGGCGGCTGCACATGGCGGCGTCCGCCGCGGCGCTGACAGACACAAAGGCCAGTCCCGGCGGCGCTGACAGAGCCTTCTGGGAACCGCCGCAGACAACGTCGATCTGCCAGTCGTCCACCCGCACCTCCTCGCCGAACATCGAAGCCACCGCATCTACCACTGTCAGGATACCATACTCCTTCAAAAGCGGACAGATCGTCGCTATATCGTTGAGCACCCCGCTCGGCGTGTCGCAGTGCACGACCGTGGCATATTTGTAATCGTGATTCTTTTCCAGAAAGCGGCGCAGAGCCTCCGGATCTACCGGACGGCGCCCGTCCACTGTATAGAGCTCCGGTTCGCCTCCGTACAGCCGGACAAAATCAGCAAATCCCTTTCCAAACACGCCGTTGTCAATGACAAGCACCCGGTCTTCCGGCTCTGTCAGAGATGCGCAGGCCGCCTCCAGTCCGAGTATTCCCTCTCCCCCCAGAATATACACCTCATTGTCCGTGTGCAGCAGTCCCGCCAGCTCCCGGCACAGCGCGTGGTATTCCTCACAAAAATCCGCATCGGTGTCCGGGTTGCCAAACTCACGGCTTCTGGCCTTCAGTACCGACGGCGCCACCATAGTGGGCCCCGGCGTCATCATTTTATACATGGCTCTCTCCCTTTCTTCTCTCTTATTTATTTCCACGCCCGCTCCCCGTCAGCCGGAGCATCACGGGCCGTACAGTCAATATCAGCGGTATGGCAATGACGGCTCCTGTCACGATCTGGATCGCATTTCCGGGAATCGAGGAGACGGGGACAAGAAAGCTGTGGAAAATCAGCGCCTCCCCCACATAGTAACCGGCCAGTTTAATGGCAAGGACGGCCGCCACCGCCGGAAGCAGACGGGACAGAACCGGTTTTTCCCCCACAATCCAGCCAAAGACAAATCCCATAAGGCCCACGACCACCAGACTCACCGGCGCATAGACCGCCCATGGCGTCAAAACGTCCGAGAGCGCCATTCCAAGGCCGCCGCAGAGCGCTCCCACTCTCCGGCCAAAAAACGCGGCCGCAAAAAACAACGGCACATTGCCAAGGTGCACAAGGCCTCCCTTGGCGGGAAAGATCTGCACCTGCACATACATGGTAAACACGCATACCAGCGCCGTAAATACTCCGGCCAGCGCAAGTTCCGCCGTCTTTTGTCCCAGCCGGATTGTCTCCCCCGCCCCACTTCTGCTCTTTTCACTCATAGCGATATCCCTCCTGACTCAGATGTGTGTATCCGTTTCTCTTACCGCTATGATAGCCAAAAACTGGCATTATGAAAACTGCCAGTTTTTATTTTTTTAATCAGTCCAGTTTAGCCGTTCCTCTCCACTTATCCATTCTTCCCAGTTCAACTGTTCCTCTACCCTTCAGCCGTTCCTCTCCAGGGAAGTCTTCCAGTTTTGGCGCAGCAGCTCCGGGTGTCCCTCTAAATGAGCAAAATCATTAAAGCGCTCCAGGATAAAAAAATCCCGCTCCTCATCATAGAGAAGATGCGTCAGACTGGTATTTTCCATGTCCAGGGCAAATTTGAGTTTGTGCCGCTGATCCGTGTGCAGGATGCAGGCGCAGACAGAGCGAATAACGCCGCCATGCGTCACAACCCCGATCCGGTTCTCCCTTTTCCGGCACAGACTGTTTATGCGGGGCATAACCCTCCTCACCACGTCTCTGCCGCACTCCCCGCCCTCCGGGTAGGGCAGATCCTCCCTGTGCAGGGAGCGCTCCCGCCGAAACTGCGCATATCTCTCCCGTATCTCCTCGTCCGTCCTGCCGGTAAAGCCGCCGAAATCAATCTCCTGAATATCCGGTATCGTCTCCGCCTCCAGTCCGGTCTTCCCGCCGATAATCTGCGCCGTCTCCCTAGCGCGAATCAACTCAGAGGAATACAGTTTTTCCAGCCCGTAACTCTTCAGGCGCTCTCCCAGAAGTTCCGCCTGTCTCCTGCCGGCCTCGTCCAGTCCCACGTCCACATTGCACCGTTTGCTGCACTGCCGCCCATGCCGGATCAAAAAAATCTCTTTCATCCTTTGTCTCCATTCTTCATGTTCTATGCAGTACCATTATACTTCCTTCCCGTTTTCCCGTCAATTATCCCTGCCAGGAGTCAAAACGGCTCTTTATTTTCTTCTCAAAGGTGCGGCCGATCTCCGGCCTGTCCGGACAGCCGGACAATTCCAGGCAGCGCTCCGCCCCGTCAAAGCCCCTCACATAATCCCAGTTGACCAGAATAGCGCGGTGGCACTGCACCAGAACGTCCCCGTGGTTGTCCAGGCAGTCCCGAAGCTTCATATAAGGCACTTCAATCACCTGGCCCGCTGCCATGTGAATGAATACGGAACGGTTCACCGATTCCATGTATATAACCTCGTGAATGTTTACCAGATAAGTGGCGCCGTGAATACGGAAGCGCAGAAGTTCCCTTTTTTTCTCCGGAAAAAGACGTGTGAGACAGAGATAGATAATCTCGATGATATCTTCCCTTCCGATGGGCTTGATCAGATAATCATAACAGTGGAACTCATGGAAGGCCCTCTTTTCATATGTGAAGTCCTCCGCCAGAAATATAATGGGCGTCAGACAGTGATCGGGAAGTTCCCGAACAAAATGCGCCAGCTCCAGCCCTCTCTCCGGTCTGGGAACCAGATCGATCAGAATCAGACAAAAATCCTGATGACAAAGAATTTCTTTTGCGCCCGCAAGATCGCGAGCCGCGCAGAGAGTCTGGCGGCAGGAGGCCGAAGCCTCCTGTCCCCCCTCTGAAAATACAAGTACTTCTCTCAATCTACTCCTCCCCTGTTTCTGCTAATTGCTTTTTGCAATAATCTAAAAGTTCGCATACGATGGAATTTTTATCCACCGGTTCAGAACGGTTTTTGTAAGACAGCTCCGAACCGCGGTCTCCCGTCAGTAAATACAGCGGATCCACCTTGAGTCTCTGATAGAGCATAAGAATTTTTTTCACATCCAGTCCATAGACACCCCGCTCAATCTTCCGGTAGTGCCCCTCGCTGACCTCCAAAACATCTGCCATGTCAGGATAATCCAGTCCGGCATTCTGGCGGATTTTTTTCAGCCGTTTACCAATTTGTTCATTTTCTTCGTAGACCATATTTCCTCCTTTTTCTTCTGCTATACGGCTACTTATATCATACCAATTTCCGCGAAAAAAAGATAGTTCGTACCGCGACTTTTTCGGGCGTAAAACGACAAGACGCGCTATTTCGCAGAGAAGCTGCTCAAACTTTTTTTATTTTCCTGTTATATGAACTATTCCAGTGGTTATGCGCCAATTGAACTAACTACTATAGTATGTTGAGAAATTTTCTATTTTTTTTAGAATGATAATAGAACATCCGGCACAGACCGGTGCACAAGAACGGAGGATTAACTTGAACGATACGGATTTCTTACTGCGGGTGGGACTGTCTCTCCGGAAATACCGCTCCATCGCAGGGCTAAGCCAGGAGGAACTGGGCGGTCGAACAGAATGTGATAAAAATACCATAGGAAAAATCGAGCGGGGCGAAAGCGACTCGAAGCTTTCCACCATACGGAAGCTCACAGACGGACTTAACATTTCCTTCAGCAGGCTCATAAAGGAGGTAGAGGCGAAACCATCCGACCGGCTTTCCTCTCCCGTCGAATACGATTATCTCCGCCTGTTCCACTATTGCCGCCAGCTCTCTCCGGAACAATTTAACAACCTGTGCAACACAGCCTGTATTTACGCCAAGAGCAACCGTCTCCGCGAGAGCGGCGGCAAATGAATACTATCCCCTGCCGGATAATACCTTATCGAGTATGTCTGCCAATGGTGCGGCGGCGTTTTTCGCCTCCTGCACCGTATTGTTTTCATTGCCCAGTTCAATGAGCAGAGAGCGCTTTGCCAGATGCAGATTATAGCGGTATCCCTTGAGATAAATCGGTTTGGTAAAACCGTCGTAGTACTCCATGGCCTTGCATTTCAGCTGAAGGCTGAATGACAGGTTTTCCTGCAGGTTTGGATTGAACAGATAGGAAATCGGCCCGGATTTATTCCGGCTGAGCCCGTTGAAAAACATGACAATCGCCGTCTTCTTTCCATATATGTCCGTATATGTATGCTTCCCTTTCCCCACGGAATCGCGGTGCAGATCGATCAATACCTGTATGTCCGGATAACTCTGCTTAATTGCCTGCACCCCCTCCAACGCCTTATTATAGGCGATGCTCCTCTCCAGTCTCCCGTTGATCAGATCGTAGCGTCTCTTATCATGGTAGACGCCATAGCCCTTTTTCTCCAGTTCTCTCGCCAGTTCCGTCCCCACCCCCACAATGGAATCTTCAATTTTATTTTTCCGGCTGTCGGAAAAATACTCCGACGCTCCGTGGGTGTGGTAAATCAATATCTGCTTCTTTCCCTTCTTTTTTGCCAGTGTGAGATCTGTCTCCAGCAGTTTGCGGGCGTCGAATATATTTTTCGTCACCGAGGTGGTGGAGTCCACAATATAGAATTTCTTCAAAAGATAGTTTGTGTCCAGCGTCCTTTTCAGTTTTTCCACATAGACGTTGGCGGTGCGGACGCCGTCGCTTTTCCTGACCGGCTGCCCCAGCGTCTGGGCGCTCCCCTGATCATAGACGTCGCCCGGTATCGGATCGCTGGAGCTCTCTGCGCCATCCTGCGTCTCCCTCTCGTTTTCAGCCAGCACCAGCGCCTGCGCCTCCTCGCCCTTCTCCGGCCCGTAAAAATACGCCTCTCCGCCAAGTACCTCCGCCATCATACTCTGTCCGCCTTGTCCATCTTCATAGGACATAATTGACTGGGACAATATAAAACCGCCCAGCCGTTTTGCAAACTCCACCTGCGGAATGTCGCTGACCGCAAACAGGCCTCCTGCAAAAGCGGCCACCAATACGCCTCCTGCCATTCTGAGCACTACCTTCTTCATGTCCACCTCCGGTTCTCATACAGTATATGAGGCAGATGCTCCCATTATCCCTTTTTCTGAAAACAGTGGTTCAGCACGTCTGCCAGATCCCTGCTGAGCCGTCCCACCGACGCGTCGATATTTTTTGGCGTCACCATGACATTCTCGGTGTCTCCGGTGAGTATCTCGCTCAAAAACTGCTCAATCTCCTGTTCGGAATAGCCCTGCTTCTCCAGAACGTGTTCCAAGTGGTCGCCGATGATTGTCCCCGCATCTACCACCGTGGGCACGCCGATCGCGATTACCGGAACGCCCAGGCTCTTTTGGGACAGTTCCCTTCTCTTATTGCCCACGCCTCCTCCGGGGGAGATTCCCGTATCCGTGATCTGTATCGTGGTGCAGAGGCGTTTTACGCTCCGGGCCGCCAGCGCGTCCACTGCGATGACCAGATCCGGACTGGTCTTTCTGATTATCCCCTCCAGTATCTCACTTGTCTCAATGCCGGTCTGCGCCATAACTCCCGGCGCAATGGCGCTGACGCAGCCGTATTTGTTATTTTCCATAAAGGAGTCGCCAAATTCCTCTCTCAGATGCCTTGTCACAAAGAGCTGCTCCGTCATGCGCGGCCCCAGGGAATCCGACGTCACCTCCCGGTTGCCCAGTCCCACAACCAGCACTGATTTGCGCTTCGCCTCCCCCATTATTTTTTCCAGCTGCTCACAGATACACAGAAGTAGCGGTTCCCTGTCGGCCTCCTCCTTCAGCATCAACTCTGATTCAACGGTAATATAAGTTCCCTTGGGCTTCTTCATGGCTCTGCTTCCGGCGTCGTCCTCTATTTTTACCACCGTGATCTGGGCCTGTCCCTCCTCACAGTAATGCTTCTCCAGCACGACGCCCCGCACCTCCACATGCCCTCTCGGAAAGCTCTCCCGCACCTCCAGCGCCAGATCCGTTCTCTTTTCTGCCATTTTTGCCGCCTCTCTTTCCTGTCACCGGATTTTTTCTTCCCCTACTATCCCCTGTTTTGTCACTTTTATGCTTTTTGCGTTTTTTTCACAAATGCTTTTTCGCTTTTTTTCACAAATCTCTTGACATTCCGGCAAATCTATACTATTATTAACAAGTATGTTTGTGCTGTCGTCCGTGTCCTGACAGCCGGACAGATATGAATGAATCATGACGTGATGGAGGTGTTAGAATTGGCGAATATCAAATCTGCAAAGAAAAGAATTCTGGTTGCGGAAAAGAGAACAGAGAGAAACAAAGCGGTTCGTTCCAAAGTTAAGACTGCGATCAAAAAAGTATATGCTGCCATTGAGGCAAAGGACAAGACCGCTGCGGAGGCCGCATTGAAAAACGCTGTCTCCGAACTGGATAAAGCTACCAGAAAAGGTATTTATCACAAAAATACCTGCGCAAGAAAAGTTTCCCGCATGACAATTGCCGTAAACAAACTTGCGTAATATGTAGAGGGCAGTCGTACTGCAACTACAATTCTACCCGTCATATATAAACAAAAGCGACCTGTTTCTCCAGGTCGCTTTTCACACGCGCAAACGCTTCGGGACAGAGGTTAATCACGCCGATGCGCTTCGGAATGGAGGTTATGATGAAACGACAGGACTATCTATCCTGGGATCAGTACTTTATGGGAATTGCAGAGCTCTCCGCCATGCGGAGCAAGGATCCGAATACCAGCGTGGGAGCCTGCATTGTGGGCGCCGACAATAAGATCCTCTCCGTGGGCTATAACGGTATGCCGCACGGCTGCTCGGACGACGAATATCCATGGGATCGGGAGGGCGAGTCCCCCATGGACACCAAATATCTCTATGTCTGCCATGCGGAGTTAAACGCCCTTTTGAACTACACGGGCACCAATCTGCAGGGGGCGCGGATTTACACAACCCTGTTTCCCTGCAACGAGTGCACGAAGGCGCTGATTCAGTCCGGTATACGCGAAGTCATCTACCGGGAGGACAAATACTCCGACACGCCCTCGGTGATGGCGGCAAAAAAAATGATGCGCTCTGCGGGAATGAGCGCCCGCCCCTACCGGAGCACAGATAAAACATTGGAGCTGTCACTGTAGCTGTCGCCGTTACTGTAACCGCTCCTTAATCTGTCTGCGAAACTTCTCCCACTCCGCCTCATGCTCCACGAAATAGAGGGGGCAGAGCTTGCCGGTCACATCATAGTGGCGGAGAAGGTCTCCCTCGTCCAGATCGAATTTTATGCACAGATAGGCCGTCAGCTCCAGAAGGGACTGATACGTGGCCCTGTTGAACTTCCCGCTCTTGTCCGGGTGGCAGCACTCGATCGAGATGGTGTCCGGATTGCGCTCATTGGAGGCATAGGACATCTCCTCCAGCGGAATACACTGGACAATCTGCCCCTCCAGCCCTATGACAAAATGGCTGCTGGCATAGGTTTTGTTCTTCTTCCCCTCGTTGGTACGCGGCAGGTTATTAAAATAATTCCGGTTGTCTATGGCGTCCGTGCCCGGATTGGCCGTGTAATGTATCACGACGCCCCTGACTTTTTCCAACGGAATCCCCGGTCGGGAATATTTATTTTTATCTAGCAGCTTCGCCTGTATCGTAATCTGCGGGAGTATCTTATTCTTTCTCTCCCTGTCCTGCTCCTTCTGCCAGAACAGGGAAATCAGTACACAAATAATCAGGATAAAAACCGCTGTGCCACTGACAATCAGGACACAGCGTTGAATACGATTTCCAGGCAGACGCCTGTTTCTTCTCTTTTTACTCGACACTATAGTTTGGCGCCTCTTTGGTGATATGAATGTCATGGGGGTGACTCTCCTTTAGGGAGGCTGCGGAAATCTTTACGAAGCGGCCTCTCTCCTTCAGATCCTCAATGGTGGGAGTCCCGCAATATCCCATTCCCGCACGGATACCACCAATCAGCTGGAACACCGTGTCTTCCAGCGTTCCCTTATAGGCCACGCGGCCCTCTACGCCCTCCGGCACCAGTTTTTTGGCGTCGGACTGGAAATAACGGTCTTTGCTTCCGTTTTCCATGGCGGCAATTGAACCCATGCCGCGGTAAACCTTATATTTTCTTCCTTGGAACAATTCAAAGCTCCCCGGACTCTCATCACAGCCCGCAAAGATGCTTCCCATCATGCAGACGTTGGCTCCGGCGGCAATGGCCTTTGTCATATCGCCGGAATATTTGATACCTCCATCGGCAATCACCGGTATTCCATACG
This sequence comes from uncultured Lachnospiraceae bacterium, assembly GCA_947629865.1. GTDB lineage: Bacteria > Bacillota > Clostridia > Lachnospirales > Lachnospiraceae > Eubacterium_F. The sequence continues at coordinate 10,595 of CANRFJ010000012.1, read as the reverse complement.
GCTTGGCCGCCTCGTAGGCGTTCATGATGGCTGTCACCTGCGGCACGCCAATACCGGCTACCACACGGGTGGTGCAGATTGAACCCGGCCCGATACCCACCTTCACGGCGTCCACACCGGCCTCAATCAACGCTTTCGTTCCCTCTCCCGTAGCCACATTACCGGCTATGATCCCCAAATCCGGATATGCGTCGCGAACCATTTTCACCACTTTTAACACATTGGCAGAGTGGCCGTGGGCGGTGTCGATGACAATGACATCTACCTTGGATTTTACCAGAGCCTCCACCCTCTCCATAATATTGGCGGTGACGCCCACTCCGGCGCCGCAGAGCAGACGGCCCTGCTTATCCTTGGCGGAGTTCGGATACTTGATCTGCTTTTCGATATCTTTAATGGTAATGAGGCCGCTCAGATTGCCGTTCTTGTCCACAATCGGCAGTTTTTCCTTTCTGGCGCTTGCCAGAACCTTCTTGGCTTCCTCCAGCGTAATGCCTTCGGGAGCAGTGATCAGCCCCTCCGACGTCATGCACTCTTTAATCTTTCGGGAGAAATCTGTCTCGAATTTCAAATCGCGGTTGGTGATAATGCCCACCAGCTTCTTGCCCTCTGTGATTGGCACGCCGGAGATGCGGAATTTCGCCATAAGATCATTGGCGTCTGCCAGCGTATGTTCGGGTGAGAGGTAAAACGGATCTGTGATGACGCCATTCTCCGAACGCTTTACCTTATCCACCTCATCTGCCTGAGCCTGAATGGACATATTCTTGTGAATGATTCCAATGCCACCCTGTCTGGCCATGGCAATAGCCATGCGGTTTTCCGTGACAGTGTCCATGCCCGCGCTCATCATCGGAATATTGAGTTCAATGTTCTTCGTCAGATGAGTTTTCAAACACACTTCATTCGGTATAACCTCTGAATAACCCGGTACTAATAAAACGTCGTCAAATGTAATGCCTTCACCAATAATCGTTCCCATCAGCCTCGTCCTCTCTTATATGTATTTTTCTAATATTTCTGACTAGTCTATCAAATATTTGATTGGTTGTCAACAGGTATCCGGCAAAACTTACAGACAAAACCGGCAGGATTTTTCGCTCTGAAAAATCCTGCCGGAAAATGTCTGTCTCTGGCTGTCCGCTCACGGACTGCCGGTCTTCACTTTTTCTACAATATTGGGACACTTGGTGTGCATCATTTCCACCATACGCTCTGTGGGCTCAAATTTAATCAGCAGTTTTTCATCTCTGCCCTTGATTCGCGTCACAATGCCGTAAATCTTCGCCTCCGGCCGCAGGGAGGAATAATCCCTAACCTCCAGATGGCGATAACCCTCCAGTCGCTCTGAACTAAGGGGAGCCACTACGTCTGCCTCCTCGATCTCAATGCGGAGTACATTCTTTCGCTTCTCACCGCCCTGGATCATGTCAAAATCCAACTGTCCGTCGCAGTATACATATTCCCACTCCACCCGAAATCTCGGCCAGTACCAGATCAGCGCCACAATTGCCGCCGCCCCGACCAGCACAAGCAGCCGGTAGCCGCTGAGCAGCGCAGCGGAAAAAATCAATACCACGAGGATAATCAAAATCGTCTTCAGGGCAATGACTCCCGGTGTTGTCCGTTTTTTTGCATTTGCTTCTGCGTATGACTGTTCCATGTGTCTCTCCTATCCATAATTGACAGATGGCGCCGGAAGGCGGGATCTTACATCATGCCTCCCATGCCTGCGCCTCCGGCCGGCATAGCCGGTGTTTCTTCTTTTATATTAGCAACAACCGATTCAGTTGTCAATAAGGTAGAGGCAACACTGGTGGCATTCTGCAGGGCGCTTCTCGTCACCTTCGCCGGATCCAGGATACCGGCCTGCACCATGTCCACATATTCTTCCTTGAGCGCGTCAAAACCATAGCCCGGCTTCTCTGCGCGAACCTTATCAATAATAACGGATCCCTCCAGGCCCGCATTCTCCGCAATTCTGCGAAGCGGCGCCTCAAGAGCTCTGAGAATGATATTGGCTCCGGTCTTCTCGTCACCCTCTAACTCTGCCGCTATTTTGGCAACTTCCTTGCTGGCATGGATATAGGCGGAACCGCCTCCTGCGATAATGCCCTCCTCCACAGCGGCTCTCGTGGCAGCCAGGGCGTCCTCCATGCGGAGTTTTGCCTCCTGCATCTCGGTCTCAGTAGCAGCGCCGACACGGATTACTGCCACGCCGCCTGCCAGTTTGGCAAGTCTCTCCTGCAGCTTCTCCCTGTCAAAATCGGAAGTGGTCTCGTCGATCTGATTTTTAATCTGAGCGATGCGGGACTCAATCTCCTCCCTGCTTCCCTCTCCGTCTACGATAATAGTATTTTCCTTCTGTACTTTGACGGATTTGGCGCGGCCGAGCTGATCCATCGTCGTCTCCTTTAAATCAAGGCCGAGTTCTTCGGAGATCACCTGTCCTCCGGTGAGGATCGCAATATCCTTTAACATCTCTTTTCTTCTGTCGCCATAGCCAGGCGCCTTGACAGCTACTACATTGAAGGTTCCGCGCAGTTTGTTAATTACCAGTGTGCTGAGTGCTTCGCCCTCTACGTCCTCCGCAATAATCAAAAGCCTTGCGCTGGCCTGAACCACCTGCTCTAACAGCGGCAGAATCTCCTGGATATTGGAAATCTTTTTGTCCGTGATGAGGATATACGGATTATCCAGCTCTGCTTCCATTTTATCCATATTGGTAGCCATGTAAGCGGACACATAGCCGCGGTCGAACTGCATACCCTCTACCATATCCAACTCCGTCTTCATGGTCTTGGACTCCTCAATGGTAATGACGCCGTCTCCCGTCACCTTTTCCATCGCGTCAGCCACCATCTCTCCCACCTGCTCGTCGCCTGCGGAAATCGATGCCACTCTGGCGATCTGCTCTTTTCCGGTCAGTGTGGAACTCATCGTCTTAATGGACTCCACGGCCGCATCTGTCGCCTTCTTCATACCCTTGCGGAGGATAATCGGATTGGCTCCTGCCGCCAGGTTCTTCATTCCCTCATTTATCATTGCCTGGGCGAGAACGGTAGCGGTAGTTGTTCCGTCTCCGGCCACATCATTAGTCTTGGTGGCAACCTCTTTTACAAGCTGGGCGCCCATGTTCTCAAATGCGTCCTCCAGTTCAATCTCCTTGGCAATCGTCACGCCGTCGTTGGTGATGAGCGGTGCGCCGAACGATTTATCCAAAACTACATTTCTTCCCTTTGGGCCCAGTGTCACGCGAACAGTGTCGGATAACTGGTTTACTCCTGCCTCGAGGGCAGCTCTGGCCTCTGCGCCGTATTTGATTTCCTTTGCCATGTTTGTCTAACCTCCTGATTTTTATTCTACAATTGCTAAAATGTCACTCTGTTTAACAATGACATATTCTTCGTCTTCTAACTTTACATCTGTGCCCGCGTACTTTGAATAAATAACTTTATCGCCGACTTTTACTTCCATCTTTACTTCCTTGCCGTCTACCATTCCGCCCGGCCCCACAGCGATGATCTCGGCCTGCTGAGGTTTTTCCTGTGCCTGGCCCGGCAGTACAATACCGGATTTCGTAGTTTCTTCTGCATCTAACTGTTTCAGGACAACTCTGTCACCTAATGGTACTAACTTCATATTTCGTTCCTCCATTCTGCTTTTTTGTTAGCACTCTTTTTTTGTGAGTGCTAAACCATTGGCTCTATAATATGCAATATTCACCAGAAATGCAAAGTCTTTCCTTTTTACATATTGCCGTATATTTATATATATTCTGTGTGTTGCTCATTTATTCTCTTTTTTTCTCATATTTTTAACTTATTTTATTCCCGCCTGTATGAGAGCCCGACTGAACGGCGCGCGCCAGCAATCCGCCCGCAATACACACGAGAGGCCCGCTCTGTCCGGCGGGCCTCTGAAAAATCATCTCTATCAGTGGTGCTTCTGAAGCTTTTCCTTCAGTTCGATGGCCTTGTTCTTGATCCTCTGCTGGGCATCCCTTGCGACCAGCACCTTCGACACATAGCGCTTGGCGTCTTCTTCCCTTCCGATTCTCCTCGCCAACTCCGCCAGAAGATACATCATCGTGTGCTGATCCATGCCGCACATCGGGAAATCCTCCTTGCCAAAGGCCGCCTCAAACCCCTCGTAGGCGTTGGCGAGAAGTTCTCTTTCCTCCTTTGCCAGCTGTGTCACTTCTTCTTTTTTATATTCGCCCTGCATCAGCTGCTCCCTCTTACCCCGGTACAGCCATGCCAGCTTCAGGCAGGTATAGGCCCGCTCACTGCTCTTTCCGTTCTTAACGACCGTATTGAGGAGAGCCATCTTGTGCTTGCCGATGGCGTCGTCGTATGAATAGACCTTTTCATCTGAGGGCTTGTACTCAAAATTGGCAGATATCTTCTCGCGGATATTTCTGGCCTGGCTGGACATGATGAAGTTAAAATAGCGGTTCAGGGCCGCATAGCCGCATTTCGGGCACAGAATGGCGTCATACTTCAACGAATCCACGCCGATGTAGCGCGGCCTCAGATCCGAATCCGCGCCCGCCAGACGCACCTTGCCGGTACGAACCATCTTGCTCTTGAACTCGTAGTCACAGACCGGACAGGTATAGCTCTTGTCAAAAATCAGGTCTTCCTCCGTGACTTCCTTCTTCTGGCTCTGCTCCGCCTGAGACCTGGCCTCACGTTTTTGCGTATTTTCCTGGAACACATCTTTAATTTCAACATCTTTTAACCCAAAGCTTTCCAGTCCGGAAAAAATATTACTCATACTTTGCATCTCCCTTTTACTTTTCGTTAAGATTTGGACGATAGGAACTTTTTAGCGAGACAATCCGGTTGAATACCTGATGTCCGTCCGTTGTATCCTTTGTATCGACACAGAAAAATCCTGTGCGCATAAATTGAAACTTATCCCCCGGCTTTGCCTCTGCCAGCGCCGGTTCCATGTAGCAGGTATCCAATACCGTCAGGGAATCCGGATTGACATTGACGGAGCCGTCTTCATTGTAGACTCCCTTTTCCTCATCTACAATATTTTCATAGAGGCGCACCTCCGCCGTGGCCGCCGTCGGCGCCGCCACCCAGTGGATCGTCCCTTTTACCTTTCTTCCCGTAAATCCGGAGCCGCTCTTTGTCTCCGGATCATAGGTGCAGTGCACCTCCGTCACATTGCCGTCTGCATCTGTCTCATAGCCCACACAGGTGACAAAATAGGCGCTCATCAGGCGCACCTCGTTGCCCGGATACAGGCGGAAATACTTCCGCGGAGGCTCGATCATAAAATCTTCTCTCTCAATATATAACTCTCTCGCAAAGGGTACCTGTCTGACGCCCAATTCCGGATTTTCCTGATTGTTTGGCACCTCCAGATATTCGATTTTCCCCTCCTCGTAGTTATCAATAATCAGTCTGATCGGATGCAGCACGGCCATCATGCGCGGCTGCGTCATCTTCAGATCCTCACGGATGCAGTACTCCAGCATGGCGTAATCAACGGAGCTGTTGGACTTCGACACGCCACACAGACTCATAAACCGCCGAATGGAAGACGCTGTATAACCTCTGCGGCGAAGCGCCGCGAGCGTCACCAGCCGCGGATCGTCCCAGCCGTCCACTATGCCGTCCTCCACAAGTTTCTTTATATAGCGCTTGCCGGTCACTACATTGGTCAGATACATCTTGGCAAATTCAATCTGCCTGGGCGGCTTCTCAAATTCGCACTCCCGCACAACCCAGTCGTACAGCGGGCGGTGATCCTCAAATTCCAGCGTACAAATGGAATGGCTCACTCCCTCCACGGCGTCCTCAATCGGATGCGCAAAATCATACATCGGATAAATGCACCAGTCGTCTCCCGTATTGTGATGGTGCAGATGGGCCACCCGGTAAAGCACCGGATCCCTCATATTGATATTCGGCGACGCCATGTCAATCTTGGCGCGGAGGACGCGGGCTCCGTCCTCACACCCGCCATTTTTCATCTCCTCGAACAGTCTCAGATTTTCCTCAATGCTTCTGTCCCGGTAGGGGCTGTCCTTCCCCGGCTCGGTCAGCGTCCCGCGGTATTCCCGTATCTGCTCCGCGGAGAGGTCGCACACATAGGCCTTTCCCTTCTTTATCAGCCGGACAGCGCACTCATACATCTGTCCAAAATAGTCGGAGGCAAAATAGATCGGCGGTTTCTCGCCGCATATCCACTCCACGTCCTCCTCAATCGACTGCACAAATTCCTCCTTTTCCTTCTGCGGATTTGTGTCGTCAAACCGAAGGTTAAAGGTGCCGCCGTATTCACTCGCCAGTCCCTGGTTCAGCGCGATGGATTTGGCGTGTCCGATATGTAAATACCCATTCGGCTCCGGTGGAAAACGGGTGACAATTTTATCATAAATGCCTTTTTCAAGGTCACTGTCTATCTCATTCTCTATAAAATTTTTTGCGACTGCTTCTTCCTTCATCTCTGACATTCCAAAAAGCCTCCTTCGCGTATCTTTCTCTATGATAACACAAAGAAGGCTTTTAGAAAAGTGAAATTTTCATAATATATGCAGAAATTTTACCTATATATGCAGAAATCTTACTTGAAATCGTGTGCGCCAATGCGCAGCTTCGCTCTCCTCAAATGTCTGCTGAAGAAATAATACCGTCTCATATTCACCTTTTTTCCCCTTCTGTGCACATAGTCCTGACCGGAGAGAGCCGCCTTTGCCGCGCGGACACACTCTGCACGAACACCCTTTTCATAGGAACCCTTTCTGTAGCGCGCCAGCTCTCTTTTGAACTTTCCGGCAGCCACCGGACTGAACTGCCCTCTCTGGCGAATTACGCCCTCCACTGAATTAGGGAATCTCGAAGACCTCTTGCGGTTCATCACCACACAGCCCACGGCCAGTTTGCCGCTGTAGCTCTGATTTCCCGCCTCGCAGAAAATGATGGAGGCAAGCAGTTTCACCTCTCTGTTTGTATATTCCTTTTCGGCAGCCTCTGCCTGTACCGGACAGAAAACGCTCCCTGCCAGCACACACAATACCATAATTACAACTGCCATTTTTTTGAAACTCATAACCAAAAACTCCTTAATTATTTTCTTAACAAAATCAGCTCTGATTCGTAACACTTTTGAGCCTTCATTTGTAACATTTATGTAATAATTGTAACATATATTTTTAAAAAATCAAGTGTTTTTGGCAAAAAAACCGCTGCTCCTCTTGAGAAACAGCGGTTTTTCGTTGTTTTTTAAATAATATTTTTTTGGCTATCCGTGATATTTTTTAACAATTTCTTCAAAAGAAAGAGGGCCGCCAAACAGATCCAGCGCGCTTCCAACTGTAAAGTCGATACGGCCGCCGCCCAGTTCCCCGATGCGCACTATGTCCTCCATGGAGCCAATCCCGCCCGCATAGGTTATCGGCGTGCGGCTTTCCCCTGCCAGTATCCGCAGCAGTTCCCCGTCCACTCCCGTGCCCGTTCCCTCTACGTTCACCGCATGAACCAGAAATTCATCACAGTATGTACCCAGCTCCCGCAGCAGCTTTTCATCTACCGGCTGGGCGGTAAATTTCTGCCACCGGTCTGTCACCACATAATAGATGCCCTCCCGCCTCCGGCAGCTCAGATCAAGCACCAGTCGCTCCTTTCCGACCTCGCGCACCAGTTCCCGCAGCCGGTCGGAGCGGATCTCCCCGCCCTCAAATACATACGAGGTGACAATGACGTGAGATGCGCCGTAGCGGATAAATTCGGCCGCATTTTCCGCCGTTATGCCGCCGCCGACCTGCAGGGCGTCCGGCCATGCTGCCAGAGCCTCCCTTGCCTGTCCCACATCGGCCGGATAGTATTCGCTGTCCCGCCCGTTCAGCAGGATCATGTGCCCGCCGCGAAGGCCTCTGCTGCGGTAGAGCCGCGCATAGTCGGCCGCCGTCTGGTCTGAGACGAAATTCTCCCTGGCATAATTTCCGTTATCCCGCAGCGTTCCACCCACGATCTGCTTTACCTTCCCGTTGTGTATATCAATACATGGCCGAAACTCCATGCGAATCCTCCTTCTCCTCTGCCGTCCTGCGCCTACAGTCCGAGAAGCCTCTCCACTTCCCTCTGCATACCGTCTCTGTCGCAGACCGTGTCGTGAAGCACCGGAGCGCTCCTGATCTCCTCAATGGCAGCCGGAACGGGGACGCCGGATATGCGGTTCAACTCGTCTACCAGTTCAAAATCGCTCCTGCCCTCGCAGGCTCCTTTATCAATCGCCTCCATCACGCTGCGGGTAAACTTATAGGGACTGGCAGTGGAGGCGATTACCGTCTTCACTGCGGTGTCTGCCTGCTTCGCGCAGACAGAGGCCGCCACCGCCGTATGGGTATCCATAATGTAGCCCGTCTTTTCATATATGCGCCGGATCGTCTCTGCCGTCTCCTCCTCAGTGGCAAATCCGCCCTCAAAGCAGTCAAGCTGTTGCCTCATCTCAGGCGTTATCTCATACTCGCCCCTGGAGGAGAGCGCCTCCATAAGTTCCCTTGTCCGGTCTGCATCCTCTCCCGCGATGCGGTAGATCAGACGCTCCAGATTGCTGGAAATCAGAATGTCCATAGACGGGGAAGACGTCAGGATAAACTCTCTCTTTCTGTCATATCTTCCCGTCCGGAAAAAGTCATACAGCACCTTGTTCTCATTTGATGCACAGTAGAGTCTGCCGATGGGGAGGCCCATATTTCTGGCGTAATAGGCCGCCAGAATATTACCGAAATTGCCGGTAGGCACCACTACGTTTATCGTCTCGCCCTCCTCGATCTCTCCCCGTCTGAGCAGCTGTCCGTAAGCGTATACATAGTACACGATCTGCGGCACCAGACGGCCGATATTGATGGAGTTGGCCGACGAAAACTGATAGCCCTTCGCCGCCATACGCTCCGCCAGCTCCCGCGAGTGGAACATCTCCTTTACCCCGTTCTGGGCGTCGTCAAAGTTCCCCCTGATACCGATAACAGCCGTATTGTCCCCCTTCTGGGTAAGCATCTGCTTTTCCTGAATGGGGCTCACGCCATCCTTCGGATAGAATACGATGATACGGGTACCGGGCACATCGGCAAAACCGGCCAGGGCCGCCTTGCCCGTATCGCCGGAGGTCGCCGTCAGAATGACGATCTCATTGGAGACGCCGTTTTTCCCCGCCGCCGTCGTCATCAGATGCGGCAGTATGGAAAGGGCCATATCCTTAAAGGCAATGGTCTTTCCGTGGAACAGTTCCAGATAATAGACTCCGTCCTTCTTAGACAGCGGCGCTATCTCGTCCGTGTCAAATTTTTCATCATACGCCTTCTTAATACAGGACTTTAATTCCTCCTCGGTAAAATCGTCCAGATATAACCTCATCACCTCGTAGGCTGTCTCCTGATAGGAGAGCCCCGCCAGTGTCTTATATGGCACGGTAAGGGCCGGAATGGCGTCCGGGACAAAGAGTCCGCCGTCATCGGCAAGTCCCTTTAAGATTGCCTGGGAAGCCGTTACCTTTTTACCTTCACTTCTTGTGCTCTTATACATTACGCTCATGATTTCCTCCATTCTGCACCTAAGGGCATACCTTATCTCACAGCCTTTAGAATATCATGTTTTTTCCTGTTTTACAATACTAAAAGCTTTTAACAGAAAAAGCTTTTTAACGGAAATTCCCTGCTCCTAGCGGAAAAATTCGTGGCAGCCGCAGCTGTACAGGCGCGTCAGGTCTCTGTCAAACCAGGCCGCATTGGAGGGATTCGAGGCGCTCCGGCACATGAAATAGAGCGCTCCCCTGGAATCGTCCCGGCCGTCCAGCGCCTGTTTTACCGCCGTCTTCGTGCTCTCCGACACCCGGACGCTGTAGTAGCTTCCATTGGAGATGGGAGAAAACTGCCCCGGCGAAAAGACAACTCCCCTCACCGTGTCCGGAAATTGCTTCGAGCGCACCCGGTTCAGGACTACGTTCGCCACCAGCCTTCTTCCCCTGACGCTCTGGTCTCCCGCCTCCGCTTCCACAATCCGCTCCAAAATCCTCCGGCTCCCTTTTCCCACGCCCGTCACCTTTCTTTGCTTTTTCTTCTTCTTTTTCTCTATTACCTGAACCGTCCTGCGCCGGTTCTCATCCATCTGCTCGTTGAGCTGACGCTGCTCCTCTCCCGTCTCTGTGATATCCTGTAAAAAGAGCCGGTTGTTCTCCTTCAGCATACACATAGCCTCCACCCGACTCCCTGTCCGCCGGATCACATCGCTGAGAGCGCCCGTCTCCGTCTCCGGATACCAGCCGATAGCCAGGGAAGCCGTCAGCAGCATATAAATGCAAAAAAACATTTTATATCGGTGTTCACGCAAAAATCTGCACCTCTCTTTCCGGTATCTACTGTCCGCGGCACATACGGCCTCCAGCCAATATTTACCTATACCAGAAGTATATGCAGTTTTCACTTATTTATTACAATTTTGTTACAAATAGTTTAAGATTCTTGCAATTTTCTGTTGTATATTCTAAAATTGAAGTAGTACATAGGTAATTGCGAAACTCGCTCAGCTCATTCGCAATCTTGAATGAAAACAAAGAAGCATTCGCGACAAGCACGA
>CANRFJ010000011.1 GCA_947629865.1 uncultured Lachnospiraceae bacterium | reverse complement strand
TACCTTTCCTCCTTTAATTTTTGCATAACATGGATTTCCAAATTATTCACGGGACTATTTTAGCACTATAAATCGAATGGCAGGGTGGGAGAGAAATTTTCGATGGCTGAGGCGACAGGTTCGGGAAAAGCCGGAGGCTTTTCCGAAGAACTGCTTTCCCAAAGGTATATATTTTTGGGCGCATTTCTGTGATCGGAAAGCCCTGCTTTAAGAGTGGGATGGAACGGAGGCCGCCCCTCAGGCGCGACAGGGGAGGGAGTATATATAGGAGAGAACAGGATAGATAGACGGGTAGAGGTAAAAGGAGAATTTATCCGGTACAGGAGAGGCGGTTATCCTCATTGAATGAAACTTGTTTATTATAGAGAGTGTTTCAAATTTTGTGTAAACGTGTTTTTTGGGGAAAATCGAGGGTTTGCGGAAAATAAAAAAGGCAAAGCCGGCTGTGGCGGTTTTGTCCTGTGGTGAGATTGCTTGTCGTATCTGCGATTTTTGCATACAAATAAAGCCACCCTGTGATTAGCTGCGCCGGAGGACGTCATGATTTTTCACCGTCCAGCCGCTCACGGAAGTAAATGGCCAGCTGCGTGTGAATCTGCTCCCAGTCCGGCTGGCAGCGCTTCCATTTTTTTGTGATGTCCATGGTTGCAAGATATAGCATTTTTAGCAGACTGTCATCGGAGGGAAAAACCGATTTGCTTTTTGTCACTTTTCGCAGCTGGCGGTTAAATCCCTCAATGGCGTTGGTGGTGTAGATCAGTTTCCGGATGGCCTCCGGATATTTGAAACAGGTGGAGAGAGTTGGCCAGTCGTCGATCCATGAGCGATAGATTTCCGGATATTTGAAGTCCCATTTTTTGCGGAAGGTTTCCAGTTCTGCCAGCGCCTCGTCTTCGGTGGAGGCCGCATATACACACTTCAGATCCCCCATCAGTATTTTCATGTCACTGTAGGAGACGAATTTTGTGGAATCGCGTATTTTGTGTATGATGCACTGCTGGATTTCCGTCTGGGGAAAGGCGGCGGCGATCGCCTGCGGGAAACCGCTCAATCCGTCGACGCAGGTAATCAGGATGTCCTCTACGCCGCGGCGCTTCAGACTGTCCATGACAGAGGGCCAAAATCCGGCGCTCTCGCTCTCGCCTACATACATGCCCAGCACATCTTTCCTTCCATCCATGTCAATGCCCAGGGCGACATAGACGGCGCGCCTGACGATATGCCCTTCGCAGCGCACATAATACTGGATGGCGTCCATAAATACAATGGCATAGATTTTTTCAAGGGGGCGCTCCTGCCATTTTTTTACGACAGGAAGAATTTTATCTGTAATGCGGCTTATGGTGCTGTCGGATATTTCAAATCCGTACAATTCGCGTATGTGCGATTCAATGTCGCCGGTTGTCATGCCCTTTGCATACATAGACAGGATTTTCTGCTCCATGTCCTGCCGGATGCTCCGCTGGTATTTTCCGATAATCTGCGGCTCAAACCTGCCCTTGCGGTCTCTCGGAATCTCCAGCTCCATGTCCCCGTAACTGGTATGTATGGTTTTGGATGAGTGACCGTTGCGGCTGTTGTCGGTTTCCTTGCCCCGGTAGTCATATCGGGAATACCCCAGCTGTTCATCCAGTTCCTGTGTCAGCGCTCCCTCCAGGATTAGTGACATCATATCGCGCATAATGGAATTTATATCCGTTCCGTCTTCGATTTTTATCGCGCCGTTCTTCATGTAGGCGCTCATTATTTCGCGGAGCGCGGCTTTTTGTCTGGTATCTTTTCTTCTCGTCATAAGCAAAACCTCCGTTTTTTGTGACATTATACCACAATTGTAGAAAACGCACAAATATACGGAGGTTTGCCGGATATGCTACTCGTATTTGTCTTTTGACAGGAAAATGGTCTTTACTTTTTTCCCCTTTCTGTAGACGTCCAGATAGGACTTTGCCTTCTTTTTGGAGATCTGCTCGGCTCTTGGTTTATAGCGGTATCCGTTCAGGGCGTTCCGGTAGGATTTAATATGTATGTTCAATACGTTCCCTTTTGTCCTTGCCGAGATGAGAATGGGGGATTTCAATGTGTTTTTCACTAACAGGTCTTTCCCGCCCACGGAGAGGGCCGCGTCGAGGCCCATTGGCGCGTAACTCACGGGCAGGCTGTGGGGAAAGCGCTTGGTGGGGATGATGCCCGCGAATAAAAACGAAGCATAGGCGGTAGTGGATACCTGGCATATGCCGCCGCCCTTGGCCTGTACGATTTCACCCTTGAAGATGGCTCCGGATTTCTGATAGGTCTTTCCGTCGGATTCATCATATAAAACGTCCAGAAAGGACAGGGATTCTCCCGGCAGCAGAAAATGGTTGTCGAGACGGGAGGCGGCAATCCGGATATTGGCTCCCCTGGGGCTGCCGCTGTTGAAAGAGGTGGAGTAACTGCTGATAACCGTATTGACTTTTTTCAAATCATCCGAACTCCATCTGGGTTCTGTTTTGGTGGTCGTATACGAGGCGGAAAAGTTATCGGTTGTCGCCCGTTTCAGATAGCCGGTGAGGTCGCTTTGGATTTTTTCTGTGTCCAGGACATGGCCCTGCCGCGAGGGAGTGATTCTCCCCTGCGTGTCGATGCGCCCGTTCTGGGGCTGGGAGTTGTAGGTGTCGGATAAATTCTTTACTATCTTTGTGATTTTTTCATCGCTGTGCCTGACTTGAATCAGTTTGTCGAGTGAATCGGGGGAGACGTCCTGGTTTTCCTCAAAGAGAAGCCTGGCGAGGGAGTTCTCCTTTCCGGGCTCATAGGTTTTTCCCTTATATTGATAATATGTTTCTTCCCCCAGTTCCTCCGCGGTGTAGACGTGCTGTTTGCCGTCTATCGTGATGGTGGCGGAGCGGTTCAGGCGGGGAGCCGTCCGGGACACAAGGGAGTCTTTCAGCTGCTCGATGGCCTGCCGGTTATACTCCGCGCGAAGGCAGCTGTATGCGATGAAGGCGATACAGCCGAGGGCGGCAAATACAATAATCAAAATAACGGAGAGTTTTCTATGTCGTTTCATCAGGAGAATCCTTTCTTTGTATGTTTTATAAACTTCTGTAGATATTATAGCATGAAACGTCCGGACTGGCTACTTTTTTGTAAGAGGCCTGCTTTGCCGCAATCCGGCATTGTAATGAAAAACGGTTTTTGGTATAATAATAAATAATAATTTTGCGAGAGGAAAGGCGGTGACAAAAATGACCTACGAAGAAGTGTTTAACAAAGTGAAGGATATGATCGGGGATGTCGATGTGAGCCACATTACGGAGCATCTGGCATACCAGTTCAATATTACCGGCGAGGGAGCCGGAATTTTCTATGTGGAAGTCAGGGATGGCAAACTGTATATCGAGCCATATGAATATCATGACAGGGACGCTGTCTTTATCTGTAAGGCGGACACTCTGTTCAAGATCATCTCCGGCAAGACAGATCCGGTCAGGGCGTTTACCCTTGGCAGGCTGAAGGTGGAGGGGAGTATTGAGCAGGCGCTGAAGCTGAAGAATTTTCTGTGAAGCGGGAGTAAGATAAAAAGGTCAGGAGGTATTAAGCAGTGAACAATATGGGAAGAAAGAGAAAGACCGCCCTGTTCTGCGCAGTTATTCTGCTCGTGTGCAGTCTGGCCGTACAGCCGGGAGACGCGGTATATGGAAAAAAGAAAAAACCCGCACTGAGCAAGAAAAGTGTTCTTGTCAAGATAGGCAAGACAGCGAAGATTAAAGTTAAAAACGCGAAGGGCATGAAGATCACCTGGAAGCGGAATAAAAAAATCGTAACGGTAAAAAAGAGCGGTCGATATGCCGCCAAAATAAAGGCCAAACACGCGGGGACGGCAAAGGTGACGGCCGTCATCAAAAAAGGCAAGAAGAAGTACAGGCGCGTGTGTCGGGTTATTGTTCCCACGTCATGCAAACGGACGCCGCATCCTTCGACGGCTTCGCCAACGCCGAAAGCGCCGACGGCCTCGCCAACTCCGAAAGCGCCGGATAATCCGACGACCTCGACGAGCCCGACGGTTCCGGATACGCCGACGACCTCGACAGGTCCGACGGTTCCGGATAAGCCGACGGATCCGACGAACCCGACAGCTTCGGATAATCCGATGACTTCGACGAGCCCGACGGTTTCGGATAATCCAACGACTTCGGCGACGCCGAAGTCGGAAAAGACAGAGCGGATTACTCTGTCCGAGAATATGTGCATGGATACGGCCGCCCTCGACGGCGCGCCGGTCTATAACGCGGACGGGAGCGTGACTGTCACTGTAAAGAATGAATACGGGGGAGGCGGCATTGCCTTTTATCTGAGGGAAGATAAGAAGCCGGTGGATGTCAGCGCCTATAAAGCCCTTCGTATCACGGTGTCTGCGAAGGAATCCACGCCGCTTCAGATATCCTGCTATGCAGACGGCGACAATTTCTGGAGCGAGGCTCCGCTTCTCGGCTATGGAAGCGCCGAGACGGATAAGAGGGTTTTGCCATACTCTCTTAACGCCTGCCCGTCTGTCAATGCCGTTCGTGTCCGCTATAATTCATGGAATCTGCCGGCGGGTGCGACGGCGACGCTCACGATTCATTCCATTGAGCTGGAGCGGGATCTGCGTGATATAAGCGGGGCGGTCTCCGATTATGAGCCCCTCTCTGAACTGGCTGACAGATATGGCTTTAAGATGGGGACGGTAATCAGCTCTACTACCGTTACAGACAGCCTCTACAACGGTCTGATGAAATACCATTTCAACAGCCTGACAGCGGCCAATGAGACAAAGGCATATTCCATGCTGGATCAGAACGCAAGCAAAACGGCATGGATCGATGATGAGACCTCCATGGCAAAGATTAATTTCACCAGGGCAGACGAGATCATGGAATTTGCCAGAGACAATCAGATAAGGATGCGCGGGCATGTGCTCGTGTGGGATGCGGATATGTGCGATTGGTTTTTCCGCAAGGGCTACGACAGCTCGAAGGAGTATGCGTCAGCCGATATAATTAAGAAGCGGGTACAGAATTATATTGAGCAGGTGCTCACTCACTTTGAGGAAAAATATCCGGGCCTCATTTATTGCTGGGATGTGGTAAACGAGGCGGTGGGAGACAGCGCCGGAGATTACGCCGCCGGGGACGCCCGCCATGTGCGGACGATGCGCAGCGGCAAGAAAAATCTGTTTTATGAGACTATGGGGAAGGATTATGTGGAGCTCTCCTTCCAGTATGCCCGCGAGACGATTGATAAGCTGAAGCAGAAAAACCCGAATCTGGACACCAAGCTGTACTATAACGATTACAACACCTTCTATGCGGAAAAGAGGGACGCCATCTGCGAACTGGTAAAATCGATCAACACCTATAAGTCCGACGGCAGGGGAGGCTATGTCAGATTGTGCGACGGCGTGGGGATGCAAAGTTATATCGGCGGGTTCGGGCAGCAGTCCGGCTGTATGAATGACGGCGACATCTCCAAGGTGAGGGAAGCGATTCAGAAATATGCAGATCTCGGCATGGAGGTACAGGTGACAGAGATGGCTGTGCGGAATTACCAGAGCGATGCAGAGACGCTGGAGAGACATGCTGAGTTTTATGAGAAGCTGTTTCGGGTATATATGGAGGCAAATGCCGGAGCCTCAAAGCCAATAAAGGCAGTGTGCATCTGGGGCATTGTGGATGCGCCGGATATGAATGAAAGCGATTACAGTTACCGGATGAACGGCCCCTACTGTGGGTTGTTTAACGAATATCTCGGTGTGAAGCCGGCGTTTATCCGTGTCTATAATCTGTTGAAGAACGGCCAGTAAAAAGTTGGTAAACAAAACGGACGCCCCCTGAAGGGGAGTCCGTTTTGTATGTATTTTACAGTGGAATTATATCCGCGTACCGTGGGAAATCCG
Organism: uncultured Lachnospiraceae bacterium; assembly: GCA_947629865.1. Classification (GTDB taxonomy): domain Bacteria; phylum Bacillota; class Clostridia; order Lachnospirales; family Lachnospiraceae; genus Eubacterium_F. The sequence continues at coordinate 91,067 of CANRFJ010000011.1, read as the reverse complement.
GCGCGCCGTCTATGCCTCCTTGTCGTGGATCTCGCTGTGCAGCTTCTGGAGGGATTTGATCTCTCCGCGGGTATGGGACTTCACATAGTGGATTCCCTCTGCGGTCGCCCGCGCGGCGGCGATGGTAGTCATGTAGGGCACCTTTGCCTTGATGGCCGCTTTGCGGAGATAGCTGTCGTCGTGGACGCTGTCCTTCCCGACAGGGGAGTTGACGATTAGCTGAATGTCGCCGTTGGTAATCATGTCCAGGATATTGGGGCGTCCCTCATAGAGTTTCTTCACCTTTTCGGCGGGAATACCGGCGCCGTGAATCAGGTCGTAGGTGCCGCCGGTGGCCACGATCTTAAAGCCGTCTCCGGCAAAGCTTCGGGCGATTTCCACAACCTCATCTTTATCCCGCCGGTTGACGGAAATCAATACCGTGCCGGACAGGGGGAGTTTGGACTGAAGGGCTTCCTGCGCTTTGTAGAAGGCCTCGCCGTAAGAACGGGACAGTCCCAGCACCTCGCCGGTCGAGCGCATCTCCGGCCCCAGAACCGGATCCACCTCCTGGAACATATTGAATGGGAAGGCGGCCTCCTTGACGCCGTAGTTCGGGATTTCCTGCTCCCGCAGGGCCGGAACCGGCGAAGGCCGTCCGGTCAGCTCGGAGGTGATGATGTCGGTGGCGAGAGGTACCATGCGGATGTTGCAGACCTTTGACACCAGAGGCACGGTGCGGGAGGCCCTTGGGTTTGCCTCCAGGACATATACTTTGTCGTTCTCGATGGCGTACTGCATATTCATCAGACCGCGGACGTGCATTTCCTCGGCGATCTTCTTTGTATACTCCTTGATGACGGCCACATTTTCCGGTGAGATGTGCACGGACGGGACGATACAGGCCGAGTCGCCGGAGTGGACGCCGGCCAGTTCGATATGCTCCATAACGGCCGGTACAAATGCGTTGGAGCCGTCACTGATAGCGTCTGCCTCGCACTCCATGGCATGGTTTAAGAACCGGTCGATGAGAATCGGGCGGTCAGGGGTGACGCCTACGGCCGCATTCATATATTCGGTCATGCTCTCATCGTCATAGACGACCTCCATGCCGCGTCCGCCCAGCACATAGGACGGCCGAACCATGACGGGATAACCGATTTTCTGTGCGATGGAAATAGCTTCGCCCACGGTAGTAGCCATGCCGGATTCCGGCATGGGGATGCCCAGTTTGTCCATCATGGCGCGGAACTGATCGCGGTCTTCGGCCAGATCGATCACGGAGGGGGAGGTGCCGAGAATCCTGACTCCGTTTTTCTCCAGATCCGCCGCCAGGTTTAGCGGAGTCTGCCCGCCAAACTGGGCGATCACGCCCAGCGGTTTCTCTTTATTGTATATACTCAGCACGTCCTCCAGAGTCAGAGGCTCAAAATATAATTTGTCCGAGGTGTCGTAGTCGGTGGAGACGGTCTCCGGATTACAGTTGACGATGATCGTCTCAAAGCCGAGGCTTTTCAGGGCGATAGCGGCATGGACGCAGCAGTAGTCAAACTCGATACCCTGTCCGATCCGGTTCGGGCCCCCGCCCAGGATCATAATTTTCGGTTTGTCGCCAGAGACGGGATTTTTGTCCGGTGCATTGTAGGTGGAGTAGTAGTAGGCGCTGTCCGGCGTGCCGCTGACGTGAACGCCCTCCCAGGCCTCCTCCACACCCAGGGCGATGCGCCTGTTCCGGATAGTCTCCTCCGGAATCTCCAGCAGCTCGCTCAGATATTTATCGGAAAAGCCGTCTTTTTTGGCGGCGGTCAAAAGCTCGTCGTCCGGAAGGCCTCCGCGGCAGGCTAAAAGAGTTTCTTCTTCCTCGACTAACTCCTTCATCTGCTCGATAAAGTAGGTCTTCACCCGGGTGATCTCATAGATTTCGTCCACCGTCGCTCCCTTGCGCAGGGCCTCATACATAAGGAAATGGCGCTCGCTGGAGGGAGTGATCAGGCGTTGCAGGAGTTCTTCTTTTGTCAGGGTGTCAAAATCTTTGGCATGTCCCAGACCGTAGCGGCCGTTCTCCAGACTGCGGATCGCCTTCTGGAATGCTTCCTTGTAGGTCTTGCCGATGCTCATTACCTCGCCAACTGCGCGCATCTGCGTCCCCAGTTTGTCCTCCACGCCCTTGAATTTTTCAAAGGCCCAGCGGGCGAATTTAATCACCACATAGTCTCCGTCCGGCACATATTTGTCCAGTGTGCCGTACTTCCCGCAGGGGATGTCCTTTAGGGTGAGTCCGGCCGCCAGCATGGCGGATACCAGGGCGATTGGGAATCCCGTCGCTTTGGAGGCCAGGGCCGACGAGCGGGAGGTGCGGGGATTGATTTCGATGACAATGATGCGGTCGCTCACAGGATCGTGGGCAAACTGCACATTGGTGCCGCCGATCACCTGCACGGATTCGACGATCTTATACGCCTGCTCCTGCAGTCTTTTCTGGCACTCCTCCGAGATAGTCAGCATGGGGGCGGCGCAGAAGGAATCGCCGGTATGTACGCCCATGGGATCTATGTTCTCAATAAAGCACACCGTGATGATATTGTTATCGGCGTCGCGCACAACCTCCAGTTCCAGCTCCTCCCAGCCGAGTATGGACTCCTCTACCAGAACCTGTCCCACGAGGCTGGCCTGGAGACCTCTGGCGCATACGGTCTTCAATTCTTCCTTATTATAGACGAGGCCGCCGCCCGCGCCGCCCATCGTATAGGCCGGGCGCAGCACGACCGGATAGCCGAGGCGGTCTGCGATGTCCAACGCTTCCTCCACGCTGTAGGCCACTTCGCTGCGGGCCATTTCAATGCCCAGTTTGTCCATCGTGTGCTTAAATTCGATGCGGTCTTCGCCGCGTTCGATTGCGTCTACCTGAACGCCGATTACCTGGACGTTGTACTTGTCCAGGACGCCCGCCTTGTTCAGTTCGGCGCACAAATTAAGCCCGGACTGGCCGCCGAGGTTAGGCAGGAGTGCGTCGGGCCGTTCCTTCTCTATGATTTGTTCGAGACGTTCTACATTCAACGGTTCGATGTATGTGACGTCGGCCGTCTCCGGATCGGTCATAATCGTAGCCGGATTGGAATTTACCAATACGATTTCATATCCCAGTTTGCGCAGGGCTTTGCAGGCCTGGGTGCCGGAGTAATCGAACTCGCAGGCCTGTCCGATGATAATGGGGCCGGAGCCGATAATCAATACCTTGTGGATGTCTGTCCTTTTTGGCATAAAAAAATACCCTCCTTCGTTCTTGTTCTCTTATCATTCCCTATGTTATATTATATAGAAAATAGAAAAAACCACAAGGGATTTTTGAAGATTTAAAAATTTCGATTTGCGACAAAATATGTGACCAGATTGGCCCTTCCCGTGTATATGGAGATGAAGGATAAAAAAGCCGGCATATATCTTTCAAAAAAGGGAGGAAGTTCAGAATTGGATGATGCAGAATTAATCCGGGGCCTCAAAGAAGGACGGCAGAAGGCGCTTGTCTCTGTGATGGATTCCTATGGCGGATATGTCTACACCATTGTGAATAATATACTAGGAGACCGTATGCAGAAGGAAGATGTGGAGGAAACCGTATCCGACGTCTTTTACAGGCTCTGGCGCAATTGTAAGAAAATTGAAGAAGGACGGCCTCTCAAGCCGTATCTTGTCAGCATGGCGAGAAATATGGCGCGGAACAAACTGCGGGAGCACAGGCTTTTTTCTCCGTTGGAGGAGGAGGAAATGGTGCAGGAGGATATACTTGCCGGAAGGCTGGAGCAGAAGGAGCAGATTCATATAATAGAAGAAGCGCTGCGAAAACTGCCGCAGCAGCAGAGGGAAATTTTTATCCGCTACTACTACAATTATGAAAAAGTGGCGGATATAGCAGAGCGATATGGCGTGTCGCAGTCCAAGGTCAAGATGTCGCTGTACCGGATCCGGAAACGGCTGAAAAAAGAATTGGAGGGAAACGGCTATGAAGCGTAATCTGTTTGATATAATGCAGGATTTTACTCCGGAGGAGGATCTTCTCACAGATGAATGTGAACGGTGGGAGATAGAAAAAATAAGGTATATGGTATATCGGAAAGAAGGGATGGAAATTATGAAAAGACGGTTAGTAAAATACACGGCGGCCGCTTTCCTGACACTCCTGCTGGCGGCGGGAGGCGCTGTGGGAGTCGACGCGGCGAGCGGCGGCCATGTGATGAAGAAGGTACAGAAAACACTTGTCGGTTCGGAGGAGAAAAAGAAATCCGCGCCGGAGGAAAAAAAGCAAACTACCTCGGATGTAGAAAAGGAACTGGCCCAGCTGATTAAACAGGGTGAGAAGATAACCGGCAGAAAAAACGCGGACGGCTCGATGACCTTTGGAGATAAGAATAGCGAGATCTCCGTGCCGGACGGTAAAAACACGGATGTGTATAGGCTGAAGAATGGTTCCTATCTGATTAAAAATGATTCTTATCTGATCACAGAGAAGGGCGATGACAAGGCCGGACTCGTGGTGGAGATAGAGAACGAGTGAATTCCCCTCTTTCGGAGTTTTGACGAAAAAAATACCCTCAGAGATGAAAACGGGCCGGCCAAAAGCCGGCCCTTCCCGCGTCGGCTGACACAAAAATAGCACCTTTTTGACAACTAAATTGAAAGAAATTGACAAATATAACCGGTATCCTTTAGTTATATGGTGCGGGCGATCCGAAATAAAAGGGCGCTCTGCGCATAGAATAAACAGAATATGAGAACAGGAGGACGCCCTTTTGCTTAGAATGTACAGGTGGAGGAACCGGTTTGGCAGGCGGGGAGCAGTGATCCGCGACGGCCGGTGGCTCAGGCGCATGGCCGCAAGGCATAACAGACAAAAGGGGTTGGGAAAGAAAAATCGGACAATTTCAGGAAGGATCCGTACAGGAATCCGACGCGAGGACAGCCTGGCGAGAAAGACCGCCCGGACGGAGAATTATATTGAGAGCCTTTTGGACAGGAGGCGTTATTCCGAAAAAAGGATACTGGCTGTTATCAATCCATACGGCCTCACGCCGCTGGCGGCGCTTCTCATTTTCAATACGGAGCAGGCGTGTCAGGTTCGCGTCCGCCTGGACGGGGATTATCCCTATTCTTTTACGTCGGAGCCGTCTGAGCGCCACCGCGTTCCCGTGTTTTATCTCCACGCCGGAAAGAACAATCCGGTTCAGGTGGAACTGCTGCGGGACGGCGGGGTTGTGCATCAGGAGGTAATCAATCTGCCGGCAGCGCCGCTGCCGCAGCTGCTCCAGAACATGGTTGTCACAAGAGTTAAAAAGAGAAAGAGCGCCAGCCCCATGACTTTTGTTTATGGGGGAGACACAAAGTTTCCCTATGTCTTTGACGAAAATGGGGAGATACGCTATTTTCTGCGCAGACGGCCGAAGGCCTACGGGCTCTTTCCGCTCTCCGGCGGGCGGTTTCTGTTCTTAAAGGCGGATATATGCGCGCCCTCCTTCAGCAACCCCCACTCGGTGCTCGGGCTTGAGATGGATTTTCTGGGGCGCGTCTATCGGGAATATTTTGTGCCGGAGGGAATCCACCACGACGGCTGCGAGATGGAGCCGGAGGGAAATCTTCTTCTGGCATCCAGCTCCCTGACGGATTATGTGGAGGATGCGGTCGTTGAGGTGAACCGCTATACGGGGGAGGTGGTGAAAAAGCTCGGCCTGGCAGAGGTGCTGTCGGAGCACCCCTATCTGGATTCCCATGACTGGGCCCATGTAAATACGGTGTCATGGATAGCGGAGGAACACGCAGTCCTCATCTGTATGCGGAACCTGCACACGGTGATGAAACTGGACTGGCGCACGGATGAGATCCGCTGGATCCTCTGCGACACGACCTTCTGGGCAGGGACGCCCTATGAGGAGAAGGTGCTGCGCCCGGAGGGGGAAATCGCCTGGAGTTATCAGCCACATGCCGCCTACATGCTACCAAAGCCGACGAAGGACGGGCGGCGCCGGATGATTATTTACGACAACCACTGGCACAAGAGGAGGCCGGTAGAAAATTTCGACGGGGACAGGAAATCCTATGTGAGAATATATGCCATCGACGAGGAAAACCACACGGTGTCGCTGCTGAAAAGCTACGGCTCGCCCAAGTCGAAAATCCGCTCGAACGGGATATTGAAGAAAAAGAGGGTGCTGTCCATGAACGGCTATCTGAATACTCCGCTGGATGAGCACGAGGGAATGATTACGGAATTCAGCAGGAAGACGGGCAAGGTGATAAACCGCTATCTGACATACAATTCCTTTTACCGCGCCTATCCCTTCTTTGTCGATTTTGAAAAACTGTGCCGTCCCGTGGAGGGGACGGGAGCCGCCACGGGGGACTATGTTTTGGGATACCGGCCGGAGATGACGGCGTGCGGAGAGATAAACGGGGACAGATTCCGCAAAATCCCCAAAGTCCGGTCGCACAAAAAGGCGGCCCGGACACGGAAGAAAATCCGGAAGGAGGAACGGATCCGGGCGTGGAAAAACGCCGGGGGCCAGGGGGAAGATAACCGGCGGGAAGAACTGGCGGGCATAAAGATAAAATTCTATGAGGAGATGCTCCTTCTGTATGCGAAAGACCATCTGTTAGAGAAGGTATACCTACAGGGGCGGGAGAATACCTATATACGGGACTACACGGACACCGAGCAGAAAACGCCGCAGCTGTTTGCCGATTTTCACTATTACACGGCGCTTCCGCTCTGTGGAATCGCGCCGGACAAATATGAGATACTGGTTGAATCGGGGGGCGTTATATATGAGACGGGAAAGAGATTCAAAATAAAAGGGTAGAAATCTTTTGCCGGACGGGAAGGCCGTTCATACTATAAAATATAAGTGTGAGGGGGTCTGGAACGAATGGCGGAGAGGACGGAGCAGCGGCTGCTCGTCACAGCAGAGGGCAGCAGGGCGGAGGTGACTTTGCAGGAGAAGACGACGGGCAGCGGGCAGCGCGGGGCAGAGTGGCAGGATCGGAGACGGTGCCGCGGCTGGATAGGGAGGAACGGACTCGGCAAGACAAGGGAGGGGGACGGGCGGACGCCGGCGGGAGAGTGGCGGTTTGTATATGCCTTTGGCCTGTGTGAAGATCCGGGGACGTCTTTTCCCTATATACGGGTGGATGAAAGTTTTTATCTGGTGGACGACAGTTCTTCCCGATTTTATAATCAGCTTGTGAGCACGAAGAATACCGGGAGGGACTGGAGCACAGCGGAACATATAGTGGAATCTGCGGAGGCATACGCCTATGCCCTCGCGATTGATTACAATAAGGAAAGAATGCCGGGGCTTGGCTCCGGCATTTTTCTGCACTGTGAGGAGGGGCGGCCGACAGCCGGCTGCATTGCCGTACCGGAGGCGGATATGCGGGCGCTTATGACGGAGATCCGTCCGGACTGCCTCCTGTTGTGCCGTGCGCGCCCCCAAAAAAACTGCTATAAGAAGCCGCTAATAGGTGATATAAAAAACAATTATTAGTCTGCGCTTATATTTTTTGTTCTTTTATATTTACAAAATTATAATTTAATTATATTATATAGGTAAGTACAAATGCAGGGCAGTCTTCGGAAGGACTGCCGGATTATTTTTATTATATGAATGGAGGTTGTGAAGTGAGAGGACAAAAATTGACGGTTTCAAAAAGGACATTGCTCAGCCTGGTGCTGACGCTGGCGCTGGTGATGGGGATTGCCACCCCGCAGGCAGACGCGGCGAAGAAGGTGAAACTGAGCAAGAAAAACGTGACTGTGAAGGTTGGAAAGACACAGACGATTAAAGTAAAGAATACGAAGAAGAAAGCAAAGTGGACGATTAAGAAGGGCAAGAAGTACATTTCCCTGAAAAAGAAGAAAAAGACCAGCGTGGTGGTAAAGGGGAAAAAGCAGGGTAAAGCGGTAGTTGTGGCTAAGGTTGGAAAGAAAAAACTGAGCTGCAGCGTGAAGGTAGTGAAGCAGAAGGAGGATACGAACAAGGATACGGACAAGAGCGCTACGCCGTCTCCGAACGGGGCATCGGCTTCTCCGTCCAGTATTCCGGCTCCGACGCTGGCGCCTCCAACCGGCTCCCCCTCGACGGCTTCTCCGTCCGGTTCGCCCTCGACGGTATCCCCATCCGGATTCCCGTTGGTATCTCCGTCCGGTTCTCCGCAGGGACAGGAAGCGGTAAAGGACGTCGAGATCGATCTGACAGGTCTGACGACGACCTTTACCGCGCCGGGTAAGATTGATTTCAGCAAGCAGATAGAGAGCCGTTTTGACCTGAGCCTGTTCAGTAAGATGGAAGTGGTCTATACGACGGTATTTGAGGGAGACGACACATCGGACTTTAATAATGTAAAGATAGCGGTCGCTCAGACGACGGATACTTTGAACTGTTATGATAACGGCGTGGCTTTCGTTTACGCAGCTAAGACGGGAACCGACGTCAGTGACGCGGTCTCCCTGGACGGAAAGGAAGGCACGGCGCTTGGCATCAATATCCAGCCGATGAATTCAGAGTACAAATGGCCGGACAAACTGACCAGCATCACGATTAAGAGCATTGTATTTGTGGCGAAGCCGGGCGTTGTCTATCCGGATCCGAGCAAACCGCTGGATCCGACACCGACGCCGGAAGCGACTTATCCGCCGGAGAAATTTGTATACGAAGGTCTGGATACAGACCGCGTCAATGAGTTAAAGGATAAGAAGCTAGTTGCTTTTACGTTCGACGACGGCCCGGTTGGCAATGCGGACACGGACACAAGCATGATCATACAGAACGCCCTTGTAAAGCATAATGCCCATGCCACATTTTTCTATATCGGACAGCAGATTAACAGCGATGCCAAAGAGGCGGAGATTAAATCAGCCAAGGAAAAGGGATTTGAAATCGGCAACCATTCCTGGAGCTGGGGCTCCTTGAGCAGCATGAAAGCGGATGCGATCAAGGAATCCATAGGCAATACCAATGCGAAACTGGAGGAGCTGACCGGCTACAGCAATTTCATGTTCCGCGCGCCGAATCTGTCGGTGAGCGCTGAGATGCAGGGATATATACGGGCGCCGTTTGCAAACTGTGCCGTGGACAGTAAGGACTGGAATGGAGCCACGACGGAGCAGATCATCAAAAATGTGGAGGCAGCGAAGGACGGGGACATCGTTCTGATGCACGAGACGCAGAAGAATACGGCGGAGGCCATTGAGACGCTGTTACAGTACTTCGACGACGAGGGCTTCCAGGTTGTATCCGTATCGGAGATGTTTGCCGCGAAGGGCAAGGATCTGATCACCGGAAATGTATACAGCTCGATTAACAGTGTGTCTGAGAGAAAATAACAGAAGCTTGAACAAAGAGGTGCGGTTTTTGACCGCACCTTTTTTCTTGCAGCGCTGCCGGAATAGTGCTATACTGAAAAAAATGTTTATTATCAGGGAGGTAATCGTGACAGGACTTGTGTTGGAGGGCGGGACGTTCCGTCCGGTATTCAGTTCAGGGGTGATGGACGCCCTTTTATCCGAAAATATTCTGCTACCGTACTGCATCGGCGTGTCGGCCGGTATAGCCAACGGTGTCTCCTATATCTCAAAGCAGCCCCAGCGCAATCTGGAGATTATGCAGAAATACCGCAATGACAAGCGCTATATGAGCCGGAGCAATTTGCGTAAAAACCGGAGTATCTTTGGAATGGATTTTGTCTTTGGCGAGATTCCGGATAGTCTTGTCCCGTTTGACAAAGAGACCTTCTTTGCCTACGGGGGCGACTGTCTGGTGGGAGTTACCAATGCGGCCACCGGACAGGCGGAATATAAAAATGCCATGGAGATGGACGATAAGTATACTATGCTGCGCGCCACCTGTGCGCTGCCGATGTTTTTTCCGGCCATTGAGATGGACGGCAGCAAATATTACGACGGCGGCCTGTCCGATCCGATTCCGGTGAAAAAGGCGCTGGAGGACGGCTGCGATAAGGTGCTGGTCGTGCTGACGCAGCCCAGGGGGTATGTCAAGAAATACGGTAAATATGACAAGATGGGCGCCCGTATGCTGGGCCGCCGCTATCCGGAGATCCGGCGGCTCATCCGCGAGAGGCCGGAGCGCTATAATGAGACCGTAAAATACTGCGAGCAGCTGGCCAGGGAGGGAAGGGCGCTTATTATCCGCCCGAACCATCTTCTGAACAGTTTTGAGAGCGACATACGCAAGCTGGAAATGTCTTACTGGCACGGCTACCGCATGACGAAGGAAAAGATGAAGCGGATCAGGCGTTTTCTGGGAGACGGAGAGTGACGCGAGGTGACGGGAATTGATCTATACGGTGACATGTAATCCCTCTCTGGATTATATTGTAGATGTAGAGGACTTCCGGCAGGGCTTTACCAATCATACAGTTCGGGAGACCGTATGCGCCGGCGGGAAAGGAATCAATGTGTCCGCCGTGCTTAAGACTCTCGGATATGCAAGCACGGCGTTTGGGTTTCTTGCGGGATTTACTGGACGGGAGATACGGCGGCTGGTGGAGAGGCAGGGGATTTGCGCCGATTTTATCGAGATACCGGAGGGATTTTCGCGCATCAATGTGAAACTGCGTTCCGGCGGTGAGAGCGAGATCAACGGCAGAGGGCCTGTTGTCGGCGAGCGCGATACAGAGAAGCTTTACCGGAAGCTCGACCGGCTGGCAGACGGTGATGTTCTGGTGCTGTCGGGCAGTATTCCCGCCGGACTTTCCCGCTCCCTGTACAGCGACATCATGCGGTATGTGGCGGACAGGGAGTTAAAGATTGCAGTGGACGCTGCGGGCGAGCTGCTGCTCAATACCCTTCCCTGCCATCCCTTTTTGATTAAGCCGAATAACCACGAGCTGGGTGAAATTTTTGGCGTCGGGATATGCGGCAGGCAGGAGGCAATCCACTATGCCCGGAAGCTTCAGGAAAAAGGAGCCGTCAATGTCCTTATCTCCATGGCGGGAGAGGGGGCGGTATTTGTCGGTGCGGACGGCGTCGTCTGTGAGAGCGAGGCTCCGGAGGGAACGGTGCGCAACTCGGTCGGAGCGGGCGACTCCATGGTGGCGGGATTTCTGGCGGAGTATCTCAGGACGGGCGATTACAGGGAGTCATTCCGAATGGGACTCTGTGCCGGCAGCGCCACCGCTTTTTCCGAGAAACTGGCGACGAAGCCGGAGATAGAGCGTATTCGGGCCTCTTTTTTACTGGACGATTGAAAAATCGTCCTTTTTAATTTTGCTGCCGGTGGGGTATGACACGCATATGACACACGGATTCTCCGGCAGTCAGATGCGGTTAATCGCGAGGATCAGTTCCCGCACGTCGAAATGGGTATAAACGGTCTCGGTGATATTCTGCCCCTTGTGGCCGACAATCTTTTTTATGACTTTATCATCGACGCCGGCCAGCGCCAGCATAGTGATACAGGTGTGCCGCGTATCGTGGGGGCGGTGCTCCATTCCGAGCCGCTCCATCATGGGTTTCCAGTAAGTGTCGTAGAAGTTGCGGTAGTTCAGGTGGTTGTCCCTTGTACTGGTGATCAGATAGGGAGAGCTTCCCTTTGCATACCATGCCTGAAAAAAAGGGAGCGTCTTGTCGGCAATCGGCACATACCGGACGCCGGCATTTGTTTTTGCCTTTTCCACAAAAAACCATCGCTCGTCCAGATTCACGTTTTCTTTTTTCAGATCCAGCAGTTCTCCGATGCGGCATCCGCTGTAAATCAGCATCAATATGACGGTATAATAAATGTTTTCATTTTCACAGTTCCATATTTTCTCTAATTCTTCCGCGCAGAAGGGCTGGCGGTGGTACGCATTGGGATTCCGGTCGCGGTACTGGCAGATATCCAGATAGCGGGAGTAGTCTTTTTCACACAGATCATTCTGCATACAGTATTTGTACAACTGGTTAAACAGCACCTTCAGCTTGCGCAGGGACGGGTAGTTCTTGCCGCACTCGTCAATGACGCGCTGCAGATGGATTCGGCGTATATCGCAGAACGGAATATCGTGTAGCTGCGGGCAGGTGCGGAAAGCCGTCGTGTAGCCCTGTATATTTCCCTCGGAAATTTTGGGGAAATGTTCGGAGGAGAATCGCTCGTATACTTCCCGAAAAGTAATTCTGTCCCTTCTCAGATCATAGGGATTTTGCCGGTAGTTGGAAAGTGCAATAATGCCTTCTTCTTTTGTCTCAAAATATCCAATAGTCTTGTATTCCTGGTGTTTTTTGCCTGTCTCGTCAATGCGCCATCCGGCCGTTAATCTTGCCCGGTATGGACGCCTGCGATTGCCAGGTAATCTGGAAACATTGCCAAATCCGTTAGGCAGACGCATACTATCAGTCCTTTCTCATGTGGATAAAAACTATTTTACTGTTTGCAGTTTGAAATTTACAGAAATATTATGCCACGGATATGACACAAATATAACGGCAAAGGGCAGAAACAGGAGAAATTGTACCTACCTATAAGATAACTGCACTTTAATCCCCCATAACGACTTGCAGATTTTGAATGTAAAGCATCCTCTTTTTACAGAAATGAAGTTAATATATCTGACTGCTCTGGAAGGTGAACAGTCAGTGTATTATAAAAAATAAAACTAATAGGAGGTAAAAATTTTGAAAAAGAATTTCAAAAAAACATGGATGACAAAAGTTGTGACTTTTGTTCTGGCATCCGCTATGGTATTAAGTTCATGCCTGGTTTCCGGCAATACGGCAGATGCAAAGAAAAAGACAAAAGTTACAAAGGTCAAAATCAACACTGGTAAAGTGCTCGTTCTGAAAAAGGGACAGAAAAAGAAACTGAGCGTTACTGTGTTGCCGAAGAAGGCCTCGAACAAAAAGGTGACTTATAAGTCCAGCAACAAAAAGGTTGTCAAGGTCTCGAAAAAAGGCGTTGTAAAGGCAGTTGCCAAAAAGGGTTCTGCTAAAATCACGGTAAAAAGCAAATCGAACAAAAAGAAAAAAGCCACGATTAAGGTGAAAATTGGCAAACCGATCACTGCTATAAAAGTTACCGGAACTAAGACAAGGCAGGAATTTTATTATACGCAGGTTACAAATGTGGACAAGACAAGCGCCAATTATGGTAAGGTTTCTACTGTTCAGCGGAGCAAATGGGTTAATAAGGGAACTGTGTTCACCAAGAAGAAATCAGCTTCTGTCACATTGGAACTGGGTATGGACAAAATTTCCCTCAAGACGATCTACTCCCCGAAAAAGCCTACTTATAAAAAAGTTACCTATTCGTCCAGCAAGGGTGCTGTTGCCAACGTAGTGGCCAACACAATTGTTCCGAAAAAAGTCGGTACCACTACTATCACAGTAAAAGCTGCCGACGGCAGTGGCAAAAAGGCTAAAATCAAGGTGACAGTTAAGCCGATGGGCACTTACACCACCCCGGCGCCGACACCGAAGACGTTCTCCTCAGACGAAGTGGAGATGATTGAGAACTTCGAGGACAAAACGGCCGGCACGAACTGGAACAACTGGACTGCCGCCGGACGTGATATAAGCAAAGACGGGGATGTAATGCAGGTAGTTACTGATCCGGAGAACTCCGCCAATAAGTGTCTGAAGGTAATTCCGCATGGTTATGACCTTGCTCCTGTTTTAAGCTTTGACCTTCCTGCCGGAAAGACACTGAATGACTACACGGGCGTATATGTAAAACTTCGTGTTGTTGCCGGCCCGACATCCGACTACACTTATAAGACGGTCTGCGCATATTTTGCAAAGAAGGGCACGCTGAATTATAAGTATGCGTTCTCTACAAATGAGGACACTTACAATGAGAAGACGAAAGAGAATCCGGATAATGCAAAATATTATGAATTCTGGGTTGATAAATCCATGGCGCTGGGCGACAATACTGCCAAGGATGATGTGGGAGCCAGCCTCAGCCAGATGCCCACAGTGACAAGCCAGGGTGAATCGGCTGGATTCAAGTATTATGAGGATGATCCGGCAGTTGGATTCTCTACGAGAGAATTGGCATTCAATAAATTCCTGTCAGATGATCTGAAGAAATTATCCTCTCTTGATATGGTAGTTGGAGCAAGCTATAGCAAGCCGTCTAATCCGGCGGATCCGGACAGTACGGTTACATGGTATATTGACGACATTTCACTGATTAAGAAACCGGACAAACAGGTTCCGGTCACTGGAATTGAAGTTACAGGTGCAGATAATGTCACCGTGGGAACCACTTCCGAGTACAGCGCGGTTGTCACACCTGCCGACGCCACTGAGAAGGGCGTTACATGGAGTGTGAGCGATCCGGCCAAGGCAACCATCGATGCGGCAACCGGTATTCTGACAGCAGTTGCAGAGGGCTCGGTAGACGTCATTGCAACGGCAAAGGATGGAAGCAAGGTGAGCGGTACAAAGACAGTCACACTGAAAAATGCGGCCGTAGTCAGTGAGGATTATGTAGTAGATATATCAAAGGCAGCAGACTTTACGTCGACCGCTGGAATCTCGTCTCTCACTAAGGAAGGCGACGATTATGTGGGCTCCTCGATCAATAACAATGCAAAATACTTTATTGATCTGGGTGAGACACTGGATCTGAGCGGATACGCGAAAATGGAAGTTGTGTTCCAGTCAGATGGCGGTCTTGAATTTGGTTTGTGGGATAAGGATTTTGACATCACGGCGGATACATGGTGGGATAAGGCCAAACTGAGAAAATATTCCACGGATACCGGTACGGCGGATGACCATGATGCGGATTCCGATTACAAGACACAGACGGAGATACTCAGCGGGGATCTCTCCGCGATCCGATATATCTCCATCGGCGCAAACAAGAACTTTGAAAATGGTACGTTTAAAATCAAATCCTTCAAGTTCCTTGCACCGGAGGCGGGCGCCAAGGATATACTGGATGAGTATTCTGTCACCTATCCGGTCTCCGAGGATTTCACAGGCGCAGAGACAGTCCTGCTGGGATGGTCTAACTGGCTGGATGAAACAAATGAATATGCAAAGCTTGCGGATAAAGATGTAACATTTGTGAGTGATCCGGAAGTATATGCTTCCGTACCCGCCAGTGAGTGGGATGGCATTGCGCTTCCGCTGGATAACCGGAAGGGAACGGCCGACAAAGACTTTTATGTGGAGGCAACCGTAAAGGCTCCGGACAGCACACCGGTACAAGTTGGTTTTTCGGGAAGCAATACGCTGGCAAACAGCCAGTACTATCCCGGAAACACGATGAAGGAGTATGGCAATGATTACTATGTGCAGGAGGAAGTGGGCAGCGATTGGACAGTGATCAAGACCAAGATTACCGTTCCGGCCGGAAAGTTTGGTGAGACAAGGTTAAAGGGTACAAAAGATACCGGATTCCTTGTTAAAAATGTAAAGATCGAGGAGTATACCAATCAGGATGTAGGCGGGGGTGCGGACTCCGGTGCTTCAGAATTGCCGACGACAGCTACCGCGCTGGATCTTGCGACAGGAAGACTTCTGGATCCAAGTAATTACAGCAACGATACCTACAGCGAAGCAAGCGTTACATTTTCTGCTTCGGGAATTGTAGCTACGACCGGTACGACAGCTGATACAGTCATTATTCCTCTTGGATTTACCGTAAAGACCGGCGAGACATTGCAGGTTCATATCACGGGCAGTGTATCAAGAGGTACAACTGAAAATTCTCTCCGTACCTGGCTTACAAGCAGCGCGGGAAATTACGGAAACAACAGTGATGTAGTAGTTGTCAGCAACGGTGACAATGCCAATTTGGATGAGACCGTTACTCTGACGGCAAAGGCAGATGCGGGAGAACTGATTTTGAAAGGGCCGGGTGGCTCGAAATTTGAGAATACTACGATTACCAAAGTTGAAGTTATGGCAGCAGCAAAGTAGTGTTTTCTTAACATCAGAAATGGAAAAATACAGGGAAGCTTTGCGGCTTCTCTGTATTTTCCTAAGGTTAAATTATTATCAACGGAAATTTTATCAATAGGAGGAATCAGGATGAAAAGACAGATTACCTTTGCCCTGGCCTGTGCTCTGTCCCTGAGCCTGCTTCTGCCCAGCGCGGGGGCGGATGCCAAGGCAAAGAAGCCAAAACTCAGTAAATCTAAACTTTCCATGACGGCAGGAAAGAAAAAGACGATTAAGATTAAAAATGCTTCCGGAGCCAAAAAGGTCAAATGGAAATCAAGCAAGCCCAAAGTTGCCAGCGTGAAGAAGAAGGGCAAACTGGGTGCGGTGATTAATGCCAAAAAGAAAGGAACGGCTACGGTTTCTGTGTCTTTCAGGCGGAAGGGAAAGAAAAAAAGTCTGAAGTGTAAAATAACAGTGAATCCGAAGAAGGGGGAGACGACGGCTCCAACTACCACATCCACTCCCGCGCCTAGTGTGAAACCGTCTCAGAACCCCGCTGCGCCATCGGCTTCAGCGTCATCGGAAACGCCGCCGCCCAGAGATACCTCATCCTATGAGAAAGCGGATATCGTCAGCAATTCTTTCGATGAAAACTGGGATTCCTTTGTGACACGTCAGGCAGAGGGGGGCACTGTGGAATTTTCCCTTACGGACGACGCTAAATATGTCGGGAAGGCCCTCAAGGTGAGCGGGCGCCAAAAAACATGGAACGGCGCATGGCTTGATCTGACCGGAACAGTAATTCCCAGCGCTTCCTATCATGTGGAATTCTGGGTTAAGCAGGAAGTCAACGCAAAGAAGCTGCCGGACATTTTCTATTGCACGACGGAGACAGCCGCTGTGGAAAATCCGACCACAGATGAGGAAAAGACATGGATCTATGTCATCGATGCGGGCACAAAGGTCGATCGGAACGGAGCATGGGCTAAAGTGGAAGGCACATTCAGCGTGCCTGCCAGTTCCAAGCATTTTGGCCTCTGTTTCGAGACAAAGGGATTTTTGAACAACTTTATTCTGGATGAGTTTCATCTGGATCTGGTATCTGCTCCGGCGCCGAAAATTCCGCTGACGAGCCTGAATGAATTATATAAGGATAAATTCATCGTCGGCAACGCCACGAACAGGTCGGAATTGCAGGATCCGGAGACGGTAGAATACATTAAAAATATGTATGGAAGCTTCACGATGGGGAACGAGATGAAACCGGATGCAATCTTGAACTCTACTACTGTATCTACGACATCCGATACCGCCAAAGATTATGTGATACCGGATGGCTATACGGAGAGTACAGTGCCCACGCTGAATTTTGCGGACACCGATCTCGCCTTGAAAACGGCCGCCGAAAATAATCTCAAAGTCCGTGTGCACACGCTGCTGTGGCATGAACAGACGCCGTCCTGGTTCTTTAAGGAGGGGTATTCGGACGACGGGGCGCTGGTGAGCCAGGACGTCATGACAAAACGACTTGAATTTTATGTAAAATCTGTCATGAATCATATCCTGTCAAGCGAGTACGCCGATACCGTGTATGCGGTGGATGTCGTTAATGAATATTTCCACAGTAACGGCGCTGAAAATGGCAGCAAATATCAGACTTACTGGCAGAAAATATATGATATCAAGTCCAGTGGCAGCGGCAGCCTGATGACGAATACTACGCCGCCCTATGTAAAGTCTGCCTTTGTATATGCCTATGATATTGTTAAAAAATATAATAAGACAGAAAGCGTAAAGCTCTACTATAATGATTTTAACACATATCTTGACGGATGCGCAGATAAGATAGTAGAACTGATCAACTGGATCAACACGACCGGAGATGGCAATACCGATGGCAAAATATGCGCGGGTGTTGGTATGCAGTCCCACTTGGATACAGCTTTACCGTCTTTTGAAACTTACAAAGAGGCATTCGATAAGTTTGTGGCTGCCGGATTTGATATTCAGATAACGGAGCTGGATATCACCATGGGAGGAACGTCTTCGGCGGCGGCACAACTCACTCCTGCAAAGAAGGCGGAACTGATGGCACAGCAGACGAAATATTATAAAGATCTGATGCAGTTATATCTGGATAATTCAGATTCCGTATCAGCAGTGGTATTCTGGGGATTATCCAGCCAGACGTCATGGAGATCCTGGGGCGATCCGTGTATATTCGGCCTGAAGGGGAAATATGATGTCAAAGACGTCTATAAAGAACTCATAACACTTGGCGGAGGGACTTTTCCACCAGCTGCCTGAGTTGGAACAAAACAGACAGGGCGCCACAAATTGTGGCGTCCGTCTTTTTCTCTCAAATACGCGCGGGGATAGCCGGCGCTTTCCAATCGTCCACAGTGTCTCGCATCTTTTGCGCAGAGCGGCGGGAAAATCCGCAAAAGAATTGACACGGAAAAGACCTCTCTGCTATAATAGTCCCTGTCTGGAGAACAATTGGAATTCTGCGGATATGGCGGAATTGGCAGACGCGCCAGATTTAGGTTCTGGTGGGGAATCCCGTGCAGGTTCAAGTCCTGTTATCCGCATACCGACACAAGGGGTGCAGGGTTAAAGAAAAACGCAGAGAGGCTGCGTACCAGGCGACTGGTATGCAGCCTCTCTGCGTCTGTTTTCACTTCGCGACAAAGCAGCGCCATTCGCCGAGACGTTCCACAGACAGGATATCAAATCCGCTGTCTGTGAGCGCCTGAGCCACTTCGTCCTCCTTTGTATCAATAATACCGGATGTGATGTACAGCCCGCCTTTTTTCAGGTGAGGGCGGATAACGCCTGTCAACGGGATAATGACGTCTGCCAGAATATTGGCCACTATGATGTCGTGTCCGGATCCGGCTTTTACTTTAAGATAGGGATTGCTGATCAAATCCCCCGCCAGGAGGGTATAGAGGGAGGGAGAAATATGATTGACCTCCATATTTTCCCCTGCCACCCGCACGGCTGTCTCGTCAATGTCGATTGCCGTGGCGTGTCCCGCTCCGAGCTTCAGGGCGGCAATGGAGAGGATTCCGCTCCCGCAGCCCACGTCAAGCACCGAGGCGCCGGACGTCACATACTGATCCAGAGCCTGGATACACAGGCGGGTGGTTTCATGGGCTCCGGTGCCGAAGGCGATACCCGGATCAATCTCAATCAGGATATCGCTCTCATTTTCCCTCTCATATTCCTCCCAGGTGGGTTTGACGACGATGTGTGCAGCCGCGCGGAACGGCTTGAAAAACCTTTTCCAGTTATTTATCCAGTCTTTGTCCTCCGTCTCCGAGAGGGCGACGGTTCCCTTCCCGATATTGCAGAACGGTTTTATCTCCTGAAAAATGTCCTGAACCTGCAGCATAACTCTCTCCGGATTGCACTGTTTTGGCTCCATGTAAAAATGTACTCTGGCGCTGCCGTCGTTCTCCTCCGGATCCGGCAGGATATCCACAAACATTTTTTCCTTGTCTTCCGCAGAGAGGGGAATATTATCCTCGATCTCAATTCCCTCTACGCCGATGTCCTCCAGCATACAACTCAATATGTCCACTGCCTCCGTGTGAGTGTCCAGTGTAAAACGAATCCATTTCATATAATCCTCCATTCCGGAGCGTAGCGGAAAAAGTACGAGCAAAAAGCAGCGCATCGGCGTGATTTTTCGCACGATTCCTCCTGACGCTCAATAAGTTATAGCCTGCTGCCGCCGACAGTTTTATTGTAACGGCTGAAGACGGGAAAATCAAGAGCTCCGGCGGTTTTTCCGCTCTTTTCGCAGTTAGTGTAAAATTATAGTTGGCAAAAATAAAGGGAAGAAGGCGAAACTTCTTCCCAATCACACAGTTTTTCTTTATGATGTTAGTTGTGAGAAAAACATGTAAAGGAGACTGTGTGATGAGTATTATTGTAGAAGAAAATCTGGCAACTTTCAAGTAGGAGGTAGCAGATGCCTCATATCGGAAAGCCGGGGAAGAATGTAGCATCCAGTCTTCCGTCAGCAAAGACAGTAAAGAATAAGATCCATGCATTAGATTTCAGTAGGGCGCCAAAACCATGCGTCCATAAAAAGAGACAAGCCAAATATCTTTACATAGATGCAGACGAAGACCATGTGGCGCTGTAGCTCTGGAAGGAAAGGGGAAAATCTGCAGGTAAACGAACAGGGATGCAAGAGTAACTGCGCCATAGCAAAGCTGGTCTATGTGTATGAAGGGATTGAAAAGGAACATCCGAAGAGAAGGAGACACCACCTGGTCAACGCGCACTATTTCAGTGGGGTTTATGCCGGAGAGTCTGGGAATGCTGCCCTTTGGGATGAAGTATATATTACATGGAAGATATTTATGACCTAGATCATGTAGAGAAGATATTTTTAAACGGTGACGGCAGGAACTGAATTAAAACAGGGAAGAAAAAGATTTCCGAGGTCACTTATGTACTGGATGAGTTTCATCTCCAGCAGTACCTGATTCGCACAACATCCCATCTGATGGACAGGGCAGAAGATGTTTGGCAGGAACTAACCGAAACAATGCGGTCTGGGATAAAAAAAGGAACTAAAAAATATCTTTGCAGGAATTTACAGCCTGACAGAGAATGAAACAGGAAAGAAAAGAGTTAAAAGAAGCGAAAGTTATATTTTGGAAAACAGGATGGCAATAAAAATAAGGCTAAACTGGCGGAGGATGGCAAAAGGATGCAGTGCGAAGGGGCATATGAGCATATACTGTCAGACAGGATGAGTTCTCGCCCGATGAAATGGAGCATAACAGGGACAGATAAAATGTCACATTTAAGGGCGTATCATTGGAATGGAGTGGACATGTTGGAATTGGTATGTGCCCAGTGGAAAGAGAAAAAACTCAAAAAGCAACCGGAGCGGAAAATGACGTGATTAGTGCATCAGAAATGTTGAAATATGAGATAAAAACTATAGCGAATTAGGGAAGTATATGGAAAGTATATCGCACCGTCTGTCAATAGACAGCAAAAAGAAAGCCTGGTTTTATCGCAGATATGGGGATTGTAAAAATAGCCAGAGTGGTATATAGTACAGATGTGGCAGATTCGTCACGTCGTTGGTGAACTTTCATCTGTTAAATTCTACAGTAGTAAATTTATGCTGTCGTTCAGATTTGTCTTTATTTCATTTTCTTTTTATGTTAAACTATACAATAGGTCATTATTATTTAAGGAATAATGTTTATAATAAGAGAATTAGTTGAAAACCTCATTTTAATGTTGCGAAGTGAAATAGTGCTACAAAAACATTACAATTAATATAGAATGACTATTTGTAGTACGATAGGGAGAAAGATACATGAGTTTGCTGGATGGTTTATCCGCAATGCAGAAAAAGGCAGTTGAGAGTATTGATAATGATTTGGAAATCATAGCCTGTGCTGGTGCGGGTAAGACAGGTGTTGTTACAAGGCGTATTGTTAATATTCTCAAATCGAAACCGGATGTTTTGCCGGTTTTTCAAATATACAGCAACGGGATATTATCCAGAGGGACATTTGTCAAATTCCTATACAAAACCCGATGCAGTCAGTATTATGACGGTACATCAGGCAAAGGGACTTGAGTATGCGGCAGTATTTATTCCGCGGTTAAATAAAAACTTTTTTCCGATACAACGAATAGGGAGGGAAGGGATATGGCATATTGTTTACATGAAGGATGGAAGTAATTGGATTATCGAAACAAAAGGTGGAGAATAGGCAGGACATAGTAAAAATATTGATGTGCAGGTTGGCAATAAATTTAATGCTTTTAAAGCCTATGCGGAAAAATATAATCTGAATTGGGGATTTGTTCGTGACAGCAATGAGGAGTTGTACATTGATAATACGGAGTATGTGGATGATATGAGCGACCAGAACTGGAGGAATATAGAAGATGTGCTGTGATATGTTTATTATTGAACCAAGAGTTTTCGATTGACAAAGTTGTTCTGAAGATGGAATTAATAAAAAAATCACATAAGTTAGGCTGGCTATGTTATAATAATAATGATATTCGGATTGGAATTTGTATTAGGAGGCAGATATGGCAACAGCAGAACAATTAAAAGCTTTGATAAGAGCTCATTTTGATGATAATAGTGAAAAATTTAAAACAGTAGCACTTCAGATTGCAGCTCATGAGGCAAAGATTGGACATACGGGTTGTGCGAAGGATATCAAGAATCTAGTGCAAAATGTAAAATATTCCACGAGAAAGGTAACTCCATTTGAAAAAAAGTTGGACACCTTAGAACAAAGAGAAAATTATGTGGATATGCTTGATATTGTATTGAGTGAATCTCTTGAAGGCAAAGTATCTAGAATAATTAGTGAGTTTAGAAAGAAAGAACTTTTAAGGAAAAATGGTTTGAAGAATAGAAGTAAAATTTTATTGACTGGAGAACCGGGAACCGGAAAAACTATGACGGCTTCCGTTATTGCAAATGAGGTTAATTTACCATTATATGTTATTCAAATCGATAAACTTGTAACCAAGTATATGGGGGAGACCAGTGTTAAGCTAAGGCAAGTGTTTGACCATGTTGAGAGTTTTCCGGGAGTATATTTGTTTGATGAGTTTGATGCAATAGGTTCTGATCGAGGTATGGATAATGATGTTGGAGAAATGAGGAGAATTTTAAATTCATTTCTTCAATATTTAGAAAATGAGGATTCATTCAGTCTAATTATTGCTGCAACAAATAATCCAGGTATTTTAGATAAGGCATTATTTCGCAGGTTTGATGATGTATTAGAATATTCTCTGCCTGATGAAAATCAAATATTGAGGATTATGAAAAATAAGTTGGAAGGGCATTCTGGACAGGATATATATGAAAAAGAAGTAATAGAGGTGGCCTTAGGATTGAGTCATTCTGATATTTCTAAGGCATGTGAAGAAGCACTGAAAGTTTGTATTATGGATGAAATAGTGATAGACAAAAAAATCATGATAAGAGTACTGAAAAACAGGAAAGAAGTGTATCGTTTTAAGGAGGCTTAATAGGTAAATGAAAAGAAATCTGCAAAATATTTTGCTTGAGGAAAAAGGCGAGAGTCTGACATACATTCCCGTAAATGGCGGTGGCGGTACGCCTAATTTTCCACCAAGAACTAGCAGAAAAAATCATGCATCATACATAAAAAAGCAATTAGAAAATGCGTGGAATCGTGCAATGGATGAGGCTAGAACCGTGATTGCGACTTCTGTTCGGGATGGAGTATATCTTCAGATAGAAGGTCAGGAAGGGTACGATTTAGTTACTAAGAGTTTGGAAAATACCAGTCAACATGTGCGTTTATTAAATATAAGTGAAGAAGAAGGAGTAACGAAAGCTACAGTATATGTTCCGGTTAAAAAGAAAGATTTCTTTTTGAAAAAGATAAATAAGTATGCGGAAACAACAACAGGCTCTGATGTAGTGACAACGATAGAAAAAATTAACACAGCTATGATTGAATCATTATGGGTGGGAAAAAAAGAGTCTATCCCAAGTGAAATAAGTGATTGGTGTGAAGTATGGCTTCGTTATGAGATAAATGAACAGCCAGAGGAAGTTGTTAATACATTTTTTGAGGTATGCAATACATTAGAGATAGAACATAGAGAAAGAACTATTACTTTTCCAGAACGTGTTATTGTGTTGATTAAAGCAAATCTGAAAAATTTGAAACAGCTTATGTTAGCGAGTGGGCATTTAGCAGAAATAAGGAAAATGATTACACCAGTTAGTTTCTATTCTGATATGGATGTACGGGAACAAAGAGAATGGATAAACGAGCTGAAAGGAAGAGTGGATGTTTCAGAGCGTAGCAACACGACAGTATGTCTATTAGATACAGGTGTTAATAATGCACATCCACTTCTGAAATCTGTTTTAGATGATTCCAATATGCATACAGTGGATATATCTAAAGGGGTTGATGATAGGAGAGGTCATGGAACGGAGATGGCTGGTATTGCTACATATTATGACTTGCAGGAAAAGTTAGAGAGTATGTCTGTTGTTGAAATATATCACTATTTGGAATCTGTTAAAATATTAAATAGTTCTAATGATAATGATGAAGACTTATATGGTTCAATTACTCAGCAGGCAGCATATATTGCAGAGACAGAGAATCCAGAAGCAAATAGGACATTTTGTATGGCAATTACAACTCCAGAATCTAATGATTTAGGGAATGGTATACCATCCTCGTGGTCTGCATCAATAGATGCATTATTAGTTGGAACAGGTGAGGGGTTTGTAGATGACAGAAAGAGACTTATGTGTATATCAGCAGGAAATACCCAAGTAGAAGAAATTGCAGATGCTGATGATTATCTGGCGGCAGTTCGTTTACATTCAGTAGAAAATCCTGGGCAGGCGTGGAATGCAATCACAGTAGGATCATATACAGATAAGACGCAAATAGAAACAAGTGTATATTCTGATTATACTCCTGTAGCAAATCGAGGTGGAGTATCACCTTTTACATCTTCATCAATTATGTGGGAAAAATCAAAATGGCCAATAAAACCAGAAGTAGTATTTGAGGGTGGAAATTTAGGACATAATCCAAACGAAAGTTTCTTAAATGGTTATTCAGAGCTAGAGGATTTGGATATGATTACAACCTGTAAAGATTTTATGACAGGAAAATCCCTGATTGCAACAAATATGACAAGTCCTGCTACGGCACAAGCGGCTTGGATGCTTGCAAATATTCAGCATAATTGTCCACAATTATGGCCGGAGAGTATTAGAGCCTTATTGATACATTCTGCTGTTTGGACTGATGAGATGATAAAGACATTTATTCCATCAAATCCTACTAAGAATGATTATAGAAATTTAATTCGAGTATGTGGGTATGGTGTTCCAGATTTAGAACGGGCGGTATATAGTGCACAGAATAGTGTTAATTTGATTATAGAGGATAAGTTACAGCCTTTTATAAGGAAAAGTGGTGGAAGTATTACTTCCAATGAGATGCATATGCATGATATTCCTTGGCCGACTGATATATTAAAGAATTTGGGTGAAAATAAGGTGAAAATGCGAGTGACATTGTCCTATTATATTGAACCAGGTCCAGGTCAAATTGGTTGGAAGGATAAATACAGATACCCATCTTGTGGACTTTTGTTTGATGTAAATAATCCTACAGAGTCGAAAGAGGAGTTCAAAAAAAGAATTAGCAAAGCTATGCGTGATGAGGATGAAAAAAGTCTTGTATCAAATGACAGTGGCAGATGGTTAATAGGTCCTCAAAATAGAAATGTGGGTTCCATTCATTCTGATATATGGGAAGGAACAGCGGTAGATTTGAGTCAAAGTAATTATATTATGGTTTATCCAACTACTGGATGGTGGAAGTTACGAACAAACCAGAAAAAGTATAATAATAAAGTGAGGTACTCGTTGGTGGTATCAATAGAAACTCCGGAAAACAATGTAAATTTATATAACGAAATAATTACTGCTATTAGGAACAGAGCTGTAGTCAAGACCGAAATTACTGCAATATCTAAGAAAAAGGAGAATAATGAAAAGTAAATGTATAAATATATGCCTCGTCTTCTAAGAGATGGGGCATATGTATTAAAGTGATTCTAAATTTTCGCAAGTATACTATCATAGAGTATTTATGAGAGTTTTTGATTAGTTTTTAAATTGGATAGTGCAAAAAACACCCGTACATGGTATTTTTCACCTAAAAATCCCATCAAAAAATTAAGGTTGAGAAGAGGCAGGGCAAAGCTTCGCAAGGTAATTGACGAAAATGCAAATGCTCCTTGCATTCTGTGGAACGGAAACAGACCACAGATAAAGAGAAAACTGTTTGAAGAATACATTGACAAACTCAATGTTATCTAGCCGATAGTCGTAATTCTTGGCAATGGCAGGAGTAAAGCTAAGAAAAAGGCAAAAACCTTTTCGCAGAGGGGGGTGGAAAATTCCCATAAAATCCGCTATACTAAAAGAAAAGCAACCAATTACAGGGGTGTAGAGATGGAGGTAATTATGAAATGGATAGTGAGACTGATCCGCGGGCTCTCTGAGGTGATAAACGGCTGGATACTCGCAGGCGCGGTAGCGGTGCTTCTTTTGATAATTTTTTTTGTGTGGGTATCCAAAAGCGGCCGGGTGCGCCGCCCGGGGATCCGATATGTCAAAACTCGCAACGGAGCGGTTCTGATCTGTCAGTGCTTTGACAGGGAGCATTATCAGCTGGTGGGGATAAAAAAACAGCGCAGACATATTATCCTGCCGCAGACGGTGGACGGCGTACATAAACTGACGGACATCAATATGAATGAGGGTGAGAATAGACTGCGTCGCTGTAAAAGGGTGCGGCATATCCATTTGTCTGCCACTGTGACAAATATCAATGGCAAGGTTATGAGAAATGGTTATCATATGAATCCGTTTTTCGTTTTTCCTCATCTGAAATCCATTACCGTGGAGGAGGAAAATCCCAGGTTTCGGGCAGAAAAGACCATGCTCTATCAGGGAGAGTCCAAACTGGCGGCCGTGGCGCCCGGTCACGTCGGGCCTGTATATATCGGGGAGGAAATCAAAAAGATAGCGGTCAGCGCCCTTCTGGATTTGTCAACGGCCACGGCCTTTGAGGTTGCTGAGGGGAATGAGGAGTACAAATCGGCAGACGGCGTTCTCTATTCCAAAAACGGTAAATCCCTCCTGCGGTATCCGATACGGAAGATCGGCCCTGAATTTACTATTCCTGAGGGGATAAGGAAAATAAAACCGGAGGCCTTTTATAGCCAGAGGTATCTGCATAAGGTTATAATGCCCCATTCGCTGAAGCGGATTGGCCGCTCGGCATTTGACCGGTGCAGACTTCTGCAGCGGGTGGTTCTGAATGAAAACCTTCAAATTCTGGAGGAGCGGGCTTTTCTGTATACAAAAGTGCGGGAACTCGTATTGCCGGAGAGCCTGCGAACGGCCGAGATTGGTTCTATCCCGGCAAAGGAATTGATACTTCCGGAGAATTTGGGTGACATTTCATTCTATGATGAAGATGATGGAAACCGTTATCTACGGGCTGACCGGCTGATTATCAAAAATCCGGCGCTGGATTTGGAGGAACTGGAAAATGAGGAGGGCAAGGACAGCGTGTATTCCTGTAAGAAAATATTTGCTTATGAGGGATCCCTCCCCTACCGTCAGATAGAAAAGGTAAAGGACGCTTATCTGATTGATTTATATGTACTGCCGGGCAAAAAATTCGAGGAGCCTCCGCAGCATATCGGCCCTGTAAACACCCGGTGGTTTTTCGAAGACAAAGACGAATTTTCCATTTCCACTCCGGCCGAACTGGCCGGTCTGTCTGTACTGTGCGAGAAGGAATTAGAACATGAGGATATTACCATTCATCTGAAAGCAGATCTGGATATGAGCCAGTACCCGAATTTCAAGCCGATCGCCTCCTTTGGCGGCACGTTTGACGGCGGAGGACATACTATATCAAATCTCCATATTTATCGCCCTACAGAGAACCGAGTGGGCCTGTTCCGCTCCATAAGCTGGGGCGCGACTATAAAAGACCTGCATGTGCAGGGAGAGGTGACAGGCGGCAATTTCACCGGAGGGATTGTAGGTGAATGGGATTATTTTGGCGAGCTGGAAAACTGCACTTTTGAGGGAAAGGTAAAGGGATATGGATATTCCGGTAAGAAGGTAGGATACAACAGATGCAAGGGATAATGTGGCGGCGCTGTCGGGGCAGCCGGGAAAGGAATTGCCATGCAGGAAAAATGGATTGTTGAGACAAAAAGGGGGGATTTTGACGCCCTCTCGCAAAAACTCGGCGTCTCTCCCCTGGTAGTCCGCTGTATGATTAACCGGGGGCTCACCGGAGTCTCCCAGATGGAAGAATATCTGCGGGGGACGCTGGACGATCTGCACGATCCCATGAAAATGAAGGACATGGGACGGGCGGTGGAACTTCTCTGCCGGGCGGGGGAGAGAGGGGAGAAAGTCGCCATTGCCTCGGATTTTGACTGCGACGGGATTTTTTCCGCCTACATTCTGTGGCGGGGCTTCGGGCGCCTTGGGATCGACAGCCGTATCTATACC
Source organism: uncultured Lachnospiraceae bacterium (assembly GCA_947629865.1). Taxonomy (GTDB): domain Bacteria; phylum Bacillota; class Clostridia; order Lachnospirales; family Lachnospiraceae; genus Eubacterium_F. Next base: position 63,081 of record CANRFJ010000011.1, on the reverse strand, counting down.
CCCGACCGCGTGCGGGAGGGCTATGGACTCAACGAGCGGATTATTGAGGAGTCCGTATCGGACGGCAGGACGGTGCTGGTTACATGCGATAACGGCATTGCGGCGATACCACAGGTTGCGCTCGCCAGGGAAAAAGGCATGACGGTGATTGTCACCGACCACCACGAAATCCAGAACGAGCTTCCGGCGGCGGACGCTGTTCTGGATATCAAGAGGATCGATGAAACCTATCCCTTTTCCGGACTGTGCGGCGCGGGGGTGGCCTTTAAGCTAATCTGCGCCCTCTATGACGCCTGTGGGATTCCCCGGCAGGAAAAAGAGGATTTGCTGGAATATGTGGCGATAGCGACCGTGGCGGACGTGATGGAACTTCGGGGGGAAAACCGGCTTCTGGTGAAGTATGGGCTGGAAGCGCTGGCCCGCACAAAGAATACCGGTCTCCGCGCGCTGATGGAGGTACAGGGGCTGACCGGACGGCAGATAAATGCCGGACATATCGGCTTCATTATCGGGCCCTGCTTTAATGCGACGGGCCGCATCGCTACCGTAGAGGAGTCTTTTTCCCTCTTGATGGAGACGGATCCGGAACGGGCGCTGAAAAAAGCGGAGCATCTGAAGGAAATCAACGAATCCCGCAAGCAGATGACAGAGGAGGGAGCGGAGCGGGCTTTTTCCCAGGTGGAGCAGATTCGGGGGGAGCGGGGAGAACTTCCGCCGGTGCTTTTGCTGCTTCTGCCGGACATCCACGAGAGCCTGGTGGGGATCGTCGCGGGGCGCGTGAAGGAGAGATTCAATCATCCAATCATTGTATTTACGCGCGTCGGGGACGGTCTTGTGAAGGGCTCCGGCCGTTCCATCGAGGCCTATCACATGTTTAACGGCCTGATGGAGTGTCGGGATCTGATGGTGCGGTTCGGCGGGCATAAGATGGCGGCTGGCATGACTCTGGCGGAGAAGGATCTGCCGGAACTGGAGCGCCGTCTAAACGGAAGCGCCGGATTGACGGAGACGGATTTTTGCCCCGTCGTCCGGATAGACGCGCCGATGCCTATCGGGTTTGCGACGGAGCGGCTCGTTGAGGAGCTGGCGGCGATGGAACCCTTCGGGGTGGGAAATCCTAGGCCGATATTTGCCGAACAGCATTTCCGCATACGGCGCGCCTGGCGTCTGGGACGGGAAAAACATGTGCTGAAACTCCGTGTGGAGAATAGTAAGGGAAGTCAGTGCGACGCCATGTGCTTCCGGCAGGCAGATGAGTTTGACGCCTTTGTACGGGAGGAGTGGGGCGAGCAGGAACTGGCGCGGATGTACGAGGGACGGGAAAACAAACTGGACGTGGCGCTCACCTATTATCCCCAGGTCAATGAATACAGGGGGGAGCGGAGTGTCCAGATACAGATAGTCGGTTTTTGCCGGATCGATAAAAAACAGGCATAATGCGCCGGAACGGAGGGAACGGACAATATGATTGAGATAAGCTGCTGCATGATTGTAAAGAATGAGGAAAAAATACTGCCCCGGTGCCTGGACAGCCTTGCCGGTCTGATGGAGGAGATTATCATTGTGGACACGGGCTCCACTGACAGGACGAAGGAAATAGCCGCCCGCTACACGGATAAAATCTATGATTTCGAGTGGATCGACGACTTCAGCGCGGCGAGAAACTTTGCCTTTGAAAAGGCCACAAAAGACTACATTTATTCGGCCGACGCCGACGAGGTGCTCAACGAGGAAAACCGGAGAAGGTTCAGGGAATTAAAGGAGGCGCTTCTGCCGGAGATCGACATTGTGCAGATGAAATATGGCAATCAGTTGTCTTTTGGCACCGCCTACAATTTTGACGAGGAATACCGCCCCAAATTATTTAAGCGGCTGCGCAAATTTATATGGACGGAACCCGTCCATGAGATGGTGCGGCTGGATCCCCTCATATATGACTCGGACATTGTCATTGAACACCGTCCGGAGAGCAATCACAGCAAGAGGGATTTCGCCACCTTCCAGAAGCATATCAAAAAGGGGCTGCGCCTGTCCGGACGGCTTCATCACATGTATGCCATGGAATTGTATATATCCGGAGAAGATGAGGATTTTCTGGAGGCGGAGGAATTTTTTACCGGCACGGCGCTGGATTCTGAGCGGAGCCTGGACGAGGTGAAGGAGGCCGCCTGCATCGTCTGTCGGGCTGCCCGTCTGCGGGGAGACGCCCACACTCTGCTGAAGATGTCCCTGAAGGATCTGCTGAGCGAGGGTTCCTCGGAGATGTGCTATGAACTGGGGGAATACTTTTTGGCACAGAAGGATTATGCAGAGGCGGCCATGTGGTATTACAACGCCCTTCATGAGACGCAGAGCATACTGAATATCCACACGTCCACAGACTGGCCGGAGGAAAAACTGGCCCTCTGTCAAAAATATCTTGAAGAATAGCCGGCCTTCGTGTATAATGGTAGTGTATGTGTTTGTGTGTAAAATAACAGTTCTACCCGACGACTCGATCTGCCTGTCGGGATGACAAGGAGGAATGGCTATGGTAACAGCGATTGTAGGAGCCAACTGGGGCGATGAGGGAAAGGGAAAACTCACGGATATGCTTGCTGAGGAGTCCGATATTATCGTCCGTTTTCAGGGAGGCAGTAATGCGGGACATACGATAGTAAATGAATATGGCAAATTTGCCCTCCACATTCTCCCGTCTGGCGTTTTCTACCGCCATACCACCAGCGTGATTGGAAATGGCGTTGCGCTGAATATTCCGGATCTGTTCCGCGAGATAAACGGAATTGTAGAGAGAGGGGTTCCGATGCCGAAGATGAAAGTGTCGGACAGGGCCCAGATCGTGATGCCATACCATATCCTGTTTGACGAATATGAGGAGGAGCGTCTGGCCGGTAAATCCTTTGGCTCGACCAAATCCGGTATAGCTCCTTTTTTTTCTGATAAATTTGCCAAGGTGGGGATTCAGGTATCCGAGTTGTTTGACGAGGAACTTCTCAGGGAAAAACTGGAGAGTGTATGCGTCCAGAAAAACATACTGCTTGAGCACCTGTATCACAAACCGCTCTTGAAGGTAGATGAACTGATGGATACCCTGCGGGAATACCGCAAGATGGTAGAGCCCTATGTCTGCGACGTGTCCGCCTATTTATATGAGGCGCAAAAACAGGGCAGGCGGATATTGCTGGAGGGACAACTCGGCTCACTGAAGGATCCGGATCACGGGATATTTCCTATGGTGACGTCTTCGTCCACGCTGGCCGGATACGGGGCAGTCGGCGCCGGACTGCCGCCCTATGAGATCAAGCGGATCGTGGCCGTGGTAAAGGCCTACTCAAGCGCCGTGGGAGCCGGTGAATTTGTCAGTGAGATATTTGGCGACGAGGCGGAAGAACTGCGGCGGCGCGGCGGCGACGGCGGAGAGTACGGCGCTACGACAGGGCGCCCGCGCCGGATGGGCTGGTTTGACGCTGTGGCCAGCCGGTACGGATGCCGCGTGCAGGGCGCCACGGAGGCGGCTCTGACAGTGCTCGACGTCCTGGGCTACCTCGACGAGATTCCGGTGTGCGTGGGATATGAGATCGACGGCAGAGTGACCAGGGATTTCCCGACCACTGCCAGCCTGAAAAAGGCGAAGCCGGTCTATGAGATACTCCCCGGCTGGAGGAGCGATATCCGCGGCATCACGGAATATGACGAACTGCCGGAGAACTGCCGCCGTTATATCGAATTTGTCGAAAAGGAACTGGAGGTTCCGGTAAAAATGGTATCCAACGGCCCAGCCCGTCACGAAATTATAAAGCGCTGACGAAATCATAAAACGCCAACGGGCAGTTTACAAAAATGCCATAGTATGCTACAATAAAAAGAGCCCGTATTTCCATGCCGCCCGGCAGGATGTACGCGGAGAAAATAAAAGAGGTTATGAGAACTGCGTTGAAATGGAGGCAAAGATGAAAAGAATTAAGACATTAACTACAAAGAATCTGAAGGATACTGTGAAGAAGGGCGGGTGCGGCGAGTGTCAGACATCTTGTCAGTCTGCCTGCAAGACGTCCTGTACGGTGGGAAATCAGACCTGCGAGAATAAATAATAAAGGAATATTCAGATGAGCAATGGAGGGCTGACCGGTGTGACGACGCCGGTTTAGTCCTCATTCCATGTGAGAGGTCAGATATGATACATCAATATAAAAACAACGGATATAATATTGTGCTGGACGTCAACAGCGGCTCCGTCCATCTGGTAGACGACGTGGTATACGACGTGCTCTCTATGCTGGACGAGGACGATGCGGACAGATACCGGGAGGAAAAATTCCGGGAGATATCCGACGCACTTACAGATAAATATAAGAAGGAAAATATCACAGAACAGGATATACGGGAGATCTTCGATGACTTGAAGACGTTAGAGAAAGAGGGCTCTCTGTATGCGCAGGACGTGTACCGGGAGCCGGTAATCGATTTCAAAAAACGCCAGACGGTAGTTAAGGCGTTGTGCCTGCACATTGCCCACGACTGCAACCTGGCCTGCCGGTACTGTTTTGCCGGAGAAGGGGAGTATCAGGGAGACCGCTCGCTGATGAGTTCAGAGGTGGGGAAAAAGGCCCTGGATTTTCTGGTGGAAAATTCCGGAAGCCGCCGGAACCTGGAGGTGGATTTTTTCGGGGGAGAACCCCTTCTGAATATAGAGGTGGTGAAGGAAATAGTTGCCTACGGCAGGAAACTTGAAAAGGAGAGGGACAAGCATTTCCGCTTTACCCTCACCACGAACGGCGTCCTCCTGAATGATGACATTATAGACTTTGCCAACCGTGAGATGGACAATATCGTGCTGAGCATTGACGGGAGGCGGGAGGTTCATGACCGTATGCGCCCATTCAAAAACGGGGCGGGCAGCTACGATTTGATTTTGGACAAATTCAAGAAAGTGGCGGAGAGCCGCAACCAGACGCGGTATTATGTGAGAGGGACGTTTACCAGGGAAAATCTGGATTTTGTCAAGGACGTCCTCAGTCTGGCGGACGAGGGCTTTGAGCAGATATCGGTGGAGCCGGTGGTGGCCGGGCCGGAGGAGCCCTATGCGATCCGGGAGGAAGACGTACCGGAGATCTGCCGCGGCTATGATGAGCTGGCAAGGGAAATGCTCCGGAGAAAAAAAGAGGGACGGGGCTTTCAGTTCTTCCACTATATGATTGATTTAAGCGGCGGGCCCTGTGTGTATAAGAGGTTGTCCGGCTGCGGCTCAGGCACCGAATACCTGGCGGTTACGCCCTGGGGGGATTTGTACCCCTGCCATCAGTTTGTGGGCGAGGAAAAATTCCGCCTGGGCAGCGTATATGAGGGAATCGTGAATACGGATCTGCGCGACAGCTTCAAACTGTGCAATGTCTATGCCAAGGAGGAGTGCAGACAGTGCTTTGCCCGCTTTTACTGCAGCGGCGGCTGCGCCGCCAACGCCTGGCACAGCCGCGGGGATATTAACAAACCATACGAGATTGGCTGCGAACTGCAGCGCAAACGCGTGGAATGTGCCATTATGCTGAAGGCGGCCGAGGCGGAAGACGTCACATGAGAAAATTTCGCACGGGAGTAAAAGATATGCCGTTCTGATACGATATAACAAATAGGGGGAGAATAACTGAAAAAAATTTGCAAAAAGGATTTGAATTATTTTCAAATGCGTTTATAATAAGATTAGGTACGTGTGTATATTTGGAGATGGAGTACAGGAGATGGAGAAAGGAGAAGTAGAACTGTGGCTTTTGATATAGGAATTGATTTGGGAACTGCCAGTATTCTGGTCTATGTAAAGGGAAAGGGAGTTGTGTTAAAGGAGCCGAGCGTGGTGGCTTTTGACCGGGATACGAACAGGATCAAAGCCATCGGTGAGGAAGCGCGCCTGATGCTGGGGCGTACACCGGGAAATATTGTAGCTGTCCGTCCTCTCCGCCAGGGCGTTATATCGGATTACACCGTGACGGAGAAGATGTTAAAATATTTTATCCACAAAGCAGTGGGCAAGCAGAGATTCCGCAAGCCGTTAATCAGTATCTGTGTGCCGAGCCAGGTGACAGAGGTAGAGCGCAAGGCAGTAGAGGATGCGGCTTTCCAGGCCGGCGCCAGAGATGTAAAGATCATCGAGGAGCCGATCGCGGCGGCCATCGGAGCGGGGATTGACATTGCCAGGCCGTGCGGCAACATGATCGTAGACATCGGAGGAGGCACCTCGGACATCGCCGTTATCTCTCTCGGCGGAACGGTTGTGAGCACCTCTATCAAGATCGCAGGAGACGATTTTGACGACGCCATCGTGCGCTACATGAGGAAGAAACACAATCTGCTGATCGGTGAGAGGACGGCCGAGGATATCAAGATCCGGATCGGCTCTGCCTTCCCGCGTCCGGAGAGCGTGTCGGTAGACGTGAGGGGGCGGAATCTGGTGACAGGTCTGCCGAAGACGATTACCGTTACCTCTGAGGAGACAGAGGAGGCGCTCAAGGACACCACCGCGCAGATCGTGGAGGCGGTACACAGCGTTCTGGAAAAGACGCCGCCGGAGCTGGCGGCGGATATCGCCGACCGCGGCATTGTCCTGACGGGTGGCGGAAGCCTGCTGTACGGACTGGAGGAATTGATCGAGTCCAAGACCGGCATCACCACGATGACGGCAGAGGAGCCGATGACAGCGGTTGCCATTGGCACGGGAAAATATGTTGAGTTTTTGGGCGGCAACACAGGAAGCGGGGAGGACTGATGTTCTCTCTGCGCAGATACACATGGTGAGATGTGAAAGGAGTAATGTATGCTAAGAGGTCTTTACACTGCCTGGACAGGGATGGTCAATGAGCAGAAACGGCTGGATGTTATATCCAATAACATGGCCAATGCCGACACCGTGGGCTATAAGGAAGACAAAGTAGCCAGTCAGGCGTTTGAACAGGTGCTCGGAATCAAAATACGAGATGGATCTCAGGCGTATCACAATCAGGCAATCGGAAGATTGAGCCTGGGAGTGAAGATTGGGGAAGTATATACAAGCTATGACCAGGGTTCTCTGCGTGAGACGGGCGAGAGGTTTGATGTCGCCCTGGGCGGGAGCGGGTTCTTCACGGTTCATGTCACGGACAAAGCCGGTGAGACGCACACCCGCTACACGCGCAACGGACAGTTTATGCTGACGAAGGACGGCCTTCTGGTGGACGCAGACGGCAATCCGATTCAGGGGCTGGGCGGCGATATAACGATTGATCCGTCCGCCAGGTCGGTGAGCATTTCTCCCGACGGTGTGATTACAGCCGACGGACAGGTAATCGATACCCTGCAGATCGTAGATTTTGAGGATTACGATTATCTGAAAAAATATGGCGATACCATGTATGAACCGGTAGCGGGAGCCACTACGAAGGAGGCAGTGGCAGAAGTGATACAGGGGTACACGGAGCAGTCCAATGTCCAGGCGGTGAGCGAGATGGTGAACCTGATCGCTATTACCAGGGCTTATGAGGCGAATCAGAAAGTGATACGATCGTATGATACGATGTTAGACCATGCGGTCAACCAGGTCGGCAGACTGCAATAATAATACATATATAATGTGGAGGTAATGCTTATGATGCGTGCATTATGGACGGCTGCCAGCGGAATGATCGGGCAGCAGACCAATTTGGATACGATAGCAAACAACCTGTCAAATATCAGTACCACAGGGTACAAGACGCAGGCGGCGAATTTTAAGACGCTTATATACCAGAATTTACAGAGGGTATCGACTACGACTACGGGGGAACCAAAGCCGGTGGGCGCGCAGGTCGGACTCGGCGTGAGGGTTGGTTCGATTTCCTCGGACTTTACCCAGGGCAATTTAAATGCATCCAACGGAGAGTTTGACTATGCGATTCAGGGCAACGGATTTTTCATGGTGCAGTTGGAGGACGGGAGTACGGCCTACACGCGGAACGGACATTTCAATGTGTCTGTGATGTCGGATGGACTGGCTCTCACAGATACAAGCGGCCGTCCGGTGCTGGATGTCAACGGAAATCCGATTGTGCTGTCCGGCGATTACCGGGCCACGGAGCTGGAGATCGATCAGGCGGGAAGGCTGACATATCCCGATGCCGCAGGCAATCAGCAGTATGTGGGGATTCAGGTTGGCCTTGCCTATTTCCCGAATGCGTCCGGCCTTGAGAAGGGCTCCGGCTCAAATTATTTAGAGACGGCGGCCTCAGGCGAGCCGACGATTTATACGGCGGGCGATCTGGACGCCAAAATCGTCTCCGGCTATCTGGAGAGCTCCAACGTCCAGGCGGCAGACGAGATGGTAAATATGATTATTGCACAGAGGGCGTATGAGATGAATTCCAGAGCAATCAGGGCCTCGGACGAGATGTTGCAGCAGGCCAACAACCTGCGCTCCTGATAGCGGGCGTTTGTAGTGTGAGAAATAGCCTGCCAGTTATTTTTCGCGAAAACGCTCCGGAATGGGGATTAAAATGATAATGAGGTGATAGAATGTCTATGTCGATTGAAAATACATATTTGAATACCTATCCGGCAGATGCTGTCGATGCGGCGGCAGACCGGCTGACAAATAAGATTCAGGATGCGGATACAGACGAGGAGACGTTAGATGCCTGCAAGCAGTTTGAGGCCTATATGATCCAGCAGATGTTTAAGACGATGGAGGAGACGGCAAAGGTGTTCTCGGATGATGAGGACGATGACAGCAGCGGACAGTATGTGGATATGTTCTCTGATAATTACCTGCAGGAGATTTCAGAGCGCATGGTGAACAGCGGACAGGGCTTTGGCATTGCAGAGCAGTTGTATAAATCTATTCAGAACAATTCGTAAGGCCTAGTAAAAAAATGGAAACAGGCGGAGCCGGAAGTGCACCGCCTGTTTTTCGGTAGCCGGATTTTGCACCGATCGGTGTGTTTCCGGCGGAAAGAGGGACGGCATGGAGGAACGGAAGGGGTATGTGGCCCATATTATTTTCCGCAATGTGGAGAACGGATATACGGTATTTGAACTGGAGGGCGGCGACGGAGAGACGGAGACCTGCGTTGGTAATTTTCCCTTTATCAATGAGGGCGAGTATGTCTGCGTCCGAGGGGAAATGGTGCATCATCCGGTTTATATGGAGCAGTTGAAGGTGACTTCCTATGACATACAGGAGCCGGACGATACGACGTCTATGCTGCGCTACCTGTCCTCAGGGGCGATTGCGGGTATACGGGGAGGACTGGCTGCGCGCATCGTGGAAAAGTTTGGCGACAAGACCTTTGAGATTATTGAGAAGGAGCCGGAGCGTCTGGCGGAGGTCAAGGGCATCAGCGAGAAAAAGGCCGTCAGTATAGCTGTGCAGTTTGAGGAGAAGCGGGAGATGCGCAGCGCCATGATTTTTCTCCAGCAGTACGGGATCTCCAATCATCTGGCCGTGAAGATTTATCAGACCTACGGGACGGAGTTATATGGCGTCGTTCGGGAGAATCCCTACCGCCTGGCGGAGGACATAACGGGCGTGGGGTTCCGGATCGCCGATGAGATTGCCAGAAAGAGCGGCTTTGCCATGGATTCGGAACAGAGGATTCGGGCGGGGATTCTCTATGTACTCAACAGCGGAGCGGGTGAGGGCTATGTGTATATGCCGGAAAAGCTTTTGATTCAGGAGGCGGTATACCGTCTGGAGGTATCGCCGGAGATGGTCTATACGGCGCTGGAACAGATGGAGGCGGACAAGTCTGTGCGCATGACGGAGGAGAGGAATGTCTATCTGCCCGCCCTCTATTACGCGGAGTTAAACTGCGCCCGTATGCTCCTGGATCTGCATGTTTCGATAGGGCGCAGGGGCGAGGGGAACGACAGGCTGATAAGGGAAATGGAAAAAAAGGCGGATATTGTCCTGGACGAGCAGCAGCGCATGGCGGTGAGAGAGGCCATGGACAGTGGCCTTTTGATACTTACCGGAGGGCCTGGCACGGGGAAGACGACGACGATTAACATGATTATCCGGTGTCTGCAGGAGGAGGGAATGGACATTCTGCTGGCGGCCCCCACCGGTCGTGCGGCAAAGCGGATGTCTGAGGCCACGGGGTGCGAGGCGCAGACCATTCACCGGCTGTTGGAATACAACGGCGCTCTCCTGGAGGGTTCGGACGATGCGGAGAAGATGCAGGCGGAGCTGTTTGGGCGGAACGAGTGGAATCCGCTGGAGACGGACGTGGTGATTATAGACGAGATGTCCATGGTGGACATATATTTGTTCCACAGCCTTCTCAAGGCAGTGGCTGTGGGGACGCGCCTGATTCTGGTCGGTGATGTGAATCAGCTGCCCAGTGTGGGGCCGGGCAATGTCTTAAAGGACATAATCCGCTCCCACTGTTTCAATGTAGTCAAACTGTCCCGAATCTTCCGGCAGGCAGCGGAGAGCGACATTATTGTCAACGCCCACCGGATACATGACGGAGAGGAGATTTCACTGGACAATAAGAGTCGGGATTTCTTCTGCCTGAAGCGGGAGGACAGCCATGGCGTACTGGAGGTGATGCTGTGGCTTGTGAGGGATAAAATGCCCGTCTACACAAACTGCACGCCCTTTGACGTCCAGGTGCTGACGCCAATGAAAAAGGGAGAACTGGGGGTGTACCGATGCAATGAAGTCCTGCAGAAATACCTCAATCCGGAGAGCCCTCAGAAAAATCAGATTGAGAGCCACGGCGTCCTGTTTCGGGAAGGGGACAAGGTCATGCAGATGAAGAATAATTATCAGTTGAAATGGGAAGTCCGCGGCTATGCGGGTATGCCAATCGAGGAGGGAACCGGAGTATTCAATGGGGACTGCGGCAGGATTGCACAGATCGATCTGCTGAATCGGGAAATGACGGTCTGCTTCGACGAGGAGAGGTATGTGACGTATGCTCAGGGAAATATGGACGAGCTGGATCTGGCCTATGCCATCACGATACATAAGTCTCAGGGGAGCGAATATCCGGCCGTGGTGCTGCCGCTCCTGGCGGGCCCCCGCCCGCTGATGAACCGGAACGTATTGTATACGGCGGTGACTAGGGGCAGACAGTGCGTCACAATCGTGGGAAGTCGGGAGACAGTGAGGAATATGATACGCAATCAGTCCGAGCAGCTGCGCTATTCCTCCCTGGCGGAAAGAATTATGGAAATGGAAGAAAAAAAGGGTTGCAAAATGTAAAGTTTTTTGGCATGATAGACATATAGAAGAACAGGAGGGGTGGGGTGTTTTTATTTCCGGAGAAGTGCATTTTATGCGGCGAGTTGTTGCGGGACAGGACGCAGGGCGTCTGCGGCGCCTGCCGGCGCAAACTTCCTGTAGTCAGGGAGCCGCTGTGCCTGCGGTGTGGGAAACCGGTTATGAATCCGGAGACAGAATACTGCGTGGACTGCCGCGGAAGAAATGGCAGCCTGACACAGGGGAGAGCCGTCTGGATATACAATAAAGATATGAAGAAAGCCATGGCGGATTTCAAGAATACAGGCTGTGTGGCGGACAGTGAATTTTATGCGGAGGAATTTTTGGCGCGCTGGGGCGGATTGCTCGCGCGCTGGAATCCGGAGAGGATAATCCCCGTGCCGCTGCACTGGCGCAAAAGATGGTTTCGCGGTTTTAACCAGTCGGTCAGACTGGCGGAGGCCATAGGCGACCGGACAGGGATTGAGGTACTGCCGGACGCGTTGATTCGTCTTCGCCCGACTCGCCCGCAGAAGGGGCTGGACAACCGTGAGCGGAGACATAACCTTCAGGAAGCTTTTGCCGTCCGTGATGCGTTCAGCGGCGAATTGTCACAGTGCCGCCGGGTGCTGCTGGTAGATGATATTTACACCACAGGAGCCACCCTGGATGCGTGCGCGGATGTGATTCGGAGCCTGGGCGTCCGAGAGATATATTCTGCCTGTCTTTGCATCGGCAGAGACTATTAGGTGATAAAAGGAGGTTTCAGCGATGGAGATTATTACTTGCAGATCGTGTGGAAAACTGTTCAACTACATCAGAGGCGAGAGGATTTGTCCTGCCTGCCAGAAAAAACTGGAAGAAAAATTTATGGAGGTAAAGAAATACATACGGGAGAACAAGGAAGCGGAGATCCATACGATTTCCGAGGAGATGAATGTGAGCGTGTCCCAGATCAACCGCTGGATAAGAGAGGGACGGCTGGTATTTTCCAGTGATTCTCCCATAGGGATTCCCTGCGAGTCCTGCGGCGCCATGATCAAGACGGGCCGGTATTGTGACAAATGCAAACTGGAACGTCAGAACGAATTCAGCCATGCGGCCGGACTGGATCAGCCGAAGGAGACGCCCCGGCGCACCCTGCGCGATTCGAAGGAAAATAAGATGCGGTTTCTCGATAGCAAGCATTAATGTAACAAATAAAAAAAGGGCTGGCTACGCTTTCAGGCGTATGCCAGCCTCTGTTATTTCTATCTTGCCCGCCTTCAGGAGGCGTCCAAGCGCCCTTTTGAATGCGGCCTTGCTGATGCAAAATTCCCGCTTGATGATTTCGGGCGAGGTCTTGTCGTGGAAGGGAAGCTCCCCTCCCGCCTCCTCCAGTCGTTTAAAAATCCGTTCGGCGTCAATTCCCATCTGTGTCTTTACCTTTTCCTGAAGGCTCAGGGTTAGCTTGCCCTCCGGCGTGATTTCCTTGATCCGGGCGGAGATTTCCTCCCCCACCTTCAGCTCCCGCGTCATCTCATTGTGGGGAATCAGGGCGGAGTAGGTATCCCTCACCGCCACAAAGGCGCCAAAGGAGTCGAGTATCTCGTAGATCCGGCCCTGCACCCGATCGCCTTTTCTGTAGCTGCTGTCGCAGCGGAGATAGTCATAGATGTGCATTGTGGCGCACAGACGCGCGCTCTTATCTACATAGAGGGCGGCCAGAACCGTGTCGCCGACATGGACTTTTGTAGTCTGCTCCTTAAAGGGGAGAAACAGATCTTTGGCGAGCCCCCAGTCCAGAAATGCGCCGATGCCGGTGACGTCGGTGACGGTGAGAGGGGCAACCTGTCCCAGCTGTACGCGCGGAGACGCAGTAGTGGCAATCAGGCGGTCTTCCGAGTCCTTATACAAAAAGACTTCCATATAATCTCCGCGACGGGCGTCTGGCGGCACCTGCCCTCCGGGGAGCAGGACTTCAAATTCCGGATAGTCCTCGGCGCCCAGATACACGCCGAATTTACTGGTTCGTTTTATATACAATCTGGCGGTGGTGCCAAGAAATTTTTGTTCTGCAGTCATATCTTCCTCATTTCTGATAGGATTTCCAATCAGCGTTCCTGAAATTCACTGATGAAATAGGGCGTTCCCTCCTCATCTGTAAATACGACATAGAAAAATCCGTTTTCAGTGCCCGTCCGCACATGGAGGGTGTCTCCCATTGTGGCGGCCAGCCGGAACTCCGCCCGAAATTCGGCCACGTCATAGTCGATCGGGAGAAAATTGACGGCCAGGCGGACATACTGGCCATTGTTTACATGGTCGTTTGTGTCCAGGTAATTCTGGCACACGGCGATGCGCTCCACAAGGGACAGATTCTGGGGACAGGGAATCTTCCGGGAGGAGTAATTCATGTCGTAGGGCGGTTCCGTTGGGTAGGCCTCCAGCTCTCCGGCGTCAATTCGGGTAGGCTGGCCGGTGAGCGAATTGAAATAAAACCACTTGGAATCGGCATAGGCCAGAACTTCCTTTTCCGGTGTCTCCATCAGAAAATTACGGCATCCAAAAATCCCCAGGAAACGGTAGGGCCAGGTGTGAACCCGAAATACCTCCCCCATTTTGGGGCGCCGGACGAATACCACATGCCAGGAGCTGACAAGCCACGCCCGATTTTTTTCCTTTAAAAGAATGGCGGAATGTCCCACGTCTTCGCTGTGGAACAGGCAGCAGTCCTGCATGGCGTCCACTACATTTGACACGCCCAAAAGTCCATCCTTGTCGATGCGGCTGTATGATACACGGTCTTCACAACTGTACATAAATTCACCTCTTGCTTATGCCCGGCCGGTTTGTCCGGTCGGTTTCTATATGACAGTATACTATGAATTCTCAAAAAAAACTAGTGAATTATAAGAAAGTTTGCGGTATACTGGATAAAAAAGAGAAAAGGAAGGTGCGATAGGATGAAAAAAATTATTTCAACAGATAAGGCGCCGGCTGCAATCGGGCCCTACTCACAGGCTGTGATGACAAACGGTCTTTTGTTTACCTCCGGCGTGATCCCAATTATTCCGGCTACCGGAGAACTGGTTCAGGGCGGGATTGAGGCCCAGGCGGAGCAGGCAATCGGCAATCTGGCCGCGCTGATTGAGGCGGCGGGAGCAGACATTAAGAACACGGTAAAAACAGTGGTATTTATCAAAAACATGGACGATTTTGCCACAATCAATGAAATTTATTCCCGCTATTTTGACGGGGAGTGTCCGGCGCGTTCCTGCGTGGAGGTGGCGAGACTTCCCAAAGATGTGCTCATCGAAATTGAGGCTGTTGTGGCAGTGGATTAAATCGTTGCCGAAAAAAAATCCCAGCCGGATATCCGGCTGGGATCTGATATTTAGGAATCGGATATTCATGGATTAGTTATCCATGGATGCCAAGTTCATATTCACTTCATATAAAGTTCACTTCATATAAGAATTCCGGCGGGCCTGTCAAATCCGTATATCAATATTGGCGCCGACGTCCGGATTGACAGACAATTCCATCATCTGTGCCAGCTGGGCTCCCTCTGCCTCCACCATGTCCATGGTCTTTTTCAAAACCGTAGTTCCCACAGCTTGCATCAGGGAAGTCTGGGCATTTGCCGTAGAATATGCGGCAATATCCATTCCGTCGCTGAGTTCCATAGAAATCCCTCCTGTTTTTCAAAGGTATTTACTGTTATCTCTATTGTAGCACAGCCGGGCAAAAAATGGAAGAAGAAAAATAGTCAATTGCTGTAGAAAACTTTTCCCGATGGGGCAAAACGGGATACAAATGGTGAAAATCTATAAAAACAGGGCGTTTCACGGGTTGACAGATGGGAATTTAATTGCTATACTGAGAATGTATATGTAATAATTTCGTAATATTTATTTGGACAAGCGGTAGTTTGCCGTTTTGGAGGGATAGACAGATGCGACAGAGAAGGTTTATAAGGATTCTATTGGGTTCAGGCCTGGTACTATCCTTTGGAATATGGGGACGGTACATAGTTTCTACATCGACTACGATGGGAACCACGACGGAGCTGGCGGGAATTTCCTATACGCTGGATCAGTATTGTTCGGTGCAGACGGGCGGGAATCAGTCGGATCCGGAGGCGATCGTAGCCTTTGAGGACACGACGACGAATACAGACGGAACCACGGTTGTGAGTGGAACAGCGGTGGGGGGCGCCACGCCGCAGCCGACAGAACAGGCTACGGCCACAGCCACACCGAAACCGGAATCTGAATATGCCAATGTGGGAATATCCATTGCGGCTGATTATGTAAATATCCGCAAGAAACCGAGTACGGAGGCGGAGATTATAGGAAAGCTGTACCGCGGAAGCGCGGCTACGATCATAAAGCACGAGGGGGACTGGGTGTATATCAAATCCGGTTCTGTCAGCGGCTATATTATGAAGGATTATCTGGCGATTGGATACAGCGCTGAGAAGCTGATCGATGATTTTGGCACTAAGTGGGCGACGGTGACGACGGAGACACTGAAGGTGCGGGAGGAAAAGAACACCAATTGTACCGTCCTGACGCTGATTCCGGAGGACGAGAGTTACGAGGTGCTCCGAGAGGAATCCGAGTGGGCGAAGATTCGGGTGGACGGCGATACCGTCGGCTATGTATCCAAGGATTATGTAAAGATTTCCGTTCAATTCAAAAAAGCCGTATCCATTGAGGAGGAACGGGAGGAGGAGAGAAGAAAGGCGGCGGCCAGAGCGGCAGCGGAAGCGGCGGAGGCCGAGGCGAAGAAACGCCAGAGCAGTACAAGCAGCTCCAACTCCGGCAGTTCCAGTAGTTCCAGTTCCAGTAGTTCCAGTTCCAGCAGTTCCAGTTCCAACTCGAGGAGCACAGGCAGTTCGGGATCCAGCAGTTCCAACTCCGGAAGCAGTTCTAGGGGAAGTTCGTCCGCCGGCAGCGGAGGCAGCAGCAGCGGAGGAAGCAAGGGCGGCGGCTCCAGCAACGGCAGCGGAGGAAGCAGCAGCGGCGGCGGTTCCAGCAACGGCTCCGGAGGCAGCAGCAGCGGGGGCGGCGGAAGCTCCGACAGCGGTTCCGGCGGAAGCGCACTGGGGAGCGGAGACGGCTCGGCAATCGCTTCCTACGGTCTGCAGTTTGTCGGCAACCCGTATGTATATGGCGGCACCAGCCTGACTCACGGCACAGACTGTTCCGGATTTACCATGTCGGTATTTAAGAAATTTGGCATCAGTCTGCCCCGTACTTCCAGAGAGCAGTCCAGGGTGGGCAAAAAGATCAGCGTCTCCAGCGCGAGAGCCGGCGATTTGATTTTCTATGCCAGCGGCGGAAGGGTAAATCATGTGGCCCTCTGTATCGGCGGAGGACGGGTGGTTCACGCAAGCAATCCGCGGACAGGCATTACTACGAGCAATATGTACTACCGCACTCCGTACTGTGCACGGCGTGTACTGAATTAAAAGAAAGAAACAGCGGCCGTATCCGGCTGAAGCGATAAGCAGGCGCTGCCCGACAGGCGGCGCCTGTAGTCTGTCAAAGGGTTTGTGCGATTGTATGACAATTCAAATCCGAACGGTTGTACGCAGACATTTGTAGTCCGGGACAAGTCACAAATTTATCCACATTTAAAAGAACGGTTTTGCGACATTTCAGAGTTATGCACAAAGTTATACACATTGTCAACAAAAATGTAAGCCCTTTGTAGAATAAATTTGTTTGTCTTACATTTTCCCAAGTTATAAGACAATTTAAGGAAAGCAATTCAAAAAGTCCATCAATTTCTATTGCCCAAAAACTGGTTTTGTTGTATAATGAAATTACGAGTTAGATCCTGAGGGATTCAACTAAAACTTATGGGCAAAGGAGCTGAATATTATGAATTTAGTAATAAGCGGAAAGAATATCGACATAACAGAAGGGTTACGTTCAGCGGTTGAGGAGAAGATCAGTAAATTAGAGAGATACTTTAACGATTCCACAGAGGTTCATGTCACAATGAGCACGGAGAAGAACCGCCAGAAAATTGAAGTCACCATTCCGATGAAGGGCAGTATTATCCGCGCAGAGGAGACAAGCACTGATATGTATGTGTCCATTGATCTTGTAGAAGAAGTGATCGAGAGACAGCTTCGCAAATATAAGAACAAACTCATTGACAAAGAGCAGAATGCCGCACAGCTGAGCAGGGCGTTCATCGAGGAAGACGTCATGGACGAGGAGGAGATTCAGATTATCCGTTCCAAGAAGTTTGCCATGAAGCCGATGGATCCGGAGGAGGCCTGTGTCCAGATGGAACTTCTGGGACATAATTTCTTTGTGTTCCGCAATTCGGACACAGAGGAGGTCAATGTGGTTTATAAGAGGAAGGGAAGTACATACGGTCTGATAGAACCGGAATTCTAATTGTCGAAAAGGATGCCAGGGCATTTTCCTTCAGGAGAATGCCCTTTTTGATGTCCGGACATCTGTCCGCCCGAAATCGCGTGAGCGTACATATTATGGAAATGCAGTCGGGCGATATGGAAACGCGGTCGGGTGAAAATACTAGTTGAAACCTGTTCCAACTAATGGTAAAATAATTTGGGGCAATACCGTCCCGTGCGCAATGAAAAATTATTGGAGAGTGACAAAATGGGATTATTAAGTAAAGTAATTGGGACTCACAGTGAGCGAGAGGTCAAAAGGGTTATTCCTATCGTAGATAAAATCGAGGCGCTCGAACCGGAGATGGAGAAACTTTCAGATGATGCGCTGAGAGCTAAGACTGAGGAATTTAAGAGACGGCTGGCAGAGGGAGAGACGTTGGAGGACATCATGCCCGAAGCCTACGCTGTAGTCAGGGAGGCGTCCAAGAGGACGATTGGACTGCGCCACTTTCGGGTGCAGTTAATCGGCGGCGTGATCCTGCACCAGGGACGTATCACGGAGATGCGTACCGGTGAGGGAAAGACGCTGGTATCCACCCTTCCGGCGTATCTGAATGCGCTGGAGGGAAAAGGCGTCCATATCGTTACCGTCAATGATTATCTGGCAAAGCGTGATGCGGAGTGGATGGGCCAGATTCATGAATTTCTGGGACTGACAGTAGGCGTTATCCTCAACAGTATGGATAATGATGAGCGGCGCGAGGCCTATAATTGCGATATTACCTATGCGACGAACAACGAGCTTGGTTTTGACTACCTCCGCGACAATATGGTGATTTATAAGGAACAGTTAGTGCAGCGGGAACTGCACTATGCCATTGTGGACGAGGTGGACTCGGTGCTGATCGACGAGGCCAGGACGCCGTTGATTATTTCTGGCTCCAGCGGAAAATCCACAAAGATCTATGAGGCCTGCGACAATCTGGTGCGCCAGTTGAAAAAGGGAACGGAGAAGGAATTATCCAAAATGGATATCCTGATGAAGGAGGACAGCAACGAGACCGGCGACTATGTTGCCAATGAGAAGGAGAAGACAGTCAACCTGACGGAGCAGGGAATCAAGAAGGTGGAGCGATTTTTCCATCTGGAAAATCTGGCGGATCCGGAGAACCTGGAGATCCAGCACTGCGTCAACCTGTCTCTGCGGGCCCATGCGCTGATGCACCTTGATAAGGACTATGTGGTAAAGGACGACCAGGTATTAATCGTAGATGAGTTTACCGGACGTATCATGCCGGGCCGCCGCTATTCCGACGGACTGCATCAGGCCATCGAGGCAAAGGAGCATGTGAAGGTAAAGAGGGAGAGCAAGACGCTGGCCACCATCACTTTCCAGAATTTCTTCAATAAATATACTAAAAAGTGCGGTATGACCGGTACGGCTCTCACGGAGGAGAAGGAGTTCCGTGAGATCTACGGCATGGACGTAGTGGAGATTCCTACCAACCTTCCGGTACAGCGTATTGACCACGAGGATTCCGTATACAAGACCAGACGGGAAAAACTGAATGCGATTGTGGCGGACATTGTGGAGAGCCATGAGAAGGGGCAGCCGGTGTTGGTCGGAACCATTACCATCGACGCATCGGAGGAGTTGTCCCAACTGTTGAAAAAACGGGGGATTCCGCACAAAGTGCTCAATGCGAAATTCCACGAGATGGAGGCGGAGATCATCGCGGACGCCGGCGTTCGGGGAGCCGTCACCATTGCCACCAACATGGCCGGACGTGGTACGGATATTAAACTGGGCGAGGGCGTGACAGAGCTGGGCGGCCTCAAGATCATCGGCACGGAGCGGCACGAGTCAAGACGTATTGACAATCAGCTACGTGGACGTTCCGGACGTCAGGGAGATCCGGGTGAATCCAAATTCTATATTTCCCTGGAGGACGATCTGATGCGTCTGTTCGGATCGCAGAATCTTATGCAGATGTTCAACTCGCTGGGAATGCCGGAGGGCGAGCAGATTCAGCACAAGATGCTGAGCAAGGCTATCGAGCGGGCCCAGAAGAAGATCGAGGGCAACAACTATGGTATCCGCAAGAACTTGCTCGAGTACGACCAGGTAAATAATGAGCAGAGAGAGATTATCTATGCAGAGCGCCGGAAGGTGCTGGACGGCAATAACATGCGGGATACCATTGTGGGTATGATTGACGAACTGGTTGAGAAATATATCAACGCCGTCATCGGCGACGACCAGCAGCCGGAGGAGTGGGATTTAGATGAACTCAACGAGATCCTTCTGCCGGTCATTCCGCTGGAGCCGGTCACGCTGGATGGCGGGGAGCTCAGCAATCTGACTAAGAGCGGCCTGATCCAGAAACTGAAGGAGGCGGCGATGCGCTTCTATGAGAGCAAAGAGGCGGAGTTTCCGGATGAGGAACAGATCCGAGAGATTGAGCGCGTCATTATTCTCCGCGTGACAGACAGCCGGTGGATGGATCACATAGACGACATGGATCAGCTGCGTCAGGGAATTGGACTGCAGGCGTTTGGCCAGCGGGATCCGGTGGTAGAGTACCGCCTTCAGGGTTACGATATGTTCAACGGCATGACGGAGGCAATTCGTGAGGAGACGGTAAAGACGCTTATGCATGTCCGCATTGAGCAGAAGGTGGAGAGGGAGCAGGTAGCCGAGGTTACGGGTACAAATAAGGACGACTCCGCCAACGCGCCGATTGTGAGAAAGTCGGATAAGATCAGCAGAAACGCCCCGTGTCCATGCGGAAGCGGGAAAAAATATAAGTATTGCTGCGGCCGCTAAGGGCGTCGGGGCAGACAGGGGACGGTGAACCGTACCCGATAAAATAAAAATACAGGTGGTGATTTTGTGGTAGAACTGGATAATATTCGTATCGAATTGAGCAGTTTCGAAAAGCCGCTTCTGGAAGTAAGGGATTCACTTTAACTTAGAAGACAAGAAACTGAGGGTAGAGGAATTAGAGCGCAATATGGAAGCGCCGGATTTCTGGGAGGACGCGGAAAAAGCAAGCGCCTCCATGAAGGAAGCAAAAGACTTAAAGAGCGTGATTGAGCGCGCCGACAGCCTGAGCGCCTCCTATGAGGACATTATGACGCTCATTGAGATGGGCAATGAGGAGGGAGACGCGTCCCTGGTACCGGAAGTCCGTCAGGAATTTGAGGAGTTCCGGCGCGCGTTTGACGATCTCCGCATAACGACACTGCTCACGGGCGAGCATGACTCGGAGAACGCTATCCTGACTCTCCATGCGGGAGCCGGCGGCACCGAGAGCTGCGACTGGGCGGAGATGCTCTGCCGCATGTATGAAAAATGGGCGGACAAGAGGGGATTTGGCGTGACGGTGCTGGATTCCCTGGACGGAGATGAGGCGGGTTTAAAGTCCGTGACGCTGGAGATCCGCGGGGATAATGCATACGGCTACTTAAAGAGCGAGCACGGCGTTCACCGCCTGGTGCGCATCTCCCCCTTTAATGCGGCGGGAAAGAGGCAGACGTCCTTTGTGTCCTGTGATGTGATGCCGGATATCGAGAGAGATATCGACATTGAGATCAACGATGAGGACATACGCATTGACACCTACCGCTCCAGCGGGGCCGGCGGACAGCATATCAATAAGACTTCGTCCGCTATCCGCATCACCCATTTTCCGACCGGAATCGTAGTGCAGTGCCAGAACGAGCGGTCTCAGCACATGAATAAGGACAAGGCGATGCAGATGCTCAAGGCAAAACTCCTTCTTTTGCGGGAGCAGGAAAACCTTGAGAAGGAGGCGGATATCCGCGGTGAGGTCAGGGAGATCGGCTGGGGCAGTCAGATCCGCTCCTATGTCATGCAGCCCTACACCATGGTCAAAGACCATCGGACAGAGATGGAGACGGGAAATGTCTCCGCGGTAATGGACGGAGATATTGATTTGTTTATGAATGCGTATCTGAAATGGATAAATGGCAGATAAGTTCAGATGGAGGTATGCCGTGTGAAAGAAATTGTTGCATTTTTTCTGAGTGGGAAGGAATATGGTATTGAAGTGGAGAAGATGCAGGGAATCGAAAATTACCGAGATATGCTTTTGCCGCCGGACAGACCGGAATATGTCATGGGCTTCGTGGTAATCCGGGGTGAGAAGATCCCTGTTGTGGACATCAAAAAGTGTCTGCTTCTTCCGCCTGCGGAGAGGACAGTGGAAACAAAATACATTGTTATGCGCACCAGCTATGGCAAACTGGCTCTTGTGTCAGACGGTCTGGGCGGTATCTTTAAGGTAGATGGGGCAAATGCCCAGAACTTCCCGCCCCTGGCGCAGGCCAAGCGCGCCGACTACATGGATTTTGTGGCGCGGTGTGGGACGGATCTGGTTCTGGTACTCAGTCCGGATAAACTTCTCAATGCGGAAGAATGGAAAAAAGTTGCTGAATTGGTAGACAATATGGAGGACGAAGATGATTAAGATAGCAGTGTTAGGATATGGAACGGTGGGCTCCGGCGTCGTGGAGGTCTTGAATACCAATGCCAAGGTAATCGCAAGGCGCGCGGGGCAGGAGGTAGAGGTAAAATATGTTCTGGATCTGCGGGACTTTCCGGGAGATCCTGTGCAGAGCAAGGTGGTGCATGACTACAGCGTAATAGCCGGCGATCCGGAAATTTCCATTGTTGTGGAGACCATGGGGGGAACCAAACCGGCCTACGAATTTGTGAAGCAGGCGCTTCTTGCCGGCAAGAGCGTGTGCACCTCCAACAAGGAGCTGGTGGCCGCCTATGGCGCTGAACTGGTGCACATTGCCAAGAGCCGGAGTGTGAACTTCCTTTTTGAGGCCAGTGTGGGCGGCGGTATTCCGATTATCCGCCCTCTGAACCAGAGCCTCACCGCCGACCGCATTGAGCAGATCAATGGAATTTTGAACGGCACGACCAATTATATCCTCACCAAAATGGCCAACGAGGGATCGGATTTTTCCGATGTATTGAAGGAGGCGCAGAGGCTCGGCTACGCGGAGAAGGATCCGACGGCGGATGTGGAGGGCTATGACGCCTGCCGCAAAATCGCGATTCTCACATCGTTAGCCTACGGGCAGCAGGTGGATTATGAAGATATTTATACCGAGGGTATCACAGAGATAACTGCCACGGATTTCCAATATGCAAAGGCGATGGGAGCGGCGATCAAGATTCTGGGCTCCAGCAGGAAATCGGGGGAGAAGTTATACGCTATGGTGGCTCCCCAGATGATAAAGAGCGACAATCCGCTTTTCGCTGTCAACGACGTCTTTAACGCAATCTGCGTCACCGGCAATATGCTGGGGGACGTGATGTTCTACGGCAAGGGAGCCGGTAAAGAGGCTACAGCCAGCGCGGTTGTCTCGGATGTGGTAGACGCCGTGAAGCACATGAACGTAAATGTCATGACGATCTGGGAAGACGAAAAGCAGGCGGTGGCGCCGATGGACGAGATGGAGAACCGGTTCTTTGTCCGCATAAGCGCTTCGGAGAGAGCGAAGGCCGAGGCCGAATTTGACGATATAGAGCCTGTGGACGCCGGTATTCCGGACGAGTTTGGATTTATTACGGGCAAGATGAAGGAAAAGACTTTCAATGATACCATAGCTGGTTTTGACACCTTTATCACCCGCATCCGCGTGGGATTTTAGCAGACAGGGAGGCAAAATTTATTATGAAATATGCTTTAGTTTTGGGAGACGGTATGGCGGACGAACCCATAGCGCAGCTGGGCGGGAAGACGCCGTTAGAATATGCAGATACACCCAATATGGACAGACTGGCTGCAAAGTCGGAGATTGGCATGGCCAAAACGATTCCGGACGGAATGAAGCCGGGGAGCGACACGGCCAATCTGGCGGTGCTGGGCTATGATCCGAAGAAATATTACACTGGACGTTCTCCGCTGGAGGCGCTCAGCATCGGCGTGCCTATGGAGGATACGGATATTGCCCTGCGCTGCAATATTGTCACGCTCTCTGAGGGAGATGTGCCGTATGAGCAGAGAGAGATTCTCGACCACAGCAGCGGCGAGATATCCACGGAGGACGCCGCTGTGCTCATAGAGGCCGTGCGGAAAGAACTGCAGAATGATATATACAAGTTCTGGGTGGGAACCAGTTACCGCCACTGCACTATCTGGAAGGGCGGCGAGACGGTGGAGCTGGTTCCGCCCCACGATATTCTCGGAAAGACCATAGGGGAGTACCTGCCGGAGGACGAAAAACTTCGGGATATGATGAGGAAAAGCTTTGATATTCTGAATCACCATCCCCTGAACGAGGCGAGGGCGCAAAAGGGGCTTAACAAGGCAAATTCACTCTGGTTCTGGGGAGCCGGAACGAGGCCGTCGCTCGATGCTTTTGAGAAGAAATTTCACAAAAAGGGAGCGATGATCTCCGCCGTGGATCTGTTAAAAGGTATTGCCGTGGGCGCCGGAATGGCGAACATTCAGGTAGAGGGGGCGGACGGAACCCTGAATACCAATTACGAGGGCAAGGCGGACGCGGCGGCAAAGGCGTTATTGGAGGACGGCTTTGATTTTGTCTACATTCATGTGGAGGCTCCGGACGAAATGGGCCATCAGGGAAGTGTGGAGCGGAAAATACAGGCGATTGAGTCCATCGACGCGAAGATTTTGTCCAGACTCACGGAAAAACTGGATAATTCCGGCGAGGATTACCGTATTCTGGTTCTGCCGGATCACCCCACGCCGATCCGCACCCGGACTCATTCCGGTGAACCGGTGCCATATATGCTGTATGACAGCACGAAGGAGCAGTCCCATACATGGCATTACAACGAAAAGGAGGCAGGAGCCAGCGGCCGTTTTACGGATCCCGGCTATGAGCTGATACGCTCCCTGCTTGCGGATTGAATGAAAGGAAAGGAATAAGCGTATGGTTTCAGCAGGACAAATGACAGGAATGTGTGTGGCAATGCTGCTCCCGATACTGGTGGCGGTTGTTTTCTATATTCTGATCCACAGGCGTTCGAGCAAGCTGGAGACGGGTATGCCCGGCGCGATCGGGTATGGTATTCTAGGATTTTTGTGGCAGGAGTTAATCTATCTGATGCTGATTGTCATATTGACAAACTTTGTCTGGTTCAAAAATCTCACGGAGAACAGTTTTCTTCTGAGTGCGTTGATATACGGACTTTTATGCGCAGTTTTCGTGGCTCTCGGAATGTACTGGGGCACATATCTGACCAACCAGAAACAGCGCTCTCTGTACCGATCCGCCACGATCGGGCTGGGATTTGGCCTCGGCAACACGGGCTGGTATATTCTCGCCACCTACAGCATGAGCCTGTATTATTCGTTTCAGATAAACGCGGGAACCTTTGCAAAGTCGGAGGAATTGAAGCAGTCTATTCTGAATACGTCGGCGGCCTCCATGTACATGGACGCCCTGCGCTGCATACTTCTGCTCATCATATACACAGGCGTGGCGCTCCTCCTCGGAAAATTTTATCTGGAGAAGAACAGACAGGCGGCCTGGGGGACGCCGATTCTGGTGCAGTTTTTCATTAGCTTTACCAATGCGCTGTTCCAGCAGTATCTGCCGGGAATGGCGGCGCGGATTCTCTTTTACGGAATTCTGGCGCTGATGGCGGCGGCCTCCGCGTGGATGATTCTGCGGTGGCTCAAGACCGGCGAAGTGGCGCTTGGGAGTGTAAAAAGCGGCGGCTGAGAGGTGCCGCTCTCAAAAGTGAGAAGCGTTTTTGCTCTGATCTGAAAGAAGATAAAAAAATCCACGGGCTTTGGCCCGTGGATTTTCTGGAATTTAACTTAAATTTTCGAGAACTCTCAAAATCTGATCCGGTTCAAAAGGTTTCTGGATAAATTCCGTGGCGCCAAGCTTGATGGCTTCAACCATTTTTTCTTTCTGTCCGGCTGCCGTTACCATTATGACAATGGCTTCGTCATCGAAGTCCATAATTTTTTCCAGAGAACCCAGGCCGTCCAAAACCGGCATGGTGATGTCCAGGGTGACAATGTCCGGCTCCAGTTCAATGTATTTTTCGTAGCCAATCTGGCCGTTTTCCGCTTCGCCAATAACTTCATGTCCATTTTCTACAAGGATATTTTTCAGCATACGGCGCGAGGTTCGTGAGTCGTCAACAATAAGTATTTTTGCCATAATCCTACCTCTCCTTTTCACCAATTTTAATGATTAAGCTGGATTGTCTGCCCTCCAGATAAAGGGGGAGGACGTAAAATCCCTGTTCCTCTTTGATTGTGGTATCAAAAAGCAGTTCCGGCGGCTGCATGTCGATGTTTATATCCTGATAACTCAGTTCGGCGGCATACAGTCCGTTGATACAGTTGGTAAATTCTCCGACCGCATCAAGCGCGTCTTCGTCTACCTTGTCAAGTTCTTCTTTAGCATACCCGCTCGCAATGGCCAGTATACCATCGCTGTCAGAGCAGAATCCCAAGAAGCCGTTATGGTCTCCCACCGTGTGCTGGTAGGCGGCGTATCTGGTCTTCAGGAAGGGAACAAAACGCCCCTTTTCGATACGGATATAGGAACTTATAAAGCGGACGATGCTGCGCAGAGCCAGTCCGATTAGGGGCAGGTAGTCGGAGTAGTCCTCCTCCACAAAGGCCGGGAGAAACTGCTCGATGTCGCCGTCCTGAATCGCTTTCATCACAGTATCGGAATAACCGTTGTCACTCTGGAAATCTTTCAGGCACTGCTCGATTTCCTCCCGCGACAGGCATTGGTTTTCCTCAAGGGCCTGGACGAAGATCAAGTAGGGGTTTCCCTGACGGCTCAACAGATAGTCGACGTCCGATTCTGTCAGATATCCCTGTTCTATAGCTAAATCGCCGAAACGTTTATCGGATTGCGTCTGCAGCTGGTTCAGTTTTGTCGCCTGCTCGCGGGTGAGCAGTCCTTCCGCCTCGGCAATCAGTCCCAGCTTAACGCGGTTTGCCTTTATGTAATCCATACAGGAGGAATATTGCCCGTCGGTGATTTTCTGGTTTTCCAGCAGATAATTTCCAAAAAACTGACTAAACATAAAAATCTCCTTTCAATTGTGTTAAATTTATTATACAATAGAACGCAGAAAAAGCAAAGCAATTTTGAAAGGAAGTGTAAAAAATGGCGGGTTCAATATTTGGAGAGAACTTTCGGATATCCACATGGGGCGAATCCCACGGCGCCGGACTGGGAGTTGTGGTGGACGGCTGCCCCGCGGGAGTGAGCTTGTGCGAGGCGGATATACAGGCATTTCTGGATCGCAGAAAGCCGGGGGAGACGAAGTATGCCACGCCGCGCCGTGAGGGAGACGCCGTTACAATACTGTCCGGAGTGTTTGAGGGAAAGACCACAGGAGCCCCCATTTCCATGATGGTGTCAAACACTTCCCAGAAATCAAAGGATTACTCGGAGATTGCCGGAGTTTACCGGCCGGGACATGCCGACTACACCTTTGACGCCAAATATGGCTTCCGGGACTATCGGGGCGGCGGACGCTCATCCGGCAGGGAGACGATTGGGCGCGTGGCCGGAGGCGCAGTCGCCATGAAAATCCTGGCACAACTGGGGATCCGTATAACTGCCTATACAAAGCAGATCGGCCCCTTTGTCTGCAGGGAGGAGGCCATGAATCCGGACAACATCGAAAAGAGCCCGCTGCGGATGCCCGACTTAGAGCGGTCGGAGGAGGCGGAGAGGTATCTGGCGCAGAAGATGGAGGAACACGATTCCGC
Source organism: uncultured Lachnospiraceae bacterium (assembly GCA_947629865.1). GTDB lineage: Bacteria > Bacillota > Clostridia > Lachnospirales > Lachnospiraceae > Eubacterium_F. The sequence goes on along the minus strand of CANRFJ010000011.1, from coordinate 35,747 downwards.
CGGCGGTATTGTGGAGTGCGTGATAAGCGGCGTGCCGGCAGGAGTGGGAGAGCCGGTTTTTGGCAAACTGGACGCAGCGCTGGCGGGAGCCATCTTTTCCGTCGGCGCCGTAAAGGGAGTGGAGATCGGCGCCGGATTTGCGGTGGCGGAGAGAACCGGCTCGGAGAACAACGACAGTTTTTATATGGACGCCGGCGGACGGGTAAAAAAGAGAACCAATTCTGCGGGAGGGATACTGGGAGGCATCAGCGACGGGGACGATATAGTTATCCGGGCGGCCTTCAAACCCACTCCCTCGATTTTCCAGCCGCAGAAGACGGTGAATCAGGCGGGGGAAGACGTCGAGATACAGATAAAAGGGCGGCATGATCCGGTGATCGTGCCGCGGGCAGTGGTAGTGGTGGAGGCCATGGCAGCTCTGACGCTGGTGGACAGGCTCTTTGTGGGAATGACGGCCCGAATGGACAAAATACGGGAATTTTATGACTTTTGACATATTTTGTCATATAATGTAGAAAACGCTGAGAGAGGATTTGCCGCCATATGAGAGAACGGTATGATTCGGCTACCCGACTGGTGGTAGATGACACCACGATTTATGAGGTGGATATGGAGTGCTACCAGTGCCTTTCGGAAAGGGAGAGAGAGGAATACTTCGGAGAGGACATATCCGGACGGGCAGGACGCTGCGAGAGAGAATGAATATACAAAAGAAATGAGAGAGGCGGTCATGAGAGACCGCCTCTCTCTTAGTGCAGGGGGCGCCCCGTCCTGCGGGACGCCCCCTGTGTGGAGAAAAGGATTAGCAGCCGAAGCCGTTGCCGCCAAGTCCGCCGTTGCCACAGCAGCTGAGAAGCAGCAGGATCAGAATGATGCAGCCGCAGCTGCCGCCGCCAAGTCCGCCGCCCATTCCGCAGCCGTCATTACCGCCGTTGCAGCAGAGCAAAAGGATAATGATAATCCAGCAGGAGGAAAACCCGCTTCCCCCGTTGCAGGAACAGTCCCCTCCGCACTGTGTTGCTGATAAATCGCTCATAATCGTTCCTCCTATATTCATTTACACTGTTATCCTATGCACTCCTGCTTGGGCGGTTTACAAAAAGATTTTGAAACAAAAATATTTTGTTTGTATGTACGGAAATAATATAGTATAATATGAATTGCGTCAGGGGGAGAAACGCAGAACTAGGTTGAGAAGGAATTGCGATACCAGAGAGGGGTACAAAGGACATATGAGACGGTTTGCACTGGCGGTCGGAATGGTTCTGGTATGTATAGGGATTCTCGTGATTGCCGGTAAAAGATTATCCGACGGCGGAACGGCGGGGAGCGGTACGGGAATGGCTTCGTCCGGCGGGGCGGTCTCCACGGGCGGAGGAGTCTCCGGCGGGGCGGCAGTGACGGAACTGCCGGATATTTCTGACGAAGAAGCTTTTTCCATGGCGGAGGACATCGTAAAGGAGATGACTCTGGAGGAGAAGGTGGGACAGATGTTTCTTGTGCATCTGTCGCAGTTGGACGACGCCCGGACAGAAGACGGAAACCAGTACCGGCTGACTCGGAAGATGGCGGATATGATACGGGATTACCATATCGGCGGGGTATATCTCACAAAAAATAATATCGGCAGCCAGAAGCAGGCGTCCAGACTCACTGCTTCGCTGCAAAAGGCCTGTTCCGGCAGCGCGCTCTATGTCGCGGCTGAGGAGGAGGGGGGCGGGGAATTTTCCCTTTCGGCCCAGGTGCCGGCCTTGAAGGACACCGGCTATACCACCCAGAGCGAACTGGGGCGGACGATGTCGGAGAAGCAGATACGCCAGGTCGGACAGACGATCGCCGGAAGCCTGCGGCAGACGGGGGTAAATCTGAATCTGGCTCCGGTGGCAGATGTGGCCTCGGAGGAGAATCCGGACTATGCGCGCCGCTGCTTCGGGACGGATCCGGATCATGTGTCGGACATGGTATCGGAACTGATAGAAGGTATGCACAGCGGCGGACTCGGAGCGACGCTGAAATATTTTCCGGGCATGGGAAATGTGCCGGGCGAGTATACGGAGTCGATTCTGGAGAACCAGGACAGCCTGATGCAGCTGCGCAGTTACAATTTCGCCAGCTACAGGGCGGGGATTGACGCCGGCGCGGACAGCATTATGATGAGCAACAGCGCATTTCTCAAGATCACGGTGAAGAAAATTCCGGCGTTTATGTCTGAGGACATAGTCACCAGACTTCTCCGTGAGGAACTGGGCTTTAACGGCGTAATCATGACGCCGCCGTTGAATGACAATGTCATTCTCCGGAACTACACGCCGGAGTTTGCCGTGACGGAGGCGGTTAAGGCCGGCTGCGACATGATGCTTCTGCCGGGGGATTTCCAGGCGGCTTACGGGGCGCTTCTCGAAGCGGTTCGTGACGGAAAAATTGACGAAAAGGTGATTAACACATCGGTGCGGCGGATTTTGCAGAACAAGATCCAGAGAGGTATCCTTGTGTTAGAACAATAAATGCTACATTAAATTATAATTGCAAAAGCGGACAAGGAGGAAACGAAAAGTGGAAAAAAAGGAAATGCTCTATGAGGGAAAAGCAAAGAAGGTTTACAGGACGGATGTAGAGGATATCTACATTGTGGACTACAAAGACGACGCCACTGCCTTTAACGGCGAGAAGAAGGGAACCATTGTGGGAAAGGGCGTTATCAACAACCGCATGACGAATTTTCTGTTCCGCAAGCTGGAAAGGGCCGGTGTCCCCACCCACTATGTGGAGGAGCTGAGCGACAGGGAGACGGCTGTCAAAAAGGTTTCCATTATACCGCTGGAGGTGATTATCCGCAATACGGCGGCCGGAAGTTTTTCCAAACGCCTCGGCATAGAGGAGGGCAGAAAACTTCTCTGTCCGACGCTTGAGTTCAGTTATAAAGATGATGCGCTGGGAGATCCGCTCATCAACGATTATTTTGCAAAGGCCATCGGCATCGCCACCCAGGAGGATATCGACACGATTACCCGGTACGCCTTTATGGTGAATGATTTCCTCAAGGAGTTTTTTGAGGAGTGCGGCATTGAACTGATTGATTTCAAAATCGAATTTGGAAAGACCGACGACGGCACGATTATCCTGGCGGATGAGATTTCGCCGGACACCTGCCGCTTCTGGGATATCAAGACGCGGGAGAAGCTGGATAAGGATCGTTTCCGCCGTGACCTCGGAGGAGTTGAAGATGCCTATAACGAAGTGGCAAAGAGAATTGGACTTGTAAAATAAGGGAAAGCGCACAGAAAGGAAAGGAAAAGAATGAATTCACAGGTGAATGAGCATTATTCAGACGGACTGCATGAGGAGTGCGGCGTGTTTGGCATATATGATTTGGACTGCGCAGACGTGGCCTCTACGATTTACTATGGCCTGTTTGCACTGCAGCACCGGGGACAGGAGAGCTGCGGCATCGCCGTCAGCGACACAGAGGGGCCCAAGGGCAAGGTGATGTCCAAAAAGGGCATGGGCCTTGTCAACGAGGTTTTTGATGCGGAGAATCTGGAAAAGCTAAAGGGCAATATTGGCGTGGGCCATGTCCGCTATTCGACAGCGGGGGCCAGCAACGACCAGAATATCCAGCCGCTGGTTTTGAATTATGTGAAGGGAACTCTGATGTTGGCCCACAACGGCAATCTTGTCAACGCGCCGGAGCTTCGCAGGGAGATGGAATACAATGGAATGATTTTCCAGACAACTATCGACAGCGAGGTAATCGCCTATCACATTGCCAGGGAGAGGCTCGGTACAAAGACGGTGGAGGAAGCTGTCAAGAATGCCATGATGAAGATGAAGGGAGCGTACTCCATTGTTATCGCGAGTCCGAGAAAACTGATTGGAGCCAGGGATCCCTTTGGATTCCGCCCGCTTGTCATCGGCAGGAGAGACAACAGTTATATCCTCGCCAGCGAGACATGCGCCCTGGACGCCATCGGGGCGGAATTTATCCGGGATGTAAAGCCCGGTGAAATCGTGATGCTGGATAAGGGCGGGATTGCTTCCGACGAGACTTTGTGCACGGTCAAACCGGCCCGGTGCATTTTTGAGTATATTTATTTTGCCAGGGCGGACAGCTATGTGGACGGCGTGAGCGTTTACAATTCCCGGATCATGGCCGGAAAGATTCTCGCGCAGATGCATCCGGCAGAGGCGGATCTGGTGGTGGGCGTACCGGATTCCGGCAACGCCGCCGCGATGGGATTTGCCCTGGAGTCCAATATCCCCTACCGCATGGCTTTTATGAAAAACAGTTATGTGGGGCGCACATTCATCAAGCCCAAGCAGTCGGCGCGGGAATCCAGCGTGCAGATCAAGCTGAACGTGCTGAAGGAGGTCGTGCGGGGTAAGAGGGTTGTCATGGTGGACGACTCCATTGTGCGGGGGACGACAAGCGGCTGGATTGTGAAGATGCTAAAGGATGCAGGAGCAGTTGAAGTGCATGTGAGGATCAGCTCTCCGCCGTATTTATATCCCTGCTATTTCGGAACGGACGTGCCGAGCTGCGACCAGCTGATTGCCCACAATAATACGGTGGAGGAGATATGTAAACTGATCGGAGCGGACTCTCTTGGATATCTGGACGGCCACCGGCTTCCGGAGCTGATCGATGGCGACGATGGGTATTGCGACGCCTGTTTTTCCGGCAATTATCCGGTCGAGCCGCCGAAGGTGGATATTCGGGGCGAGTACGAGAAGTGAGAACATATGAGGCTTGAGGAAGCGGAAAGGAATTGGAATGAGTACAGATAAGTATATAAGCCCGCTGTCTGAGCGGTATGCCAGCCGGGAGATGCAGTTTATTTTTTCACCGGACATGAAATTCAGGACGTGGCGCAAATTGTGGATTGCCCTGGCGGAGACGGAGCAGGAGCTGGGGCTGAAGGACGCGGACGGCAATCCGCGCATTACGGACGAGCAGATCGCCGAGATGAAAGAACATGCGGAGGACATCAATTACGAGGTGGCAAAGGCCAGGGAGCGCGAAGTGCGCCATGATGTGATGAGCCATGTATATGCCTATGGGAAGCAGTGCCCGAAGGCGGCGGGGATCATTCACCTGGGGGCCACTTCCTGTTATGTGGGCGACAACACGGACGTGATTATTATGACAGAGGCGCTGAAGCTGGTGAAGAAAAAGGTGGTCAATGTTCTGAAGGAGTTGTCGGATTTTGCCATGAAATACAGAGATTTGCCGACGCTTGCCTTCACTCATTTCCAGCCGGCCCAGCCGACTACCGTGGGGAAGCGCGCTACTCTGTGGATGCAGGAGCTGCTGATGGATCTGGAGGATCTGGAATATGTTCTCTCTAATATGAAGCTTCTCGGCTCCAAGGGAACGACCGGCACCCAGGCCAGTTTTCTGGAATTGTTTGACGGAGACGAGTCAAAATGCAGGGAGGCGGACAAAAAAATCGCGGAGAAAATGGGCTTTGAGGCCTGCTTTCCGGTATCGGGGCAGACCTATTCCCGCAAACTGGACACGCGGGTGTGCAACGTGCTGGCGGGGATTGCGGCTACCGCCCATAAGTTTTCCAATGATATCCGCCTGTTACAGCATTTGAAGGAGATTGAGGAACCCTTTGAGAAGGGGCAGATCGGATCTTCGGCCATGGCCTATAAGAGAAATCCAATGCGCAGCGAGCGGATCGCCTCCCTTTCCCGTTATGTGATGATTGACGCCCTGAATCCGGCTATTACTTCGGCCTGTCAGTGGTTTGAGAGGACGCTGGACGACTCGGCCAACAAGCGTCTCAGCGTGGCGGAGGGCTTCCTGGCCGTGGACGGTATTCTGGATCTGTTCCTGAATGTGGTGGACGGCCTTGTGGTATACGATAAGGTAATCACCAAAAGGCTGATGTCCGAACTCCCCTTTATGGCGACAGAAAATATCATGATGGATGCCGTAAAAGCGGGGGGCAACCGGCAGGAACTGCATGAGAAGATCCGCGAATTGTCCATGGAGGCCGGAAAAAATGTGAAGGAGAGGGGACTGGAGAACAACCTTCTCGAACTGATCGCCGAGGACGAGGCGTTCCCGATGACACTGGAAGAATTGAAGGAGACGATGGAACCGGCCAGGTATGTGGGCCGGGCGCCGAGCCAGGTGAAGGAATTTGTCGAGGAAGTGATCCAGCCGGTTCTCGATGAGAACAGGGAACTGCTGGGACTGAAGGCGGAGATTACCTGCTAGGGACAGAGGTTAGGAGGTGGCGTGATGCCGTTACTGAATAAAGACAAGCTGATGAGCGGTTTTGGAAAGGCGGTGGACGCGGTGAACAACACCGCGGACAGGGCCGGACGCTATGCAAAGGAAAAGGAGTTGGACAAAAAGCTCGATAACGCCGTCCACTCACTGGAATCCGGCGCGAGGAAAATCGGCAGAGAGATTAGAGATACATTTTCCGGTAAGTGAGCGCCGTCTGCGGGGTGCACAGGGAAGATGATATGTGAAGGGAGAAGTAAATGGCTGTTTTTGTCTGCGAGGACGGTAAATATTTTCAGATTGACACAAAAAAATCTACTTATCTTATCGGCGTTGCTCCGGGAGGATTCCTGGGGCACATGTATTATGGGGAGAAACTCCGGCTGGACGGGGGCGTCCGCTATGACGACCTCTCGTATCTGCTGGGAGAACCGCTGACAGACCGGCATAAGGTCAACTTCGAGGATTCATTTCCATGGGAGTACGGGATGCCCGGATACGGCGACTTCCGTGAGCACTGTCTGGAGATAGAGGCCGGCGAGGGAAAGGAGTCGCTGGAGTTTTGCTATGCGGGATATGAACTCCTTCCGGAGAAACCGGATTTGCAGGGGCTTCCGGCTCTGTTCGGCGAGGACGGAGAGACGTTGGTGATCCGGCTGCGGGAGCGGAAGCTGCCCGTCACGGTGGAATTAGTCTATTCGGTATTCGAGGAGGAGGATGCCATTGTCAAATCCGTCCGTGTGCGAAACGAGGGAGACGCCGCCTGTCATCTCACCAGGGCGCTGACGAGCCAGGTGGAATTTCCGCCGGGCGACTATGATCTGATAACGCTGCACGGCGCCTGGGGGAGAGAGAGGGAGCCATACCGCCGCGGCATAGGCTGGGGCGAGCAGAGTATATCCTCAATTCGGGGCGTCAGTTCCCATCAGGCAAATCCCTTTATGGCCGTTGCGCGCAGGGACGCCGACGAGGAAAAAGGGATCGTATATGGAATGAACTTTGTCTATTCCGGAAATTTTCTGGCCGGCACGCAGACGAGCCCGTCCGGATATGTCCGGGCGGTAATGGGGATTCACCCGTATCAGTTCCGGTGGAAGCTGGAGGCCGGGGAGTGCTTTGTGACGCCGGAGGCAGTACATATTTTTTCGGACGAGGGGATCGGCGGCATGTCGAGACGGTTTCATGACTTATACAGAGGACATCTGATCCGGAGTCCGTATCGGGATAAGGAGCGTCCGGTGCTGATCAACAACTGGGAGGCCACTTATTTTGATTTTGACACGGAGAAGCTCTGGGATATAGCGGAGAGGGCCGGAGAGTGCGGGATTGAGATGCTGGTCATGGACGACGGGTGGTTCGGACACAGGGAGGATGATACGAGTTCGCTCGGCGACTGGACGCCCAATGAGGAAAAACTGCCGGGAGGATTAAAGCGGCTGGTGGACGGAGTGAAAGAGCGCGGCCTTTCTTTCGGGATATGGATGGAGCCGGAAATGGTCTCGCCGGATTCGGATCTGTACAGAGAACACCCGGACTGGATTATCGGACAGGCCGGACGGGACACGAGCAAAAGCCGCGAGCAGTATGTGCTGGATTTTTCCCGTCGGGAAGTTCGGGACGAGATTTACCGCCGGATCTGCCGGGTGTTGGAGAGCGCGGACATTTCCTATGTAAAGTGGGATATGAACCGGGCGCTCACCAATGTGCCGGAGGGCGAGGTATATCACCGCTATGTGCTGGGGGTATACGATCTGCAGAACCGTCTGACGACGGACTTTCCGGATCTGCTTTTGGAGAATTGTTCATCGGGGGGCGGGCGTTTTGATCCGGGTATGCTGTATTACAGTCCTCAGATATGGTGCAGCGACGATACGGACGCTATCGAGCGGCTGCGGATCCAGCGGGGGACGGCTATGGTGTATCCGCTGTCAACAATGGGCGCCCATGTGAGCGACTGCCCGAACCATGCCACAGGGCGCACCGTGCCCTTTGCCAGCCGGGGTGACGTGGCTCTGGCTGGAACCTTCGGCTATGAACTGGACGTCACGGCTATTGCGGAGGAGGAGCGGCAGGCAATCCGCACGCAGATCGAGGATTACCGGAAGTACCACAGGCTGATCAGCCAGGGGGATTATTACCGCCTTCCCTCCCAGGCCGAGGGACGGGACTACGACTGCTACATGGTTGTGTCGCGGGATAAGTCGGAGGCCCTGGTTTCCTTTGTGCGCACGGCCGTCCGCCTCTGCTGTCCGGGTGAGCGGATTTATCTGAGAGGGCTCAGCGAGGAAAAATCCTATCGGCTTTCCGACCGTGACGCCGTATTGCCGGGCAGCGTGCTGATGAGGGCAGGACTGGAAGTGGAGGGGGCGGAGTGCGAATATCAGAGCAAACTTATATATCTGAGAGAACAGGCGGATTCGTGAGCGGGATACCGGAAGACGGGCGCGGCGATGCGAAACGGAGGACGGGATTATGTGGATAGCAGACAGATGGAAAGACTATGAGGTGCTGGATACATCGGCCGGCGAAAAACTGGAGCGCTGGGGCAGCTATATCCTGGTAAGGCCGGATCCCCAGGTCATCTGGGACACGCCTCACAGGGCGCCGGAGTGGAAAAGGAAAAACGCGCATTACCACCGCAGCAGCAGGGGCGGCGGGCAGTGGGAGTTTTTTGATCTGCCGCAGCAATGGGAGATTTCCTATGACGACCTGCGCTTCCGCCTAAAGCCCTTTCACTTTAAGCACACGGGGCTTTTTCCGGAGCAGGCGGCGAACTGGGACTGGGTGCGGGAGCGGATCTCACAGGCGGGGCGGCCGGTAAAGGTGCTGAACCTTTTTGCCTATACAGGCGGAGCCACTCTTGCCAGCGCCAGCGCGGGCGCTTCGGTGGTTCATGTGGACGCCTCGAAGGGAATGGTCACATGGGCGAAGGAAAACGCCGTTGTTTCCGGTCTTGCGGACGCCCCCGTCCGTTATCTCGTAGACGACTGCGTGAAATTCGTGGAGAGGGAGATACGGCGGGGCAACCGCTACGACGCCGTCATTATGGATCCCCCCTCTTATGGCAGAGGCCCGAAGGGGGAGGTGTGGAAAATAGAGGAAAAAATTTTCCCCCTGATTGAGCTCTGCACGAAACTGCTGTCGGAGAGCCCCCTGTTTTTCCTGATCAATTCCTATACGACAGGATTACAGCCGGCGGTTCTGTCCTATATGATGAATCTGGCGCTCAGCCGGCGCTTTGGCGGCCGCGTGGAGGCGGATGAGATTGGGCTTCCCGTCCGGAACGGTCTGGTGCTGCCCTGCGGGGCCAGCGGCAGATGGACAGGCTGATGAGATCTGGCAGAGTGCGGCGGGATTGTGTGCAATTTTGCCGCCGTCTGCGGGAAATTTGCCGGAAGGCCATCAGAAATAAAAAAAAGTACTTGCATTTTAATTCCGATTATGCTATAGTAGACGTTGCTGTGACATGATAGCGATGAAGCGCGAGGTTGCCGCCGTTTGCGGCGGGTTTTTCCGTGGAGCGAATGTCAAGAGGCCGGGATCAGCAATTTTCGGCCGGTAAACCTGACGGCAAGTCACTGTACAGTAGCATATTTTCTGCCAGGAGAGCAGATAAACGTGTGAGTCAGCCGCTATGCGGCACGCTCTCTCCCATCGGGCTGAGAGAACCTCCCTTATTTTCGGGGAGGTAATAAAATGAACCGGAAGGACACACACGGATGAGTGTACAGTCACCACTTGTCGTACTGTTTCTTATATAAGTACGAAAAGGAGGCGGCTATTTTTATGGCAAGTAAAAAAAGTCAGAAAATGAGAATTATTTTGAAGGCGTATGACCATCAGTTGATTGATTTTGCAGCGTCAAAACTGATCGACACGGTGAAGAAGACAGGAGCGAAGGTAAGTGGGCCTGTGCCACTTCCCACTAAGAAGGAGGTTGTCACTATCCTTCGGGCGGTACACAAGTACAAAGACTCCCGCGAGCAGTTCGAGCAGAGGACGCACAAGAGACTGATCGACGTGCTGACGCCTTCCCAGAAGACGGTTGATGCACTTTCAAGACTGGAAATGCCTGCCGGCGTGGCAATTGATATTAAAATGAAGAACGCATAAGCAGGCGCAGGCTATGATGCGGCCTACGGTTCAGGGCAGGGCAGTAGCCATCTAGGATGATTGGTTTTCCGCTTTTCTTATCAGATTATGAAAATCAATCCGCTGTAGAATGAATTAGGAGGAAAAAAGAAAATGAAGAAAGCGATTGTAGCTACCAAAGTTGGAATGACACAGATCTTCAATGAAGACGGTGTTCTCACACCAGTGACTGTACTCCAGGCTGGGCCGGTATATGTGACACAGATCAAGACGGCCGAGAACGACGGATATGAGGCAGTACAGGTTGGATTCGGCGATATCCGTGAGAAGCTGGTGAACAAACCGAGGAAGGGGCACTTTGCAAAAGCAGGAGTGGAGAACAAGAGATTCCTGACGGAATTCAGATTTGAGAACGCTTCTGAGTATGAGGTAGGACAGGAAATCAAAGCAGATATCTTTGAGGCCGGTGACAAAATCGATGCGACCGCCAGGACAAAGGGTAAAGGTTTCCAGGGCGCCATCAAGCGTCATGGACAGTCCCGCGGGCCGATGGGCCACGGCTCCAAATTCCATAGACATGCCGGTTCCAACGGCGCGGCTTCGGATCCAAGTAAGGTATTCAAGGGCAAGAAGATGCCGGGCCAGATGGGCGCTGTAAAAGTCACCATTCAGAATCTTGAGGTGGTGCGCGTAGACGCAGAGAACAATCTGCTGTTAGTCAAGGGAGCAGTGCCGGGACCGAAAAAATCGACAGTAATTATTAAAGAATCCGTAAAGGCATAACTTTTCGGAAAGGAGGAAGACACAGATGGCAAGCGTATCTGTTTACAATATGGAAGGCAAAGAAGTAGGAAAAATGGAGTTAAATGATTCCATCTTTGCCGCACCGGTAAATGAACATTTAGTCCACAAGGCAGTTGTTCTGCAGCTGGCCAACAAGCGCCAGGGGACACAGAAGGCGAAGACTCGTTCGGAAGTCCGCGGCGGCGGAAGAAAGCCGTGGAGACAGAAGGAAACCGGTCATGCGAGACAGGGTTCGATCCGTGCTCCGCAGTGGACGGGCGGCGGTATGGTGTTCGCTCCGGTACCGAGGGACTACTCCTTCAAGATGAACAAGAAGGAGAAAGTGGCAGCGATGAAGTCCGTTCTGTCTGCCAAGGTGAGTGAAAACAAATTTATCGTTGTGGATTCTCTGGATTTCGAGGTTCCGAAGACGAAGAAAATGAGAGAAGTGCTGGGTAATCTGAATGCAGACAAGGCGTTAGTAGTTGTCGATGGCGATGCGTCAAACACGATCCTCTCCGTCCGGAATATTCCGACTGCACGGGGCGTGTACAGCAACTCCGTCAGCGTGTATGATATTTTGAAATACGATACGGTAGTGATTACTAAGAGCGCTGTTTCAGCAATCGAGGAGGTGTACGCATAATGGCAGATTTGAAATATTATGACATTATCACCAAACCGGTCATCACAGAGAAGTCCATGGCCGGCATGGATAGCAAGAAATACACATTCTATGTGCACACAGACGCTACCAAGACACAGATAAAGGAAGCGGTAGAGAAAATGTTTCCGGGAACGAAAGTTTCCAAGGTCAACACTATGAATGTAAACGGCAAGAACCGCAGACGCGGCCGCGTAGTCGGCAAGACTGCCAGCCGTAAGAAGGCAATCGTTCAGTTGACAGAGGACAGTGCAGATATTGAGATTTTTGAAGGATTATAAAATGGAAAGGAGTGTAACTCATGGGAATTAAAACCTATACCCCATATACACCTTCTAGGAGAAACATGACCGGTTATGATTTCGAAGAAATCACAGCATCCAAACCGGAAAAATCCCTGACAGTTTCCCTGAAAAAACATGCAGGACGTAACGCCCAGGGAAAGATCACAGTGAGACACCGCGGCGGCGGCTCCAGAAGAAAATACAGAATCATTGATTTCAAGAGAAATAAAGATGATATTCCGGCAACGGTTAAGACGATCGAGTATGATCCGAACCGGACAGCCAACATCGCGCTGGTATGCTATGCAGACGGCGAAAAGAGATATATTCTCGCACCGGTAGGCTTAAAGGTGGGCCAGGTGATTATGAACGGTGCGAAGGCCGAGGTAAAGGTCGGCAACTGTATGCAGTTAAAAGATATGCCGGTCGGTACGCAGATTCACAACATTGAGATGCATCCGGGCCACGGCGGACAGTTAGTACGCGCCGCTGGCGTCAGCGCCCAGCTGATGGCAAAGGAGGGCAAGTACGCCATTATCCGTATGCCGTCCGGAGAGATGAGAATGGTACCGATTCTGTGCCGCGCCTCCATCGGACAGGTGGGCAACACAGAGCATAACCTGATAAATATCGGTAAGGCAGGACGCAAACGTCATATGGGTATCCGTCCTACCGTCCGCGGTTCCGTCATGAACCCGAACGACCATCCGCACGGCGGCGGCGAGGGCCGGGCTCCTGTGGGACGTCCGGGGCCATGTACCCCATGGGGCAAGCCTGCTCTGGGTTATAAGACGAGAAAGAAGAAGAAACAGTCGGATAAGATGATTATTCGTCGTCGGGACGGCAGAGCTTTATCTAAGTAAAGCTCCAGCTTTATCCAAGTAAAGCTTCAGCTTTATCAAAATAAAGCTCCAGCTTTATCCAAATAAAGTGCTGTTCATGTTGAGTTGATGTTAGTGTAATGTTAAGGAGGTAAAATTCGTGTCACGTTCATTGAAAAAAGGACCATTTGCGGATGAGCATTTGTTAAAGAAAATTGACGCCATGAATGAATCCGGAGATAAATCCGTAATTAAGACATGGTCACGTCGTTCCACCATCTTCCCGAGCTTTGTGGGCCACACCATTGCGGTTCATGACGGAAGAAAGCATGTGCCTGTTTATGTTACCGAGGATATGGTAGGACACAAACTCGGCGAGTTCGTAGCCACCAGAACCTACAGAGGACATGGAAAAGACGAAAAGAGAGGATAATGTATTGAATCTGATTTGATACACGGAAGTTTGTTTCCAACAAAGTTTTTAATGTATGAAAGGAGGTTTCTGAAAAGTGGCTAAAGGACATAGATCACAGATTAAGAAAGAAAGAAACCAGAATAAAGATACAAGACCATATGCTAAGCTGTCACATGCCAGGATTTCCGCCCAGAAGGCAGGTTTCGTGCTGGACGCAATCCGCGGCAAGGATGTGCAGACGGCGCTTGGTATTTTGGAATATAATCCAAGATATGCGTCTTCGGTAATCAAAAAACTGTTGAATTCTGCCATTGCCAATGCGGAGAACAACAATGGCATGAACCCGGAGAACCTTTATATTGATGAGTGCTTTGCAAACAAGGCAACAACAATGAAAAGAATCCGGCCAAGAGCTCGTGGTATGGCTTACAGGATCGAAAAGAGAATGTGCCATATTACCATAATCCTGAATGAAAGATAAGGAAAGGAGATTAAGATGGGACAAAAAGTAAATCCACATGGTTTGAGAGTTGGCGTAATTAAAGACTGGGATTCAAGATGGTTTGCCGATGATAAGGACTTTTCCGACAACCTGGTGGAAGATTATAAAATTCGTGAATTTTTGAAGAAAAAACTGTATCATGCCGGAATTTCCAAAATCGAGATCGAGAGAACGGCAGATCGCGTAAAGGTTCTGGTATACACGGCGAAGCCGGGTGTTGTAATCGGCAAGGGAGGCGCTGAGATTGAAAAATTGAAGGGCGAGCTTGCCAAATATTCGACGAAGAAAGTTCTGGTCGACATCAAAGAGGTCAAGAGACCGGACAGCGATGCGCAGTTAGTGGCAGAAAATATTGCAGGGCAGCTGGAAAACCGTATTTCTTTCCGCCGCGCCATGAAATCCTGCATGGGCCGCGCCATGAAGGCGGGCGCCAAGGGAATCAAGACATCCTGTTCCGGACGTCTGGGCGGCGCCGATATGGCCCGTACCGAGTTCTACAGCGAGGGCAATATTCCGCTGCAGACACTGCGTGCAGATATTGACTACGGTTTTGCCGAGGCCAATACAACCTACGGCAAGATTGGTGTAAAGACATGGATTTACCATGGAGAAGTACTTCCAACCAAGGGTGAGAAATCAGCCAAGGGCAGTTCAAAGGAAGGGAGCGATAAATAATGTTAATGCCGAAAAGAGTAAAACGTCGTAAGCAGTTCCGCGGTTCCATGAAAGGAAAAGCGCTGCGTGGAAATAAAATCACATATGGCGAGTACGGCCTGGTGGCTATGGAGCCGCACTGGATTCGTTCTAACCAGATCGAGGCAGCCCGTATTGCCATGACACGTTATACCAAACGTGGCGGTAAAGTATGGATTAAGATTTTCCCTGACAAACCGGTTACTAAGACACCGGCTGAAACCCGAATGGGTAAAGGTAAAGGTGCGCTTGAGTACTGGGTAGCAGTAGTGAAGCCGGGCAGAGTTATGTTTGAGATTGCCGGCGTACCAGAGGAAACGGCGAGGGAGGCACTCAGGCTTGCAATGCACAAGCTGCCTGTTAAGTGCAAAATCGTTTCTCGCGCAGACTTAGAAGGAGGTGCGGGCAGTGAAAAGTAAGGAATTTTTGGATGGGCTGGCAGGTATGTCGCTTGCCGAGCTGAATGATGAGTTAGTCGCTGCTAAGAAGGAACTTTTTAATTTGAGATTCCAGAACGCAACAAACCAACTTGACAATACAAGCAGGATCAAAGAAGTCAGAAGGAACATTGCACGGATTCAGACCGTGATGTCCCAGGAACAGAAAGCAGCCAATTAAGGTGAGGAAAGGAGGACTTTGTTGTGGAGAGAAATCTTAGAAAAACCCGTACAGGCAAAGTGGTAAGTAATAAAATGGACAAGACAGTCGTTGTTGCCGTTGTCGATAATGTAAAGCATCCGCTTTACGGGAAAATCATGAAAAGGACTTATAAACTGAAGGCTCATGACGAGAACAATGAGTGCAATATTGGCGACAGAGTAAGAGTAATGGAGACAAGACCGTTATCCAAGGATAAGAGATGGAGACTTGTTGAGATTATAGAAAGAGCCAGATAAACTGGCGTCCGGAAAGGAGTATTGTTTTATGGTACAGCAGGAGACCAGACTGAAGGTTGCCGACAACACAGGTGCAAAGGAATTGCTGTGTATCCGTGTCCTCGGCGGTTCTGTTAGAAGATATGCAGCCGTTGGCGATATTATCGTTGCCACGGTGAAAGATGCAACGCCAGGCGGAGTTGTTAAAAAGGGTGATGTCGTAAAGGCCGTTGTTGTTCGGACGGTAAAGGAAATCCGCCGCCCCGATGGTTCTTACATCCGTTTTGATGAGAACGCAGCAGTCATCATCAAAGAGGATAACACACCAAGAGGAACCCGTATTTTCGGACCGGTAGCAAGAGAGCTGAGGGATAAACACTTCATGAAGATTGTTTCCCTGGCTCCAGAAGTATTATAAGGAGGTGTCCCCAAGTGGCAACATCAAAGATCAAAAAAGGTGATACCGTTCGCGTTATTGCCGGTGTAGATAAAGGCAAGGAAGGAAAAGTCCTTGAGGTGAGAAATGGAAAGGTAAAGGTGGAGGGTGTGAACCGTGTCAAAAAGCACGTGAAGCCGAACCAGTCCAATACAAGAGGCGGTATTATAGAGGAAGAAGCATTTTTTGATGCTTCCAATGTGATGTACGTTGTAGATGGCAAAGTGACAAGGATCGGCTTCAAGAAGGAAGACGGTAAGGATAAAGTCCGCTATGCCAAGAAAACAGGCGCTGTTATTGATTAATAAAGAGAGGAGGTACTGTTAAGAATGGCCAGATTACAAGAAACCTATTCCAATGAGATCGTTGATAAAATGATGAAAAAATTTGGATATAAAAATGTTATGCAGGTACCAAAGCTCGAAAAGATCATAATCAATATGGGCGTTGGTGAAGCAAAAGAAAATTCCAAGGTATTGGACTCCGCAATCAGTGACCTGGAGACTATTTCCGGTCAGAAAGCGGTTATCACCAGAGCGAAGAAGTCGGTGGCAAACTTCCGTCTTCGTGAGGGCCAGCCGATTGGGTGCAAAGTTACTCTCCGCGGCAAGAAGATGTATGAATTCGCAGACCGTCTGATTAACCTTGCGCTGCCCCGTGTGCGTGACTTCCGTGGTGTAAATCCGAATGCTTTTGATGGACGTGGCAATTATGCGCTCGGTATTAAAGAGCAGCTGATTTTCCCGGAGATCGAGTATGATAAGGTAGATAAAGTAAGGGGTATGGACGTTATTTTTGTCACGACGGCCCATACGGATGAAGAAGCACGAGAACTCTTGGCACAGTTTGGTATGCCGTTTAAGAAATAGTTAGGAGGTAATTTCATGGCTAAAAAGTCTATGAAGGTAAAGCAGCAGAGAAAAGCGAAATTCTCCACCAGAGAATACAGCCGCTGCAAGATTTGTGGTCGTCCACATGGGTATCTGAGAAAATACGGAATCTGCAGAATCTGCTTCCGTGAGTTAGCTTATAAAGGCCAGATTCCTGGTGTGAGAAAAGCAAGCTGGTAAAGGAGGAGAACGATATGACGATGAGCGATCCAATTGCAGATATGCTTACAAGAATTCGTAACGCCAATACTGCAAAACATGATACAGTGGATATTCCTGCTTCCAAGATGAAGATTTCCATCGCAGAAATCCTTTTGAAGGAAGGATATATCAAAGACTTTGAAGTGGTTGAGGTAGACGGTTTCAAATCTATCCATATCACAATGAAATATGGCAGGGACAAAAACGAGAAGATTATCTCCGGCTTAAAGAGAATTTCCAAACCGGGCCTTCGCGTGTATGCCGGCAAGGAGGAACTCCCCAAGGTGCTGGGCGGTCTCGGAATTGCCATTATTTCCACCAACAAGGGCGTGCTGACCGACAAGGAAGCCCGCAAACAGAACGTAGGTGGCGAGGTGCTGGCATTTGTGTGGTAAACACATCTGTCCGCCAGACTATATAGAAACCAAAAACTCTACAAATTTACAGGAGGTACCGGCATGTCACGAATTGGAAGAATGCCTATCGCGATACCTGCGGGAGTGACCGTGGATATTGCAGAAAATAATCAGGTGACGGTAAAAGGTCCGAAGGGCACACTGGAACGGGTGCTGCCTGCCGAGATGACCATTACAAAAGAGGGAGAGGAGATCAAAGTATCCCGCCCGAATGATTTGAAGAAAATGAAGTCCCTTCACGGGCTCACAAGAACACTGATCAATAACATGATTATCGGTGTGACCGAGGGGTTTGAAAAGAGACTGGAAGTAAATGGCGTTGGTTATCGTGCAGTTAAGCAGGGTAAAAAACTGGTTCTCTCCCTGGGGTATTCCCATCCGGTAGAGATGGAGGATCCGGAGGGACTGGAGATTACGGTAGACGGCCAGAATCTTATCATCATCAAGGGAATCGACAAGGAAAAGGTTGGCCAGTACGCCGCCGAGATCAGAGAAAAGAGAAAACCGGAGCCGTATAAGGGCAAGGGTATCAAATATGTTGACGAAGTTATCAGGCGCAAAGTTGGTAAGACTGGTAAGAAGTAGAAAGGAGTAAGTAAGAATGATAAAAAAAGCAAATAGAAGCGAAGTTCGCGAGAAAAAACACAGAAGAATTCGCAGCCGTTTGTCCGGTACTCCTGAGAAACCACGTCTGGCTGTGTTCCGCAGCAACAATCACATGTATGCCCAGGTGATTGATGATGTTGCGGGCAATACCATCGTTTCTGCCTCTACTCTGCAAAGCGATGTGAAAGAAGGTCTGGAGAAGACAAACAACGTCGCCGCTGCCGCAAAGCTCGGTGGTATTATCGCCAAGAAGGCATTGGACAATGGCATTGAGACGGTTGTATTCGACCGCGGCGGTTATATTTATCAGGGTAAAGTAAAAGCATTAGCAGAAGCAGCCAGAGAAGCTGGCCTGAAGTTCTGAGCAAGGAGGAAAATTCATGAAACGTGAGATTATTGATGCGAATCAGTTTGAGTTAGAAGATAAAGTAGTGTCAATCAAGCGTGTAACCAAGGTTGTCAAGGGCGGACGTAATTTCCGCTTCACGGCGCTGGTAGTAGTGGGCGACGGCAACGGACACGTTGGTGCAGGCCTGGGTAAGGCTATGGAAATTCCGGAGGCGATTCGCAAGGGCAAGGAGGCAGCAATGAAAAAGCTCATTGAAGTGCCTCTCGATGAGAACAAGAGTATTCCGCATGATTTCATTGGCAAGTTCGGAAGCGCATCTGTGCTGATGAAGCGCTCACAGGAAGGTACCGGTATTATTGCCGGAGGGCCTGCCCGTGCCGTTCTTGAGCTGGCCGGATATAAAAATATCCGTACAAAGTCTCTTGGTTCCCGCAACAAGCAGAATGTTGTGCTGGCCACGCTGGAGGGCCTGAAGGAATTAAAGACTCCGGAAGAAATAGCAAAACTCCGCGGTATTTCCGTAGAGGAAGTTTTGGGCTAGGAGGTGCTTAGAAATGGCAGACAAATTAAAGATTACACTGGTGAAATCCACAATTGGATCAATTCCAAAGCATAGAAAAACCGTAGAAGCTCTCGGCCTTAGGAAACTGAACAAGACAGTGGAGATGCCGGACAATGCCGCAGTGCGCGGTATGATACAGCAGGTAAGGCATCTGGTAAAGGTTGAGGAAATCTAGTCAAGGAGGTGCAGAGAATGAATTTATCAGAATTGAAACCGGCAGCCGGTTCCCGGCAGAGCAATATGTTCCGCCGCGGCCGCGGGCACGGTTCAGGCAATGGTAAAACGGCCGGCAAGGGACACAAGGGACAGAAAGCCCGTTCCGGCGCCAAAGCTCCAGGCTTTGAGGGCGGTCAGTTGCCATTGTATAGAAGATTGCCCAAAAGAGGGTTTACAAATATCAATACAAAGGAGATTGTCGGTGTGGCAGTCAGCCGTCTGAATGTGTTTGACGACGGTGCGGAGGTTACGGTGGCAGCTCTTGTGGAAAAGGGAATTGTACGCAATCCAAAAGACGGAGTTAAAATTCTGGGAAACGGAGAATTAACCAAAAAGCTTGATGTGAAGGTAAATGCTTACAGTGCAAGTGCTGCTGAAAAGATTCAGGCTGCAGGTGGAAAAGCAGAGGTGATCTAATGTTAACAACCATTCAAAATGCTTTAAGGACAAAAGAAATCCGGATGAAACTGCTGTATGTGCTTCTGGCGCTCGTGATTGTGCGCATTGGTTGTAATATTCCGATTCCGGGCACGGACAGCAGCGTGATGCAGGAATTATTTGCCAATAACCAGGCGCTGGGCTTTCTGGATGTTATGACCGGTGGTTCCTTTTCAAGGATGTCCATTTTTGCGCTGAACATCACACCTTATATCACAGCGTCCATTATTTTCCAGCTCCTCACCATCGCCATTCCGCGTCTGGAGGAGATGCAGAAAGACGGCGAGGACGGACGGCAGAAAATTAATGAGTACACAAGGTATCTCTCCATTGCGCTGGCAGTAATCGAGGGCGGAGCCATGATTATCGGATTCCGCAATCAGGGATTGTTTGTCAACAACGGCTACACTTCCATGATCGTGGCCGTAGTTGCGCTGACAGCGGGAGCCGCTTTCCTTATGTGGCTGGGAGAGCAGATTACCGAGAAGGGCGTCGGAAATGGTATTTCCATTATCCTGTTGATTAACATTGTGGCGAGGATACCTTCCGATTTATCCAATCTTTACAATACCTATATCAAGGGTGCGTCCAATATTACGAACGCTATTGTGGCGGCCGTAATCATTCTGGGCGTAATCATCGCCATGTTTGTGTTTATCGTATTTTTGCAGGACGGCGAGAGAAAGATTCCGGTACAGTATGCCAAGAAGGTGCAGGGAAGAAAGGTGACGGGCGGACAGTCCAGCCATATTCCGCTGAAGGTAAATACCGCGGGCGTTATTCCGGTTATCTTTGCCAGTTCCATGATGTCTCTGCCGGTTGTAATAGCCAGTTTTGCCAATATTCGGCCGGCGACGGGGCCTAAGGCGACGCTGTTCCAGAAGTTTTTGACGCTCTGCAGTCAGAGTGAGTGGTGCAAGGTAGGCAGCTGGGGCGAATTTAAGTATACCCTGGGATTATTGATATACATTGTGTTAATCATATTCTTTGCTTATTTTTACACTTCCGTGACATTTAATCCCCTTGAGATTTCCAACAATATGAAACATCAAGGCGGATTTATTCCGGGTATCCGTCCCGGCAAACCGACGACAGAGTATCTGACTACTGTTCTCAACAGCGTAATCCTGCTGGGAGCAATCGGAATGATCATCGCATGTGTACTGCCGATTGTGTTCTCCGGCGCCTTCGGAGCGGACGTCTCCTTTAGCGGGACCTCCCTGATCATCGTGGTCGGCGTCGTAATCGAGACGATCAAGCAGATAGAGTCTCTGGTTATTGTCCGCCATTACAAAGGATTTTTGGGAGACTAAACAGTTTGACAGATCAAAAGGTTTGAAGGATCAAAAGGTTTGAAGGTTCAAACCGGAGATAAGGAAACTTAAAAATATCAGCGGTAAATATATTCAAGTCAGGTATATTTGCGGCAATATATTTTGCGAAAGAGATAACGACCTCAGCCGGAAGGATTTTCTGGCTGAAGGTCGCTTACCTGTTCTTTAGAAAAAAATATAGAAAGATAGGGAGGCAGCTATGAAAATAGTTATGTTAGGTGCGCCGGGAGCCGGCAAAGGCACGCAGGCAAAGATGATTTCTGAAAAGTATGGAATCCCCCACATTTCCACGGGCGATATTTTCCGCGCCAACATCAAGGAAAATACGGATCTTGGGAAAAAGGCAAAGGAGTACATGGACAAGGGACTGCTGGTTCCGGACGAACTGGTAGTGGATCTGGTGGTAGACCGCCTGGCGCAGGACGACGCCAAAACGGGATATGTACTGGACGGTTTTCCGAGAACGATTCCGCAGGCGGAGGCGCTGGACGAAGCGCTGGCGAAGATCGGCGAGAAATTAGATTATGCGATCGACGTAGACGTGCCGGATGAGAATATCATAAACAGAATGTCGGGACGGCGCGCATGTGTTTCCTGTGGAGGAACATATCATATTAAGTATAATCCGACCAAAAAAGAAGGTATCTGCGATGCCTGCGGCGGCGAGCTGGTACTTCGGGACGACGACAAGCCGGAGACGGTAAAGAAACGCCTGAACGTTTACCATGAGCAGACACAGCCGTTAATCGACTATTACACCAAGGCGGGAATTTTGAAAGAGGTAGACGGAACGGTGGATCTGGAGGCTGTCTTCCAGGCCATTACAGCAATCCTTGGATGAATGGAGGCCGTATCATGGCAGTGACGATCAAATCCCGACATGAGATTGAACTGATGCGCGATGCCGGGAAAATATTGGCAGAGGTTCACGACCGTCTGGCTGAGATTATTGAACCGGGCATTACGACGATGGAGATCGACCGGCGGGGAGAGGAAATGATCCGGAAAGCCGGTTGTATCCCCTCTTTCAAGGGATATGAGGGGTATCCGGCGTCTATCTGCGTATCGGTCAACGACGAGGTGGTACACGGTATTCCGGACAAAAAGCATCATCTGTTCGAGGGAGACATAGTGAGCCTGGACGCCGGTGTGATCTATAAGGATTATCAGTCCGACGCCGCCAGAACATACGGCGTCGGCAACATAGATGACGAGGCCAGGCGGCTCATTGATGTGACAAAGGAGAGTTTTTTCCGCGGTATTGAGAAGGCGAGGGCGGGCAATCATCTCTATGATATATCCGCCGCCATTCAGAAATATGTGGAGGCAAACGGATTTTCTGTGGTGCGGGATCTGGTGGGACACGGCATCGGCAAAGAGATGCACGAGGAGCCGCAGATTCCGAACTATAAACCGGTGGGGCGCGGCATGAGGCTCTGTCCAGGCATGACTCTGGCCGTCGAGCCGATGGTAAACGCCGGAAAGTACGAGGTGTGGATTCTGGAGGACGACTGGACGGTAGTGACCAGAGACGGAAGCAATTCCGCCCACTATGAGAATACGATTCTGATCACGGAAGATGATCCGGAGATCTTATCGCTGGTATAAGAGTGAAAGAGGAAAGTTTATAGAAAAAGTCAACCATTTCATTCCATTAGGAGGTAAACATGTCAAAAGCAGATGTTATTGAAATTGAGGGAACAGTTGTTGAGAAACTGCCGAACGCAATGTTTCAGGTGGAATTGGAAAACGGCCACAAAGTGCTGGCCCACATCAGCGGAAAGCTCCGCATGAATTTTATCCGTATTCTGCCGGGCGACAAAGTTACGCTGGAGTTATCCCCTTATGATCTGACAAAGGGAAGGATTGTCTGGAGAGATAAATAATCCCCTGTGAAAAAGCGGCTTTCAGCTGCGGGGTTATCTATAATTTTTCCTTGCATTTTGCAAAGAACTATGTTATACTTGTAAGCGGACTTTTTTGAAAGGAGGGTATTACTGTGAAAGTAAGATCATCAGTAAAACCGATTTGCGAAAAATGCAAAGTCATTAAAAGAAAGGGCAGGATCAGAGTAATCTGTGAGAATCCGAAACACAAACAAAGACAGGGCTAATAATGAATACATCGAATACCTGGAGAGAATTCTTTGGGTACTTTTCGTGTTTATAAATAATAGTTCTTGCTTTCTGTGTTACAGCACCGAAACCGTCATGAATCACAGGTGCTGTGATATCGCAACGGTAAGCAGTCTGAAATTCTCCTGATCGGTTTCTACCTATATATAGTAGAATCACTGACAGGTTCTTGTTTCTCACTGTTGTTGTGATTTAAAGCGGCTGCAGAGTGATTTTTATAGAAATCACTACAGGAAAATGCCATAGGGCATAAACGAAAGGGCGCGTTGGCGCGCACAACAAATTCTAAATGGAGGTGTAAAGCACACATGGCTCGTATCAGCGGTGTAGATTTACCAAGAGAAAAACGTGTTGAAATAGGTCTTACCTATATTTACGGAATTGGTGTTTCCAGTTCCCGAAGGATTCTGGCTGAGGCAAAAGTCGATCCGGATATTCGTTGTAAGGATTTATCCGATGAGGACGTCGCCAAGATCCGCGATGTCATTGACCGCACCCAGATGGTAGAGGGCGACCTGCGCAGAGAGGTAGCTCTGAACATCAAGAGACTGCAGGAGATTGGTTGCTACAGAGGAATTCGTCACAGAAAGGGACTTCCGGTTCGTGGTCAGAAGACAAAGACCAATGCAAGGACAAGGAAAGGCCCGAAGCGCACAGTGGCAAATAAGAAGAAATAATATCAGGAGGTAAGACGCATGGCTAAGCAGGTTGCAAAAAAAGCGACAAAAAAGCGTGTCAGGAAAAATATTGACCGCGGACAGGCACACATTCAGTCATCTTTTAATAATACAATCGTAACACTGACCGATTTGGAGGGAAATGCAATTTCCTGGGCGAGCGCAGGCGGACTGGGCTTCAGAGGCTCCAAAAAGTCTACTCCTTACGCAGCCCAGATGGCAGCGGAGACAGCGGCAAAGGCTGCTCTGCCTCACGGTTTGAAGTCAGTGGAAGTTATGGTAAAAGGACCTGGTTCCGGTAGAGAAGCAGCGATTCGCGCCATTCAGGCCTGTGGAATCGAAGTGACAAGTATTCAGGATGTCACGCCTGTTCCGCACAATGGCTGCCGCCCACCGAAACGCAGACGAGTTTGATTTATAGTATAGGAGGAATGAAGAATGGCTAGAGATATGACGCCTGTTTTGAAAAGATGCCGCTCTCTGGATCTGGATCCGGTATATCTGGGAATTGACAAAAAATCCAAGAGAAACGCAAGAACCGGAAAGAAATTAAGCGAGTATGGAAGTCAGCTTCGCGAGAAGCAGAAGGCAAAGTTCATTTACGGAGTTCTGGAGAAACCGTTCCGCAATTACTTTGCCAAGGCTCAGAAACTGAAATATGGAACGACGGGTGACAACCTGATGATTCTGCTGGAGCTGAGACTGGACAACGTGATGTTCCGTCTTGGGTTTGCCAGAACTAGAAAAGAGGCAAGGCAGATCGTCGATCACAAGCATGTGCTGGTAAACGGTAAGCCGGTGAATATTCCGTCTTATCAGCTGAAGGCCGGCGACGTGATTGAAATTAAAGAAAAATTCAAAGGTGCGCAGAGATATAAGGATATCCTTGAAGTGACTGGCGCAAGACTGGTTCCTGCCTGGTTAGAGGCCAATCAGGAGGCTCTTTCCGGAACAGTCAAGGAAATCCCCACCAGAGCAGAAATTGATGTTCCGGTCAATGATGTGCTTATTGTCGAGCTGTACTCTAAGTAATTAAGTAAACCCAAAAGGAGGGTCCAGAGTGTTTGAATTTGAAAAACCTAGAATTGAAATTGCAGAAATTTCGGAAGATAAAAAATATGGACGTTTTGTAGTAGAACCACTTGAAAGAGGATACGGAACTACTTTGGGTAATTCATTGAGAAGAATCATGCTTTCATCCCTGCCGGGTACAGCGGTGAGCCAGATTAAGATTGACGGCGTGGTACATGAGTTCAGTTCAATTCCCGGCGTCAAGGAAGATGTGACGGAAATTGTTATGAACATCAAAAACCTGGCAATCAAAAACGACAGCGAGGATTTGAGCGCACAGAAAATGATGTATATCGACGCACACGGCGAAGGTGTTGTGACAGCGGCGGATATCAAATGTGATGCAGATATTGAGATTATCAATCCGGAACAGGTTATTGCCACCCTGAACGGCGGTACAGACAGCAAACTCTATATTGAGATGACTGTGACAAACGGCCGCGGGTATGTGAGTTCAGATAAGAACAAAAAAGACGATATGGCGGTGGATATGATTCCGATTGATTCGATTTACACGCCGATTGAACGGGTAAACATGAATGTGGAAAACACCCGTGTGGGCCAGATTACCGACTTTGATAAACTGACACTGGACGTGTTCACCAACGGAACACTGGAGCCGGACGAGGCAGTCAGCCTGGCTGCCAAGGTGTTGAGCGAACATCTCAATGCTTTCATCGATTTATCGGAAAAGGCAAAAATGGCGGAAGTCATTGTTGAAAAGGAAGAAGATGAGTCCCAGAAGGTAATGGACATGAGCATTGACGAACTGGAACTCTCGGTTCGTTCCTACAACTGCCTCAAGAGAGCCGGTATCAATACGGTGGAGGAACTGACGGATAAAACCGCAGAGGACATGATGAAAGTCCGCAACTTAGGGCGCAAGTCCCTTGAGGAAGTACTCTCTAAGTTAAAGGAACTCGGTTTATCCCTTAAAACAGGCGATAGTGAATAAAAGAAGTATTTGAGACAAGGAGGAAATACAATGGCAGGATATAGAAAGCTTGGAAGAACTTCCAGCCAGAGGAAAGCTTTGCTCAGAAACCAGGTAACGAATCTGCTGTATCACGGCAGGATTGTCACCACGGAGGCAAAAGCAAAGGAAATCCGCAAAATTGCCGAGCACATGATTGCGCTGGCAGTACGGGAGAGAGATAATTACGAGACCGTAACGGTACAGGCAAAAGTGCCCCAGAAGGATAAAGACGGCAAGAGGGTAAAAGAAGTGGTAGACGGCAAAAAGGTAACGGTTTATGATACTGTGGATAAGCAGATCAAAAAAGACAGCCCGTCCAGACTTCACGCAAGACGTCAGATGAAGAAGGTTCTCTACCCGGTCAAGGAAGTGCCGGCTGCCACAGCGGGCAGGAAAAAGGGAACAAAGCAGATCGACGTCACCAATATCCTTTTTGACGAGATTGCACCTAAGTATGCAGACCGCAACGGCGGATATACCCGAATCATTAAAATCGGGCCCCGAAAGGGCGATGCGGCAATGCAGGTAGTAATTGAACTGGTATAAGAAATTATAAATGGGGACTGTCTCCGGACAGTCCCTTTATACGTTTTTCCGTAAGAAAGGAGGCAGACAGTGATACGGGCAGAGCATGTAAAATATGATTACATACGGCGGGACGACCGAGAGGAAGTGACGGCGGTAGAGACTGCCCTGGATGACGTCTCCTTTCATGTGAAACCGGGAGAGTTTGTGGCGGTTCTCGGTCACAACGGTTCGGGAAAATCCACTTTGGCAAAGCACATTAACGCCCTTTTGGTTCCGGAGGAGGGGACGGTCTATGTGGAAAATATAGACACCTCGGACGGGGAGATGGTGTGGGAGATCCGGCGGCGCGCAGGAATGGTATTTCAGAATCCGGACAACCAGCTCGTCTGCAATGTGGTAGAGGAGGACGTGGGATTTGGCCCGGAGAATCTGGGAGTTCCTGCGGAGGAGATACGGGAGAGGGTTGGAGAGGCACTGGAGAAGGTCGGTATGCTCCGTGCCAGAAGGGAGTCTCCCAATAATCTTTCCGGCGGTCAGAAACAGAGGGTGGCCATTGCCGGGATACTGGCGATGAAACCCCGCTGTATCGTGCTTGACGAGGCGACGGCGATGCTGGATCCGGCGGGGCGCCGGGAGGTGCTTGAGGCCGTCAGGGAGCTGAACGCCGATGAACACATTACCGTGCTCTGGATCACCCATTACATGGAGGAGGTGACGGAGGCGGACAGAGTGCTCGTGATGAACCGGGGCAGGATCGTTATGGAGGGGACGCCCAGGGAGATCTTTTCCCGTGTGGAGGAATTGCAGGGATATCATCTGGATGTGCCGCAGGTGACGCTGCTCGCCTACGAACTGAGAAAGAGGGGGATGGACGTGCCCGCGGATATCCTCACGGTGGAGGAATTGGTGGAGGCAGTGGCGGCCCGCCTTGCCTAGAGCGCCGCGGCCAGGGAGGAGACAATTATGGCATTACTGGTAAATGAACTGGAATATATTTATAAGAGGGGTATGCCGGATGAAAAGAGGGCGCTCCACAATGTGAACCTCTCGATCGGCGAGGGGGAAATGATTGGCCTGATCGGACACACCGGTTCCGGAAAATCCACGCTGATACGCCATTTTAACGGACTTCTCAAACCAACGGGCGGCGGCGTCTATTACAACGGACAGGATATCCATGACAAGGATTTTTCCCTGAAAAAGCTACGCGGCAAAATCGGCCTCGTATTCCAGTATCCGGAGCAGCAGCTGTTTGAGAGCACGGTGCTGGAGGACGTGCGGTTTGGCCCGAAGAATACGGGAATGGAGCCGCTGGAGGTGGATCTTCACTCCTATGAGGCGCTGAGACAGGTGGGGATTGAGGAAAAACTGCTGGATGTGTCGCCGCTTGAGTTATCTGGCGGCCAGAAGCGCCGTGTCGCCATTGCGGGGGTGCTGGCGATGGAGCCGGAGCTGCTGGTTCTGGACGAGCCCACGGCGGGACTTGATCCGGCGGGAAGGGACGAGATCCTGCGTCTGCTCTCCGGTCTCCACAGAGAGCGCAAAATCAGCGTAGTGCTCGTCTCCCACAGTATGGAGGACGTGGCAAAATATGTGGAGCGCCTGATTGTGATGAATCAGGGAACCATTGCATATGACGGCACGCCGGCGGAAGTGTTTTCACACTACCGGGAGCTGGAGACGATGGGACTGATGGCGCCGCAGGTCACTTATGTCATGGAGGGCCTGGCCCGCCGGGGCGTTGCGCTGCCCCACAACGCCCTCACGGTAGAGCAGGCGGCGGACAGCATCATGGAGGCCGCAGGGCGGTAGATTTTAACCAGAGGAAAGCAGGGATTGCATATGCTCCGAGACATTACGATTGGACAATTTTATCCGGTGGATTCCGTTATCCACCGACTGGATGCCAGGGTAAAGATTGTGGCTGTGTTCGTATATCTTATCTCGCTGTTTGTGTTTGGCAGCTTCAGCGGGTATCTGGTAGTCACGCTGTTTCTGGCCGCCATGATATTTTTTTCCAGAGTGCCGCTGTCCCATATCGTCAAAGGACTGCGTCCCATTTTATTCCTGCTTGTTTTCACGGCATTTTTCAATATATTCTGGAGTCGGGGGGACATACTCTTTCAGTGGAAATTCATTACCGTCACCTGGCAGGGACTCCGGCAGGCTCTCTTTATGGCAATAAGGCTGATCTATCTGATACTGGGCTCCTCCATGCTTACTTATACGACGACGCCGAATCAGCTGACTGACGGGATAGAGGGACTTTTGAGACCGCTGGAAAAAATCCGCGTGCCGGTTCATGATTTTGCCATGATGATGTCGTTGGCCCTCCGGTTTATTCCCATATTGCTGGAGGAGGCCAACCGCATTATTGACGCCCAGAGCGCCAGAGGAGCTGACTTTGAGGAGGGAACGATATTTCACAGAATGAGAGCCATGGTATCGATTCTGGTGCCGCTTTTAGTATCTGCCACAAGGCGGGCGTATGAGCTGGCGCTTGCCATGGAGTCGCGCTGTTATCACGGGGGACAGGGACGGACGAAGATGTACCCGCTGCACTACAGCCGCGCTGATTACGGGATATATATACTTCTGGCGGTATATTTTGCCCTCGTGCTGGCAGTGCCGCATATCCTGCCCTTTTGAGCTCCCGCACATGTGACCAGCGGGGGAAAGGAGCCCGAAATGAGACGAATCCGATTGACAATTGCATATGACGGAACGGATTACTGCGGCTGGCAGATTCAGAAGGGAGAGGTGACAGTGGAGGGCGTGGTGTCGGCGGCCCTGAACGAACTTCTCGGCGAAGCGGTGGACATAACGGGGGCCAGCCGGACAGATACCGGTGTCCATGCGCTGGGAAACGTGGCGGTGTTTGACACCGATACGAAAATCCCGCCGCAAAAAATAGCGCTGGCGCTGAACCGCTATCTGCCGGCGGATATCCGCGTGCAGAAATCCGAGGAGGTATCGCCGGATTTTCACCCAAGACACTGTGACAGCATCAAAACCTACGAGTATACCATTACCAACACGCCGGTGTCCATTCCCACGCTCCGGCGCTATTCGCATCATGTATATGGGACGCTGCAGGCGGACGCCATGAGGGAGGCGGCCCGGCTTTTGACGGGCACCCATGATTTTTCCGCTTTCTGCGCAGCGGGGAGCCAGGTGAAGAACAAAGTCCGGACGATTTACGACATATCGCTCGTGGAGCGCGCGCTGCCTCCGGGTATGAGGGGACGGCAGTTTTGTATCCGCGTCACGGGGAATGGCTTTTTGTATAATATGGTGCGTATTCTGGCGGGAACCCTGTTGGAGGTCGGGCAGGGACGGCGGACAGCCGCCTCGGTAGAGGAGGCGCTGCGATCCGGCGAGCGCAGCCAGGCGGGCCCCACGGCTCCGGCCTGCGGACTCATGTTAATAGGGATTGAATATATTTGAAAAATATATTATACTGTCTGTAGAAGGAGGTGTAATCATGAAACGATTCAAAAACATGACGGCACATATCGTGATTCTGGCTCTCTGCCTTATGATGGCCGCACCGGGTACGGTCTCAGACGCCAAGGCAAAGAAGCCCAAACTTTCCAAAAAGAAAATTACAATTACAAAAGGAAAGACCAAAAAAATCAAACTCTCCCGCGCGGGGAAGAAAGCAAAGGTTACATGGACAGTCAACAAAAAGGCGAAAAAGAAAAAGATTGTCCGGCTGACTGCAAAAAAGAAAACCTACTGCAAGGTGAAGGGCCTCAAAAAAGGAAAAGCCGTTCTAACCTGCAAGGTAAAAAAAGGCAAGAAGAAATATACGCTGAAATGTAAGGTGACAGTGGCGAAGAAACCGGCGGTTTCGAGTATTCTGAACGCCTATAAGAATATCGTTCCGTACATGGGAGCCGCTGTGAACTACGGAAGCGCTTCTCCGAGAGAACTCAGGACTGCTGACACGCTGGCCTTTATCAAGAAGCATTTTAACAGCTTTACGCTGGAGAATGAGATGAAGCCGGACAATATCCTCGGATCTTCGGCAAAGACGCTCACAGTGGCGCAGGCCAAGGCAAAGGGATATTATATTCCGGAGGGCTACAGCGAGGCAACGGTTCCGCAGCTGAATTTTGCGGAGGTAGACGGGGCGCTGGAGGTAGCTTCCAAAAATGGATTGAAGATGCGCGCCCACACTCTGGTATGGCACAGCCAGACACCGGGTTGGTTCTTTACAAAGGGGTATCAGGACGGTTCTGTGGTATCTGCGGATGAGATGGATGCCCGCCTTGACTTCTATGTACACAACGTGATGGCGCATGTCATGGATAAGGAAAAAGCCCTTACCGGCTCTGCCGGAAGCATAGTTTATGCTTGGGATGTAGTGAATGAATATCTGCACCGCGTTTCCTTCGGCCACAAGATATGGGACGGCGTATACGGGAACATGGGCGCTTCGCCGTCGTATGTGAAGAAGGCCTTTGAGATTGCCTATGCAATGCTGAAAAGTTATAATGTCCAGGACAAGGTAACACTCTTTTATAACGATTACAACACATATTTCGAGACACAGGGGGTTTTGGATCTGGTGGCCTTTATAAACAAGGGAGAGCCGGAAAAGATCTGCGGAGGCATCGGTATGCAGAGCCATGTGGACGTGAAGGTTCCGACGGTGAAGCAGTACGGCGACGCCCTGGAAAAATTCCTGGCTGCCGGTTATGAGATCCAGATCACCGAACTTGATTTCACCATCAACTTTGACACGGACGGAGGAACCTATTCCTACAGCCCGGAGGGGGAGACGTCGGCCGACCAGGAAAAGTTTGTAAAGAGTCTGATGGAGACGATCATCACGAAGCAGAAAAACCGCAATAAGACAGTGAATCCAAAGGGAATTACCGGCATTACACTGTGGGGCCTCTGCGACAGCACTTCCTGGCGTGCTTCCTGTGAACCGCTTTTATTTGCGGAGGATATTACATCGCCGAAGCCGTCGTTCTATGCCTTTATTGATGCGACGAAGGTGTGGTAGGGAGCTTCCGCTGCGCCTGTAAAAAGAGGAGATCGATATAAAAAGGGACACCGGCGGAGCAGTCCGATGGGATTTTGCCTCCTCCGGCGTCCCTTCTCTCGTCTCCGGCTCCGTCCGGCGGAACTTTTTCCTCCTATGCCCCTGACTATTCTCTCAAGAGCGATTGCCTATTCTCTCAAGAGCGATTGCCTATTCTCTTAGGAATTAATTTCGCTGTCTGACAAGCTATATAGACTGCGGCCTGCAACGGACACCAAAAAATAAAACGCCACAGAAAGCAACGATTTTATCGTGTTTTTCATGGCGTTTTTGTCCATAACCCCAAATTTACGACCAAAAGCAAAAAGTCAAATACCCCGCAGCAAGCTATGGGGCATGACTTAGCTTGTTCTTAGTTTGATCGCCCCAAGGGGCGGGGTATTTGGTCTACGCTCCGCTTCGGTCGGTGCTGAACGTGTGTCACCGGCACACAGCACCCCTCGCGGCAGTCACCAAATGGACGTGCAAGCACGTCCGCATGGCTCGTTGCTCGCGGAAATAAAAGAAAAGCACCCTTCCTCAACCATAAATGGTGTATAATGTAAGTGCTCAAAAAAACATTAAAAAGGAGTGCTTTTCCATGAAAATAATAACACAGATTTCCCTGTTTGACGATACCCAAAATGAAAATCTTGGAGATTTAGAACACCTGCAGAAAGTTCTGGACAATCTCCCTGACGAAAAACTGGTAGAAAAGCTGAGATCAATCCGTGGACGCGGAAGGAATGAATGGCCCGTAGAAGCCATGTGGAATTCTTTCATTGCCAGTTTTCTATTTGACCATGACTCCATAGCAAGCCTGCTCAGGGAACTCAACCGCAACAGCCAGCTGCGTGTCCTCTGCGGGTTCCAGCCGCATCTGTATTCTGTGCTGACGAAAGAAAGAGATGCGGGCGGGAGAAAAAAACGGAAAGAAAAATGCAGGATTGCACCAACAGCCAGCGCTTATACAAACTTCCTGAATAATCTGCGCAGATGCCAGGACGAACTAAGGGAGATGTTTGACATCCTGGTAAAATATATGTATGAACATCTTCCGGATTTCGGAGAAATCCTGGCGGCAGATGGAAAAGCAATCCAAAGTTATGCAGCTAAAAAATCCGAAAAAGACAGTGGAAACCGTGGTGAAAAGGATGCAGACTGGTGCCGGAAAACATATACCACCACAAAACCGGATGGCGAAAAAATAACAAAAACGAAAAAATGGTTTGGTTTCCGGCTGCATTTGATTTCAGATGCCACATATGAGCTGCCGGTAGATTTTGAAGTAACAAAGGCATCCGGCAGCGAGATAAAAGAGACAGAAAAAATGCTGGAAAACATAAAAGACAAATATCCCCGAAAAATAGAACGGTGCAGGTATTTCTTGGCAGACAGGGGTTATGACAGCACAGATTTGATCGAGTGGCTGAGCACAGAAGGAGTCTCGCCGATCATTGATATACGCAACTGCTGGAAAGGGGAAGAGACCAGACAATTTGGCAATACAGATTTAATCTATAATTACAAAGGGAAAGTGTATTTTGTTCCGGAAATAGGAGAGCCGATCGAATTACAATATCGTGGATATGATAAAAGCAGAGACTGCCACCGTTATGGGTTCCATCCGAAATACCATGATAAAAGAATTTTCCGGATCCCATTAAAAACAGATCCAAGAATATTTACAAAAGTAGCACGGAATTCCAAAAAATGGAAGAGACTGTATAAAAAAAGAACCAGCATTGAGCGGATAAACGGAAGGATTGACCGGGATTTCCAGTTTGAAAAACATACCATCCGTGGGCTGGAAAAGATGAAGATGTTTTTGACAATGACATTGATCATCCAGCTGGCATCTGCAAAAGCCAGAATGGAAAAGGGAGTAAAAACAGGATTGGCAAAACATTGTGCCTGATTAATTGAAAAGAGAATAGGATTCAGAAGAGACATTCGATGCACAGCAGGGACTTGGCATAAGTTTTCCGATGAAGGGCGTTTGGACATCGCCAGTGCTTAAAGGGCGTATTCTGCCCTTTTATGCACTGCTGCGTATGTCCACCGAGCCGAGAGGCGTCCCTGAATGGGAAACTTATGCCAGTCCCTGCGTCAAAAAGGGTACAGCGAAATTAATTCAATTCGAAAAGTAATTGAAGTTTTCCGGCAATTGTGATATTCTGATAGTATAATTTAATGGGAGTACTATTTTTAGACAAAAGGAGATGTGACAGAATGCTCAAAAACCAGAAAATGAGTACAGTAATTACGATCCTGATCTCGCTCGTGACGGCAGTCAGCATTGCAGTATTGTTCTTCATTGCCAATTCAAACATGACGACGGCGATGAAAAATACGGCGATGAATAACATGAAGACGTCGCTGGAAGCACGGGAGAAGATCGTAGAGCAGTATGCTGAGGATTCCGAGGCGCTGATGATTGCTTACAGCAAGGCGCCGATCGTAGCGGAACTGTTAAAGAACCCGTCGAGTAAATCCCTTCAGCAGCAGGTGCAGGCGTATACGGAGAGCTTTTATGAGAAGCTGAACCAGTGGGAAGGGATTTATGTATCGGATTTTAATACTCATGTATTGACGCATAGCAATGCGTCGGCGATCGGCATGATCATGAGAGAAGGAGATTCCCTGAAATCCCTGCAGGATTCGATCAAGGGGGCGAACGGCGAGTGTTACAGCCCTGGTATTATCGTATCGCCGGCGTCAAAGAAGCTGGTTCTTTCCATGTATTATCCGGTCTTTGATTCAGACGGGGAGACGATCATCGGCTTCGTGGGAGGCGGACCCTTTGCTGAGAGACTGAAAGTCCTGCTGGATGAGATGAAGATAGACGGTTTGGAAAATGCGGAATTTGCCATGGTCAACACGCAGACGAAGCTGCATATTTTCGACAAGGACGAGGAAAAGATGGCGACGGAGATCACCGATCCGACGTATCTGTCCATCATGTCCGCGCTGGAAAAGGAGAAAGAGGGCTCCATCGGTACGATGGAATATAAGGCGGGAGACGGCAAACAGCATATTGCCGTGTATAAAGCACTGGCCGGCCGCGGCTGGGCGATCATCATGAACGATTCCACGAGCGAGATTTACCGGACAGCAAACCGCAACATGCTTGTCCTCGGTATTATCTGTATCGCCGCTTTCATTTTGATCAGCGTGCTGGCATGGTTTGCGGTGCGGAGGAGTACCAAACCGCTGAAGCTGGTTGAGAAGTCGATTGAACAGCTGGCGAGCCTGAACCTCACGCCGTCCAAGAAGCTGGCGGCATATGCCGGACGCAAGAGTGAGATCGGACATATCACCACGGCGCTGGATTCGCTGTACGGTGCGTTCCAGAATATCGTGCAGACCCTCGGGGAGTGTACCTCTTCCCTTCATGTGGCGTCCAGTACGATGAATGATGCCTCCACGACGCTGCTGAGCAGTGTGGATGATAATGCGGCTACGACCGAGCAGCTGGCAGCCAGCATCATCACGACGAACGGTGCGATTGAGGTGGCAAATCAGGAGATCACCCAGATATCAGACCTTGTGGAGCAGGTTAAGGATAAGGTAGAGCAGGGCGATGCGAGAAGCCGCTCGCTGATGGACATCTCCTTAGAGATGAAGGAACTGGCCAATACATCGCTGCAGGAGACGGACGTGAGGATGAAGGAGAACCGTCAGGAGATCGAGGCGGCGATGAAGGAGCTCAATTCGCTGACCCGCATCAATGACATGGTGGCTCAGATTATAGATATCACGAACCAGACAAACCTGTTGTCATTGAATGCTTCCATCGAGGCGGCGCGTGCCGGAGAAGCCGGACGCGGATTTGCCGTTGTGGCAGAGGAGATTGGAAATCTGGCAGCGAACTCATCCGAGGCAGCGACTCAGATTCAAAATATATGTGCGGAGACAAACTCTTACATAGAGCGTATCCAGAATTGTTTCCAGAGCATTGTATCCTTTATGACAGACGATGTAGGAAAACGTCTGGAATCACTTTCTACGTATGCGAATGAGTCCAATATCTCAGTAGAGAGCGTGCAGAAGATCATGGAAGAGATACAGCAGGCATCCAGCGTATTTGTTGACTCGATCACGAAGATGAGAGGACAGCTGGATACGGTACAGATTTCTTCCGGTGAAAATGAAAAGGGCGTACAGGGCATCGTAGAGAAGAATGAACAGACCAATGAGACGGCGGAGGTGCTGGTAGACATCGTGAAGGAGAACCAGCAGAATGCAGAATCTATTCAGGAGATTGTCAGCCGGTTTACAACAGACTAAAAGGCAGTGACAAAGAAAGACCCGGCGGTATCCGTTTTGATATCGCCGGGCTTTTTGAGTATGACGGGCATGCTGTCAGTCTGTGGTGAAAGTCCACAAGGGGCGTAGTTGCCGACGAACCCTAAAGCGACTCCCAAGGTTTGCATCGTGAGGTGTAGGCGAGAAGAAGGGATAGCGAAATCGTAGCCTGACGAACAGAAACCTGATACAAGGCGTATAT
>CANRFJ010000010.1 GCA_947629865.1 uncultured Lachnospiraceae bacterium | reverse complement strand
GAATCTCCTCCAGGTCATCACATTCACCAATGGCACACTCTCCTATCACACGGACGCTGTCGGGTATCTCTATCTCCTTGAGATAATTCCAACCATGAAAGCAATAATCCCCTATCTCCGTGATTCCGTCCGAGATAATCACCTTGACAGCCCGATCCCACACTTTTTTCCCCTGTATTCCGCTTATGGCTTTGTATAAATCCTCATCTTTCAGCCTTCCCGTCCCTGTCACTGTGAGTACGTTGTCCTCTGACAGCGAACATGTGAACTTCCCGTCCTTTTTATTCGCCTTCTGGCTCTTTTTCTCCCCCTCTGTCTCCTTCGTCTCCTCCGACACCGCTCCGTGGGAAGCAGTAGTCTGTCTGCTCCCTGCGTCATTTATAAGCTTCTTTGCACAGCCGGTGAGCATAAGCGCGCCCAGAAGCAGGAGAATACCTGCTGCGTCTCTCACTCTCATACCTTTGCCCTCGCGTCCTTAAATTCGCTTTTCTTCATCTGGACTATAAACTGTTCCGCCTTGTCAGACACCTTCTTCAACTCTGTCTGTGAATCTGTGAGGATAAATTCCAGCACCTTGCCACGGATATGACAGCCCTCAATTTCATGGTACCGGCTGTCCAGCAGTATCGGCTGTCCTGCGCTGTTATGGGGAATGTCCACACCGACTTTCCTCTTATTGGTAAGCTTATTCGAACCACAGGTAAGCGTAAAGCGCTCAATCAAAAGTTCCTGCTTCTTTTTATTTTTACTGCCTTTTGCATCTTTGTATGTATTCCCACTTGTAATATAGGCGTTCCATTTTGTTTTCCCATCCTTTTTAAAAGAATTACTTATCTCGATTGACTGGAAGGAGCCGTTTGGCTGCAGATAATCCTTATTGTCAGACGCATAGACCAGAACAGCTTTTTTTCCGTTTTTGGAGTCTATAGAATAGTACACTTTGTTTTTGCCATACAGACTATTGCAGATTCGCTCCATGTCCAGCACTAGGATTTTTCTTTTTTTCGTTCCTTCCAGTTTACACCAGATAATCAACTGTTTTGCATTGGCAGTGAGGGCGGCGTCCACTCTCTGGACGTTAAATTCCTGCCCACCCAGTTTCTGCCTCAGATAGTTTTTGATGCCAACAATCCTTTTTAGTTTTTTGAATCTGCCCTTGTAATCAAAATTTTTGTTCCCTTTTTTTATATCACTCGGTTCCAGAAATACAACATTCTGTCCCCAATGAATCGAATCATCTATTTTCTTGATAGTATTTTCACCATATTGCGCACCCGCGCACACCATATATCTATCCGTCCCTTTGACGGTGAAGCGTTCAAGGCTCTGCCCGTGGGCACAGTGTTCCAGTTCCACATTTTTACCCTGGTCTGACTTTGCCATTCCGTATTCTACCTCTGACTGGCATATAAAGGACGAATATGTTACTTTCCCACCCCTGTGGAATTGTGTAAGCAGGGTAGTGTGGTCTTTATTCCACGCAAAACTCTGAATGGCCTTTATATGTGTATTATCTGTCGGTTGTCTCAGTGAAATCGCTGTGCTCATAACACTCTTTGGCTTATATAACTCTTTCTCACTAATAGTTGAGATTCCCTCTGTGTTCTCCGGATCATATCCGATACTCTCTAAATATTCTGCATACTCCTCATTGGTCTCAAAGTCATCTGAATCATACTCCGGCTCCCAGTTTTCCGGGCCATCAGGGCATATGTTTCCCCCGACATACTTTCCGTCGTCATACTCGACATCGGACATTTCATAAAGTACTGCGTCCTTTATCGCAAAATTTCCTTTCAATCCTGCTATAAATCCAAATTCCACGCTCTGCCCCGGTTCTATATTCTGGTTATATCCGGCATTATTCAGGCTGTATGTATTTTCGTAAACATCCGTAATTTTGGCGTTCCAGATATTTTCAAACTCTTTTAGTTTTTCATCGGTTTCCAGTTCCAGTTTCCAGTCCTCAATTCTCTTATCTCCGGTATTTGTTATTACGATCTGCCCATTTACATGCCCGTCCCACTTGCTGTTTTCTCTATATTGTACCGAATATCTCTCCTTGTCGACAGAAAATTCCTCCTTTGTCAGATAACATTCACCCGGCAGATGTATCTCGTCCTCGTAACGAACTGTCATTCCAAAAGTCACTTTTTCATCTACGGCAATATCCTGATTCCAGTCTGCATTTCGAATTGTAACCTGCTTATTTTTCTCGTCACAATCCGTGATTTTGGCATTCCAGATATTCTCTATCTTATCTTCAAAATCAAAGCACAGCTCCCAGTCCTCAACCACATAACCGGATATGTTCAGCAATGTAATATTCATATTATAATGCCCGTCCCACTTATCTGTGACATTATATGTCACCTCAAGGGATTCACAATCGTCCAGAACGACTTCTTCCTCCTCCTCACTGTCTTCGCAATCTTCGTCTTCTTCTGCATCTGCGGCGCCGTCTTCAGAAGATACGCCGTCAGGCAGCTGCACTATCGGCGCTTTCTCTACCGCCTCTGCTGTTGCGATTCCGTAATCGGAAACCCCGCACAGCAGCAAAACCAAAATCAGCAGTACAGATACTCCATTTTTAAAAACTTTTACTCTCATTTTTCTTTTCACTTTAATCCCCATTCCGGAGCGTTTTCGCGACGGGGCGACGCGAATCTCAAATTCGCGTCTGCCATCAGGGGAATTTGTAACGCTCCGGCACAAATTCCCGTGTGAAAAATCAGCACATAAGTGTGATTTTTCACACTACTCATCTCCTTCTAACCTGTTTACAGAAACTACTTTATTGTAAATAATAACCTCCTCTTTGTCAACCTTAAATGTCCAGATATTTCCAGTTACAAAAAGCAAACAGCCGAAAGATTATTGGCAAAACGCACGAACTGTGGTACAATATCGCTGACATAACAGTTTGGAACGGAGGACGCTATGCTTTTAGAATGTAGTCATATCCACAAAGAATTTTCGGGGGACGTCGTCATAGAAGACGCGACCTTTCATATAAACGAGCAGGAACGGGTGGCCATTGTCGGTGCAAACGGAGCCGGAAAGACCACTCTGCTTCGGATCATCATGGGAGAACTGGACGCGGATTCCGGCGAGATCCTGCGCAAAAATCGCGCCTCCTTTGGCTATCTGCCACAACAGCAGGGCTATCACTCGGACAACACTATCTACGAGGAGCTTCTGGCCGTAAAATCCGACGTCATCGAGATGGACAGACAGATTCGGGAACTTGAGCGCGCCATGACGGGGGCGTCCGGCTCAGAGTTGGAGGCTCTGTTAGCCCGCTATCACAAATTGCAGACCGCCTTCGAGAGCGGCGACGGCTACTCTTACAAGAGTCGGGTTCTCGGTGTCATCAACGGTCTCGGCTTTGGCGGGGACGCCATGCACCAGTGCATCAATGAGTTGTCCGGCGGCCAGAAAACCAGAGTGGCTCTCGGCAAGCTACTCCTCACGGAACCGGAGCTTCTGATTCTTGATGAGCCCACCAACCATCTGGACGTCTCCTCCATACGCTGGCTGGAGACCTATCTCACGTCCTATCGGGGCAGCGTCCTCGTGGTCTCCCACGACCGCTATTTTCTGGACGTCGTCGCCGGAAAGGTGGTTGAGATCGAGAGGGGCGGCGTCACGGTCTTCACCGGCAATTACAGCAGTTATGCCGAAAAGAAGGCCGTCCTGCGCGAATCACTAATCCGCCGGTACTATAACCAACAGCAGCAGATCCGCCACCAGGAGGCCGTCATCGAAAAACTGAAATCCTTTAACCGTGAAAAATCCATACGACGGGCTGAGAGCCGCGAAAAGATGCTGGACAAAATCGAGCGTCTGGAAAAACCGGTAGAACAGGAACAGTCCATTCATTTTACCCTCACTCCCTCCCAGACGAGCGGGCGGGACGTCCTGCAGGTCGAAAATTTCTCCAAAAGTTTTGGGGACAACCATCTTTTCTCGGACGTTAGCTTCGAGATAAAGCGGGGCGAGCGGGTGGCTGTTCTCGGACAGAACGGCACAGGGAAAACTACTCTCCTGAAAATGATTATCGGCATGGAACCGGTGGACACAGGCACGGCCGTCACCGGCGCCAATGTGGAAATCGGCTACTACGACCAGGAGCACAATGTACTCCATGAGGACAAGACGATTTTTGACGAAGTGCGGGACGCATATCCGGATCTGGATAACACGGCTATACGGAACGTGCTGGCGGCCTTTCTCTTTACCGGAGAGGACGTCTTTAAACCGATCCGCCTGCTGAGCGGCGGCGAGAAAGGCAGGGTTTCTCTCGCGCTTCTCATGCTGTCGAGAGCGAACTTTCTCCTGTTGGACGAGCCGACCAACCATCTGGACATCGCCTCCCGCGAGATACTGGAGGACGCCCTGAACCGCTACGAGGGAACTGTGCTGTACGTCTCCCACGACCGCTATTTTGTCAAGCGCACCGCCACCCGAATCTTTGACCTCACCGGCCACAGGCTTCTCTCCTATGCCGGAGATTATTCCTATTATCTGGAGAAAAAGGATACCGTAGAGAATTTGTATCTCGCGCCCGATTCAGAGAAAAACACTGTGCGGACAGACTCCGCGGCCAAACAGGACTGGAAAGCGCAAAAAGAAATCCAGGCGAAGCGACGCCGCCTGGAAAACAAATTCAGTCAGATTGAAAAACAGATTGAGACGCTGGAGGCGGATATCGCCGCCCTGGACGAGGAACTTATCCGTCCGGAATACAGTACGGACGCAGCCAGGCTCACTGAACTCAGCGTGGCCAGGGAGGAAAAGGAAACCGCCCTGAACGAGGCCATGGAGCAGTGGGAGACGCTGGCTGAACAGCTGGAGGGCCAGCCGGAAAGCCAGACGGAGAGCCAGCCGGTGGGCCAAAACTAGCGCATACGGTTGATGATTGCATTGGCTCTCTGATAGATTTCCTCCGGATCGCGTCCCACGAAAAACATACCGTCCTCGTACAGGATTTTACCGTCCACCATCGTCATCTTTACGTTCTCTTTACTTCCGCTGTAAACGATATTTTTAATCAGATTATTCTCCGGCTGCATATTCGGCCGGTGCATATCCAGCATGATAATGTCGGCTTTCTTTCCCTCGGCCAGCACGTCGCAGTCCGAAAGCCCCATGGCGATTGCACCGCCCACCGTGGCCATTCGCAGGACTGCCGCCGCGTCCATAGCCGCCGCGTCCTCTCTGGCAAGCTTCGGGAGAACCGATGCCAGATACATCTCACGAAACATATCCAGGGCGTTGTTACTGGCCGGGCCGTCCGTGCCAAGCGCCACATTGATTCCCTTGTCGAGCAGCGCGCACAGGTCGGCGATACCGCTGGCGAGTTTGGCATTGGAAGCCGGATTTGATATGATGGAAACATTCTTCGCAGCACAGATCTCCCTGTCCTCGTCGTTGAGCCACACGCCGTGGAACCCGCCGCCCCCGTATTCAAACATTCCAACGGAATCCAGATATTTCACCGGAGACATCTGGTGCCGTCCGTAGCACTCCTCCACCTCTTTTTTCGTCTCAGCCAGATGGAGATAGACCGGCTCCTTCAGCCTGCGCGCCAGCTCCGCCAGTCCCTCGATGCTCTCCCCTTTCGTCGTATATTCCGCATGGAATCCGAGTCTGTAAGAGACAAGGGGCGACACCTCGTTGATTTTGTAATATTCCTCCTCGGTCTCCGCTACCGAGCCCCCGAAATCGTTCATGCTCCCGCAAAGCACCGTCCGGAAACCGAGCGCCCGGGAGGCCTCTGCGTGGCACATATTGTCCAGGTACATGTCAAAATTGGCCGTGATGCCGCTCGTAAGATATTCAAGGATCCCAAGCTGCGCCAACAGCTCCTGATCCTCCTTCGTGAGCTTTGCCTCCATGGGAAACACCCTGTCATACAGCCATTCCTGCAGAGGCAGGTCGTCGGCGTAGGAACGCAGAAACGTCATTGCCGAATGGGTGTGGGCATTTTTAAAACCCGGCAGCAGCAGATTGCCGTCGCAGTCAATCTCCCTGTCCCACAGAC
Organism: uncultured Lachnospiraceae bacterium; assembly: GCA_947629865.1. Classification (GTDB taxonomy): domain Bacteria; phylum Bacillota; class Clostridia; order Lachnospirales; family Lachnospiraceae; genus Eubacterium_F. The sequence goes on along the minus strand of CANRFJ010000010.1, from coordinate 94,422 downwards.
CGCCTCGTTCACTTTTCCCCTTCTCTTTTCCCTCCCCGATATAGGATATCCTGTCGTCCTCCACATGCAGTTCGCCCCTCACGGGAGCGTCATTTCCCTGCATGGTGAAAATCCTTGCATTGTAAAAGCGAATCCGCATCTTCTGTTCCCTCCTGTCCTTGTTATCTGTTATCTGTTCCCTGTCCGGCCATCTTCTCCAGAGAAGATACCACCAGTTTTTTAAACAGCGGAGCCGTCCTGTCCGCAATCTCGCTGACCTCCTCATGGCTGAGCGGTTTGCCGCTGGCGCCCCCCGCCATGTTGGTAATACAGGAGATGCCGCACACCCTCATTCCCATATGGACGGCGGCAATAGCCTCTACAGTCGTGCTCATTCCCACGGCGTCCGCTCCGAGGGTGGCAAACATCCGCACCTCCGCCGGAGACTCGTAATTGGGCCCTGTGGTCTGGAGATAGATTCCCTCCTGCAGCCGGATCCGGTGCTCTCTCGCCGTCTCTCGGATTATTTCCCGCAGCCCCTCATCATAGACAGTATCCATGGACGGAAATCTCGTCCCCCACTCCTCCACATTTTTCCCGATGAGAGGCGAGGGCACGAACGTACTGATCTGGTCGGTGAGAAGCATCAGGTCGCCGGGGGCGAGTTTTTCGCTCACGCCGCCCGCCGCATTGGTGAGAAATAAAATCTCCGCTCCCATCCGGCGCATCACGCGGACGGGGAGGACGACGTCGCTCATGGAATAGCCCTCATAGTAATGCACCCGTCCCTGCATAATCACAACGGGCAGCCCGCCGATCCGCCCAAAGACAAACCGCCCCTTATGTCCGGCCACCGTAGAGACAGGAAACCCCTCCAGCTCCCGATAGGGGACGACCGCCTCCGTCTCTATCTCGTCCGCCAGCGCCCCCAGTCCGCTTCCGAGAATCAGAGCCGCCTCCGGCCTGAAGTCCTGCGATTGAAAATCCACACTCTGCCGCAGCTGCCGGTAACACTGCTCCACCTTTTCTCTCATATCCATACTGCCCTCCATCGCCATGCCTCCCTTACATTTATCTGCTCATTTTATATAAATTCCGCAAATACACGGTTGCTCACATCGATTCCCCGTTCAGTCAGCCGCACCCGTCCGCCTTCCTCCTCCAGAAGTCCGTCCCTCACGCACCTGCGGATTGCCTCTCCAAAACAATCCTCCATGGAGACGCCGAAGCAGTCGGCAAATTCCGTTCGGGATACGCCGCTCATGCAGCGCAGGCCCAGATACATAAATTCCGAGCGCCGGGCCTCCGGACTCAGTTCCTCCGTCTCCGCCACCGGCAGTTCTCCGGCCTCCGTTTTCGCAAGATAGGCGGAAAAGTCCCTCTCGTTGGAAAAGCGGCTGTGTCCGAGAAAAGAGGCTGCTCCCAGACCGAGGCCCAGATACTCTCCCCGCCGCCAATACCTCAGATTGTGGCGGCACTCTCTGCCGGGCCGCGCATAATTGGAAATCTCATACCGCTCATAGCCGGCCGCGGCGAGTATCTCCTTCGTCCTCTCATACATGAGCCGGTCTGTCTCCTCATCTACCGGAGGATTTTCCCCGTATTCCTCAAAGAAAGGAGTGCCCTCCTCAATTATAAGGCTGTAAGAGGAAATATGTTCCGGCGACAGAGCCGTCACCCGCCGCAGCGTCTCCTCGTAACTCTCTGCGGTCTGTCGCGGGACAGCCGACATCACATCTACATTTATATTGGAAAAACCCGCCTCTCTTGCCATCTCGTAACTGTGCAGGAACTCCTCAAAGGAATGGATCCTGCCCAGGATTTTCAGTTCCTCCGCCACAGACGACTGAAGCCCCAGACTCAGACGGTTCACACCCGCCTCGCGGTACAGGCGGAGTTTTTCGGCTGAGACTGTGCCCGGATTACACTCCACGGTTATCTCGGCGTCCTCCGTCAGCGAAAAGCACCTTCTTATCCCCTCGAAAATCCGCTCCGTCTCAGGAATCGCCAACGCTGAGGGAGTACCTCCTCCGAGAAAGACCGTGTCGAACCGGCGGCCGGACATCCTCTCCCGCCAGCTCTCCATCTCCCGCACAAGAGCTTCCGTATAGGCGCGTCTCTCCCCGTCTCCCGCGGGAAAAGATAAAAAGTCGCAATACCGGCATTTTCTGACACAGAAGGGAATGTGGACGTACAACCCCGCGCGCTCAGTCCTCATCATCTAATTTCAAAACGCTCATAAAGGCCTTCTGTGGAATCTCTACGCTTCCAATCTGGCGCATACGTTTCTTTCCTTCCTTCTGTTTCTCCAGAAGTTTTCTCTTGCGGGAAATATCGCCGCCATAGCACTTTGCCAGGACGTCCTTCCGCACGGCCTTCACCGTTTCCCTGGCGATGATCTTATTGCCGATGGCCGCCTGTATCGGAATCTCAAACAGATGTCTGGGAATTTCATTCTTCAGTTTCTGGCACATCTTTCTGCCACGCTCATAGGCCGAGCTCTCGTGCACGATAAAGGAAAGGGCGTCCACTTCCTCCCTGTTTATCAGAATATCCAGTTTCACGAGCTGCGCCGGTTCGTATCCCTTCAGTTCATAGTCAAAGGAAGCATATCCGCGCGAGCGGGACTTGAGCGAATCAAAAAAGTCGTAAATAATCTCATTCAGCGGCAGCGTATACTTTAAGAGCGCTCTCGTCTCCTCCATGTATTCCATGCCGATATATACGCCCCGCCGCTCCTGGCAGAGTTTCATAATGGCGCCCACAAATTCCGTCGTCACCATGATCTCCGCCTCCACCACCGGCTCCTCCATGTGCTCGATCGAGGACGGATCCGGAAGGTTCGACGGATTTGTCACCTCTACCATCTCGCCATTTGTCTTGTAGACGCGGTAGACCACGCCCGGAGCGGTCGTCACCAGATCCAGATTGTACTCCCTCTCCAGTCTCTCCTGAATGACCTCCAGATGAAGAAGCCCCAGGAATCCGCACCGGAACCCAAATCCAAGCGCCACGGAAGTCTCTGCCTCAAAATAGAGGGAGGCGTCGTTCAACTGAAGTTTTTCCAGGGCGTCCCGCAAATCCTGGTAGCGGGCGCCGTCGGCCGGATAGAGGCCGCAGTACACCATCGGCAGTACCTTTTTGTAGCCGGGAAGCGCTTCCCCGCATGGGTTCTGCGCATCTGTGACCGTGTCTCCCACACGGGTTCCCTCCACATTTTTCAGGCTGGCCGTAATGTAACCAACCATGCCGGCCGTGAGCTCCTCGCAGGGAATGAACTGACCGGCGCCGAATGTCCCCACCTCTACGACCTCCTCCTCCATGCCGGTAGCCATCATGTGTATCCTGGTTCCCTTTCGGACCGTCCCGTCAAAGAGACGGCAGAATATAATTACCCCTTTGTAGGAATCATAGACGGAATCAAAAATCAGCGCCTTGAGGGGAGCCGTCTCGTCGCCCTCCGGAGCCGGAATCTTTGTCACCACCTGCTCCAGCACTTCTTCGATATTCGTCCCCAGTTTGGCCGATATAAGAGGCGCGTCCGACGCCTCGATTCCGATGACGTCCTCAATCTCATTTTTCACCCGCTCCGGCTCGGCGCTCGGCAAATCGATTTTATTTATGACCGGCATAATCTCCAAATCGTGATCAATCGCCAGATAACAGTTTGCCAGCGTCTGCGCCTCGATCCCCTGGGCGGCGTCCACAATGAGAATCGCCCCCTCGCAGGCAGCCAGGCTGCGGGAGACCTCATAGTTGAAATCCACATGCCCCGGCGTGTCAATCAGATTAAACGTATATTCCTCCCCGTCCTTCGCCCGATATACAAGGCGCACGGCCTGGGACTTGATCGTAATGCCCCTCTCCCTCTCCAGTTCCATATTGTCCAGTACCTGTGCCTGCATCTCGCGGCTCGTGAGAAGGCCTGTCTTCTCTATAATCCGGTCGGCCAGCGTAGATTTGCCGTGGTCTATATGGGCAATGATACAAAAATTTCTGATATGGCTCTGTTTTGTCCCTGACATCCGTAACACATTCCTTTCCGCTTCTCAAAAAATCTATTCCTATCTTAGCATAAATCCCTCCCCATTGCCACAAAAAAAATTTTCTCCTGCCTTGTATTTTCCACATATTTATTGTAGAATGTCATTAAAGTACAGTTTATGAGGAGGAAGCCATGAGAAAAACATTGTCGCTGCTTCTTGTGTTCGCCACTCTGTGCAGTTTCTGCCTGACAGCGGCGACGGCGCAAGCAGCCGCCCCCAAACTTAATAAGAAAAAACTTTCACTGAGCAAGGGTTCTTCTTTTCAGTTAAAGGTGAAAAACAGTTCGGCCCCTGTGAAGTGGACTTCCAGCAAAAAGAAAGTGGCCTCGGTTTCCAAAAAAGGAAAGGTAAAGGCAAAGGCCGTCGGCGCCGCCACGATTACCGCAAAGACAGGCGGGAAAAAGCTGCGCTGCAAAGTCACTGTCCGGAAAAAAACTTCCGCCAGCGGAACCAAAGCCAATCCGAAATCCGCCTACACCACCACCACTTTCAACTATTACGAGGAGGGTAAAAAGCGCGGGCGCTTTTCCATCAAACTGCTCCGCTTTGTCTCCGGCGACGAGGCGGCCGCCATGGCGAAGACCAATTCGGAGAACCTCATACCGGAGCGGACGCAGGAATATATTTACTTCAAATTCCGGATCTGCTATCTGTCCGGCAGCCAGACTGTCAACGCGAAGGATATTTTCAATTACTACTACAATATCTTCGGCGACAATTCCACCCGACAGATGCGCAACCTCGACTGGGGCTTCTTCTTCGAACCCATTGACGATCTGGGAACCACCGTTTTGTCGCCCGGCAATAAAGTGACCTGCGGCAAGGCCATATTGATTAATAAAGGGTACGATCCGATTACCTTCCGTATCCAGACCGGCAAGGACAGTTATACATGGTTTACCACCGAGCAGTAATCGATTCGGCGCAGGGCGATGCCCTCCGGATTACCTGAGACGATTGATTAAAGCGGCTCCTTTTGGGAGCCGCTTTTGACGTTCAGAGAATTTCATCCGGCGCAGGGCAAAACGCCATGCGCTCTCAGTATTTATAATTTTTCGCCGCCATGGGATAGGCCCTCCGATAAGACTTTGCCCGATAGAAGAAATCCTTTCGGTGGTCTTTCCTGTAGGCCCGATCGGTCTTCAGAAAATAATCTCCGTACACATTGCCGTCGTCCGCATCATCAAAACAGGCGTCCAGATTGTACCACTTTCCTCTCAACTGCACCATATTCCAGGCGTGCAGATACCACTTCTTCCCCTCCTTCACAGAACCCGTGACAAAACGGCAGGGAATGTTCATCTTCATGAGAATCTTATACATCATGAGCGCATATCCGTTGCACACAGTCTTCCTCTTATACAGTCCGGCATAAGCGGAGTAATTGCAGTTGCGCCGGTCATCATAGTACACGCGGGAGACAACGTACTCATACGCATACGCTATGCGCTGGAGACGGTTTCTTCCCTTTCGCTTTATCCTGGCGGCCACCTTTTTTATCCTGCGGTTTACCGCCCTCGTCTGCTTCTTCGTCTCAAAGTACAGGACGCCGTAAAAATGCAGCTGCCCGTCCGCATAATAACAATTTACCTCCCGTATATTCCCGTACAGATAGTCGCTGTCGTCTGTAGTGCCCGTGTCGTCCACCGCCTCCGCCATGTCAAAAAATACGCTGTAGAATCGGGCGTCCACGCCGCTGTTGATGCGGTTTACGACAGAGGACACCGCCTTTGTGTGCTGACAGGGGACGGAAAACTCTTTTTTTCTCTGCATAAATTTTTCCGACATAATCCGGTACAGTTGTTTCTCCGTGAGCGCCGGAAGTCTGTCCGCCGCCGCCCCCTCCGTCTGCCTTGTCCGATCGCCGGAGACGCCGCCCGTCTCCGCCTGAGCCGGTGTGCCAAAACCAAGTGCGGCTGCCAGAGCCAGGCAGAGAATCCGCCCGACTTCCCTTCGTCTTCTTCCCATATCTCCCCCTCTTTCTGTCCTGACATTTACCATTGATTTCGACATAATCACATTTCATTTTATTTATTAAATTATAACAGATTAGTCCGCATTGCACAACTGTCACTTAATGAGGTTCTCGTTCTAAAGGATATTTCTTTTACTTTTCAAAAGGCGAATCAATATCGAAAGTAATGATTGACGTTATTTGCCTTGTCTGCTACGATAATGATATATTTACAACGAAATTCAATTATATATATGTGAGGCGCCAAACATAAACCTTTTTAAGAAACATTCGCTGTTACTGCAATACAGATGATGTTCAGTTTTATGCTGACAAATGAGAAAGCAAGAATCAATACAATGTTTATAAAAGCAGAGGAAAAGACAAGAGGGAGGAGTTGGATGGAGAATAACAAAACGATGGAGTTGGGAGATATCCTTATTTACCAGACAGAAAAAGGCGATACCAGAATTGACGTATTTTTTCAAAATAATGATATTTGGATGAATCAGTCTGCTCTTGCCAAACTGTACAATACAACTCCCCAAAACATAACCATGCATATCCGCAATATTTATGCCGATGGGGAATTAGATGAACTTTCAACTTGTAAGGAATTCTTACAAGTTCAAACAGAGGGAAAAAGAAAGATTAAAAGGAAGAAAAAACATTATAATTTCAAAATGATTCTCGCCATCGGGTACCGTGTCCGATCCAATGTGGGAATGCATTTTAGAAATTGGGCTACCCATATATTAGAGGAATATTCCCGCAAGGGATTTGCCATGGACGACGAACGTCTCAAAAATCCAAAACCGTTTGGAGAAGACTATTTTGACGAATTATTAGAACGAATTCGTGAAATCAGGACTTCCGAAAAAAGATTTTATCAGAAGATTTGTGATATATACAAAACATCCATTGATTATTCCAGCAATGATAAAGAGGCAGAGTTATTTTTCAAAACAGTACAAAACAAAATTCATTACGGAGTACATGGACATACTGCGGCAGAAGTTATTATGCAAAGAGCAGATGCAACAAAAAACAATATGGGATTAACCGCTTTTGAAGGGGCAAAAGTCCGAAAGAAAGATGTGGATATTGCAAAAAATTATCTCAACGAAGATGAAATACAGGAGTTAAACAGAGTTGTTACCATGTATCTGGACTTTGCAGAGGATCAGGCTCGCAGGCACATTCCTATGTATATGAAAGATTGGGAAACTTACCTCAATAATTTTCTAAATATGACTGGACGGGAGGTACTATCAATCTGATAGAGAAACATATAACACCTTACTGGAAATTCTGGTATTTTTATGCAGCACTTCCGCAAATAATCCCTCAAATCCGCACAGTTCGCCGCTTCGCCGCCCGGCGCGCTTTTGACATTAAAAATTCCATATGTTATACTGCATATATCACAGACGAAAGGGTGATTTCATGAAAAAAAGAATAACCGCCGGTTTACTTATGCTGGCGCTGACTATCTCTCTGGGACAGAGCGCAGAGGGCAGGAGCGCCGCCAGCCTTTCAAGAAAAAAACTGAATCTGACTAAGGGCAGCACCTTTACCTTAAAGGTCAGAGGCGTTTCCGGCAAAAAGAATATTATATGGAAATCAAGCAAAAAAAAGGTGGCCTCCGTCACCCAAAAGGGCAAAGTCACCGCCAGGAAAAAAGGTACGGCCGTTATCACCGCCAAAATCAAATCCCGTAAATTCCGATGCAGAGTCACTGTCACCGCCAAAAAGAAACACTCAGCGCCCAGTCCGACTCCGACACAGAAGCCGTCTGTCACACCGAGACCGTCAACCGCTCCGACGCTGGCTCCGACTCCGGCCCCGACACTGACTCCAACGCGGAGACCGTCCATCACACTGTGGCCGTCAACCGCTCCGACGCTGGCCCCGACGATTGCTCCGACGCGCAGACCGTCCATCACACTGTGGCCGTCAACTGCGCCGACGCTGGCCCCGACACTGACTCCGACGCAGAGGCCATCTGTCACACTGTGGCCGTCAATCGCTCCGACGCTGGCTCCGACGCTGGCTCCGACGATTGCTCCGACAAAAACGCCCGACGCCTCTGTGACAGAGGCCGACGCCTATCGCATACTGAATTCCCTGCGAAGCGTCTACCCCGAAGGCATGTCGCTGACCAATGAAAACTTTTATTACTATTCACCGTGCTTCGGCCACGGGTACGGCTGCTACGGATTTGCCGCCAAATTGAGCGATACTGTCTTCGGCACTGGAAGGACATGCACCACCCACTCCTCTTTTGACAGCATCAAAACGGGGGACAATATCCGCATCGGCAATTACCACTCCGTCATTGTGCTGACAAAGAGCCAGAACTCTGTCACCGTCGTAGAGGGAAATTACAACTCCTCCGTCCACTGGGATCGGACAATCACGCAGACGTCGCTGGCGAGGGAGGGCTTCACGGTGACAACCCGCTATTAAGCGCAATACCAATACCGCCCCATGCTCCGGGTTCGTCTTAAAGGGCAGGGGACAACAACAGACAGAGGGCAGACTCCCCTCAAAGGAGTTCAGCCCCCTGTCTTCTGCTGCAGCGCATGAACCTGTTTCCATGCGTAGGCGGCCAGCGCTCCGCTCTTTGCGCCGCTGACATTCTTTGACTCCGCCTCCTCCGGACGGAAAGCGGCTCCCGTCACGACGCGAACCTCTCCCTCCGGAATCATCCAGCGCCCTATGTTCTCAAAGGAGTCGATTTTTATGAAACAGGGGACGATCCATATATCCTTTCCCGCCGTTCCCATAAAGCCACCCCTCTTAAAACGTCCCATCTTCTTTCTCCCATAAGTGCACTGCCCCTCCGGAAAGAGAACCAGATTATTTTGATCTAACGCCCTGCTTATCTCCCCTATATCTCTTTTTATCTTGCGGAAATCCCTCGTATTTCTGTCGATAAAAATGCATTGCATGGACAGCAGATAGCGCCGCAGAAGCGGATACCGGCACAACTCCTTCGCCGCCACAAAACGGACGGGCCGCTCCAGCGCCGCTAAAAGGATCACCACATCGAAAAAGCAGCGGTGATTTGCGACAAGCAAAAAACGCGTGTCCGGCAGTTTTTCACTCCCCTCCGTCTCGATATGTGCGCCTGACGCCGCCAGTATCCGGTGGCATATCCTCTTGCACACCATAAAATTATTCTCGATATCCTCGTTTAGCAGCGGCAGATTTTTGATCATGTCATAAATCAGCAGAAATAATATGCGGATTAAGCGGATTCTCTTTTTTAACCCCATCGGTTATCCTCCTCCTTACCGGTAAGTGCCTCCCCCTGCTATCGCTCCTCCCGTCTATTTCCGTATCTGTCCGTCTCCCAGAATGATATATTTGGTCGTCGTCAGAGCCAGAAGTCCCATCGGGCCTCTGGCGTGAAGCTTCTGGGTACTGATTCCGATCTCAGCGCCAAAGCCAAATTCAAAACCGTCGGTAAAACGAGTGGAGGCGTTGACATACACCGCCGCCGCGTCCACCTCATTCAAGAATGTCATGGCATTGTGGTAATCCTGTGTCACAATGGCCTCAGAGTGTCCGGTATTGTATGTATTGATGTGCTCGATGGCCTCCTCCAGGGAATCCACCACCCGAACGGAAATAATGGCATCCAGATACTCCGTGCCAAAGTCCTTCTCCGTCGCCGGTTTCATTCCCTTCCGAATCGCGCGCGCCCGCTCGTCTCCCCTGATTTCCACTGAGTGGGCCTCCAGTCGCTCGCAGACAGGCCCGAGAGCCCTCTCCGCTATTCCGCTGTGGACGACCAGCGACTCACAGGCATTGCACACCCCAAGCCGCTGCGTCTTCGCGTTTTCAACTATCCTGACCGCCATATCGATATCGGCGCTCTCGTCGATATAGACATGACAGTTGCCGGTTCCTGTCTCAATAACCGGAACGGTGCTTTTTTCCACCACTGTGCGGATCAGTCCGGCCCCTCCGCGGGGGATCAGCACGTCCACATACTGATTCAGCTGCATAAAACGTGCCGCCGTCTCCCTGGAGGTGTCCTGCAGCAGTTGTATACTGTCCTCCGGCAGTCCGCAGGAGGCAAGCGCTTCCCGTATCACTGCCACAATAGCCATATTGGAGTGGATCGCGTCGCTGCCGCCCCTCAGGATCACGGCGTTTCCGGTCTTAAAGCACAGGCCAAACGCGTCGGCCGTCACATTGGGACGGGATTCATAAATGATGCCGATAACTCCGAGCGGCACCCGTTTCTGTCCGATCTGGAGTCCCTGCGGCGTCGTCTTCATTGAGATTACTTCTCCCACCGGATCTGCCAGGGCGACAATCTGCCGAAGCCCCTCAGACATACCCTCCAGCCGCTCGTCTGTCAGCGTGAGGCGGTCTATCAGAGACTCCTTCATTCCGCTCCGTCCGGCGGCCTCCACATCGACGGCATTGGCATCCAGTATCTCGCTCCGGCGCTCCTCCAGCGCCGCCGCCACGGCTTCAAGCCCCTTATTCTTTTCCAGCACTCCCAGTCGGTTCATCTCCCTGGAGGCTTTCACAGCCCTCTGTCCGATTTCCTCCAGCGGTATCATTTTCTGTCCGGCCATATCCTGTTCTCTCCCTTCTTTCACTCTCCGGCTCTGCACTGACAGCCGTTTTCTGTCACAATCCTATCCGGCCTCACATCGTGCCGCTCCGCCTCGATTTTCTCCACCCTCTGGGCGTCATAGGCGAGCATAACGGTGTGTGCGACGGCCTCCCCCCGCTGCGCCAGATACTTATCATAATAGCCGCCGCCGTAGCCCAGACGGTTATTCTCCCCGTCAAAAGCGGCGCCCGGCATCAGCATCAGCACGCAGTCTTCTCCTCCGCTCTCTGCTGCGATAAAATCCGGAAAACTCTCTCCCACCGGCGGCTCCGGTATCCCCTGATAGCCAGCCGACAGCTCCTCCGGCGCCCCCACGCGGTAAAATTCCATATATCCTTTGTCCGCCCAGGTCTTCGGCAGATACAGAACCTTGCCGTCCTCCAGCGCCCGCCGGTTGATCTGCTCCGTAGACACCTCGGAGCGGAAGGAGGCATAAGAGAGCACACAGCGGGCCTCTCTATACCATTCCATTTCGCAGATCCGGCGCTGAATCTCCCCGCTGCACACACGCCGCTCCCCCTCCGGCATGGCGTCCCGGACGCACAGGGCCCGTCGCCGCTGTTCCTTCCTGCTCGTCATCGCCTGTTCCCGTCTCTGCATCATCGCCTGTTCCTGTCTCCGTATCAGTGCCTGTTCCCGCCTCCGCATCAGTGTCGTCCCTTCCGGCGCAGTTTGTGAATGGTGCCGTCCGGCTCCTGCACGGAAGTGTGCTCCAGCGTGGCGCGCAGATTGTTTCGGACGGCCGCGATGTATTCCGCCCTGAGCGCGGCCTGCTCCTCTTTTTCCTCCGGCGTCATGGTTCCGTCCTTCTGCTTTTTATACAATTCATTGATCCGGTTGATCTTTTCCTGATTCATATGCCCCTCCTCTGCTCATCTTTGCTATCGATCCAGATAGTTCTTCAGGTGGAAATGCCTGGTTCTGTGTTCCATGAACCATGTGCCGATATCCTCTCCGGCAAAGAGCCGGCTGATATTATCCATATCCGCGCCGTTAATGATCGCCATATCCGCCCCCGCGTCATTGGCAATGCCCGCCGCCCCCACCTTGGAGCTCATGCCGCCTGTCCCCACATCGGACACCGGCCCCTTTGCCATCTCCATCATCTCGTCCGTGATACGGCTCACAAAGGAAATTCTCTCTGCGTCCGGATTCCGGTTGGGATCGTCTGTGTAGAGCCCATCTATGTCGCTCAGCAGAACCAGAAGATCTGCCTTGATGATGGCGGACACAATGGCGGACAGGTAATCGTTGTCACCGAAGTCATCTATCTCGTCTGTGGCCACCGTATCGTTTTCATTGACAATGGGGATTACTCCCATGTCGAGCAGTTCCCTGAAGGTATTCTGCGCGTTGTGGCGGCTTATGTCATTGACAATCGTTGTCTTCGTCATGAGAATCTGCGCCGTCGTCTGGCTGTACTCCGAGAAAAGCTTCTGGTATACCGACATCAGACGGGCCTGCCCCACCGCCGCGCAGGCCTGCTTTACAGAGCGGTCGGTCGGGCGCTCCCTCAGTCCCATAGCCGTCCGCCCCACGGCGATAGCGCCGGAGGACACCAGCACGATCTCCTTTCCCTGATTATGTAAATCGGCCAGGATACGGACAAATTTTTCCATTTTTACCAAATCCAGCCGCCCCGTCTCCTCATGTGTCAGCGTCGATGTGCCCACTTTGAATACGATCCGCTTAATATCCTCAATCCTCGTCCTCTTTTCCGTCACCATGCGGTACTTCCTCCTGCCATTTCTGTTGTATTTTCATCGCGACGCGGAGTCCGTCCATCGCCGCCGACATGATGCCTCCGGCATATCCGGCGCCCTCGCCGCAGGGGTACACCCCCTCCATGGAGAGGCTGACAAGTTCCTCGTCTCTCTCAATGCGCACCGGCGAGGAGGTTCTGGTCTCTATCCCCAGAAGGAGCGTGTCCTCTCCGGCAAATCCATCGATTTTTTTCTCAAACTGCTCCATTCCGTCTATCATACCATCAATAACGAATTTTGGCAATGCCCGACGCAGATTTGCAAACTTCCACCGCCCCTTTACGCAGGGCTTCACCTGTCCGGCCGCCCCGCTCGTTCTATCAAGGCGGAAATCCCCATAGCGCTGTACCGGAACGGCTCCTCCCGCCAGTTCATACATCCGCCGCTCCCACTCCATCTGAAAAGCGGCTCCCGCCAGACAGTCCGGCGTGTCCACTTCCTGAGCGAGTTCGTAGTTTCCGCCGTCCTCCCCGACAAAATCTTCCGGCCCCACCGTCACCACAATAGCGCTGTTGGCGCTGCCGGAATCCCTGGCCTCATTGCTCATGCCGTTGACAGCCAGATGCCCCGGCCCGGTAGAGGCGTCCACCACATAGCCGCCCGGACACATACAGAACGAATACACGCCGCGCCCATCGCCGGTCTTTCCGGTGCACTTGTAGGACGAGGGCGGCAGGCGGTCATCCTTTACGCCGTACTGGGCGAGATCGATATGCGTCTGACTGTGCTGGACTCTCACTCCCATGGCAAACGGCTTCGGGGACAGGACAATGCCCGATTGGTGCAGCATGAGGAAAGTGTCCCTGGCGCTGTGTCCAATCGCAAGCACCAGCCTGTCCGCCGGAATACTCTCACTGCCGTTCGGGTGCTCCAGCCCGACTGCGCGCAACCGTCCTCCCTCCGCCGAGAGGCTAATCAATTTGGTGTGAAAGCGGAACTGACAGCCCCTCTGCTGCATCTCCTTCCTCATATTGACGATCACCCGACGCAGCACGTCCGTCCCGATGTGGGGCCTGCTGTCGTACAGAATATCCTCTCCGGCCCCAAACCGGACAAAACTCTCCAGCACAAACCGCTTGCGGCCCGTCCTGTCCTTCACGCCGGTGTTCAGCTTCCCGTCGGAAAAGGTTCCGGCGCCCCCCTCGCCAAACGACACATTCGATTCCGGATTGACATCGCCCTCACGCCAGAACCTCTCCACCTCGCCGATCCGCTCCTCCATCGGAGCGCCTCTCTCAATAATCACCGGCCGGCAGCCGCACAGACTGAGATAATAGGCACAGAACAGTCCGGCGGGCCCGCTTCCCACCACAACGACGCGGTCGCCGCCGGCACAGGTATGTATGTGCTCCGCAAGATCCGGCGCCTCCTCCGCCCTGGACAGATTGCGGTTTCTCCGATTCCTCGACAAAAGCGCCTCCTCGTCCGGCACGGAAAAGCGCAGGGTATAAGAAAAAAAGACGTCCGGCTTCTTTCTCGCGTCCACACTCCGCCTCACAATCGAAAACTCCCGTATGTCCGACGGGCGGATACGCAGACAGACGGCCGCCTTCTTTCTCAGGCTCTCCGGAGAGACCGGTTCCGTGTATGGAATTTTACACTGGGACAACTGCAGCATCTCAATCCACTCTCCCTCTTTTTCCCTTCATTCTGACGCCGATCTCCTCCGCCGCCGACATGGCGCTGGCAAAGGCAAAATGTAGGTTGTAACCGCCGCACCGACCGTCTATGTCTAACAGTTCACCCGTCAGAAAGAGATCCGGCACCAGGCGGGATTCCATGGTTTCCGCCACGACTTCCCCCGTGGACACGCCTCCGGCCGTCACCTGCGCCCGCTCCATGCCGAAGGTTCTCTTTACCGGAAAGCGCCAGGCGTGAAGGCTCTCTGCGATGGGGCGGGAACTCCTCTCCAGAACCGGAACCCATTTCTCCGGCACCAGTCCCCCGATCCCGTGCCGTCCGGCCCACTCCTCCGTCTCCAATCGGGACATGGAGGGAACAAAATCTATGATTCCCTCTACCCGTCTTCCCTCGTGCAGGGCCACGGCCGCCACCCGACACAGCTGAAATACGGGGATCCCCGATACTCCCTCCTTCACAATCTGTATCTCGCCGCACTCTCCGACATACTCCTCGCCGTCCAGACGCAGGGAAAATCGCCCCTGCACTCTCGTCCCCGCCGTCTGCTTCCACCAGTCCCCGCCGCATACGAGTCCGGTCAACGCTGGAAACGTCCTATGTATACAGTGCCCCAGTTTCGCGGCCAGGCGGTATCCGCTGTCGCTCCCTCCCAGCTCGCGCGCCGCCTCTCCTCCGGTCGCAAGCACCACATAGCGGCAACGGACTGCGCCGCGGTCAGTGGATACGAGAAACCCCTCTCCGGAGCCGCAGGGCGCAATATCCTCCGCCGCACACTCAAGCACGCTCTGTGCGCCCTTCTCCCTGCACAATCTCCGAAGGGCCTCCGTCACTGTCCGCGCCTGGTTCGTGTGGGGATAGACATATCCGTCCCTCTCCCTGTGATAGACGCCAAGCCTCTCGAATTCCCGTATGAGCGCCTCAGGAGTGCACTTGTCCAACACCGTCCCAATCCATTGACTGTCTCCGTAATAGCAGTCCTCATCCATATGGAGATTGGTAAAATTACACCGGCCGTTTCCCGTGGCCGAGAGCTTCTTTCCGCTCCGGCGGTTCTTCTCAAGTATGGTGACAGAAAGTCCCCGTCCGGCCAGAAGGCCGCCGCACAGCAGCCCCGACGCACCGGCTCCCACAATTACCACATCACTGTATTTCCGCATGGCGCCTCCGTCCTTATGTCCTCTCTTGTACCCCACCCGCTCATCACTCTTTATTATACACTAGCTGGAGAAGTTTTCAAGAATGGAATACAGGTCTTTCTCATTTTCCACTACAAACCCCTCCTTCAGTTTTTTCCTCTCGTCCTCCGGCAGTCCGGCAACCCTGATGCCCGTCTTCTCGTACAGTTTTGTACCGGAGCGGTTGTAAATCGCCACCTCGCCGTCGGCCACCGTCAGGAAAAAGCCCGTCTCCTGCTCCGGCTTCCGGTACGTTTTGCGCACTACGATCTCCTCCGACGAAAACGAGAGCAGTTCTATTCGGGACAGCCCTGCCTCCTGCTCCTCCGAGCGCATCGCCTCCTCGCATTTTCCCAGATAGTCCTCCAGTTCTGTGCGCGTCATACCGGTGTACTCCGACGGTATGGTGAGCTGCTGTCTGGTCGTCTCTCCGGTGTCCTCGTGGCAGGTCTCAAGCACATAGCGGGTGTCGTACGTCACCTTCTGCTCCACGCCGCCTCCCGTCTGCTCCGCGTTTACCCGGTCCGTATCCCGCCGCCCTTCCTCCTCCGCCATTTTTCCGGCATAGAGCCAGCTTCCGTAGCACATGAGGCTCAGGGCCAAAAAAGCCGCAAAAAAACTGCTCATCACTATATACTTTCGCTTCATACACAAACCTCCTAAGCAAACCTGTATACAGTATGGGCAGTTTTATTTATTCGTATTCAGTTATGAGGCAAAATCACATTACACGTCCGATTTTTACCGGCTGACGGTAATAGGCATTGGATATCTTGATGCCGTCGCTCGGATTGCTGGCATGAATCACCATGCCGCCGCCAATATACATCGCCACATGGTTAATGCGGCTTCCGTTGCTGTAGAAGAACAGATCGCCCGGCTTGGGATCGCTGACGCTCCGCGTCACGCTGCTCTGCGCCGCCGCATTGTGCGGGAGTGAATGGCCGTACTTGCGGTAGAGGCTCATGGTGAAGCCGGAGCAGTCCGTACCGCCGGTGAGACTGGAGCCGCCCCATACATAGGGATTGCCCAGGAACTGCTTCGCATATTCCGCAATGGAGGCCTGGCTGGAGGACACGCCCGAAGACTTACTGGACGATACCGTGCGCACACTGGCCGCCCTCTTGAGGGAATACTGCTCCTTCACATATTCCTTCGCCACAAACGCGTACTCGTTATCCACATAAATGCAGATAAAGTCTCCCATATTTTTCTCTATCGCTTCATAGCCGCCGCTTCGTTTCATCGCGTCGTCTGAAATCTTCTCTTTCTTCACAATCTCCTTCACGAAATCCAACGTGAGAGTTTTCTTCTTAATGCGGAACTCCTCACCCTTTGACACAACCGAATAAATGGGGGCGTCTGTGGTCGGCAGCGCGCGGACGCGCAGCGAATCCGTCTGAATCTCGGCACAGTCGCGACCAACCTTAGCGGCCAGATCCTCCGCCTTCTGATCCGTCGTCAGATAAGAGGCCTTTACCCAGCCGTTTACTCCGCCGGACACGATCTTGGCCCAGCCCTTCTTAATCTTATAGATATGGCAGCCGGCGTTTTTCGTCAGTTTGCCGACAATCGACGCGCTGCGGGACGGTTTCCTGCGGATATTCAGATAGGTGTCCACCTTATTGGCGATTCCTAACCTGCTGTAGTTCAGATTCAGTTTGATATGTCCGTTTTTATCTTTCTTCACAGAATCCTCCGCCGGTTTTGCGGTCGGCTCTGCGGTCGGCTCCGCCGAAGCAGAAAGCGCCGGAGTGGCGCTGGGTATCGACGCCAGCAGAAGTTCCGGCGTCTGGGGCAGCACATAGCCCGAAGCGACTCCGCTGCAATATTCATCTAATAATACGTTGGCGCCCTCCAGCTGCTGCTCTGTGGCGCCCATAGCCGCCTGAATCGGCGCTACGACCGTTCCAATAATCAAAATACCTGATATTACCAGTGCCAGTGTCTTTGTCCATTTGTTCATCATGCTTATACCTTCTCCAATAAATTTCCCCTTGACAGGTTACTGTTACGTTACTGTTGCATTACTATTATGTTTCAATTTGTTACGAAAATGTTACATTTGTTAAAGATTATAGCAACATATTTTACACTTGTCAATAAAATTTATGAAAAAAGTACCAAAAACTTTTGTTCTACACTGGTAGAGCCATGTAATAACACTTATAGTTCGCCTATATAATTATGCATACCAGCCCGCCGTTTGAGTCGTTTACTACCTTCTGAATGGTATCCTGGAGTTTTACCTGGCTCTCCTCCGTGAGGCGGTTGACCTTGGAATTAATCCCCTCCTCCACCAGCTGGCGGATTGTTTTGCCGAAGATATTTGTGTCAAAAATGCCGTCCGGATTATCCTTCCCGTTCTGGCTGATGTAGTCGATCAGATCCTGCGCCTGCTCCTCGCTCCCGACAATCGGTGCAATCTCGGTCTCGATGTTGGCCTGGATCAGATGGAGCGACGGGCAGCTCGCCTTGATTTTTACGCCGTACTTGTTGCCGTGGCGAATCAGTTCGGGATCGGCGATATGGATCTCACCCTCCGCGGGCGGCACGATACCGTAGCCCTTCCCCTTCACCTGGTCGCAGGCCGTCGCCAGAGACTCATACTCATTCTTCCGCCCCGCCAGCTCGCGCAGCGTGGCGATCAGATCAAACTCGCCCTCAATGGTGGTGCCAACCATCTCGCTGAGTATCTCATAGTAATAGTTTTCCTCAAAATCCAGCGCCAGATTCACAACGCCGTTCTCCAGCTGCTTGTCGCGGATAAATATTTCCTTTATATAAGGAGTCTCCATGCGGATATTCTCCTCGTTCACGTCTTTCATTGTGTGGATTCCCGCGATCACCTTCCGGCACTGCTCCACCAGATCTGCCTTGAGCCAGTTGTCCAGTCCGAGAAATTCCACCCACTTCGGCATAATAAAATTCAAACGCGTAATCGGAAAATCCGATAGTATCTGCTCCATAATATTAAATACATCCTCCCTGCTCATTTCCCTGCAATTCACCGCCAGCACGGTCTTGCCGTACTGCTCCATCATCTGCTGCACCCGCTCGGCCGTCTCCTCCGCCTGTGGTTTTGCCGTATTCAGCAGGATAATAAACGGCTTCCCCGCCTTCTTGCACTCTAAAATCGTCTTCTCCTCTGCGCCCTTAAAATTCTCCGCCGGAATATCACCGAACGAGCCGTCCGTGGTAATGATGATGCCGATGTTGGAGTGCTCGGTGATTACCTTGCCCGTACCGATCCCCGCCGCCTCGGAAAAAGGAATCTCCGTCTCCGACCAGGGCGTCTTTACCATTCGCTCCCGCTCCCCCTCCGTATGTCCCGCGGACTCCGGCACGAGAAATCCCACGCAGTCGATGAGACGGATCTTCCCTGTCTCCTGGTTGGGGAACTGGATTACCGCCGCATTTTTGGGGACGAACTTCGGCTCTGTCGTCATGATTGTCCGGCCGGTGGCAGACTGGGGCAGCTCGTCAATGGTTCTGGCCTTCTCGTTCTCGTCTGTCATCTCCGGCAGGACGACCAGTTCCATAAATCTCTTGATAAAGGTGGACTTGCCGGTGCGCACCGGCCCCACCACGCCCAGATAAATCTCGCCGCCGGTACGCCGGCTCATATCCTGGTACACATTATATCTGTCCATAAAAAAAATCCCCCTTGCTCTGGTTATGGTGGACGCACAGCCGTCCACACCTTACTGCTAACCAGTATATGCGGGGGAATTTTCATTTATTACACAAGATACCTACTATTCTTCTCTGTCGGCTGCCCTCTCTCTGTCCAGCGCCTCCTCTAACTCCATTCTCGCAATCTGGAACACCTCAATGAGGCGGGGGGAAAACACGCCGCCCTCTCCCTCCAGTATCTTATCGAAGGCTTCTTCCTTCGTATAGGCAAATTTATATATGCGCTCGCTCACCAGACCGTCGTATGCGTCCGCCAGTCCCACAATCTGAGCCTCTATGGGAATGTCGTCGCCGACCAGCCCCTCCGGGTAGCCCGCGCCGTCGTAGCGCTCGTGATGGCTCATACAGACTTTGGCGCAGCACTCCAGAAACGGGCGATCCGCCTCATCCTCCAGCGTCTCCATAAGCCTCTCGCACATCTTTCTTCCCTTGCGGGCGTGCGTCTTGACCATCTCCATCTCGTCCTCCGTGAGACGCCCCGGTTTCTGGAGGATCTTATCCGGTATCTCAATCTTTCCGACATCATGGAGAAGCGCCGCATATTCTATCATCTCGCAGTCCTCCTGCGTGAGTTTGTACTCCGGACAATACTGCATGATCTTATTCAGCAGAACCTGCGTAAACCGCCGGACGTGATGACAGTGATGCACTATGATATAATCCCTGCCGTCGAGTATGGCACTGAGAGAAATCGCCATCTGTTTGCTCTCTCTTTTCATTCCTGATCCTCCCTCTGCGAAATCTTTTCCCTGCCGGAGAGTCCGGCACAGCTTATCTGGGGCATAAACCTATCTGGGGTTTACGTTTATTTGGGGCTCAAATTTACCCGCCCCTCCTTCTTCGTAAACTGGACGTTCCGGTACTCCTCCATCACCACAAACGGCTCGGAGTTGATAAAGAGCCTCACGCCGGGATAGACCAGACCGTTCACAATGATTCTGGCGTCACGCTGCTTCGCCATCTGCTCCATCTTTTCCTCGCGCTGCTTTATGAGCTCCTTCCGCTGGCTCTTGACCGTGTAGAGAGCCTTCGTGAGGCGGTTATACAGCGTGGTGGTCTTCTCGTCCTTATCCTTGACCGCCATAGTCTTCACCGTGGCGCTTTCCAACGTCGAAATCTCCGAATCGACCTTGCTTATCTGCTTCATCATATCCTGGTATTTCAGGATGTCCTCTGTGTCGATTCCCACCTCAACGATTGTCTTCGTCTCCGCCACATTTCCGATACCGTAGCACTCAACTCCCTGCTTCGCACAGGTGTAACCGCCGATAATAATGCCCCGCCGTCCCTGTACCACCAGCTTGCCCATCGTGCGGACGTTGCAGTTCAAAAGATAGCTGGCCTCGATTCCTGCACCGGCCGAGAGCTTCATGGACTCGAAAAACTGTCCGGTAATAGTTCCGCCCGCATGGAGTTCGCCGCTTCCCTGTCCCTGGCAGCCCTTCCGTATCAGAATATCCTTGCCGGCGTGTATGGTACACGCCTCGCACTGCCCGTCGATTACCACGTTTCCGGTGGCCTCAATGGAAAAACCGCTCTCCACATTTCCCATCACATTGACGTCTCCCTGGAACACGATGTTGCCCACAGAGACGTCCACATTGCCGGGCACCGTATACATGTTCCGGACTTCGAGGCGTCCCTCCTCCGTGCACTCCACAATACCGTTCATCATGGCATAGTACTGCTTCCTGTCGTCCGTCATGCGGAATCCCTCGCCGTGCAGCGGCGGAAGCTCCAGTCCCCTCTTGGGAGCCAGAAGATTTCCATAAACGTCAAATCCAAAATCGCCCGCCGTCGCCGGCTGATATTCCACAAGCAGCTGGTCTTCCTTTACCTCCTCAAAGAGTTCCATGCTCTTGTAGTCCACGCCGCCGTTTTTCATGACCTTGGGCTTGCGCTTCAGTTCCCTGCGGAAGTAGTACAGAAAAGTACCGTCCTTGCCGTCTACCGGCGGTCTGCCCTCCGCCACAAGAACCTCCTTGTAGTATATCTTCTTCTCCAGCAGCTCACGGATCTTATCCTTGTCGATTCCCTGCTTGACATCTGCGTGGCGCAGAAGTTTATGAATCTCTCCCGCGGAATAGGGTTCATCGTCCGGCTTCTCCGGAAGATACACCATGGCTCTCATGTGATCGTCCGAAATCGTCACATAGGCGCCGGACTCCTCCACCATTGTGTCGTCTTCCTTCTCGCCTTCTCCCTCGATCTGTTCCAGCGTCTTCTTCAATTCGGGATCGGTTATCTCGCTCTCTCCGTTCATGGAAGCGTACAGCGCCTCCATGTCCTCTCCCACCTCGGCCTCGCTCTCCTCCAGCTTCGTGCGGATCTCCGCCATCTGATCCGGCTCCAGATATACCTTGGCATACTGCTCTGCATCAATCCCCGCCAGAATCCCCTTGCGGATCTCCGCCATCTGCGGCGCTGTAAAATCCGGATTCAGATACGGGCTGACGTCGACCTTGGCCTCCAGGCCATAGCGGATCTCCCTCATCTGCAGCCAGTTATAGCGCTGGTCGGCATAGGGGGTAATATCCAGTTTCTTTATCAGTCCCTTCACCATCTGCTCCAGCTGGGCCCCCTGGAACTCATAGGAGAGATACGGAATCAGATTGACGCCGGCCTCATAGGCGGCGTTGATCTGCTCCAGCTGTCTGGCGTCGTAGCCCTTCTCCAGAAAGCCGCGGATATCGTTGCCCTCCAGCAACCCCCGACTCAGCTCCAGCAGTTCCTTGCCATGTATGCCCTGATTGACATAGGGAATCAGATTGATATTTTTCTCCTTCGCCTTGCGAATGGCGCGCATCGTCTGAAATTTATAATCCGGATGGGCGAACTGGGACACGTCCTGTCCCTCCTCCAGCCCCCGCCGAATCTCGCGCATCTGCAGCCAGTCATACTCGGTGTTGGCATATTTAGACACGTCCAATTTCTTCTCCAGGCCCTTGCGGATCTCGCGCATCTGCGGTGCGAGAAACTGCTGGTCCGCATAGACGGAGACGTCGAGCCTGGCCCGCAGGCCCTCAAGAATCTCCGAGCACTGCTGCCCGTCAAAGCCCTTTTCCATATACTTTGACATGTCGATGCCCGTCTCCAGATTGTTCCGGATCGCCTCCATCTCAATCCATGACAGCTCCGGATCCGTATATTTCTCCGTGTCGACGCCGTGCTCTAATCCGAGAACGATCTGCTCCAGCTGATACACATCAAAACCAAGGCTGCGGTATCTCTCAACATCACCGCCCGCCTCCTTGAGGAGCTGCAGCTCGCGCTCATAGTTTCTCAATGTGATCTCGGAATCAATTGAATTTGTGTTTTTCATAAGCCCCCCGTTTCTTTCAGTCACCGGACTAAAAACTATTCTTTGAGCGACGCATTATTTGCCAAAAACTCAAGCATCTTCTCATACAGATACGACCTTTTCATATAGTCCTCAAATGAAATGGCTTTGCCGTATATCTGCTCGTAACCGGAACGAAATTCCGCCTCGTTTGCGTAGCCTGCCGTCGTCATCTGCTCATTAATATAATTTTTAACTTCCTCGTCCGTGGGAAGAAAACCTTCCTTCTCCGCAATGGCCTCCATGATAAGCTGCATCTTCGCATTGCTCTCCGCCGTGCTGGAGAGCTGGGACTCATACAGATCCATCGTGTAGCCCATCTGACTCAGCGCCTGTGCAAAGGTCAGGCTCGGCGCCGCAGAGGAAATCTGCTGGCGGTAGTAGTAGTCCGCCTGCTGTAACTCCGCCTTCCTCATCGTCTCCGGCAGTTTCTTCACCGTCGAACTATCAAAGATCTTACTCAGCACAGTCGAACCGGCTGAACTCTTTTTCTCGTCCGCCAACTCTTTCTTCTTCGCCTTCTTCCACTCCTCGGTCGTCTTGTAATCCGACGTCTTCTTCACCATCGCGTCGTTAAATACCCCGTCCTTAACAATGTGGTTGAGCTTGACGGTAAATACCACGTCCTGTCCCGCCAGGGATTTCTCCCCATAATCGCTTGGGAACGTCAGATTCAGATCCTTCGTCTGCCCCACCTTCATGCCGATAACGCCGTCGTCAAAGCCGTCGATAAAGCCGGACTCTCCCAGTGTAATCTCCTGGGACTGGGCGGTTCCCCCGTCGAACTCCTTGCCGTCTTTTTTGCCGGTGTAGTCGATGTTGACCTTCATTCCCTTTTTAGCTTTCCCCTTCTTTACCTTGGTGGGATTGGCGGCAACCAGACTGTCAATCTGCTCCTGTATCTCCTCCTCGGACACGGTGCAGTCCACCTCGACGCCCTTGTACTCTCCCAGCGTGACACAGTCGCCCGCCGTATAATCCTCTATCTCTACAACCGCGCTGCCCGTGGCCGCTTCGTCCACTGCCGCACCCGTGCTGACTCCGACAAATTTTTCCTTTACTTCTTCCCAGGAACAACCGGTCATCACCATTGCTGCGATCGCTAACAGCGCCAATATTGTATATTTCTTCTTCAAAATCGTATCCTCCTTACTGTCGTATTACATAATCTCCTATCACAGTATATCACGACTGCCATGGAAAAGAAAGTAAAAAGTTTGTCTGGCCCTACTATTTTTTATCCGCGCGGCCTCACGGCTCCTGCGGACGGACGCTCCTCATCACCGCCTGTTTCATGGAGGCGACATACTCCCTCACATAGGGCACGCTGTCCCGCCCGTGCTCCGCCACGATCCGCACGATGGCGCTTCCCACAATGGCCCCGTCCGAGATGGCCGCCATCTGCTCCGCCTGCTCCGGCGTGGATATACCAAAACCAATGGCGCATGGGATATCCTTCACGGATCTCACCTGTTCAATCAGTCCGGATATGCCCGTGCTGATCTCCGTCCGGACGCCGGTGACGCCCATGGAGGAGACGCAGTAGACAAACCCCTCCGCCTCCTCGGCAATCATGCGGACTCTGTCCGCCGAAGTCGGCGCAATCATGGAGATGACCGTCAGGCCGTACTGCTCAAACACATCACAGATCTCCCTCTTTTCCTCATAGGGCACGTCCGGCACGATGAGTCCCGCCACGCCGCACTCCTTTGTCTTTTGGGCAAATTTTTCCATTCCGTACACATATACGGGATTTATATAAGTCATAAACACGAGAGGGACAACCAGTTTGTCAGCGAGCGAGCCCACCATGTCGAAAATTTTGTCCACCGTCGTTCCGGCCGCCAGCGCGCGCATATCTGCGTCTTGAATGACCGGCCCCTCCGCCACCGGATCCGAAAAGGGAATTCCGATCTCTATCAGATCCGCTCCCGCCTCCTGCATGGCGATAAGAAGCTTCCCCGTCGTCTCCAGATCCGGATCGCCGGCCGTCACAAAGGGGATAAATGCCTTTCCCCCCTCAAAGGCCTGTGAAATCTTATTTTTGGAATTATTACTCATATATCTCCACCCCCCTGTATCTGGCGATGGCCGCCACATCCTTGTCCCCCCGTCCGGAGACGTTCACTACAATAATCTGATCGGGCCGCATCTGCGGAGCCAGCACCCTGGCATACGCAATCGCATGAGAGCTCTCAATGGCCGGAATAATCCCCTCAATCCGCGACAGGTACTCAAAGGCCTCAACCGCCTCATCATCTGTGATGGACACATACTGCGCCCGTCCGGTGTCATAGAGATTGGCGTGCTCCGGCCCGATGCCCGGATAGTCCAGACCGGCCGATATGGAGTATACCGGAGCAATCTGTCCGTATTCGTCCTGGCAGAAGTAGGACTTCATGCCGTGGAAGACGCCCAGCGTCCCCGTAGCGATCGTGGCCGCCGTCTCCGCCGTCTTCACGCCCCGGCCCGCCGCCTCGCACCCGATGAGGCGCACCTCGCTGTCCGGAATAAACTCGTAAAAGGCGCCCATGGCGTTGCTGCCGCCTCCCACACAGGCGAGCACCGCGTCCGGCAGCCGCCCCTCTTTCTCCATCAACTGCTGCTTTATCTCCCTGCCAATCACACTCTGGAAATCCCTCACAATCGTGGGGAACGGGTGCGGCCCCATCACAGAGCCGATGACATAGTGGGTGTCCTCAAGACGCCTCGTCCACTCGCGCAGCGTCTCGTTGACCGCATCCTTCAGCGTCTGGGTGCCGCTTGTCACCGGGTGCACCTTCGCGCCCAGAAGCTCCATGCGGTACACATTCAGCGCCTGTCTGTCCGTGTCCAGCTTGCCCATATAAATCTCGCACTCCATGCCGAGAAGGGCCGCCACCGTCGCCGTGGCGACGCCGTGCTGTCCCGCTCCGGTCTCGGCTATCAGCCGCTTCTTCCCCATGCGTCTGGCAAGAAGCGCCTGTCCCAGCGCATTGTTCAGTTTGTGGGAGCCGGTGTGGTTCAGATCCTCCCGCTTGAGGTAAATCTTCGCCCCTCCCAGATCCTTTGTCATATGAGACGCATAATAGAGATTCGAGGGACGGCCCACATAAGTGGTGAGCAGTTCCTGGAACTCCCGCACAAATTCGCGGTCGTCCTTGTATTTCTCATAGGCCCTCTCCAGCTCGATCACGGCATTCATAAGCGTCTCGGTTATATACTGCCCACCGTGGATTCCAAATCTTCCTTCTGCCATAGCTATTCCTCATTTCCATGGACGGCCTCTGTCAGCCGTCTGATTTTATTTTTGTCCTTATACCCGTCCGTCTCCGCGCCGCCGCTCACATCAACGGCATAGCAGCCCGTCCGGACGGCCCGACGGATATTGCCGTCGTCGATCCCACCCGCGAGAAACCACGGATGTTCCAAATTATCCGGTATCATATCCCAGTCAAAGCGTCTGCCCGTCCCGCCGTAGGCGGCGGCGGAATAGGTGTCAAAGAGAAGGTAATCACAGGGGAGGGCGTCCGCCCGCCGTATGTCCTCCTCATTTCTCACACGAACCGCCTTGATGAGCGGCGCATCGGTGGCCTCTTTGAGCGCCCGAATCGTCTCCTCTGTCTCGTCCCCGTGGAGCTGGATCCAGTCAACGGCTCCCTCGCGGACACAGGCCAGCATATCGCTGAGCGGCTGATTGACATAGACGCCCACCGCCGGTATATCCGGCCGCAGAAGCCGGCGCAGCTTAATCCCCTCCACCAGGGTGATCTGCCGCCTGCTGGGGGCGAACACAAATCCCACATAGTCCGGACGGCACTCGTTTACATAGTCCACGTCCTCACGCCGCCGCAGACCGCATATCTTAATCTTTGCCATGGGCGACTCCTTTCAGCTGCTCTAACATCGCTCGCTTATCCGGACTGCGCATCAGCGTCTCGCCAATCAGCACCCCGTTTACCCGGCCCCGCTCCAGCTCCTGTATGTCCTCTCTGGTGCGGATACCGCTCTCCGCGATAAAGAGAATATCCGGCGGCACCAGCGAGCGCAGGCGGACGCCGTTTCTTATATCCACGGTAAAATCCTTGAGGTTACGGTTGTTTACCCCGATGATCCGCGCGCCGGCCCCCACAGCCATGTCGATCTCCGCCTCGTCGTGGGCCTCCACCAGCGCCGACAGCCCCAGCGCATCGCAGAGCCCTATATACTCCGCCAGCCGCTCCTGCCCCAACAGGGCACAAATCAGCAGCACCGCCGACGCCCCCGCCGCCTTTGCCTCGTATATCATGTAGTCGTCAATGGTGAAATCCTTGCGCAGCAGGGGGATTTTTACCTCCTGCGCTATCTCCTCCAGATACCGGAGGCTGCCGAGGAAATAATCCGGTTCCGTCAGCACCGATATGGCGCCCGCCCCCGCCGCCTCGTATTCCTCCGCAATGGAAAGATAGTCAAATTCCTCCGCGATAACGCCTCTGGAGGGCGAGGCCTTCTTCACCTCGCATATAAACGTCATGGTATCCCGCGCAAGCTCCCGCTCAAAGGGAAATCCCGTGTCCGCTCCCCGGCTCTCCGCGAGCCGCCTCACCTCAGCGGGAGGCGCCGCCTTCTTCGCCGCCTCCACGCGGATCCTCGTCTTCGCCGCAATCTCGTCTAAAATCATGATTTCCTCCGCTCCTATACCTGGGTGGCCTTCACAAACTCCTCCAGTTTTTCATATGCCTTTCCGCTGTCAATCAGATCCGCCGCCTGCTTCACGCACTCCTCCATGGAGGCGTTGTCGCGGCAGATATAAATACCGATTCCCGCATTCATGAGCACGACGTCTCTTTTGGGGCCCTTCTCACGGCCAGAGAGAATGTCTCTTGTGATCGCCGCATTTTCCTCCGGAGTGCCTCCCAGCAGTTCCTTCAATTCACAGCGCTTTAAGCCGAACTGCTCCGGCGTAATCTCGAAATTCGTCAGCTCGCCCTCATCAATTTTACAGCAGTAGGTAACGTCCGTCAACGTAATTTCGTCCAGACCGTCGCCGCCGCACACGGCGATGCCGCGCTTCACGCCCAGATTGCTCAGAACCCTCGCCAGTTTTTCCACCAGATCCCGACTGTATACGCCCAGCAGCTGGCGGGTGGCATTGGCGGGGTTTGTCAGCGGGCCGAGCACGTTGAATATAGTCCGCTCGCCCATGCCGGCTCTGACCGGCCCCACGTTCTTCATGGCCGAGTGGTGCTTCTGGGCAAAGAGAAACGCCATCTTCTGCTCGTCCAGTACCTTCTGGTTCTCCTCCGGAGAAATCGACAGATTGACGCCCAGACTCTCCAGTACGTCCGCCGCCCCGCTCTTGCTGGAGACGCTGCGGTTGCCGTGCTTCGCCACGGGATAACCGGCCGCCGCGATGACAAACGCCGACGTGGTAGATATGTTGAACGTACCGACCTCATCTCCGCCGGTTCCCACAATGTCCAGAACCTCATAGGAGGGGTGCAGCTGGGTGGCCATATCCCGCATCACCTGGGCCGAGGCCGTAATCTCCTGAATCGTCTCGCCCTTCATGCGGAGCGCCGTCAGATAGGTGGCCATCTGAATCTGGGTGGCGCTTCCTGACATAATCTCCTCCATGGCGCCTTTTGCCTCGTCATAGGATAAATCCGTGTTGTTAATAACCTTGTGAATCGCTTCCTGTATCATAGTCTTACCTCTTTTCTGCAGGGCTCTCCCTGCGTGTTATATTGTTTGCTGTTATATTGTTTGCTGTTATATATTGTCTGAGTGTTACTTTGTCTTATTTTGTTTGTCTTTTTTATCTTATTGTGCCGTATCCGCCCGCAGCTTCAGAAAATTCTCCAGAATCTGCAATCCTTTGGGCGTCAGAATGGATTCGGGGTGAAACTGCAGCCCGTACACGTCGTACTGCCGGTGCTTGACCGCCATCACCTCATTGTCCGCATCCGTGGAAATCACCTCCAGCTGCTCCGGTATGGTGTGGATATCCGCGATCAGGGAGTGGTATCTGGCCACCTCCAGCTGCTCCGGCAGCCCCGCAAAGAGCGGCTTTGTCACATCGATCTTCACCGTGCTCTGCTTCCCGTGCATAAGCTCTGTGGCGTGGCAGATCCGCGCGCCGTAGGCCTCGCAGATTCCCTGATGTCCCAGACACACGCCGAGGATTGGAACCCGGCCCTGCAGCCGCAGCACCACCTCCTCGCAGATACCAGCGTCTTTGGGATAACCCGGCCCCGGCGAGAGAATAATGTGGGACGGGTGAAGGTTTTCCACCTCCTCCGCCGTCAGTTCGTCATTGCGCACCACCCGAATATCCGGCATGATCGTCCCGACAAGCTGCACCAGATTGTAGGAAAAACTGTCATAGTTGTCAATCAGCAAAATCATGGTCTCACCGCCTCTCCCGAATTCTGAATGGCCATCAT
This sequence comes from uncultured Lachnospiraceae bacterium, assembly GCA_947629865.1. Classification (GTDB taxonomy): domain Bacteria; phylum Bacillota; class Clostridia; order Lachnospirales; family Lachnospiraceae; genus Eubacterium_F. The sequence goes on along the minus strand of CANRFJ010000010.1, from coordinate 65,785 downwards.
GACCGCCTTCGCCTTGTTGGCCGACTCCTGATATTCCATCTCCGGCCTGCTGTCCGCCACGATGCCGCCTCCGGCCTGGACATACACCTTGTTGTCCTTTTTCACCGCCATGCGGATCGCGATGCAGGTGTCTAAGTTTCCGCTGAAGTCCAGATACCCAAGAGCCCCGCCGTAAATCCCGCGCGGCTCCGGCTCCAGCTCGTCGATTATCTCACAGGCGCGGATCTTCGGTGCGCCGGACAGGGTTCCGGCCGGAAGCACCGCCTGAATAGCGTCCAGGGAGTCCTTATCCTCCCGTATGTCGCCCTCCACCTGGGAGCAGATGTGCATAATCCGCGAATACTTGTGTATCATCTGATACTTCGTCACCTCCACAGAACCGAACTGAGAGATCCGTCCCAGATCGTTGCGCCCCAGATCCACTAACATATTGTGCTCGGACAGCTCCTTGGCGTCGCTCATCAGATCCCGTACCAGCTCCTCGTCCTCCTGCTCGTTCCGGCCGCGGGGACGGGAGCCCGCCACCGGAAATGTCACCAGTCGGCCGTCCTTCAGGCGCACAAGCGTCTCCGGCGAGGTACTCATTATCTCCACGTCCTCCATATTCATATAAACCATATAGGGGGACGGGTTGGTCGTGCGCAGCACCCGATACGGATTGATCAGGCTTCCCTCGTAATCGCTGGTAAAGCGTCTGGATATGACGGCCTGGAATATGTCGCCGTCAAAAATATACTCTCTGGTCTTCTCCACCATCTTCGCATATTCTTCCTCCGTCACATTGCAGGTAAAATCCACCTTGTCATAGACGGGCTCCTCCTCTAACGGGGAATTGTCGCGTATCAGGGAAATGATTCCCCGTATGTCCGCTCTCGCCTTCGCATAATTTTCCTCCAAATCGCCGTCGGTGCGCACATTGGCAACAATGACGATCTTCTGTTTCAGATGGTCATAGGCAATTACCTTGTCAAAGAGCATCAGGTCGTAATCGGCGAAATCGCCCCGCTTGATCTTCAGCTTCGGCTCCGCATGGGCAATCATGGCATAGGAAAAATATCCCACAAACCCTCCGGCAAAGGGCGGCATACCATCCACTCTGGGCGCGCGGTGACGCTTTAAGATATCGCGTACCACCTCCAGCGAATCCCCCGTCCGGATCACCTCCCTGCCGCTCTTATCCTCTACGGTGACGTTCTCCCCGCGGCAGGTGACGCGCATCACAGGATCGTAGCCGAGGAACGAATAGCGTCCCCACTTCTCTCCTCCCTCGATGCTCTCCAGCAGATAAAAAAGTTTTTTGCTCTTTGCAATCTTGCGGAGCAGATAAATCGGCGTCACCACGTCGGCGTAGATCTCCGTCTGCACCGGTACGAGGTCGTACCCCTTCGCCAGGTCTCTCACCCGGTCTAATTCTGGTCTTATCATAATCATCTTCCTTTCACAGATGGCAGGGCCGGACAGCGGACAGTCCCATAAATCAAAAAAACTCCCGTCCCCTCGATATACGTCTCGCATATCGGAAAGGGACAAGAGTATGTTCGCTCCTGCGGTGCCACCCCGCTTGATCCACAGCCGTCCAAAACCGGTCGTCCGGCGACGTCTGTGCAATCCACTCATCATGCACTATCATGCACTCCTGCAGATAACGGTTCAGGTATCCGTCGGCATCTACTCACTCCCACTAAACGGGGAGATTTCAAGCCGCCCTCACAGGCCCATTCAATATCCCGCCGCCATTGCCTCGCACCATCCGGCAACTCTCTGTCCAACGTCATGGATACCTACTACTCCTGATCAACGGTTTTTCTATTCTTTTATAGTATACTCACATTCCGGATAAAAGTCAAATACTTTTTACCAAGTCAGACTCTTGTTGTCAGGATCTTGTACTTTTACCAGGTCAGGCTCTTGTACTCAGAGGCCTTGTCTCGGACGAGGAGATCCTTCACCGCCTTATCCGGCGATTTGTTTTCGAATAAAATGGCATTGATCTGCTCCACAATCGGCATCGTGACATGGTGCTTGTTCGCCAGATCCATCGCCGCCCTGGCGCAGTTGACGCCCTCGATGACCTGCTTTATCTCCGCCTTCGCCTCGTCCAGCGTCTTCCCCCTGCCGAGAAGGTAGCCGCAATTGTGGTTCCGGCTGTGGGTACTGGTACATGTCACAATCAGATCGCCGATTCCGGACAGGCCGCAGAACGTCTCCATCTTGCCGCCCAGTTCCATGCCGAGGCGGGATATCTCCGCAATCCCCCTCGTCATCAGCGCCGCCTTCGTGTTGTCGCCGAGTCCCATTCCGTCGAGTATTCCGGCGGCGAGGGCAATGACATTTTTGAGGGAGCCGCCCAGCTCAATCCCAATGACGTCCGGACTTGTGTAGACGCGGAAGCTGCCGCCCATAAACACGTCCTGGACAAATTCCGCCGTCTTCTCCGTCCTGGCTCCGACCACCACCGTCGTGGGGATACCCTTCGATACCTCCTCGGCGTGACTGGGCCCGGACAGCACGGCCACATCCGCCTTCGGCAGTTCGTCCTCCAGAACCCCGCAGAGCGTCATCAGCGTGCTGTCCTCAATTCCCTTGGCGACGTTGACGACTATCTGATTATCGCGGATATACGGCTCGGCCAGTTTCGCCGTGGCGCGCACATAGGGAGAGGCGACCGCACAGACAATGATATCCTGATTCCGGCAGGCCTTTTCCAGATCCGGTTCAATCACGACGCTGTCCGGCAGCTTCACGCCGGGCAGACGCTCCAGATGCTCGCGGTTGTCGCGGAGCATCGCAATCTCCGACTCGATTTTAGACCACATAGTCACTTTGTGTCCGTTGTTCGCACACTGGACAGCCAGCGCCGTCCCCCAGCTCCCCGCACCCAAAAAACTCACTCTTTTCATCTATTCGTTCTCCTTTACTTTTTTCTCTCCCAATTTGCGCTCCGTTCCGCTCAAGAGGCGGCGGATATTGCCAATATGCTTAATATATGCTAACGCCGTAAAGAGCAGGCTCACGGCCAGCAGAATCCCAAAATAGCGACTGTCCCTCCGCTCCAGTACCGTATAGATTGGAAAATACCACACCACAATCAGCGAGCCCAGAGAAACATACCGTGTCACGCCGACCACAAGGATAAACAGGACGAGGCCGATGCCGATCATGATAAGGCCCAGCCGGGAGTCCGTGGCCGAGGCGATGATGACCGCCGCCGACACGGCTATCCCCTTCCCTCCCTTGAAATTCAGATAAAAGGGGAAATTGTGCCCGATCACCACACCGAGGCCCGTAAAGAGCGTCATCAGATACGTCAGATCCGCCTCATAGCCCATGTTAGCGCAGAATATCAGGCGGACGGCCAGCGTGGGGATAAAGGCCTTCAGCAGATCGCCGGCGAACGTCAGCCCGCCGCCCCTCACCCCCATCGTGCGCAGGGCGTTGGTGGTGCCGATATTGCCGCTTCCCTCGGAGCGGATATCCCGTCCGTTCAGCTTCCCCACAAAATATCCTGTGGAAAAACAACCAAATCCATACCCAATCAGTAGAAATATACATGCAAATGCAGTCTCACACATCATCACTCACTACTCCTTTTCCTTTCTCTCTCGAATCAGAATCCGAATCGGAGTCCCCAGAAAGCCAAACGCATCGCGGATCCGATTCTCAATATAGCGCTGGTACGAAAAGTGCATGAGCGCCCTGCTGTTGACAAAGAGAACAAACGTGGGCGGCTTCACACTCACCTGAGTCATATAAAACAGTTTGAGCCTCTTTCCCTTGTCGGAGGGCGGCTGCTGCATAGCTACCGCCTCCGTGAGTATCTCATTGAGAACGCCGGTCTGTATGCGCATCGCATGGTTCTGAATCACTATATCCAGCTTGTCAAACAGCTTCGTCGTCCTCTGCCCCGTCATCGCCGAGATAAACAGTATCTCCGCGTAGGGGACAAAGGAGAGCACCTCGCGCACCCTCTTTGTAAACTCCTTCACCGTGGAGTTGTCCTTCTCCACCGCGTCCCATTTATTGACGGCGATCACCAGGCCGCGCCCCCTGTCGTGGGCGATTCCGGCAATCTTAGCGTCCTGCTCCGTGACGCCCTCGACCGCGTCAATCATCAGCACCACCACGTCGGAGCGCTCGATCGCCGCCACCGTGCGTATGATGCTGTACCTCTCGATATCCTCTTTGATCCGGCTTTTTCTGCGGAGTCCGGCCGTGTCAATCAGCACATACTCCGAGCCGTTCCATGTAATCTCCGTGTCCACGGCGTCACGGGTGGTACCCGCCACGTCCGACACAATCACCCTGTTCTCCCCCAGCAGCCGGTTGATGAGCGAGGACTTCCCGACATTCGGCCGTCCGACAATAGCAATCCGCGGCCGCTCATCGTCCTCCTCCTCAAGCCGTTCGGGAGACAGATTCTCAAGCACCGCATCTAACATATCCCCGATGCCCAGCTTGCCCGTAGCCGACACCGGATAGGGCTCCCCGATCCCCAGATTGTAGAACTCATACACGTCCGGCATATATTTCTCCATATTGTCTACCTTATTGACGACGAGCACCACCGGTTTCTTTGAGCGGCGCAGCATATCCGCCACCTTAAAGTCCTCGTCCACGAGTCCCTGGCGCACGTCCACGATAAACAGGATCACATCGGCCATCCGTATCGCAATATCGGCCTGCTCCCTCATGTGTACCAGCATCGGATTCCGGCTGTCCATCTCGATACCGCCGGTATCAATCAGGGAAAACGAATAATCCAGCCAGGTCATGTCCGCATATATCCTGTCCCGCGTAATGCCGGGATAATCTTTTACAATAGAAATCTTCTCTCCGGCCAGTGTGTTAAAAAGCGTGGATTTGCCCACGTTCGGGCGTCCCACAATGGCGATAATCGGTTTTCCCATAATCTCCTCGTTTCCACAGGGGCGTCCCCCGTCCTTATTGCGCGCCACAGTCCGTCCCCGTCGGGGCTTTCTGCACCGCACCTTTTTCTATTATATTGCTTTTACACGGATAAATCAAGAAAATCCCACATAAGAAAACGCATTTTTGATAAGAGTAATATCCTCTCCCAGAATAAATACGACGTCAAACCGCACCGGCATATCCGTCCGGAGGCGGTTCTCCGCCAGATAATAGCGGGCTCCCGTGCATATTCTCCTCATCTTCTCCACGGAAATTGCGCCCTCCACGCCGCCGTAACGGCTCCCCCGCCTGTACTTTACCTCCACAAAGCAGAGATACTCTCCCTCTCTTGCCACAATGTCAATCTCGGCCGAGGGACAGCGGTAATTGCGGACAAGTATCTCATAGCCCCTCTCCTCCAGAAAGGCCGCTGCCTGTCCTTCCCTCTCCATGCCTGTCCTGCGCCGGTTCATGGCTTCCCCCCTTTATACTGCCGCCTACAGTTTATCCTTTATCTTGCCCTGTATCCTGTCCATACTGTCCACAAAGACCAGAACCTCCGCCACAATCGAATAGAGCTCCGGCGGGATATACTCGCCTATGTCGAGCACCGACAGGGAGCGGGCCAGTTTCTTATCCCGATGGATCGGCACGTCCGCTTCCTTCGCCACCTCGATAATCTTATCGGCGAGATACCCCTGCCCGGTGGCGATTACTTTAGGTGCCTGTTCGCCGGGCGTGTACTCCAGCGCGACCGCCGTCTTTTTTTCCTCGTTTTCCTCTCTCCCAGCCATATTGCTCACCTCTCCCCGCCCACATAGTTGTGGACAAAACTGCTCCTGTGAATCGGGCACGGGCCGTATTTGCGCAGCGCCTCTATGTGCGCGGCCGAACCGTAGCCCTTATTGCTCTCGAAGCTGTACTCCGGATAGAGCTCCGCATATTCAATCATCAGCCGATCCCTCGTCACCTTCGCAATGATACTGGCCGCCGCGATGGAGAGGCTCTTTGCGTCCCCCCGCACGATCCCGATCTGCTTAATGGGAATCTGCGGAATCGTCACTGCGTCGTTCAGCAACAGATCCGGCACCACGTCCAGATCCTGCACCGCATGGGCCATCGCCTCATAGGTGGCCTGTAAAATGTTGATCTGGTCGATACGGGCCGGAGAAGTCACTCCGACTCCCACGCTGATTGCCTTTTCCTGAATCTCCTCAAACAGCTCCTCCCGACGCGCCGGCGAGACCTGTTTGGAATCGTTGAGCCCCCGTATCTTCAATCCCACCGGAAGCACCACGGCCCCCGCCACCACCGGGCCGGCAAACGGGCCTCTGCCCGCCTCGTCTATCCCGCAGATGCAGCTGTATTCCTGTCCGTACTTCTTCTCATAGGACAGCATCTTCTCCAGCCTCACATCCTCCCGCTCGATGGCCGCCAGCTTCTTGCGGTACTGCTCTACTATTTTCTGTACGCCCACCCTGCTGTCTGTCTCATATTGCGAAAAAAGAGCATTCCACTGCTCTTTTCCCGCCTCTGCAAACAACTCCTGTATCTCCGGTATCTTCTGCATAGTTATCTCCCTGTGCTTTTTATTCAAGGTTGAACAGATTCCGCTCACCGATGGAAATCTCGTGCACGTTTTCCTTGCCCTTGACAAACTTTTCCTTCTTCGCATTGTATATGCGTCCCTGCGTCGTCAATTCCACCGACATATATCCCGACTGCCACTTATACAGGGAATAGGGAATGTAAAATGTGATTGTTCCATCCACGCGGTACCCGTGGATCGGATCGCTCCCCTCTGAATTCGTGACGTCTTCTTTCTTCATCACCGTAGACGGATCCGTCGTCTCCTGTATCGGCACGTCAATCGGTTCACCGGAATCGCTCACCAGGCGCACCTTCTTGAGAATCCCCGCCTCGTTGTTGATATTGCTGACTCTGACCTTGAGATATAACGTCTTATCCTCTTTGTACTTCGCGAGGGAATTGTAATCAATCAGCACGGCATTGTCGGAGATCTTCACATAGCGTTTCTTCTGCTTCAGCACCGTCACCGCCAGATCCTCCACGACTTCCGACTGGCCGTTCATGATCTGATAGGCGGCCTCAAACGTATTGCTGGCAACGCCGCCTCCGTCTCCCTTATTGGAGAGCATAGAGGACTGGTTCGCATTTGCAATTCCTCCGTCCACGATTGTTACGTTCTTGTCGTCCGTACCGTCGCTGCCCGCCTGGTGCTCCGTACTTCCCGCATCTCGGAATGGATTGGCATTGGTCTCAAAGAAGCTTTCCAGATAACCGTCCTTCAAAAACGTCTCCTTGTCAAACCCATTGATGTTTATTTCCTTATCCGTCGGGAAGAAAGTATACAGGTTCCACAGATAGTAGCACCTCTCCTTCATCTCCTGGCTGTAGTCATCCAGACTGCATGTGCACAGCGGGCGCATATAATAGCCCGTCGATGTGGCGGTATCCTCAAGGGCTCCCTCCGCTTTGGCGAGAGGAACTTTCTGTATATAAGGGAAAATATCCTCCATAAAGGTTCTGTCCATACTGTCCGTCGCCCGCCTTGCCAGCAGGTCAAACTGAATGGAAATAATATACATCTTCACAATGTTGTTCAGGCTTCCGTCCTCATGTACGTCCGTCTGGACTGTCTGCGGATCGTTCTCGATTCCCTTTGTGACGTACATATGAGTCTCTCCGTTATCATTAACCTGGTTTACCCCTTCTTCACCCATGGAACCGACTATCTTGTTAAAGACAAGGGGAAGATTTTTGTTCACGCTCTCGCGCTGGATAATCTTGCTGCAAAGATCCCACTCCAGGTCGTTCTCATAGAACGTAGTGAGCTTATCCCTGTCGTATTCGTAATCCTCCTCGCCCAGTATCTTCTGGTGATAGAGTTCACACAGAAACTTCGTATCGTTCACGATGGCGTTGGCGTCCGCCGCGGCATAGCTCTGGAAGGAGAACATATCCGCCCGCTCGATCATATCCAGTGTATCGTCGGTATCTTTTTTCGCCAGTTTGTTCAATTCCGCCGGCGTCATGCAGATGACCTTCATGTGAAAGTCGTCAAACTCCTCCTGATCGCGGAAGCTGAACAGAGAGCGCTTTAATATCTCGTTGGTCTTCAGTCCGTAATACTTAAAGGTGTAAATCTGCTCGGAGACTTCCGGAGATTCACAAAAATATTGTTTTGATTCAGATACATCAAAGTAATGCCCTGTCAACTCCGGTTTATCCAGAAAATTAATCAGCGTATTATTTACATTGATTTCTCCGTAATATTTATTTATTTCCACAAAATCTGGAAAACGATTCTCTAATTCTTCTTTCGTCTTTACATATATCCAGCGATCTTTGTCCGTACCTGTCTTTGACAGTGTCATGTAACATTCATTATCACCTTTTGCCTGAAGTGCCTGTATTGGCTTGAACTTAAAATCTTCTTCGCTCGCATAACCCAAATCACCTTTGCCAGGATCTACTGCCACCAGATATCCGCTCTTGTAAGTTTCTCCCTTCTCCTCCTCGATCACATGCTTCTCGCTGTACGTCTCCCAGTTCAAGGGATTATCCTTTGCGAGTTCGCGGATTGTAACCCCGTTGTCATCCTTCTCAAATAAGTCCGAATATTTTTTGAAAAACTCTTTCTTTATATGGCGGCCGTTCTGTCCGTCCTGGTAACAGTTCTCCTTGTAATCCTTGTCAAACTGTTCCGGATCGTCCATATCCTTAGAGGAAAGTTCCATCTCATATAACTGCGTCAGTTCGGTAAACGGCAGCTTCTCCTTATCTGCCTTTTTGTTGCTGCCGATTTTGTATACGTCGTACTGGTCCACGCAGAACCATGTGCCATAGTCCAGATTGATATTGTAGTTGCCGATATACTTCTCAGATACGAAATTCTTTCCTACCTTTTCACATGCCTCGATTCCGATCTTCAGCGGATCCAGCTGCTCCGGCATACCGGACTCGGTACTGCCGGAGAGGTAAGTCCACTGCTGCATGGCCTTATCCGGCACGACCTCAAGCAGGACAAAGGGATTCGTCTCGCTCCCCTTCAGCCCCTCTGCCGTCGGGACTTCCGGCGAGCACGGTTTGGCCGCCGATCCCTCGGTTCCCTTCTGCGTACCGCCCTCGGAGGTGACGACGACTGAAGCACTTTCCGGCGCCCCCGTCACATACGGTTCCGGAGAGACAAACTTACCAAACACATGTCCCGTCTGCAACGCAAAAATGACGGCGACGCACACCGCTGTGCAGCCGATGGTAAGCCCCGCATATTTTGCTATTTTCCTTCTTCTCATAACCAGCGCCTCCTTCTATTGGTTCCGCATGAAAATATCCTTCGAGCAGTCAAATTCCGATATGTCGTCTTTCATCTTTATATCTATATGGAGTATCTTCTTCCCCGTATTTTCATCTTCCTTTACTTCACATTGAAAATCGTCCACGTCCTCCACTAACAGATATTTCTTATCGGCCGTCAGCGCGGACTTGTCGGCAAAGACGGACGAGTCGGCAAAGTAGATGGCGTTGCCATCCTGCCAGTAAAAAAAGAGTTTGACTGAGTCCGGCGTCCCGCCGTCCGCATACTGCGTCTGCGTGAGCACGAGTATCTTATTCGCAGCGTCGGCGTCGGCCTTGTCCGCCTCCATCGCATAGGCGGAGATATGGTTCAGACCGTCCTTTGCCTGATCCTGCAGCGCCACTTTGGCCTGGGTTATATTCATGCTCCGTGAGCCGTATCCAATCAGGCCGACGACACTGAACATAACGATTGATGTGATTGCCATGGCAATAATCAGTTCCGTCAGGGAAAATCCCTCATGATTCGCTTTCTTCACATTCACAATATCACCGCCTTTTATCTATTCCACATAATGCCGCCCCGTGGCGGGAATCAGATATACCGTGTACTCAGTACCGTTTTGCGCCGTCACGTCTATCTTCTGCGGCCCCTCGGTAAAAGCGCCGTCTTTTCTGCGGAGGGCAAAGCAGACGTCGCCGCCCGCAGGCAGCTGTGTGCCGTCGCACACTACCGTCACAGTGCTGCTGCCAAGCTCCTCGCCCGGCACGCCCGCTCCGGCTCCCACGGAGACCGGTGCGTTCGAATCCGTATAGACCGCATAATAACTGCCCTCATGCTCCAGTAGGTGCATGTATACCGCCCCGCTCTTTGACATCGTGCGGGATTTCAAATCGGAGAGGCTGCTGTTGATGCCATATGCCACGCCCTTGGCATCCGCCGTGCGCAGATAGCCAAGGCTGAGAGCCATGAGGCTCGTGAGAATCGCCATAATAGCAATCACAATCACCAGTTCCATCAGGGAAAATCCCTGTCTTTTTTCCTTCACTATCCGCCACCTCCTCTATCAATATTCGTTCTTCTTCCAGTTCTGGTAGGAAATACACTGGGTGAGCGCCGTCGGATCCTGCGTCTGCATCCCGTTAATCCCACGGAATACCTTCGACAGCTCCTCGTCTCCTCTGGCGAACTCAATCAGATTGCCGACCAGCACCATGTCCGACTTGAGATTCAGACCGCTCCTGGCCGTCGTCACCTTTCCGCCGGCGATAATCAGACCTGTGAAATCGCTCTGTACCTCCACATCACCCTTGGCGATGATAATGCCCTTCTGGATTGTGCCGTCCACCGTGTAATCCCCTGTCGTCACATAGATACGACCGCCTGTTCCGGCGTCTTCCTTATTGAGCACACCGGACACCTGGGAGAAATCGATGATGCCGTCCGCCACCAGTTTCTGCGCATCCACAGGAAGCCTCATGCTCCCCGTAGAGCCGGAGGCAAGGAGCGTCAGCTGCCTTCCCACATACTCCTGTCCTATCTTTTTGCCGTCCTCTAACATCTGGCTCTGCGGCTTTCCCATGTTGTCATAGTAATTGGCCCCCTCGATGTCCGAGCCGCCGGCCGCATAGTAATTGTGTATGATATTTCCCGCAATCAGATACAGATTGGCGGAAAGTTTCATGCCGTTTGTCCCGTCCGCCGTGGAGATATACGTCTTCGCGCGGTCGTCCAGCTGATTTTTGTTGGCGACTTCGTTGCCGTCCTCGTCCGCGCCAGTTCCCTCGTAATACTGGCGGAAATATTCGTTGGCGCTTTTCTGATCCTTAAACCTCAGGTAAAAATATACATAGCCGCCGCTGTTGTAGTTCGCCATATAGGGCTTGTCGCTGTCCAGATATTTTCCTATATCCGGATCGTTCTTCAGATTTTCCTCATATATGGACTCGCTCTCTCCCTGGACTACCGGATTGTGTCCGGCGGCGATAAATTCGTCCGGAAGAAGATAGGCGATCTGGTTGCTCTTGACCGCCAGGGACTCGCCCATCATGATGTCCGAGGGCGCCGAATCGTAGCGGGACACAAACGTGCGTCCGGCCAGAATCAGCTTGTCGAGTCCATCCGTCTTCAGCGTCGTATTCAGACCGTTCACCAGAATCGCGCTGCTGTAGTCGGCCGTCGTCGTGTCCGCTCCCAGCGGGCTCAGCGTGTTTTCTTTATTGTAGCTGTAGCCGTAATATTTTCCCGACAGAGACACCACGGAATTGTCGTCCGCTATGTCCAGGTCGTTGGCTATGTAAGCATTTTCATTTACAGTCAGCTTCGTGGAGAGCGTCGAGCCGCTCCCCGCGCTCTGCGCAAGAAGACGGATACCGTTTAACCACATGTCGCCGGGCGTCGCCGCCCCCGATGCGTCCGCCTCTCCGGAGACATCTACCTTCGCGCCGGTCTTTATATCCATGCTGCCCCGGCTGATGATGCGCCGGCTCTTGAAATCCGCCGTGTTCTGCGTGTCAATCAGTATTCCGCTGTCTTCGTTTCCGGTATATACATTGCCGGCAAACGCCACGCCCGCGCTGTTGCTGTTCGTGACGTGGAGCATATCGTCAGAGATAACGATGTAGTCCTTCAGTTCGTCCAGCGTCGAATCCCCCTCGAATTTGTAGTCGGGAACGCGAAGGGTAATGTCCGTCTGAATCGAAGAACGGTAATCAATCTCGTCTGTGTAATCAATCAGAAGATTTTTTATCGTCAGAAAATACCCGTCCTTATCACTGTGGCACAGGATAAAGCCCAGGTTGGTGCCCGGCAGCGTCGTCACGGCGTCCGGAACCTTCGTCAGTTCTTTTAATTTTTCAATCTCGCACGGCTGCACCGGAGGCGTGCCGCCGTCCTCCACCTTGTAAACCTTGCTGTCGTCCCATGTATAGGCGTGGCCGGTGAGCTTCTCCACGACGCCGCTCAGATATTCCTTCGAGAACGTCTCCTTCATGCCCGCCGTGGCTTTCGTGTAATTCTCCAGAATGTCGTTGTAGGCGGCCTCGCTGGCGTCGCCCGCATACTCAAGCAGTCCGGTGCGCACCTCGGCCAGTATACCCTCGGTCTGGTAGAAGTTGCTGCTGGAGTTCCGATCCACATGCACCGTCACCAGATAGCGGCTCGCCACCATCAGAATGGTGAAACCAATCGCCGCCAGAAAAGCGACACCAATCACGACCGAGACAAGCGAGGAACCCTCTCTGCCCCGACGCATCGCCGCTCTGAGTTTTTCGAATAAAGGAATCCGGTTCATACTCATTCTCCTTTCGAGGTCTCCAGCCTTGCCAGGCGGGACTCCTCCGTATACGCCGTCTCATCTTTATCATATACATCGACTGTGACTGCCGCGATTCTTTTTCCCGTCGCATGTTTGACAATCTCCGTCTCCACCGCCGTCGTCGTGGAGGGTATGCCGTTGGTATAATATTTTATCTGTGCAAAATTTCCACTGCCGGTCATGTTCATCGAGTAACCGGTTGGTCGGGAGATCGCGCCGTTCTGGCAGACGAAGAAGACGCTGAGGTTCTTCGCCTCGTCCATCGACAGGCCGTTGAGGTTTATCTCCACGGCCTCATTTACGATATCCGCCCGCATCAAATCGTAAAAGAGGTAAATATTCTTCAGCTTATCCCTCTCGATCTTCGTGTTTTCCATGACGGCCTCGTATGTCTTCCCGTCATAGCCGTAGCGGTAGTATCCCTTGACCAGATACAGATCTCCGTCCTTTGCCACGTCCAGACAGAGAGTCCGGCTCATGGCCGCGCGGATCTGCTCCTTTGTTATGAATGGGTTGTTCTTGTACGCCTCGTAGTAAAAATTGCTGAGCGCCGTGTCCGTCTCATCCGACTCCGCCGCCACCACGCTGTCCGGCGAGTACACCTCGGTCAGCTCCGGCTTGGCATAGTTGTTATATTGCGACTCCGTCAGTTTCGTCCCTCCGGCGTCGGTGGTCCTGTAGTCGAAATCCACCGTCACCTTGGCCTGGTATTCCGAGCCGTCCACGGTGACAAGCTTCGTCAGCTCCGACTTGTCCGCGCCGACGGAATCCACCGTCCAGGCGCTTCCCGTAGCCGCCTTTAGCTGCTCCTCAATCTGCTCAAAACTGGTGCAGGAATTTAATTCCTCCAGCACTGACTGCGCCGCCATCGTCGCTTTCTGGGCGCTCTTGCCCCGACTGGTAGAAACGGCCGCATTGGTAAAATAGGCAAGAATCGGCATCGTGAGGATCGCCAGAATCGCAATCGCAACTATCACTTCTACCAGGGAAAAACCCTCCTTGCTCCGTCTCATTCCGACACCGCCCCCTTTACATCTCACTTCTCACATCTCACTTCTTCTTAAAGGTTCCAAATATATTATCCGTTCCAATCGGAATACCCGATATGTTCGGCTCTTTGTACTTAGTCCCGTTTCCATTCAGGGCGAAATAATTCACCCGCATCGTGCCGCTCAGCTTACCTGTGCTGGCGTCAAAGGTAAGGCTCAGATTGTCAACGGCCATATGCTCTTTGTTCTCTGCCAGCCAGTCAACGGCCTTCAAAATCTGCTTCATTGTGCCGCTCAGATCTATCTCGTAGACGGTCGCCTTGCCAACCATGGCGTCCAGCGACACTTTGGTCTCCGGATTCTCCTCCACGGCGCTTCCCGTGGCAACCGCCGCGCCCTCCTGCGCCGCAGCCGCGTCAAAGGAGAGAAACTGTCCGGCCTCCAAAAATTTCGTCTCCACGCCGGGGTGAACCGCCGTCACGCGGACGCCGGAGTCCACCATCATCTGGTAAACATTGTAAATCGCCTTCTGCTGCGTCATGCGGCACGGAAATTCCTGCGTGTAACTGTCCATCTCGCTCTGGTGCTCCGGCGCCGTCTTCTGCATTTCATTCACGCGCAGCTGCATGGTGCTGAGGTAATTGACCGCCGATTTATATTTATTCGTCTCGGTCTCCAGCTGCGTCACCGTCTCCATGTTTTTCTGGAAAAGGAAGAAAAAGGTGCACAGCAAAATCAAAATACCGGCGCATATGAAGATGGCTCTTTTCTGATTGGTCGTCAGTCCTTTTTTCATATCACTGCACCCCCTCCTGCTCTTGCGTCTCCAGTTCCTTCGGCACATAATCAAAGACCAGCGTATAGGAATACTGCCGCCTCTTTGTCAGCGCCTCCTTCGTCTCGGAAATCTCGTCAATCGTCACATTCTGTATCTCGTCCAGCTTGCCAAGCTGCATCTGCAAAGCCGACAGGGAGGACAGCCGGTCGGTGGACGTGCCGTTAATCGTCACGGTCTGCTCGTCCGCCGTCACGCCCTGGATACGGAACGTCTTGGGACACACGCTCGATATCTTCCGTATCAGTTCGTGGAAATGGTTGTTGTGGGTGTCCAGCGTCTCCTGCAGCACATGGTATAAGTCGTAATTTTTCTCTATTCCGGTCAGCGTGTTAAATTCATTCTGCACCGGCGAGAGCGCATCGTTTCTCGACTGCCAGAAATCCCGCTCTCTGGTCGAATCGATTACAAGGAAGATGGAAAATCCGGCCAGCACCACACTGACGAGCAGGCAGCCGACAAACACGAGGACAGACGCGGTCAGCGTGCCCTTCTTCGCCTCGCGCTCCGCCACAGCCCGCGGGATAAAGTTCACCGGACTGAATACGGCGCCGAAGCAGTTGATATATTGCAATATCGCCGCCCCGATGCTGATCTTGCGGTTAAAGCGCACACCGGCCAGCGCGTTCGGCGTCTCCACCGGTATGCCCAGTTCGTTGCTCAGCAGTTCGTTCAGCCCCGCCACGCTGCAGCCCTGTCCGGTGCAGAGGATCTCCTGTATCGGCTGATCCTTGTAGCGGGAATTGTAATATTCCATGACACGGCCGATGTTCTCGACGAGAAAGCTTCCGCTGTCCGTCACCTCAATCCTCTTGGCGAGTGAGAAGTCCCCCGACGGATTCTCAAGGTTCAGACCGGACACCAGCACCCGCTGTGTCGTCAGTATCTGTACGGCTTTGTCTATGTCGGGCGCCTGAAACGCTTCCTCCTGAATCATCGCCTCGGTAAACACATTAATCCCGTAGGGGAGCACACGCTGAAGGAGAAGTTTATCCTCACTTATTATATTCACAAGGGTTGAGTCTCTGTTAATCTGGAGCGACATGGACACGGCGTCTCCGGCCTGCCGCTTCATCAGCTGGAACACGGCGTTGGCGTCTGCCTCCAGCGCCACGACATTCATCTCCATCGCCTGGGCCAGGGAATAATAGGAGTCAATCAGCTCCGAGGGAGCCGCGAACACCCGAACGTCCTGCACTTTGCCGCCCTCTCCGTCGTCCCTCTCCTTCCCCTGTAACACATGGGAGAAAACGTATTTTTCCGTGTCCACGGGAAACAAATCGTTTAGCTTTGCCTGAACCACGGAAGCCACTTTTTCTTTCTTTACCGCCGGAATCGTCGTCTCACGGCTGGCAATCTTGGAAGATGTAATGTTGAAAATCACATCCTTTGTCCGTATGTTTCGATCGCTACAGCTTTTCCGGATCCTTCGGGCGAGTTCCGCCATATCCAGAATAAGACCGTCCGCCACTGCATTTTCCGGCGTCGGTATGCGGACGCAGCCATAAATCGTAGGGGTAGCGGGCGTATTTTCCATATGCACGATGTGGATCGTCTTGCTGCCCACTCGTATAACGACTACTTTTTTTGCCATCTATCCATTCCTCCCTGGTAGTTTGCCTTTTGTTTTTTATGAATAAGCATTTTTTCCTGTAGTTCTCTTTATTGCTTTTACAGCCTTCACGATAAACACAGCGAAGAAGTGAAGGTTCTAAAAGCAGTAAGGAGCCGCTCACATGCCGTACAGGAACATGTGGAGGTACCACTCGTAAATTCTGTCTCCCCACAGCATGGCGACGAATACACCGGCGGCGAGATATGGGCCAAAAGCAAACTTTTGCTCGGCAAATCTTTGCCCAGCAAACTTTTGCTCGGCAATCTTTTGCCCGGCAAACTTTTGCCCTGCAATCTTTTGCCCGTCTGAGTTCTGTCCGTCTGGGTTTTGTCCGGCGGAATCCCGTCTGCTCTGCACGATTGCCAGCCGGAACAGCTGAATCACTGCTCCCGACACAGAGCCGAGAGCGACGGCTAAGAGCGCGTGTCCCCAGCCGATGCAGAGACCGGCACAGGCCATCAGCTCCACGTCTCCCAGTCCCAGTCCGCTCTTTCCCGTAACGGCCCGAAAGACAAGAGCGCATAACAGCAGAAAAAGGCTTGCACTAAAGAAGCCAATCACATAATAGTACCAGTTATCCAGATGTAGGGTAAGATGAACCGCCCCCGCCGCAAGAATGATCCGTTCTGCGCCGACGGGTATCATCATGGTGCGGGCGTCTATGACGCTAATCACCAGGAGGGCCGAGGCAACAATGCACCAGAGCAGGCTGTCCCAGTTCCACCCGTTCACCCCAACGATTATGAGGTAGAGGACTCCGTTCAGCAGTTCCACCAACGGGTACTGAACGGATATCTTCCCGCCGCAGTAGCGGCACTTCCCTCTCAAAAACAGCCAGCTGAAAACCGGAACCAAATCGTACCAGGATAAGCGGTGACTGCATTTCATACAATGAGAGCCCACTGTGACTATACTTTCCTCTTTCGGTATCCGGTATATGCACACGTTGAGGAAACTTCCCACAATGATGCCGTATATGAATACGATCGTGTAAAGGATTAAGTATTCTGGTGCCATAGCGGGCTCTCCTTTAGTTTATAAGTTGTGTTTTTAATGGTAAGTGATTAATTAGTTGCCGACAGCAAGTGCTGTTCCGCCTGACGTCTTGGCAAGATTTTCATCATAGCCAGTCACGTTGTCGTATTCACTCTTAACAGCCTTGGTTCCATCAGCACTTGCATAAGTAACAATTGTGTTACTGCTAGTGTCATATTTGCAATAAATTTTTGCGCTACTAGCAGCGTTAGACGTAAGAGTAGGAACATCAGTACCTAAAACTGTCTGCATTGCAGTTTGCACTTTTACATCATCAGGGTCAGTAGCATTTCCGTATTCAAATTTACCCTGGCCCGTTACCTGGCTCTGAGCAACAGCGGTTGTCAAAGCAGATGAAACTGTATCCAAAGTAGACAAATCCCTACTTTCTCTGGATCTGTTCAAATACGGGATAACCGCCAATGCCACTACTCCAATCAGAATGGCCATGATTGCGATAACGATGATTAACTCCACCAGAGAAAAACCTTCGCGCTCGCCGCTTAAATACTTCTGCAGTTTCTTTTTCATACTTCTTCTCTCCTTTTTCTTTTTTTATTCCCACTTTTACATGGGTGATTTACCCCTGAGACAGGGGAAATTTACAGTGACAAGATCAAAATTTGAGTGCTTACTATTGATGTTATTGTACCATTATAAAGGATTTTCGGCTAATTTTCAAGTATTTTTTGAGCAAATTGTTGCAAAAAAATCTTTTTTCCGGATTTTTTTTGTGAACTATCCCAATTAAAACACTCAATTTTGACAAATACCACCACAAACGGCCGGACGGGTGCGGTTGAGGTTTCCCTGGTGTTTCATCTTTATTTCTTCTCCAATCCGTCACATACAGTATTAAAGTCTTTTGTTTTTCCATCTTTTATCTGTTCTAATCCAGCCATTACAAGCTCTCGAACTTCTTTTTTCTGTTCATCCAAAGCTCTCTGGTAATCTTCTTTCAGTGCCACAGCCATAAAATCAGTCCTTTCCGTTTATATTTTCAATATTCCTTCCATTTCTCATTTAGCCTTTTCATCTCCGGCGTAATATTCTCCCTCCCTAGTCTTTATCTCCACTTTCGGATTACGCATTGCCGGCGCTCTCGTAGATTGTCAGCATCGGCATGAGAACGGCTCCGATGACGCCGCCTACAACGACAGCCAGCACGACGATAATCAACGGCTCCATCGCCGCCGTCAGGTTTCGGGTGACTTCCTCCACCTCGTCCTCGTAGTACTCGGCGATCTTATCCAGCATATCCTCGGTCGTACCGGTCTCCTCGCCGATCCGGATCATATGATGCACCATGGGAGGAAATACGCCGGACGCCTCCAGCGGCTCCGACATGGGGATACCCTGCATGACCTCCTCACGGCACCCTTTGATAGCCCGCCGGATGACACGGTTTTCCACTACGTTAGCCACGATATCAAGCGCCTCGACAAGGGGGACGCCGGATACAATCAGCGTTGACATCGTGAGTGAAAATTTGGCCGCCGCGTTTTTCACGGAGAAGTCCTTGATGAGCGGAAGTTTCAGCGCTATGTTGCTGGTGATATTTTTGCCGGTCTCCGTGCTCTTACCGACCATCAGCAGAATCACAAAGAGCGCAAGTCCGCCTATTACCCACACGACATTTCCCGCCATGAAGTCGCTGACGTTGATGACAATCTGTGTCAGGAAGGGAAGCTCCTCGCCCATGGAATCGAAGGCCGACTGAAAATTCGGTATGACGAATATCATCAGAATGATGATGACGGCCACCGCCACGATAAGTACCATAATCGGGTATATCATGGCCGAGCGCACCATGGAGGTGAGTTTTAAGTCTTTGTCAAACTGCTTGCAGATACGGTCAAAGGCAATCTCCAGATTACCGGTGGCCTCGCCCGCCGCTACCATGTGTATGAGCAGGGAGGGAAATACCTTGCCCTCCATCTCCATCGCATTGGCCAGCGTATCGCCTTTCTCTACATTGACCTGCACGTTGTAGAGGGCTTTGCGCAAATATTTGTTCTGAGTCTGATCCTGAATCATGCGGAGTCCGTCCACGACGGTGACGCCCGCCATCAGAACACTGTAAAACTGCTTACAGAATACGGTGATATCCTTTTTCTTTACCGGATTTCCAATCTGGATATTCCAGCCGGCGTCCTCCAGGGCAATGGTCTCCTTAATGCTCAGCACCACGCTGCCGTCGCCCTTTAATTTGGCAATGGCTGACTCCTCGGAGGCGGCTTCTGTCGTTCCGCGCTTCTCTTTGCCGTATTTGTCGGTAATCACATACTTAAACTTTGCCACCGCTTCTCCTCCTCTCTTATATCACGAACAGTATTCGCAATCTATATCATGCGTCTTGTCAGATTGCCCTGATCCTGGGCAAACATAAAGGCTTCTTCTCGTGTGATTTTGTTGGTGCGGTACAACTCAAACAGCGCATCGTCCATTGTCATCATGCCGGTGTGTTTGCTCGTCTGGATAATGGACGGTATCTGATGCGGTTTCGCCTCGCGAATGAGGTTGCGGACGGCGCTTGTGGCGTACATAATCTCAAAGGCCGCCACCCGTCCCTTCCGGTCAGCCGTGGGGATCAGCTGCTGGGAAATAATGGCCTCCAAAAGCGTCGCCAGCTGAATCCGTATCTGTGCCTGCTGGTGCGTCGGAAACACGTCGATGATACGCTCGATGGTGGGCACCGCTCCAATGGTATGCAGGGTGGAGAATACCAGATGGCCTGTCTCCGCCGCCGTAATAGCCGTGGCGATTGTGTCCAGATCGCGCATCTCTCCGACCAGTATAATGTCCGGATCCTCACGGAGGGCCGCACGGAGCGCCCCGGCGTAGGACTGGGTATCAATGCCGATCTCCCTCTGGTTCACCACCGATTTGGAATGAGCGTGGAGGTACTCGATGGGATCCTCCAGCGTGATGATATGCTTGCTGTAATTCTGATTGATGATGTTAATGAGAGAGGCAAGCGTCGTGGATTTACCGCTTCCGGTCGGCCCTGTCACCAGCACCAGCCCTCTCTTTTTCGTGGTGAGGTCGATGACGGAATCCGGCAGTCCGAGCGCCTTCGGAGCCGGAATCTCTGTGTTGACGAGACGAATGACAAAGGACATGGTGCCCCGCTGTTTGAAGATATTGACACGGAACCGCCCCACTCCCTGAACTGCATAGGAGAAATCCACCTCTCCCTGCTTATTGAAGGTCTCCACCAGACGGCCGGGTATCATCTGCTCCACCAGCGCCTTGGCGTCCGCCGGCATAATCTTTCCCTCCATCAGGTCGCACAGTTCTCCGTTGATACGGCATTTGGGCGGTATGCCAACCGACACATGCACGTCGGAGGCCCCTATTTTTCTCGCTCTTGACAGCAAATCGTTAATCGTCATTTTTCCCTCTCCTCTGCCGTCCGTCCGGACAGCCTGTAATCGCAAAAGCCACTATTCTGTGGCGATCCTCTCAACTTCGCTGATTGACGTGACGCCGCTCAGCACTAACTTGGCCGCTCCTATGCGCAGGGTAGTCATTCCCTCGGACAGCGCCTTCTGCTGGATCTCCTCTGCGCTCCCCCCTGCGGCGATGACCTGCCGCACGGCCGGCGTCACCGGCATAATCTCATATACGCCGATCCGGCCACGGTAGCCGGTGTTATTGCAGAAGGTACACCCTGTGTTGCCGGGCTCGTATATGGTCGGCGCCGCATTGCCCCGCAGGTGAAGCCTTGTCTTGTCCTCCTCCGTCAGCTGATGTTCCCTCTTGCATTTCGGACAGAGCCGCCTCACCAGACGCTGGGCGATAATGCCTACCGTGGAATCCGCAAGCAGATACGGCTCTACGCCCATATCCTCCAGACGGGTAACTGTGCTGGCCGCGCTGTTGGTGTGGAGGGTGCTGACTACCAGATGTCCGGTGATCGCCGCCTTGACCGCTATGGAGGCGGTCTCCTCGTCACGGATCTCACCGATCATGATGATATCCGGATCCTGACGCAGAATGGAACGCAGGGCGGCGGCAAAGGTAAGCCCCGCCTTTTCATTTACCTGTACCTGGTTAATCCCGTCCACATCAGCCTCCACCGGATCCTCTACCGTAATAATATTCACATCACCGGAATTCAATTCGCTGAGCACCGTATACAGCGTGGTGGACTTACCGCTTCCGGTCGGCCCCGTCACCAGTATGATGCCGTGCGGGTTATGCACCAGTTTGTCAAAGCGGCGCATCTCCTCCTCCGGAAATCCCAGCTCGCTCTTATCCCTCGTCAGGGCGGATTTGGAGGCAAGTCGCATTACGACCTTCTCCCCGAATACCGTGGGCAGACTGGATACACGGATATCGTATTCCACCCGGTTAAACCGCTGCGTCATACGGCCGTCCTGCGGGACACGCTTCTCTGAGATATTCATGCCGCTGATAATCTTGATACGGGCGACGATGGCATTGAGCAACTCCTTTTCGTAGCGCATCATCTCCTGCATCACGCCGTCGATGCGGAAGCGGATCCGCACACTGTCCTCCAGCGCCTCTATGTGGATATCGCTGGCGCGCTCATTCACCGCCTGCTCGATAATCTTATTTACCAGAAGGACGATCGGCGCATTGTCCACTTCTTCATTGTCCTCGTCCTGCTTCTCCCTGGCGTTCTGCTGCTCCCTGCGCTCCTTGGAATAGGCCTCCGCCACCTTGGCCACCTGTTCGTTGCCGTAGTAGCGCTCGATCCCGAAATAGATATCCGAAGGAGTCGCCACCATCACCTCGATCTGCATGTTCGTGACAATAGAGAGGTCGTCTATGGCAAGGATATCCAGAGGATCAGACATCGCCACGCGGAGGATATTCGGATTGTCCGGATCCAGTTCAAAGGGAACCACATTGTGCTTGCGGACAATCGACTCCGGCAAAAGGGCGATAACCTCCGGCGCCAGTTTCGCCTCGCGGATCTTGGCAATGGAAAATCCCATCTGGCGGTGAAGCGCCTCTGCGATCTCGTTCTCGTCCGTAAATTTCAGCTCGATCAGCGTCTCTCCCAGGCGAAGCCCTAACTCCCGCTGTTTCTTCAGCGCCTCCATCAGTTGTTCTTCCGTGATGACGCCGGCGTCTACCAGCAGGTCTCCCAGCCTTTTTCGTTTTCTACCTATCATCGTAAATCACCCGCTATTCTGTCTCTGTTGTCTTTTCCTTTTCGTTCTTAGACTTTCTCCATTTGATTCCGATCGCGATACCCGCCGCCGCCACAGCCGTGAATATCACCAGCCGGATAATGTATTCGCCAAATGCGGATAATACTGCCATTGTGTCTCCTCCTTTTTATTTTATGTATCATACATTGTATCGTCTCTGTCACCGCCGGTTGGCAAGTTCTCTTGTTATGTCCTCCCAGGTCAGACCGCACTCCGCCATCAGAACCATCATGTGGTAGAGGAAGTCCGCTATCTCGTACTTTAATTCCTCCGCCTCCGGATTTTTGGCCGCAATGATGATTTCGGATGCCTCCTCCCCGCATTTTTTCAGTATCTTGTCAATTCCCTTGGTAAAGAGATAATTGGTGTAGGAACCCTCCTTCGGGTGCGCCTTCCGCTCCATTATCGTCTGGAAATCCTCCTCCAAGATTGTGAGAGGATTGGTGTCGTTGTAATCCATCTTTGCCAGTTCCCTGAAGAAACAACTGTAGGAGCCTGTGTGACAGGCCGCCCCGATCTGGTGTACTTTGGCCAGCAGGGTGTCACCGTCGCAGTCTAAAGAGAGCTCCTTGACATACTGGAAGTGTCCGGAGGTCTCCCCCTTGCACCAGAGTTCATGGCGGCTCCTGCTGTAATAGGTCATGCGCCCTGTGTCGCAGGTGGCCCTGTACGAGTCCTCGTTCATATAGGCTAACATCAGCACCTGGCCTGTGCGGTAGTCCTGTACCACGCATGGAACCAGTCCGTCCCGATCCGTCTTGAAATCCGAAAAGGGAATCGCCGACTCGAAGGTGTTCACCTCGATGCCCGCCTCTTTCATCTGACGCTTTATCTTTAACAGATCCCGTTTTTCAAAATAGTTGGTGGAGACGCCAACCACGCCCTGCAGCCTCAGCAAATCCTCCAGGTCGTTGCGCAGAAGGCTGTCCCGTATAAGGATCTGCTTGCGGCACGCCTGTATCTTCATCTCCAGCGGCACGCCGGCGTCCACATGCTTCACAAGCAGGGTGTCCACCGGAAAGGCAATCCGCTCAAAGGGAACCTCATCATCTACCTCAATCAGTATCTTGTCGCTGCCAAAGCGTCCAACCGCCTCTTTGATGAGCGCCTCGGAGGGGCATATCTCATATTTGATGACAACCCGATCGGCCCCCGTGTAAAAGGTCTTTTTCACATCTTCAAACCGGCCCGCATACATGCCCGCCAGAAAGGGGATATCGATCCTGCGTCCCACTTCCTTCAGCACGGACAGAAACTCCTCCCTCTCGCTCTCGATCTTGGAATAATTATATAAAAACAACTCGTCCGCACCGGCAAAGCAATACTCCTCCGCCATTCGGATAATGTTTGACGTCAATTCATTCTCCCCGTTGATAAAGGGAATAATCTTCTTGTATGCCATATACTCCTCCATTTCGGGCGAAAAAACAAACTGTCGGGTTTGTCTTCAACCCACTTGCTCCTGATGCCTCACAGAACTCCCTTTGTGGAGAGCACTCCCTCAATCCGCCCGTCAATCATCGAGGCCATATCCATGGATTTGGCCACCGCCTTGAACATCGCCTCCACAATGTGGTGGGTGTTCTGTCCGGCCAGCTGCCGGATATGAAGGTTCATCTGCGCACCGGATGCGAGCCCCATGAAAAACTCCCGAACCGTCTCCGTCTCCATCGTTCCCAGCCGCTCCGCAGCCAGCTCCGCCTCGTATGCGAAGTACGTCCGTCCCGAAAAATCCAGGGAAGCCAGAACAAGCGCGTCGTCCATGGGAAGGATAAAGTATCCAAACCGCGAGATGCCCTCCTTCTCGCCCAGGGCCTCAAGGAACGCCTGCCCCAGCACGATTCCGGTGTCCTCCACCGTGTGGTGGGCGTCCACATGGGTATCGCCGTGAACCGACACCGTCAAATCAAAGAGACCATGCCTGGCAAATCCCTCCAGCATGTGGTCAAAGAATCCGATGCCTGTGTCAATGTCATACTCTCCCGTTCCGTCCAGATTCAGTTCCACTGCGATCTCCGTCTCTCTGGTGTCCCGCACACATCGCGCAAAACGGCTCATGGCTGCTCCTCCTTTTCACTGTAACATGTTACTTTATATTATACCTTTTCACGGCCTAAAATGCAAGACACTTGTAGTTTAAGTTCCCGTGGTAAATTTTCTCTCTGTTTTGGCCCCCTGGGAACCCTCGTTTTGCCTCTCCTCCCAATCGGCGTACAAATCCGGACGCCTCTGCCGCGTCCGCTCCGCCGACTGCTCAAGCCGCCACCTGCGTATGTTCTCGTGATGGCCGGACAATAACACCTCCGGAACCTCTCTGCCGAGGATTTGGGCCGGACGCGTGTACTGGGGATATTCCAGAAGCCCGTCCGAGAAGCTCTCCTCTCCGGCGGACTCGTCGTTGTGCAGGACGCCGGGCACAAGCCTTGCAATGGCGTCCATCATCACCATGGCCGGCAGTTCTCCTCCGGTGAGGACATAATCGCCTATGGATACATAGTCGGTCACAATTTCCTCCAGTACCCGCTCGTCAACTCCCTCATAGTGTCCGCACAGAAATACGAGCGTCTCCTCCGCCGCAAATTCCTCTGCCAGCCGTTGCTCGAACACAGAGCCCTGGGGCGTCAGGTATACCAGCCGCGGCCTGTGGCCGATCTCGCTGCATATCGCCTCATAGCAACGGTATACGGGCTCCGCCTCCATCACCATACCGGCGCCCCCGCCATAGGGGTAGTCGTCTACCCGCCCGTGCCTGTCCAGCGTATAGTCTCGGATATTTACGGTCTTCAGATCGATTTTCCCCTCTTTTCTGGCCCGGCCGAGGATACTGCTGCTCATTCCCGCCTCAATCATTTCCGGAAACAGCGTCATGACATAATATCTCATTCCATCAGCCCTTTCATGACATAGGCAATCACCCTTTTTTCCTCTACATCTACTTTTTTGATGCAGTCCGGAATCACCGGAAACAGCGCTTCCCCGCCGTCTAAGGTCTCAATGACGAAGACGTTGTTGGCCCCCGTCTCCAGCACGTCTGTTACCGTGCCGATCGGCGCGCCCTCCTCGTCCTCTACCTTCGAGCCGATGACGTCGCAGAGGTAATACTCCCCCTCTGCGAGGGGCAGGGCGTTTGCCCTCGTCACCATCAAATCGCACTTCCGGAAGCGCTCCACTTCCTCTATCGTATCAAATTCCCTGAATTTCAGGATTACCATATTCTTAAAAAATTTCACCCGCTCCACATGCAGGGTGAGCGTCTCCCGCCCCGTCTGCAACAGTACCTCGTCGCAGAGTTTATAGCGGTTGACGTCGTCTGTGGTGGGAAATACCCTGACCTCCCCCCTCAGGCCGTGAGTGGTCGTGACCACGCCTATACGAAGTAAATCCTCCATTTTTTCCTTCCTTTTTCCAGTATGTTGTAAAACACCCTGCAAGAATCCTTGCAGGGTTGTTTACGGCACGGCGTCGGAACACCGCGCCGGCGCTCTTTACTGAATGTCCACCATAATTTTCTTTTCTCCCCTGGAACCTGCGGCACGGACTACGGTGCGGATCGCCTTTGCAATCCTCCCCTGCTTGCCGATTACTTTTCCCATGTCCTCAGGAGCGACTTTCAGACTCAGGACAATCTCTTTGTCGTCCTCTGTCTCTGTGACAACAACGGCTTCGGGATTGTCCACTAAGGCACTGGCAATCACTTCAACTAACTCTTTCATACTTGCCTCCAATCCTGCGCGCAAAAAGACAACGCATCACTTTTCAATACCTGCCTGTCTGAACAAACGGGCAACCACGTCCGTAGGCTGTGCGCCGTCTGCCAGCCATTTTTTGGCTGCCTCCTCGTCAATTTTGATCACGCACGGCTCCTGGTTCGGATCATAAGTACCGATCTCGGCGATGTTCTTTCCATCTCTCGGAGCTCTCTCGTCAGCGACTACAATCCGGTAAAACGGGGATTTTTTCTGGCCTAATCTCTTTAATCGAATCTTTACCACATCTTTCACCTCCTTCAGCTGTCCTGCTGCCTTACTGTATATATCAAGGGGATATATCCCCCCGAAACCATCACATGCCCCCGAAGGGGAAACGGAACCCGCCCTTTCTGCGGCCCCTGCCGGACATCATGCCCGACATCTGCTTCATCATCTTGCGGCTCTGCTCAAACTGCTTAATCAGCCGGTTTACCTCGCTTATATCCACACCGGCCCCGTCTGCGATCCGCCGCTTTCTGGACGGATTGATAATGGCCGGATTGGTGCGCTCCTCCAATGTCATGGAGTAGATAATGGCCTCTGTGCCCTTGAGGGCGTCGTCGTCAATCTCCAGATCCGACGGCAGTCCCATGCCGGGGAGCATACTGAGTATCTGTGACAGACCGCCCATCTTCTTCATCTGCTGCATCTGCTCCAGAAAATCATTGAAGTCAAACTCGGCCTTTTTAATCTTTTTCGCCATCTGAGCGGCTTTTTCCTCATCTATTTCCGCCTCGGCCTTTTCGATCAGCGTCAGCACATCTCCCATGCCGAGGATCCGCGAGGCCATGCGATCCGGATAAAACTGCTCCAGATCCGACAGCTTCTCACCCATGCCCACATAGTAAATGGGGCGTCCGGTGATGGCGCGGATCGACAGCGCCGCACCGCCTCTGGTGTCACTGTCCAGCTTGGTGAGAACCACGCCGTCCACGCCCAGTTTTTCATGGAACGTGCCGGCCACATTCACAGCGTCCTGTCCGGTCATGGCGTCCACCACCAGAAGCGTCTGGTCTATCTCTGTATTTTCCTTGATGCGGACCAGTTCTTCCATCATCTCCTCGTCTACATGAAGGCGTCCCGCCGTGTCCAGTATCACGACGTTGTTTCCGTTTTTCCTGGCGTGTTCTACGCCGGCCCTGGCTATATCCACCGGACTGTGTCCGGTACCCATGGAAAATACCGGAACCTCTACCTTATCTCCGTTGATCTGCAGCTGCTCTATGGCCGCCGGACGGTAGATGTCGCAGGCCACCAGAAGCGGCCGTCTCCCCTTCTGCTTTAGCTTTCCCGCAATCTTGGCCGTGGCCGTCGTCTTGCCGGCGCCCTGCAGCCCGCACATCATGATGACGGTGATCTCATTGCCGGGGCGGAGTTTTAACTCCTCCGGCGTCTCTCCCATCATGCGAACCAGTTCTTCATTTACATATTTAATCACGGTCTGGCCCGGAGTCAGACTGTTCAGCACGTCCTCGCCGGTAGCCCGCTCCTGAACGGCTTTGATGAAGTTTTTGACTACTTTGAAGTTGACGTCCGCCTCCAGCAGCGCCATCTTGACTTCCCGCAGGGCCGCCTTGACATCTGCTTCTGTCAGCCGTCCCTTGCTCCTAAGCCCCTTGAATACATTCTGCAGTTTCTCTGTCAGACTGTCAAATGCCACGCAGCCACCTCCCTGCTATATGATGTCATATATCTCCTCCGCCAGTCGGGTAATCGCCCCCGCCGTCTCCCTGTCGGCTCCGGCTCCCGCAATCGCCTCGATCTGCTCCAGTCTCTCCCTGGTCTGGCGGAATTTATAAACCAGCTGCAAACGCTCCTCGTACTCCCGCAGTTTGATGCGGGCGCGCCGCACGATGTCGTACACACCCTGTCTTGTCATCTGCCGCTCCACTGCGATCTCGCCAAGAGAAAGATCGTTCAGGATATAGTCCTCAAAAATCTCCCGCTGCTTATCGCCCAGCAGCGCCCCGTAAAAATCATACAGGTAGGACAGCTCCACTATCTCCTCCGGCTCCTTCAACGAGGTCTTTCGCTCCATAACAACACCACCTGTAAAGTGTTTTTCTTTACAGGTGGTTAGTATACCGTATGGGGGTGAAAATGTCAAGGGGAAATTTGCGCCCAAAAAAATCTCTCCTATCTGGAGAGATAGAAAACGCCCTCTGCCGTGCACATATTACCGCGACAGAAGGCGTAGGGGTGTAAACACAGAGTTTTGCATATACGCAACCTCCTCATACTGTGTAATCGGTCTCACTGGAAAGGTAGAAGCATACCTCCATGGCTTTCCGGTTGTATTGGTTTAATCCGCCCATCAATCTCAACGGCGCTTTCTTCTCCGGAGCCTTTCGTCTGGTCTTGTTTTTCTCTCTCTCCAACAGTTCAGAGAAATTGCGGCTCGACTGCTGCTCTTTTTCTCTTTCCTGCTCTCTGTAGTGATTGACCTTGATTACATTGTTTACGGGAACAATGGATTGAATTTGATATACCTTATATAATGCATCTGCCGTAATCTCCTCCCTGAGCTTATTCCAACAGTGACTGAAGGTTCGGAGCAATCTGCCCCGATTAGTAATCCTTTACTTCCTTCACTTTATATATCGGCTTCTTTTTCCATTTTAATCACTTTTATCACATTTTTTTGTGGGCGTCGGGCTGTTCCTCCAGCAGCTTTTCCAGCGTGCCGTGAAGATTCATGGCGTCGCACATGTCCCGAAAGGCGTCGTCTCGCCCGTCCGCCGCCTGTTTCTTTCTCTCTGACCTGACCGCGCGGATCAGGATATTTTTGGGCGTGTGCTCCATATCAATAAACTCCAGAAGCTGCACGTCGTACCCGTGCTGCTCCAGAAGATTGGCCCGCAGCCCGTCGGTGAGGAGGGCCGAGATTCTCTCCTGCAAAATCCCGTATTTCAGGACGGGGCTGAGAATATCTCCCCGTATCTGCCGGTTGATCTCGTGCTGGCAGCAGGGAACGGAAAGTATCACCTACGCACCCCACCCGACCGCTTTTGCCAGCGCAAAATCCGTGGCCGTGTCACAGGCGTGGAGCGTCACCACCATATCCACCTGCTCCGCGCCGTCGTATGACTGTATGTCTCCCTGCAGAAAATGCAGCTTATCATAGCCGAATTTCTCCGCCAGTTCATTGCAGCGGGCAATCACGTCCGCCTTCAGATCGAGGCCCGTCATGTCCACATCATATCCGCGCAGTATCTTTAGATAGTAATACATGGCAAAAGTCAGGTAGGACTTTCCGCAGCCGAAGTCAATGATTTTTAGTTTTCGGTCGTCCGGCAGAGACGGCAGCACATCACGGATAAATTCGAGAAAACGATTGATCTGACGGAACTTCTTATACATTTTGTTCACAATCTTCCCGTCGGCCGTCTGTACTCCCAGTTCCCGCAGAAAGGGAACCGGCACATCGGGCGACAGGATACCGGCTTTCTCCCGATTATGGGAGAGGCGGCGCGACGACGGGACGACGTCCGAACGCCTCCGGCGGACAGAGGCCCTGCCCTGCCGGTTCACCAGGGCGGAGTACTGCTCCTCTCCGGCCCATATATCGATCTGCTTATAGGATACGCGCAGAAGTTTCTCTATGCGCTCCAGCGCCTCCTCCCGTTCCAGATTGGTGTGGAACACTTTGCCGTCGCGGTATTCGGCAAACTGAAACAGCAGTCTTCCTTTTTCAAGAAAAGGGCGGACGACGGTTTTTTTCGCCGCCTCCGCCCCACGTCTGTTACTGAGTATCATCTGCACCAGGTCTTCGTCCATACACCGGTGCAGGACTGGCAATAATTTTTCCATATCCTTTTATACTTTATACCGGATACACCTGGTTCTCCTTGTCGGCCAGGGTAGCGTCTATTTTTGTTCTCTGTGCCTCGCGGTACTTGAAGAAATCTGTGGCAACCTGCGGGAACAGCGCATAGGAGAGCACGTCCTCGTCCTGCTGCTTCCACTGGGACATCTCCGCCTCCAGTTTTTCCAGCTGGGGCTCGATCAGATCCGCCGGACGGCAGGTAATCGGCTCCGTATCGCCGATACACTTCTTCTGAACCTCCGGATTAAACGGCTTTACGGTCTGGCCGAACTCGCCGGAGAGAAGTTTCTTGGATTCCTTCGTCACCATCTTGTAGCGCTCGCCGGCCACTACGTTTAATACCGCCTGGGTTCCCACAATCTGGGAGGACGGCGTAACCAGAGGCGGCTCGCCGAAGTCCTTGCGCACTCTCGGCACTTCCTCCAGCACCTCCTCATATTTATCCTCCTGTCCCATTTCCTTTAACTGGGATACCAGGTTAGAGAGCATACCGCCCGGCACCTGATACATCAGCGTCTTGATGTTGACGCCCAGCACCTTGGTGTTCAGCAGGCCGCTCTCAAGCGCTTCCTCGCGCATCGGACGGAAGTATTCAGCAATCTCTGACAAAAGGTTCTGATCCAGTCCGGTGTCATATGGCGTTCCACGGAAGGTCTCCACCATAACCTCGGTCGCCGGCTGGCTGGTTCCCAGGGCAAACGGGCTCATGGCTGTGTCTATGATGTCGCACCCCGCCTCGACTGCTTTCATGTATGTCATGGAAGCCACGCCGGAGGTGTAGTGGGTGTGAAGGTCGATCGGGATATCCACTGCCTCCTTCAATACCGTCACCAGTTCCGTGGCCGCATACGGCGTCAGCAGTCCGGCCATATCCTTGATGCACAGGGAGCTGGCTCCCATCTCCTCGATCTTTTTGGCCGTCTCCTTCCAGTAATCCATCGTATAGGCGTCTCCCAGCGTGTAGGAGAGCGCCACCTGTGCGTGGCCTTTTTCCCTGTTTGCCGCATTTACGGCGGTCTCCAGATTGCGGAGATCGTTCAGACAGTCAAATATACGGATTATGTCGATTCCGTTTGCCAGGGATTTCTGCACGAAATATTCTACCACATCATCCGCATAGTGGTTGTAGCCGAGTATGTTCTGTCCGCGGAACAGCATCTGGAGCTTTGTGTTTTTGAAGCCGTCGCGCAGTTTGCGGAGTCTCTCCCACGGATCCTCTTTCAGAAACCGCAGGGAGGCGTCGAAGGTGGCGCCGCCCCAGCACTCCACGGCGTGATAACCCACCTGATCCATCTTATCTATAATCGGCAACATCTGTTCGGTTGTCATTCGGGTTGCAATCAGGGACTGGTGAGCATCCCGCAGGATAGTCTCTGTAATCCCGATTGGCTTTTTTGCAATATCTGCCATTTTCTACCTCATTTCTGTGCGGCTTTTTTATCAGACAGGTGTGCGGACGCCACACCGACGCAGACCTGCCACATGGTTTATCAGTTTTACTGTCCCTATACGCCGAAGATTGCCATAAATACACCGGCCGCCACCGCCGTACCGATTACGCCGGCAACATTCGGCCCCATGGCGTGCATCAGCAGGAAGTTGGTCGGATCGGCCTCCGAGCCCACCTTCTGCGACACGCGGGCCGCCATCGGCACCGCCGAGACTCCGGCCGAACCAATCAGCGGATTTACTTTGCCCTTCGTCACTATACACATCAGTTTTCCAAACAGTACGCCGGCCGCCGTTCCTACCGCAAAGGCCACCAGGCCCAGCACGACGATTTTTAACGTGGCCGGTACAAGAAATTCCGCACCGCTCGTCTTGGCGCCCACCGAGGTTCCAAGCAGGATAACGACTATATACATCAGAGCGTTGGAAGCCGTCTCCGCCAGCTGGTTTACCACGCCGGACTCCTTAAAGACATTACCAAGCATCAGCATACCGATGAGGGGCGCTGTGCTCGGCAGGAGCAGACATACCACTGTGGTAACTACGATGGGGAAAAGGATCCGCTCCAGTTTGGATACCGGACGGAGCTGCTCCATCTTGATCTCCCGCTCTTTCTTCGTGGTGAGGAGTTTCATAATCGGCGGCTGGATAATCGGTACCAGCGACATGTAGGAGTAGGCTGCCACGGCGATGGAACCCATCAGGTGTCCCTGCCCCAGCTTGCCGGCCAGGAAGATAGACGTCGGGCCGTCGGCGCCTCCTATGATAGAGATAGCCGCCGCCTCCATGCCGTTGAAGCCCATGATAATGGCCAGCAGGTAGGCGGAAAAGATACCGAACTGGGCGGCCGCTCCCAACAGGAAGCTCTTGGGGTTGGCGATCAGCGGGCCGAAATCCGTCATGGCGCCAACACCGAGGAAAATCAGGGACGGCAGGATACTCCACTCGTCCAGCATGAAGAAGAAGTGAAGAAGACCGCCTTCCTGTATAATTTGTGGATAAATATTAACCAAAAGCATACCCATGGCAATCGGAATCAGCAGCAGCGGCTCATATCCCTTTTTAATTGCCAGATAGAGAAAGAGAAAGGCAACTAAAATCATGACATAACTGCGCCAGTCCATCGTACCGTTGAAAAATGCAGTCTGGTTAATAAGATTTTCTAATACTTGCATTTTACCCTCCGTTCCGGAGCGCAGCGACGGAAGTACGAGCAAAAAGCAGCGCAGCTGTTTTTGCTCTGTACATCATAATTATTTGTGGCGCTCCGACACAAATAATCTCGTATGAAAAATCAGCGCATCAGCGTGATTTTTCATACTTATACCTCCGGTCATTTTGTAGTGGTTAAAATCAGTCCATCGTCGCTAATACGTCGCCGGATTCAACCATATCACCAGAGTTCACATTGATCGTGGCAATCTTTCCGTCCTGCGGAGCCACTACCTCATTCTCCATCTTCATGGCCTCCAGAAGCAGGATAACCTCGCCCTTCTTTACATCCTGTCCCTCCTGTGCCTTTACAGAGAGTATCTTGCCGGGCATCGGGGCGGACACGGATACGGAGCCCGCATTTCCTGCTGCCTTGGGCGCGGGAGCCGGAGCTGCCTTCGGAGCCGGAGCCGCCGCTTTCGGGGCCGGAGCCGGCGCCGCGGGAGCTGGAGCTGCTCCTCCCTTTTCCTCTACTGCCACATCATATACTGTGCCGTTCACTGTAATTGTATAATTTTTCATGGATAATATCCTCCTTCGATTGTTTTATAATTGATATTTATTCAGCGCTTCCGGATAGAGCGGATCACCAGTCCGTCCGCCGAGGCCGGAACTCCGGTCTCCGCTTCCTGATAGGCCGCTACAGCCGCCGCGATCACAGCGACTAACTGGGAATCTCCCGCCGGAGCCGCCGGCTCTTTTTTCACTTCCTGCTCCGCAGACTGCCTGGACGGCATCGGTCTGGTCGCCGGTTCCTTTTTCTTCCCGCCAAACAATCCCGGTACAAACTTGAGAAGATATATAAAAAAGGAAATCAGAATCAGTACGGTAAATACCACCGCCATACTAATCACTGTGTGGACAAGCGCCTCCGGAATCGTAACTATCTCGCTGACATTGTCTAAAACCATCTTCTCACCTCATTCCAAACATCTGCATTGCATAGATTAAATGCTTGCGCACCTCACCGCCCTCGATAATATTGTCGACATAGCCCCGTCTGGCCGCCGTCTCCGCGCTGCACTGCATCTTGTCGAACTCCTCTGCCTTTTCCTCCAGCGCCTTCTTCGTGTCCCCTGCGCCGGATATCTCGTCCTCGCACATAATCTGCGCAGCGGCCTTCGCTTCCATCACGCCGACTTTGGCGCCCTTTACGGCAAGCACCAGATCCGCTCCGATGTGCTTCGAGTTCATAGCCACATATGCGCTTCCATAGGCCTCGCCGGTAATCACGTTGATCTTCGGCACGTCGGCGCTCGCAAATGCGTAAGTCAGATCCGCCACTGCCCGCGCGATACTTTTCTCCTCTTTCATCTCGGCCGCATACCCCTTTACATTGGTCAGGGTGACAATCGGAATCCCGAAAGAATCACAGAAGTACACAAACTGCTCCGCCTTCCGGCAGCCGTCTGTGGAGAGAACGGCGTCGGCGCTGTTGGCAACGGCTCCTACCGTGACGCCGTCTAGCCTCATCAGTCCCGTCACCATCTCACTGCCGAATCCGGCCTTTAACTCTATGAACTGCGAGTTGTCCGCTATCTGCGTCAGCGCCTCTGCTGCGTCCGCCGCATATCCCTCAAATCCGGTCAGCACGCGGTTGGCGTCATCGGCCGCATCATCAGCCGCCGCCTGTGTGCCGGAGTTGGCCGGAAGAAGGGAAATCAGCGCGCGTATCTTTTCGAGCACCTCCGCCTCGCTGCCGCATACAATGTCCACATTGCCGGCCTCTGCCTGGAAGGACGCACTGCTGGTGTCGCATTTCTCAATCCGGTTGCCCGCCAGGGCATTCGGGGAATTGACAAACAGCTGGCCCTTTTGCTCGTCGATCAGGGTGATGTCACTTAACTGGGCTGAGACAGCCACACCGCCGCCGCAGCTCCCCATGATGGCGCTGATTCTGGGAATCACGCCTGATGCCTTCACCTTCGCCATGTAAATCTCCCCGAATCCCGCCAGGGCGTCTACCGCCTCCTGGACACGGATTCCGGCGCAGTCCACCAGTTCAATCACCGGCGCGCCTGCCTTTACCGCCATCTCATAGAGAGAGGCAATCTTTTTTGCGTGCATTTCACCAACGGAGCCGTTCATCGCTGTCACGTCCTGGCTGTAGATATATACCAGATTAGAATCTACTATGCCGTAACCAGTAATTACGCCATCGGCTGGCACTGCTTTTTCCTGCATGTTGAAATCCGTGTTCCTCTTGGTGATAAGCCCACCGATCTCAACAAAACTGTTTGCGTCCACAAGAGTCTCAATGCGCTCTCTTGCTGACATGCTAGCTGAGTTACTCATTTGCAGCCCTCCACTTTCTAAATCTTTGTTTTATGTAAAACTCAAATTTTATCCGATTATAATTGTATCGCTTTTCCCTTTAAATATCAACCACTATTTTCCCTTTTTTTTTGTAATCGCCACGCCGTCCGCGTAGGTGAATAGAATCCGTCTCCCCCTCATATAATGTGGTAATAACTTCGCAGGTGGAACCCATGAGACATCTGAAATTCCTGAGTATTTTTCTGGCGGCCGCCCTGGTGGCGGCGGGCGCTTTATTCTATGCGGGACGGACGCCGGCCGACGAGACCGAAAAGCCGGCCGTCTTCCCCGAAAAAACGATCGTCGTTCCCGCCTCCGCCTCTGCGCCGCCAAATCTGAAATTACATGCCAGGTACGCCGGAGTCATGGACGCCTCCTCCGGCCGTATGCTCTATGGCCGCGAGATGGACAAACGGGCCGCCATGGCCAGCACCACTAAGATTATGACGGCTCTCCTTGTGCTGGAGTCCGGCCGCATGGGCGAGACGGTGACTGCCAGCTCCTACGCCGCCTCCATGCCAAAGGTTCACCTCGGAATGGTGAAGGGGCGCCGCTACCGGCTGAAGGATCTCCTCTATTCCCTGATGCTCGAATCCCACAATGACACCGCCGTTGCCATCGCCGAGCACATGGCCGGTTCTGTGCAGGGCTTTGCCGCAAAAATGAATGAGAAGGCAAAAGCCCTCGGCATGTCCTCCACCCATTTCGTCACGCCGAACGGCCTGGACGCTAAAGGCCACGCCAGCACTCCGGCCGATATGTGCCGCCTGGCCGCCTATGCCATTAAGAACAAAGACTTCTGCGCCCTGATCCGGACAAAGTCCTATCACTTTACCGACCTGAGCGGGAAACACTCCTACTCACTGAATAACCGGGACGCCTTCCTCTCCTATTACGACGGGGCCCTCGGCATCAAGACCGGCTTCACCGGCGACGCCGGCTACTGCTTCGTGGGGGCCGCCAGGAGAGACGGCGTCACTCTCACCAGCTGCGTCCTGGCCTGCGGCTGGCCGCCCAACAAGAGTTATAAGTGGACGGACACAAAGGCGCTGATGGATTACGGCTTCTCCCACTATACGGCGTTTACGTTCCCCGTGCAGAATCTGTCCGCCCTGCGGATCCCCGTCGAGGAGGGGCGGGCCGACTATGTCTCCTGCTCGCAGCCCGCCGCCCCCTCCACGCTGCTCGGACAGCACGAGACTGTCACCGTGCGCTACAGCCTGCCGGATAAACTCTATGCGCCCGTCCGCTCCGGCACCGCCATCGGGAGCGTTTCTTTCTATATTAATGACGCCCTGTACCGGACAGAAAAAATTTTTCCCTCCGAAAACATTGAAAAATCCGATTTTTCTGATACAATAAAGACTGTATTGCATTTGTGGACAGAAACCTTTACCGGCGCGATGTAAATTTCCTTTTTATAAATTTTTCAAAAAAACTCTTTACATTTTGAAAGGAAAGTGCTATGGTATACATGGTATTTACATTTGGTAAGGACAAAGGTGTTCTCAGTCACGAGGGCGCCTTTTTTCTTTTGCCACACCCAAATGAATTCTAATCAAAAATGGGAAGGATGGATTTAACTATGCAGAAAAATGTAATCGAAGATGTTTTCGGAACCAAAGTTTTCAATGACGATGTCATGCAGGAATACCTGCCAAAGAAAACCTATGCCGCTCTGAAAAGCACGATTGAGAACGGGGAGGAATTGTCCCTGGAGGTCGCCAATGTAGTCGCCCACGCCATGAAGGAATGGGCGCTGAGCAACGGCGCCACCCACTATACCCACTGGTTTCAGCCAATGACCGGCGTTACCGCTGAGAAGCATGACTCCTTTCTGAGTCCGGAATCCGACGCCCGCGCCGTACTTGAATTTTCCGGCAAGGAGCTGGTAAAGGGAGAACCTGATGCGTCCTCCTTCCCCTCCGGCGGTCTGCGCGCCACCTTTGAGGCCAGAGGCTATACCGCCTGGGATTGTACGTCTCCCGCCTTTCTCCGCGAGGACGCCATCGGCACGGTTTTGTGTATTCCGACTGCCTTCTGCTCCTACACTGGCGAGGCGTTAGACAAAAAGACGCCGCTTTTGCGCTCCATGGAGGCCATCAGCAAACAGGCTGTCCGCGTCCTGCGCATGTTCGGTGATGAGGAGGTGCAGAACGTCAGCTGTTCCGTCGGCCCGGAGCAGGAATATTTCCTGATTGACCGCGAGCAGTATCTGAAGCGCGACGACCTGATTTTTACGGGCCGCACGCTGTTCGGCTCCATGCCGCCGAAGGGACAGGAGCTGGACGACCACTACTTCGGAAGTATCCGCGAGCGTCAGGCCTCCTTTATGAAGGAGCTGAATGTGGAGTTGTGGAAACTCGGAATCCTCTCCAAGACACAGCACAACGAGGTGGCTCCGGCGCAGCATGAGATGGCTCCGATTTTCAACACGGCCAATATCGCCACCGACCACAACCAGTTAGTTATGGAGACGATGAAAAAGGTGGCAAGACGCCACAATCTGGAGTGTCTGCTCCACGAGAAACCGTTCGCCGGCGTCAACGGCTCCGGCAAGCATGACAACTGGTCTCTCGTCACCAATACAGGCAAGAACCTGCTCAGCCCCGGTTCTGCCCCCTATGACAACAAACAGTTCCTGCTGTTCTTATCCGCTGTCATCGCGGCCGTAGACGAACACGCCGCCCTGCTCCGTCTGTCCGCCTCGAATCCGGGCAACGACCACCGTCTGGGCGCCAACGAAGCGCCGCCGGCCATTATCTCGATTTTCCTCGGCGAGCAGTTAGAGGATATCGTGGATCAGATTCTGGAGAACGGAACGGCGACGCACAGCAACAAGGGCGAACGAATGGATATCGGCGTGCACACGATTCCGCCGATCCGCAAGGACGCTACCGACCGCAACCGCACATCACCGTTTGCCTTCACCGGAAACAAGTTCGAGTTCCGCATGGTGGCATCCTCCATGTCCATCGCCGGCCCCAATACCGTACTGAATGCAACGGTTGCCGACGTCCTGGAGAAAATGGCGGACAAACTGGAACAGGCCGATGATTTTGACAAGGCCGTGGACGAATTGATTTACAATACTCTGAAGGAACACCAGAAGGTTATCTTCAACGGCAACGGCTATTCGGACGAGTGGATCAAGGAAGCCGAGAAGCGCGGCCTCCCCAACGTAAAGACTATGGTAGACGCCACTGCCTCTTTGGTCGATGACAAGACGGTAGAGATGTTTGAGAGACAGCATGTGTATACCCGCACGGAGCTGGAGTCCCGCGCAGAGATCAATTACGAGGCCTATGCCAAGGCAATCAACATTGAGGCTAAGACCATGATCAAGATGGCGGCTAAGCAGTATATCCCGTCTGTGATCAGTTATGTCACCAGCCTGGCGGAATCCATTAACAGCGTCACCGCCGCCTGTGCAGATGCGGACATGACGGTGCAGAAAACCCTTCTCACCAAATGTTCTTCCCTTCTGGCCGAGGCGCAGAGCGCACTGGATTCCCTGAAAGCGGTAGTCAACACCGCCTCCTCCATGGAGGAGGGCAAGGAACAGGCAGAATATTTCAAAGACGTTGTATTTCCGGCAATGTCTGCCCTCCGCGCCCCAATCGATACTCTGGAGGATATGGTGGATAAGGATTACTGGCCGGTACCGGCATACGGCGATATGCTCTTTGAGGTATAAATACCGGACGACAGATATACGACAGGAGCCGCGCAGCTGCGCAGCTCCTGTTTTTTTGCGTTCCGTTTTTCACAGGACGGGAAGACCGATCGGCCTTACAGCCCCGACAGGTATCTCCTCACCTCAGTCAGATCCGGAAAAATCTGGAACGCCCGCTTCTCCATCTCTGCGTCCGGCTCGATCAGATCCGGCACGAGGAGGACGCGCAGACCGGCGTCGTCTGCGGAAAAGAGACCGTTTCTGGAGTCTTCAACCGCATAGGCCGTATCCGGCCGGATTTTCATCTCCCCGCAGGCTTTCAGGTATATATCCGGAGCCGGTTTCCCCCGCTTCACCATATCCCCTCCCACGATCACCTCGAAGAATCCAAGGAGGCCCGCCTGCTCTAGCTCCTCCCTGACTACCGCCCTTCTGGTAGAGGAGGCGA
This sequence comes from uncultured Lachnospiraceae bacterium, assembly GCA_947629865.1. GTDB lineage: Bacteria > Bacillota > Clostridia > Lachnospirales > Lachnospiraceae > Eubacterium_F. The sequence goes on along the minus strand of CANRFJ010000010.1, from coordinate 26,904 downwards.
GACCGACGCGCCAGCCGTTTACCTTGAGATAACTCAGCAGTTCCCTGGCCCCCGCCTTGACCGGCATCCCCTTTTCCCGCGTCTTTTTGTGAAACAGGACGGAACTCTCCCGCCGGAAAAGGTCGCAGGGAAAATCCTCGCCGTACCACTCCCTCAGCAGCCGCTCCGAGTCCGACGCGTCCACGCCGACGCACTGGCGGAACACCTCCTCGATGCCGTCTATGTCATATTTGGCCGCCACAAACTGCCAGCACGCAAGACAGAGATTTTCCGTGTCAAAGATCACTCCGTCCATGTCAAAAATCATCGTTTTTTCCATTGTCTCTCTCCCCCTTATATCCCCGTCCCACAGTTTTTCTACAATTGTATCATAAAAAGCGCCGAATGACAACCTCCTCCCTGCGCCGTGCGCGCTCCGCCCCTGCCGCCGCGTATTTTTCCTGTGCGCCAGCCTATTGACACTTTGCCGTCCTGGGTTATAATGAATCTAAACACAAAAAGGAAGAAGGGAAGTTATGATTACTATTTCCTTGAAACCGGATATGAAGAATCCGATGTATATACAGATTTATGAATATATTAAAGAAGAAATCCTGAGGGGAAATCTCGCCTGCCCGCAGAAGCTCCCCTCCTCCCGCTCCCTGGCAGCCCATCTGCAGGTCAGCCGCTCCACGGTGGACACGGCCTACGGACAGCTGGTGGCGGAGGGCTATATAGAGGCGCGGGAAAAGCGGGGCTATTTTGTCAACCCCATCACCCACACGCAGAATTTCCGCGTCACTCCCCCCGCCGCGCCCGCCGGAAGCGCCGACAGGACGGCGGAGACGGTTTTATATGATTTTAATCCGGACGCCGTGGATATATCCCATTTCCCCTACTCCGTCTGGAAATCCATCGGGAAAAACCAACTGGACAACCCGAAGAATTTTGTGAGCGGCAGCCATTATGGCAACCGCGAACTACGGCAGGCCATCTCCGACTATCTCCACGGTTCCCGCGGCGTGAACTGCTCGCCCGAACACATTGTGGTGGGCGCCGGTCTGGCGCATCTGCTACAGATGCTGTGCGTCCTCTTTGAGCACAAGGGCGCGATTGCCATGGAGGATCCCGGCTACCGCAGCGCCCGCCAGGTTCTTCACTCCGGCGGATTTACCATTCTGGACATACCCCTGCGGGAGGGCGCCTTCGACACGGAGGCGCTAAAAAGCGCCCCCACCGACATATGCTATGTCACGCCCTCCCATCAGTTTCCTCTGGGGAGCGTGCTCTCCATCTCGCGGCGACAGCAGCTCCTGTCCTGGGCCGACGAAGCCCCCGGCCGCTACATTATTGAGGACGACCACGACAGTGAATTCCGCTATCAGGGGCTTCCGATCCCCGCCCTGCAAAGTCTGGATTACCGGCGCCGCGTCATCTACATCGGCACCTTTTCCAAGGCTATCTCTCCGGCCGTCCGAATGGGCTATATGGTTCTGCCGGAGACTCTGGCCGAGGCGTACCGCGAGCGGTGCAGCTTCTACCCCTGCCCCGTCCCCCGACTGAGCCAGGCCATTATGACCGATTTTATAAGACAGGGCTTCTTTGAAAAACATCTCAACCGTATGCGCAAGCTGTATAAGGGACGGCACGACCGAATGGTGGAGGCTATCTGCCGGTATCTGCCGGAAAAATATTTCGACATAAGCGGGGACAATGCCGGACTCTATCTGATCCTGCGCTACCGCGGCCCGTTAGACGAAAAAACCATTGAGGAGAGGGCGAAAAAAAACGGCGTCCGCCTGCGCTCCCTCCGGGGGTATTATGCGCAGCCGCCTGCCGGTTATTCTCCCTCGTATTTACTTGGATTTGCGGGCATGGAGGACGAGGCCATCACGGAGGGAATCCGCTGTCTGGCGGAAAGGGTGTTCCGGTGAGCGGCATCTACCGCCCGCCGCTTTCCGAAAAATCCGGTTCCTCCGCGAGGATTTCCTTTGCCTCCGCAACATCTCTGTCTATCTGCCGGTACAGTTCCTCCAGCGAGGGGAATTTTCTCTCCGGCCGCAGAAACTCCAGAAGAAATACTCTCAGTTCGCTGCCGTACAGGTCGCCCTCAAAATCAAAGAGCCACACCTCAAGTCCCATGGGATTTGTGCCCGGTATCGTGGGCTTTATGCCCAGATTGGCAATGCCGGAGTAAACGTCTCTCCCTCTCTGCACCCTTACCGCATATACGCCGGCGGGAGGCAGCACTTTCCCCTGCGCCGGCGACAAATTCGCCGTGGGCACGGACATCTTCCGCCCAATCCGGTTTCCCTCCCCCACAACTCCCTGGATAAAGTAGGGCAGTCCCAGGCGCTTCGCCGCCCGCCTCATATCGCCCTGCGCCAGCAGCCTGCGGATTCCCGTACTGCTGATAACCTCACCGTCCTGACGCAGCTTCTCCTTTATGCAAACCCGAAAGCCGAGCCTCTCGCCCTCCCGCTGCAAAAAGGCGGTGTCCCCGCTCCTCCTGTAGCCGAAGCAGAAATCCTCGCCCACGACCACTTCCCTGGCATCGCAGCGGCCGGACAGAATCTCTCCGGTAAACGCTCCGGGGCTCATATGTAAAAATTCCTCTGTCGCCTGAATGACAACCATAATGTCGATCCCCGCCCGCTCTGCCAGGTAGATCTTTTCCTCGTCACTGTAGATCCCCCGCACCTCCGGAAAGGAAAAAGTCATCATCACCCGCGTGCGCCCCTGCTTTCCCGCCTCCTCAAACAGAGACTGATGTCCCCTGTGAAGACCGTCAAATTTGCCGATGCACACCGCCGTGTTTTTCAATTTAAAATCCAAATCCGTAATTATCTTCATTTTCTGCCGCTTCCTTGATTTCTATAGTCGCCCCGCGTCCAATCAGAACATCTTGACGACGCGGTACATGGCGTCCCCGCTGTCATAGCGGTACAGGGCATAGAATTTTCCATCGGCTCCGTACATGCGAACCTGTTCCCCGTCCTCCGGTGCGCCCTTTGCGGCCGTGTGCGAAGACGTCCTGTAGTGACAGAACCGAGCCGCCACCCGGTTGCCGTTTTTCAGGAAAACCATTCCCCCCTCCTGCACCCGACAGGAAGCCAGCTCCTCAAATATGCCGTCGATGGGGAGCAGCAGTTTTTCCGGCGGATTTTCCCGACAGAAATTCTCGATTTCCTCCAGTGTGTGCGCCTGTTCCAGCGCAAACCGGCCAACCCGCGTGCGTATCAGGCTTTTCATGGCGGCGCCGCAGCCCAGCCGCCCGCCTATGTCGGCGCAGAGCGAGCGGATATAGGTTCCCTTCGAGCATGTCACTTCAATCGTAAATTCCTGCTCTGCCAGATTGACTGCAGTCAGGGACAGTTCATGAATCGTGATCTGCCGCGGCCGCCGCTCTACTTCCTCTCCGCGGCGCGCCAGCTCGTACAGTCTTTTTCCGTTTATCCTGACGGCGGAATACATGGGAGGAATCTGCTCAAGCTGTCCGGTAAATTCTGCGAGTACCTCCCGCAGCCTCTCCTCCTCCACCTGCACCGGCTGTTCGGTCAGAACCGTTCCGGTCAGATCAAGCGTGTCGGTGGTTATCCCCAGTTTCACCTCCGCCACATAGGTCTTGTCCCAGTCTGTGAGAAGGCCGCACACCTTCGTGCCCTTTCCCACACAGACGGGCAGCACCCCCACGGCGTCCGGATCAAGCGTCCCCGTGTGCCCGATTTTTTTCATCTGGAGTATCCCACGGAGCTTTGCCACCACGTCATGGGAGGTATATCCCTTTTCCTTGTATACATTCAGAATCCCATTCATTCCTTCATATCCTGTCCGCCGCTTTTTTCCAACTGCTTTTCAATGTGTTCTGTGAGGTTATTGATGACGTCAAAGGGGGCTCCCTCAATGGCGCACCCCGCCGCCCGTATATGTCCGCCGCCGCCAAAATATCCGGCGATGCGGCTCACGTCCACAATGTCGTTGGAGCGCATACTGACCTTGAATTCTCCGGTCTCTCTCTCGTTTAAGAGAATCGCAACCTCCACGCCCTCTGTCGTCCGCATCTCGTCAATCACGCCGTCGAGATCCGACGGCTTTGCATCATACAGCTCCATGACATTTTTTCTCACCACGGAAAAAATACATCTGCCATCCAGAATCCGGACGCTCTCCATCAGGCAGCGCCCCATAATCTGCAGCTGTTTATAGGTCTTCATGTAAAAGCTGCCGTCGATAATCTTGCCGAAGGGAATCCCCTTCTCCATCAGACAGCCGGCAATCCGCATCGTCTCGCCGGAGGTGTTGCTGTGCTTAAATACGCCTGTGTCGTGGATAATGCCCGTGTACAGCGCACAGGCTGTCTCAAAACCGATTTTGTCGTCCTCCATCAGCGTATAGAGAATCTGCGAGGTGGAACTGGCGTCCGCCTCGACATGGTTTTCATCTCCAAATTCCGTATTCGTGATGTGGTGATCCACATTATAGACGAAGCCGGCCTTTTTCATCACCTCTCCGGCGTCGCCCAGACGCTCTGCGTCGCCGCAGTCCAGAGAGATAAACAAGTCGTATTTCTCCGCCCTCTCCACAAAAGCTTCCTCGTCCTTCAGATAGGAAAAGGCGTCCGGAAATTCCTCCAGATAGACGCTGACCTTTTTGTCCGGAAAATTTTTCACTATGTAGGTATACATACCCATGCAGGAGCCTATGCAGTCGCCGTCCGGCCTCACATGTCCGCCGATGGCAATGGTCTCCGCCCTCTCGATTGCCCGTATCAGTCCATTCATAATCTACTGCTCCTTCTTCATTACTTCGTCGATTCTCTTTGACATGGATACTCCGTATTCAATCGAAGTGTCCAAAACAAAGGTAAGTTCCGGCGTATTGCGCAGGTTCATTCTCACGGCCAGCTGATGTCTGGCATAGGCGGCGCTCTTTTTCAGTCCCTCCATCGTGGAACTTCTCGCCTCCTCGTCCCCCAGCACACTGACATAGATTTTGGCAAATTTTAAATCCGGCGTCACCTCCGCCGCCATCACCGTCGTCATGGGGTGAATACGGGGATCCTTCAGATCCTCCCGTATAATCTGGCTCATCTCCCGTTGAACCTCGCTGTTGAGCCGGATATTTTTAACACTGTTCTTTCTCATTCCTTCACATTCCTTTACTGTCTACCTCGGCACCTCTACCATCTTGTAGCACTCAATCTGGTCGGCCTCCTGAATGTCATTGAACCCTGCAAATACCAGACCGCACTCGTATCCGGCGTTGACTTCCTTCACATCATCCTTAAATCGCTTGAGACTGGCTAAATCGCCCTCGAAAATCTGCTCGCCGTCCCTGCTGATTCGGGCGCGGCAGTCCCGCTCGATCTTGCCGTCCAGCACATAGGAACCGGCAATGGTTCCCACACCGGAGGCCTTGAATGTCTGGCGCACCTCGGCATGGGCAATGACTCTCTCCTCGTAAATCGGCTCAAGCATACCCTTCATGGCCGCCTCGATGTCCTCTATGGCGTCGTAGATAACGCGGTACAGGCGCACGTCTACATTCTCCCTGTCCGCCGTCTCCTTGGCCATATTGTCCAGACGGATATTGAATCCGATGATAATGGCGTTGGAGGCGCTGGCCAGATTGACGTCGGATTCGTTGATGGCGCCGACGCCCCCGTGAATAACGCGGACAGCGACTTCCTCATTGCTGAGTTTTACAAGGCTCTGCTTCACAGCCTCCACGGAGCCCTGCACGTCCGCCTTGATAATCAGGTTCAGGTCTTTGACGTTGCCCGCCTGAATCTGGCTGAACAGTCCGTCCAGAGAAAGCTTCTTCGCCTTCGTCTCCTCTAACAGTTTATCCTTACCCTGGGCAATGTATGCCTGGGCAATCTGTCTGGCGTCCTTATCGTTTTCCGTCGCCAGGAATACCTCTCCGGCCGTCGGCACTCCGTTCAGTCCGAGAATCTCCACAGGCGTGGACGGTTTGGCCGATTTGAGGCGCTCGCCCTTGTGATCCAGCATGGCGCGCACCTTGCCGTAAGCGGTTCCCACGGCAATGTGGTCTCCGATATTCAGCGTACCCTTCTGTACCAGCACCGTCGCCACCGGGCCGCGCCCCTTATCCAGTCTGGCCTCAATGACGATACCTCTGGCGCGGCGTCTCGGATTGGCCTTTAACTCCAGCACCTCAGAAGTCAGGACGATCATCTCCAGAAGGTTTTCTATTCCCTCTCCTGTGTGGGCGGACACCGGACAGAATACCGTGCTTCCGCCCCAGTCCTCCGGAATCAGTTCATACTCGGAGAGCTCCTGCTTTACCCTCTCGATGTTGGCTCCCTCTTTATCAATCTTATTGATGGCCACAATGATCTCCACACCGGCCGCCCTCGCATGGTTGATGGCCTCCACCGTCTGCGGCATGACGCCGTCGTCCGCCGCCACGACCAGCACGGCAATATCCGTGGACTGGGCCCCGCGCATACGCATGGAAGTAAACGCCTCGTGTCCCGGTGTGTCGAGGAACGTGATCTTCTCCCCGTTGATGCGAACCACATAGGCTCCGATATGCTGAGTGATTCCACCGGCCTCATGCTCGGTAACATCGGTCTGGCGGATCGCGTCTAACAGGGACGTCTTACCGTGGTCTACATGTCCCATGACACAGACAACCGGCGGACGTTTCTGCATTTTGCTCTCGTCCTCCTCGTCCTCCTTGAGAAGCTCCGCCACCATATCTACCTTTTCCTCCAACTCGGCAATTATATCGAAACCAAGCGCGATCTCCTCTGCCTCCTCGAAGGTAATATCCTGATTCAGTGACACTACCTGTCCCTGCAGGAACAGCTTCTTCACCAAAGCCGCCGCCGGCATCTTCATCTTTTCCGCCAGCCCGCGGATTGTGATGGACTCCGGTATCGTGATCTGTTTGATCTGCTCCTCCGGCTCCTGTTTTACCGGCTCCGGCTTGATAAAGGCTCCCTTTCTGTTGGGATCCTTCCGAGAGCGGATACGGCTCATCTCCTCCTTGCTGCTCTTGCGATAACCGCCGGTCTTTTTCTCGTCCTTTCTGCGGTTTCGCTGACGGGAGTTCTTCTGCTCCTGTTTGATTCCGTCGAAACCGCTCTGGGCCTTTTCAAAGCGCTCAAAGACTCTCTCTCCGCCGCGCTTTTTGTCGTTCCGCCTGTCACCGCGGTCTCTGCCGTCCCTGCTGCCGCCGGAATTGCGTCCGTCGCCGCGTCCGGCCCCTCTCTGGCCCTGGCCGTCCCGCTGCCCCTGATGGCCGCGGGCGCTTCGGTTGTAGCCGCGGTTATCCTCATGGGCGGCGCCTGCGTTTCTCCTCTGCGGTTTTGCGGCCGTCTCTGTCGCCCTCGCAGCCGGCGTCTTCTCCGCCTGCGGATTTTCCGGCGCATCGCCCGCCGCCTTTGGCTTCGCCGCCTTCTTCTTGTCGGCTTCCTCACGGGCGGCCTTCTCCGCCGTCCTGTCTGCGGTCTCTCCGGCCGTCTCCTGCTTTTTCACGGCTGCCGCCGCTTTTTCCGGCTTGCGGTCTTCCTCCTTCGCCGTCTTTTTCTGCGTAAAGTATTTCATCAGAAATGCAATGGCCGCGTCCTCAATATTGCTGTTGGCTCCCTTTACCTCGAAGCCGTTGTCATTGAGAAGTCTGACCAGGTCGCTGCTCTTTATGTTCTTATCCTGCTGCTGTATACTCCGCGCAATTTCATATATTTTCATTTTCGCCATACTCTGTTACCTCCAGCTCTAAATTCTTACCGATCGATGCGGCAAAGCCTCTGTCCGTGACTGCCAGGGAAGCCCTGAATTCCTTACCCAGCGCTTTTCCCATCAGCTCCCTGTCCCCGAACAACACGCAGGGAATTCTGTAGTAATGACAGGAATTTTGGAATTTCTTTTTCGTATTATCCGATGCGTCCTCCGCAATCATTACCAGACAGGCTCTCCCATCGCGGATCGCCTTCTCAGTCATAAACTCACCGCTTGCCACCTTACCGGCCTTCTGTGCCAGGCCCAGTGTTCCCAGAACCTTTTTACTTTGAATCATTTTCCCACTGCCTTTCCAGCTCCTCATAAACCTCCTCCGGCACCTGGATTCGGAAAGAACGGCTGAGTGCGTTGCTCCTGCGGGCTCTCGCCAGACATTCCGTCCTATCGCAGAGATACGCTCCTCTCCCATTCCGCTTTCCTGTCCTGTCCAGCACGATGTCTCCCTCCGGCGTCTTTACAATGCGGATCAAATCTTTTTTCTCCCTGCTCTCCCGACAGCCGATACACTGTCTTGACGGTTTCTTCTTCGCCTGCATGTCACTCCTCCTTTCCAGATCCTCCTGTCCGGAGAATTTTTACTCAAAACTCTGCGTCTCGCTCTTTATATCTATTTTATAGCCTGTGAGCCTCGCCGCCAGCCTGGCGTTCTGCCCCTCCTTGCCTATGGCAAGAGACAGCTGAAAGTCCGGCACAATCACCTGGGCACTTTTCTCCTCCTCGTCCACCGTCACGGACAGAACCCGTGAAGGGCTCAGCGCATGTTCGATAAAGACGGCCGGATCTTCGTCCCATTCCACAATATCTATCTTCTCTCCCCGCAGTTCCTCTACCACGGCGTTTACCCGAACTCCGTTGACACCGACGCAGGAACCGACTGCGTCCACGTCCGGATTGTTGCTGTATACCGCAATCTTTGAGCGGGAGCCCGCCTCGCGGGATACGTTCTTGATCTCCACAACCCCGCTCTGGATTTCGGCCACCTCATACTCAAACAGCCGTTTGACCAACTCCGGATGGGTGCGCGAGATGATGACTCTCGGTCCTCTTGTCGTATCCCTCACCTCGGTGACGTAGAGCCTGATGCGCTCGTGCGGGGCAAAATGCTCCGTCGGCACCTGCTCCTGGGAGGTGAGCATCGCATCAAGTTTTCCCAAGTTGACGGTATAATTTCCGTTGCTGTAACGCTGCACCGTACCGGTGATGATGTCCCTCTCCTTCGTGTAATACTGGTCGTACAGAACTTTTCTCTCCTCCTCGCGGATTTTCTGCACTACCACCTGCTTTGCCTTCTGTGCGGCGATCCGCCCGAAGTTTTTGGGCGTCACCTCCAGGCTCACCGTATCGCCCACGGCGCTGCCCGGAAACTTAACCTGCGCCTCGGTGAGGGACATATGCAGCATCTCGTCCTCCGGCTCCTCCGTCACCAGTTTGTCCTGGTATACATGGAATTCTCCGGTCTCCCTGTCCAGGTTGACACGGATATTCTCGGATTTTCCGAACTGGTTTTTGCAGGCGGCCAGCAACGAATTTTCGATTGCCTCCAGCAAAATCTCCTTGCTGATATCCTTCTCCTTCTCGATTGCATTCAGGGCTTCAATGAGCTCCGGATTTCCTTTTTCAACTGCTGTCTTCTTCATTTTTTCCATTATCCTCCAATCCTTTACTATTCTAAAAATCAATGTATTTTCGTATTCGGGCGATATCCTTTACCGCCACTTCCATATCCCTGTCGTCAAAGCCGAGGACGATCTTGTCGTCCCCGTACTCCTTCAGCACGCCGACAAATTCCTTGTCGGAATAGGTCTTTCCACCCTCCTCCCACGTCACGGGGGCAAAGAGCCGGACTTCCACATCCTCGCCGATATTCCTCTCATAATCCCTCGGCTTCTTAAAGGGGCGCAGCAGCCCCGGCGAGCTGACCTCCAGGACATAGGACTCCTCGATAAAATCATTCTCGTCCAGCAGGTCGCTGAGCTCGTGATTCACCACCGTCAGATCGTCGAGGGTAATGCCGCCCTTCTTGTCAATATAGGCTCTCAGCCGCCAGCTCCCGGCCTCCCTGACAAACTCCACGTCCACCAGCTCATAGCCGTGCTTCTCCACAATTGGAAGGAGAAGCTCCTCTGTCTTCTGTTCATAACTAACATGTCTTCCCAAACAAAAACCTCTTTTCTCTGCCTGTTCACACGAAAAGAATGAGTGGACCTTCGTCCACTCATCTTCATTAACAGTATCAACATTTTGTATTGTAACACACTTTACAGACTTTGGCAAGTATTATTTTACCGCTTCTATGAAAGAATAGAACGACGGCTTCGGTGTGATCACATACTCATACCGGTTTGTCTCCGGATTCTTCACCCTGCTCCTCGTAAAGAAAAGCGGTTTGCATTGACTCCTCCAGGAAATCGTATCGTATACGCCCCACATCGTGATTCCGGTAATGCCCTTCGGACTGACCGCCTTGTCACGGTTTCTGTTCGCCTCTACTACCATTTTCATAAACTCTGCCGTGTAGGCCGCCTGGTCGGCGTCTGTCTCGCCCTCGCTGCGGTAGCCGTAGCTCGGATTCCGTCCGTTTGAATCATCTGTGTCAAAATTAATCGTGATGTCGAGCTCTGTAATCTGAACCTCCAATCCGGTCTTCAGGAAAGCCTCGAGCGCCGCTTTGTACTGCTCAATCGTCGGGCGCTTTATGTCCACATGGCTCTGCATACCCATACCGCCGCAGATCTTTTCGTCCTCGTTGATAAAATTCAGCACAGCAATCTCGTCATCTACATTGAAGTAGGTGTCATAGTCGTTAAAGAACAGCGTCACTTTATCCTGGGCATTCACCTTCTTTAACTCATCATAAGCATAGCGGAATGCGTCCTTTACATATGTCGGCTTCAACCCCATGTCGCCGTAGACGCTCACCCAGGAGCTTCCCGACGGTGCGTTGCTCCTGTGGATATATTCGTTTACTACGTCCCAGCAGTACACAACGTCGCCAACCTCGCAGCCCATTGCCTTTTCCTTTGCGCACACCTGGCTGACCATTGTGCGCACAAAGAACTCCAGACGGGCGTTCATCGTGTCCTTATCCACCAGCGGCTTAGATTCGTCATAGCCCTCGTGGAAGAACCATGACGGCGTCTGCTGATGCCACATAAGCGTGTGGGCGCGCATACGCAGCCCGTTCGCCTTTGCCGCCTCCATGGCTCCGAACACATTGTCCAGATTGAGTTTCGGCACCTGCTCCTCGCTGTAACCGTCCAGATAATAACCGAGTTTCTCCGCTTCTGCCTTCGTGATCAGCGTCGCCTGCTGGCTCCCAAGAACCGCCTCCGGCTTCATCTCGTTCTCCAGCGTCACACTGTTAAAATGATGATCGACCAGTTCCATGAGAGCCTTGTCCTGCATCTGCTTACCGTCGCTCCCCCAGGTCTGATTATATCTAAGGCAGGTTCCAATATTGGCAATATCTCCCGCATAGGCCTCCTTGATAGACTGAACTTTGCTAGCCGGCACCGGCGTCGCTGAAGCGGGCGCTGTGGGCGTGGCTGTTGCCGGCGCTGTGGCCGATGACGACGGAGCTGCCGACGCACTGGTGGAAGGAGTCGGAGACTTTGTCGGAGTACTCTCTATTTTTTTCGACTCCTTTTTCTTGACTATAACCGGACATTTGAGTTTTTTGGTCTTCTTTCCCCTTTTGCATGTGCAGATCAGCGTCGTCTTACCCACTTTCTTCGCCTTCACTGTCACACCGTACCTGCCGCTCTTTTTACAGGTAGCTGTCTTTTTGTTCTTAATCTTCCAGGAAATCTTATATTTCTTTGCATTTTTTACAGTGACTTTCTTTTTCTTTCCCTTCACGACAGTCACTTTCTTCACTGACAGTTTCGGTTTCTTAGCGAGAGCCTCTCCGTTCGCACCGCCTGTGATGAGGCCGATTGTCAGCGCAAGAACAAGTAATCTCGCGATAGTTGCTTTTACTCTATCCATTGCTTGTATTCCCCTTTCATGTTTTGTATTATACTTCTAGTCTAATATAATACACAGAGACTGTCAATAAAAGAATTTTTATTTTTTTTGGAAAATTTTTTGGAAAATTTACAAAAAATACTTGCTTTTTTTTCTCACCTGTAGTATGATTACGAATGTTGATGGTCCGTTGGTCAAGCGGCTAAGACGCTGCCCTCTCACGGCAGAAACAGGGGTTCGATTCCCCTACGGACTATTTTATCTTCATATGTTTGCAGAACAGGAAAGTGTCGGAATCCGTTTTCCGGCATTTTATATTTTCTTTCGGGGTATTAGCGCAGTTGGGAGCGCGCCACACTGGCAGTGTGGAGGTCACGGGTTCAAGTCCCGTATACTCCATCTAAGATGTGCGCCGTCCGGTGTGCGACAAAAAAGAGCCGTTTGTCCGGCTCTTTTTGTTATGCCAGCGTTTTCTCCTCTCCCCCCTGCTGCATAAAGTCAAGCAGCGTCATCTGGTCGTTCAGGGGCAGGCTGCCCAGCAGTCCCATCTCACGCATCTTCTCCATGATGGTGCCGCTGACCTTGCTCCGGTTTTTGAAATTCTCACAGGAGGTAAAGGGCCCGTCCTTGACCGCCTCTACCACTCCCTCCGCCGCCTTGTCACCCATGCCGTCGATGCTGTTGAGGGCGGGCATGAGTTTTCCGTCCACAATCCGGAAATTCTTGGCGCTGGCCGTGAATATGTCTATGGGAGTAAATTCATACCCCCTGGCATACATCTCCTGCACGATTCTCATGTCGCCGTAGCTGGCCTGCTCTTTCTGGCTGAGTTCATTAAAGCGCTTCTTGTAGTCATTCATCTGCGCTTCCAGTTTTTCCTTCCCCTGACACATCAGTTCGTAATCAAACGCCTTGGCCCGAATACTGAAATAGGCGGCGTAATAGGCAAGGGGATAATACACCTTAAAGTAGGCGATGCGGAAGGCCATCATGACATAGGCGACCGCATGGGCCTTGGGGAACATGTACTTGATCCGCTTGCAGGATTCAATATACCACTCCTCCACACCGGCCTCCTTCATGGCCGCCTCCATCTCAGGAGTCAGTCCCTTTCCCTTCCTCACGCTCTCCATGATCTTAAAGGCCAGTCCGTTCTCCACGCCCGTATGTATCAGATAGGTCATGATGTCGTCGCGGGTACAGATCGCCGTGGACAGCGTACAGTCTCCCCTGGCGATAAAATACTGGGCGTTGTTCAGCCACACGTCTGTGCCGTGGGACAGGCCGGAGATACGCACAAGGTCTGAAAAATTCTTCGGCTTTGTGTCCCTGAGCATCTGCATGACAAAGTCCGTGCCAAATTCGGGCACACCCAGGCTACCCAAATCGCAGTCAATCAGTTCGTCCGGCTGCACACCCAGCGCGCTGGTGTCGGCAAACAGCGAGAGCACCAGAGCATCGTCCAGCGGAATATTCAGGGCGTCCACTCCGGTTAAGTCCTCCAGCATACGGATCATGGTGGGATCATCATGGCCGAGTATGTCCAGCTTCAGCAGGTTGTGGTCGATGGAGTGATAGTCAAAATGCGTGGTTATAATATTGGTTTCCTGATCGTTGGCCGGATGCTGCACCGGAGTAAAGGTAAAAATATCCCAGCCCATCGGAAGAACCACAATCCCGCCCGGATGCTGGCCGGTGGCGCGGCGCACGCCCACGCAGCCCTCCACCAGTCGCTCTATCTCCTCGTTCCTCTTATGGATTTCTTTTTCCTCAAAATATTTTTTTACATAGCCGTAGGCGGTCTTATCCGCCAGCGTGCCGATGGTTCCGGCGCGGTATGTCTGTCCGTGGCCGAAGATAACTTCGGTATAATTGTGCGCCTTGCTCTGGTACTCTCCGGAAAAGTTCAGGTCGATATCCGGCTCCTTATCCCCGTAAAATCCAAGGAATGTCTCGAAGGGAATGTCGTGCCCGTCCCGCTTGAGCGGTGCGCCGCACTCAGGACAGTTTTTCTCCGGCATATCAAAGCCGGAGCTTCCGGCAAAGGCCCGCACTTCTTCGGAATCAAAATCCGAGTAATGGCATTTTTCACAGTAGTAGTGGGCGGGCAGTGGATTTACCTCGGTGATGCCGGACATGGTAGCCACAAAGGAGGAGCCTACCGAGCCGCGGGAGCCCACCAGATAGCCGTCCTCGTTGGACTTCCACACCAGCTTCTGGGCAATGATATACATCACGGCGAATCCGTTTTTGATTATGGAGGACAATTCATGCTCCAGCCGCTCCTCCACCTGGGGCGGCAAATCGTCCCCGTACATGGAGTGCGCCTTCCGATAGCATATGTCCCGCAGCTGCTGGTCGGAATTGGGAATCACCGGCGGGCATTTATCCGGATAGACCGGAGACATTTTCTCAATCATGTCCGCAATGAGGTTGGTGTTGGTGACGACCACCTCCATGGCCTTTTCCTCTCCCAGATAGGAAAATTCTTCCAGCATTTCCTCCGTAGTGCGCAGATAGAGCGGCGGCTGGCTGTCGTCCTCCATCTTCTTGCCCGCAAAGAGTATCCGGCGGTAGATCTCATCTTCCGGATCGAGAAAATGCACGTCGCAGGTGGCGGCCACCGGCTTGTGGTATTTCTCGCCCAGTTTTACAATCCGCCGGTTCATATCCTTCAAATCGTCCCATGAATTTATATTTTCATAGAGGGATCTGTCGCTGTGCAGCATAAATTCATTGTTTTTTACCGGCTGGATCTCCAGATAGTCATAAAAATCCACCAGCTCCTCAATCCGCTCCTCGTCGGCGTCCTCCAAAAGAGCCCGATACAGCTCGCCGGCCTCACAGGCGGAGCCCACGATCAGCCCCTCCCGCCACTTCATCAGCTGGCTCTTTGGAATTCTGGGACGCCGGAAAAAATAGTCCAGATGCGCCATGGATACCAGGCGGTAGAGATTGACGCGCCCCACCTCGTTTTTGGCCAGGATAATCGCATGGAAGGACGGCTTTTTCCGGATAATCTCCGGAGCCGAATGGGTTCTCTCATAGAGGGCGTCCAGATCTTTAATCCCATCCTTTTCCAGCAGGACAATCATCTTCTCAAAGATTCCCGCGGTGGCCTCAGCGTCCTCCACGGCCCTGTGGTGGTTAAACAGGGAAATCTTCAGCGTCTTCGCCACATTATCCAGCGTATATTTCGCAAGATGGGGAAAGAGCACCCTGGCGATGCCCACGGTGTCCACCACCGTAAACTCTGCGGACAATCCCTGCTCCTCGCTCTTTTTGCAGATAAAACTGTAATCAAATCCCGCATTGTGCGCCACAAGCACACAGTCCCCGCAAAAGGCGAGAAATTCCGGCAGTGCCGTCTCGATGTCCGGAGCGTCCGCCACCATGGAATCCTCGATGCCTGTCAGCTCCGTAATGCGGAGCGGAATGGGCACGCCGGGATTGACAAAGGTACTGAAGCGATCCGTAATCTTTCCCTCCTCCACCTTTACCGCGCCAATCTCTATGATGCGGTTTCGCGTGGGAGAAAATCCGGTGGTCTCTAAATCGAATACGACAAAGGAGCCGCGCAGTGACTGTCCTCTCCCGCCCGTCACCGTGTCGTCCAAATCGTCTACCAGATAGGCCTCGCAGCCGTATATGATTTTGAAATCATCTCCCAATTCCTCCGCCGCATGGCTGGCGTCCGGAAAGGACTGCACCACGCCGTGGTCGGTGACGGCAATGGCCGAGTGCCCCCAGTCGTGCGCCCTCCGTACCATCTGCCTGCAGTTTGTCATACCGTCCATGTCGCTCATCTGGGTGTGGGCGTGGAGCTCCACCCGCTTGACCGGAGCATTGTCCATGCGCCCCACCCGAAAATTCGGGATCTCCTTCATGCCCTCGATATTGCCGATGCGGATCTCCCTGTCGTATGTATCACGGGCCGCGATTCCCTTGAGACGTATAAAATTGCCCTTTTTCACAAACTCAAACAGGGAGAGTTCCTCCGCCAGTTCCTTCTTAATAAATATTTTTGCGACAATCGTATCGGTAAAATCCGTAATGGAAAAAAGGACGATCCACTTCTCCCCATTGCTTATCTCCCGCTGCTCCACGCCCCGTATCATTCCGTCGATCACTACCTCGCCGATTTCGTCCGTGATCTCCTTGATGGGAATTACCGTTCCCTCCACGCTTCTCCCGTAAAAAACAGAGGGATCTTTGGCGGGCCTGCGATAGCCGCTCTTGCGGGGCGCGGGGGATTTCTTTTTCGTCTCCGCTCCGGCGGCTCCGGATACCTTCGGGGCGCTCTCCTCCGCCGCCTGCTCCTCCTCTTTTTCTTTTGTTACAACCATCTCGTAGACTTCCGGCTCCGCCGCTTTCTTTTTCTCCCGACTGACATAGCGGAAATCAACTTTTACATGGCGCCCAAAACGTCTCTCGAAGCGGGTGTCAAAAAACTCCCGAATCTCCCCGCTGCGCTCCCGACACAAAAAATCGTCGTCGCAGGTGAGAATCAGCGTTTCTCCCTCCACGGCAAAGGGCTCGCGGCAGAATTTCATGTAATCGACCGTATTTTTCTCCCGCAGTTCCTCTTTCAGCGTATCCTCGCACTGGGATACCAGCTCGCTCAGATCATATTCGCCGGCAAAGGGATAACTCATCTCTATCCGCGGCCGGATTCCCAGGCGACGGAACACCTGCTTATACAGTTTATTCTCCATGCTGCGTATCGAGCGGTAATGCAAAAGCTGGTCGCATCTGCAATAGATAAACGCCAGCCCCTTTGTTCTCGATGCACTGACCTTTTCCACCATGGCGCCGGCAAAAAAGTCATATAATCTGTCATCTACAGATAAATTCGGGAATGCTTCAAAAAAACGAACCAAGCCAATCCCTCCTTCCCTTCATCTGAATCACTGCTCCCAGTGCAGCAGCTCCTGCCGCAGAGTCTCCAACAATTCGGTCTCCGGCACCTTCTTTACGACCTCGCCCTTCCGTATTAAAAGTCCCTCGTGCAGACCGCCGGCAATACCGATGTCCGCCTCTCTGGCCTCGCCCGGCCCGTTGACGGCGCAGCCCATCACGGCCACCTTTATATCCAGATCAAATTCTTCCACCATTTCCTCTACCTGTCCGGCAAGAGAAATCAGATCAATCTGCGTGCGCCCGCAGGTGGGGCAGGACACCACCTGTATCCCCTCTCTCCGCAGTCCCAGTGTCTGGAGAATCTTTTTCGCCACATAGATCTCCGATACGGGATCTCCCGTGAGGGACACACGGATTGTATCTCCGATCCCCTGGCTCAAAATGGCGCCGAACCCAACCGAAGACTTTATCGTGCCGGATCGCACGGTTCCCGATTCGGTGATTCCCACATGGAGGGGAAAATCCGTCCTGTCGGCTATGAGCTCATGGGCGCGGATACACATGGGCACGTCGGAGGATTTGATGCTGATAACCAGATCGTCATAACCCATCTCCTGAACGAGCGCCACCTTGTCCAGGGCGCTCTCCACCAGCCCCTCCGCCGTGACGCCGCCGTATTTTTCAATCCGCTCTTTTTCCAGGGAACCGCTGTTGACGCCGATTCGGATAGGAACACCCCTCTCCTTACAGCAGTCCACCACGGCCCGAATCCTCTCCCTGCTCCCGATATTGCCGGGATTGATGCGGATTTTGTCAGCGCCGTTTTCCACCGCCGCAATCGCCAGCCGGTAATCGAAATGGATATCCGCCACCAACGGAATGGAAATCTGATCCCTGATCCGCCGGAGAGCCTGCGCCGCCTCCATCGTGGGCACGGCGCATCGGACGATCTCACACCCCGCCCGCGTCAGCGCCTGTATCTGCCGGACGGTGGCCTCCACATCTTCCGTCCGCGTATTCGTCATGGACTGAATCGCAATGGGACGGTCTCCGCCAATGACAACATCTCCGATTGAAATTTCCCGCGTCTTTTTCCTCTCCATAAATTTCTCCCTCTCAGAAGCGCACTACACCAGTTTGATCACATCATTAATCAGAATAAATACCATCAGAAGCATCAGCAGCATAAAACCGCCCACGTTGACATAATTCTCGAATTTTGCCGGAAGGGGCTTGCGCCGGATCCATTCTATGATTAAAAACAGCAGCCGCCCGCCGTCCAGCGCCGGTATCGGAAGCAGATTCATCACTCCCAGGTTGGCCGTCAGCAGGATACTGATAATGGCAAGGTTGAGCGCCACCTTAGCCGCGCCGCCGTCCTCGCCCTTGCTGCTCTCGTCCACCACGTCTCCCACTGTTTTTACAATTCCCACCGGTCCGGAGATCTCCTCCGCTTTCACCTTGCCCTGTATCATCTGCCCAAGGCTCTCAACGGTAGTCCATATCCAGAACTTCACCTCGTAGGCGGCATACTTCAGCGTCCCGACCACGCCGGCCTTCCAGCGAATGATATTGCTGTTGTGCGCGAAGCCCAGTCTGTATGCCTGCGTGCCGTCCTCCTGCGTCATGAGCTCCGGCGTCACGACAATCTCTCTCTCCTCTCCGTTCCTCTCATAGGTGATCTCCACCGGAGCGTCCGTGAAGGGGTGAAAGAGCCGGTAATAGCTTAACTCCCTGCCGAGCACAATATTTCTCCCGTTGATTTCCGTGATTATATCACCCTCTTTCAGTCCGGCCTCCGCCATGGGCTGTCCCGGTTCCACCTCCGTCACCAGGGCGGGATCGTAGCCAATGCTTCCGATTACAATCAGAGACAGGATAAAAGCCAGGATAAAGTTAAAGAAAGGGCCGGCAAATATAATAGCCATTCGCGCGTAGACGGACTTATGTCCAAAGGCTCTCTCGTCATCGACGTCCTCCTCCTCTCCCAACATCATGCAGGAGCCGCCGAATGGAAGGATTTTCCAGGAATACAGGGTGTTCCCCTCAAATTCCGGATGCTCGTTTAGATAATTTGTCGTCTTGAAAAACAGCACCTTGCGCCCCGCCGGAGTCCTGCCCCAGGATATGATGCGGGGGCCCATTCCCAGCGAAAACTCAATTACCCCTACCTTATTTATCTTGGCCACAATGAAATGCCCAAACTCGTGTATGATAATAATCAAACTGAAGACGAGAATCGCCAGACATATGTTTCCTATACTCATGATTTCCTCCAATCCCTATCCAGCCGTTCACGGGTTTCCCTCTCCGCCGAGAGAATTTCGTCCAACTCCGGATTTTTTATTACTTTATGATGTTTCATGGCAAATTCTATCATATCATAAATTTCCAAAAAAGAAATATCCCGTTTCAAAAATTTTGCCACTGCATATTCATTGGCCACATTCATTACCACCGGCATACTGCCTCCCGTCCGGCTGGCCTCCACAGCCAGCGGTATGCCGCGCAGCAGCTCCGTGTCCGGTTTTTCAAAGTGAATGTCGCCGATCGCCTCAAAATCCAGCCGCTCCCCGTCGAGAAATACCCTGTCCGGATAGTACAGGGCGTACTGAATCGGCAGCCGCATGTCCGGCGTGCCAAGCTGGGCCATGACCGCTCCGTCCCGAAAGCCGACCATGGAGTGTATGACGCTCTGCGGCTGTACGAGCACATGAATCTGTTCCAGAGACGTCCCGAACAGCCACCGGGCCTCTATGACCTCCAGCCCTTTATTTATCATCGTAGCGGAATCAATGGTGATTTTTTCGCCCATAGACCAGTTCGGGTGGGCCAGCGCCTGCTCCACCGTCACCCGCTCCAGCTGCTCCCTCGTGCTCCCGCGGAAGGGGCCGCCCGACGCCGTGAGATAGATGGTCTCAATCTGACTCTTTTTCTCTCCGTGCAGAGCCTGAAAAATAGCGGAGTGTTCGCTGTCCACCGGCAGTATGCTCACATTGTGCTTCTCGGCCAGCGGCATGATGAGATGGCCGGCCGTCACTAACGTCTCCTTGTTGGCCAGGGCGATATTTTTTCCGGCCCGAATCGCCTCCATGACCGGCCGCAGACCGATCATTCCAACCATGGCCGCCACCACCGTATCCACGCCGGAAAGGGTGGCCGCTCTGATGAAGCCCTCCATTCCGGATAAAATCTGACACTCACGGCTTTTTTCCAGCGCGGGCGAAAGATTGCCCGCGGACGCGGCGCTCTCTATCCGGCGCATCACTTCCCGCCTCAGCCTCTCCGCGTGCTCCTCGTCCTTCATGACGGCACAGGCCGGCTGAAATTCCAATATCTGCTCCGCCAGCCTCTCCACATTGCTACCGGCTGTCAGCGCAGCCACTTCAAAGTCCTTCCGGTTGTCCCGCACCACAGACAGCGTCTGTGTGCCTATGGAACCGGTGGAGCCCAGTATCGCTATCTGTCTCATCACAATCTCCCGGTTTTCTCCTTCTACAAATGAATATACGACGTCAGCACCAGCAAATAGTACACAAAGGGCGCCACAAAAATCACGCTGTCAAAGCGATCCAGAACCCCACCGTGTCCGGGGATCAGATCTCCATAATCCTTTACTTCATAATTTCTCTTGACCGCCGAGGCCGCCAGATCCCCAAACTGCGAGATCACCGAGCTCACCATGGCGACCGCCGGAAATACGAGCAGCGGACTGATGACAAACATATCATGGTACGGGAAGAAGCAGGCATAGATAAATCCGATCAGCCCCGCCCCGATGACGCCGCCCACGCAGCCCTCCACCGTCTTTTTCGGACTCAGCTCGGAAAAGTGGCGCTTTCCAAACAGCATACCGGTCAGGTAAGCGCAGGTATCCGAGCCCCAGGCGCCTATGATAATCAGCCACACCAGCCAGCGGCCGCCCGCCAGACACCTCGTGAGATAGGCAGAAGACAGCATCACACTGACATAGATGCAGGCAAAAAACGCTCCCGTCACCTTCTCAATGGCAAATTTCGGATACTGCACCACATAGATGATCAGCATGACTGCCAGGTTCAGGACAATCACTCCCAGAGACCAGCGGCTCAGTCCCAGATATAACAGTATATAGTAAGCGGCCGTAAAGAGATAGGCCGGAACTGCCAGCGGGTGTCTGTCCATTTCCAGTACCCTCAGAAGTTCATAGACTCCGATCAGGGAGAGAATCCCCACTGCGGCGGCAAGCCAGGCTCCTCCGAACACAAGCAGAAATATGGCGGCCACCATCAGTACAATCCCGCTTATCAAGCGTGTGACAAACATAAAAATCCTCCATTCCACAGCACATATCTGTGTCTTATACGGCGCCGTACCGGCGCTCTCGTCCGTTGTAATATTCTATGGCCCTCTGCAGTTCTTTTTTGTCAAAATCCGGCCACAGTACATCGGTAAAATAAAATTCCGTATAGGCTAACTGCCACAACAGAAAATTGGACAGTCTCTGCTCTCCGCTTGTGCGGATCAGCAAATCCGGCTCCGGTATACCCCTGGTGTCCAGGCAGTCGGAAAACCGCTCCTCGTCAATGTCCTCCGGCAGCAGATCTCCCGCCTGTATCCGGCGGCCCAGCTCGCGGACGCCCCGCAGTATCTCGTCCCTGCTCCCATAATTCAGCGCCACCTGAAAATTCAATCCGGTATTGTCCCTCGTGGCCTCCTCTAATTCCCGTATGCTCTCCCTCATATCCTCTGCAAGAGGGGTTATATCCCCCAGCACGCGGACGCGCATATTATTTTTGGTGCTCCGCTTAATGCAGTCCCTCAGGTACTGGCGCAGCAATTTCATCAACGCGTCCACCTCGTCCTGCGGGCGCTTCCAGTTCTCCGTGGAAAACGCATACACTGTCAGGTATTTAATCCCCAGATTGTATGCGTCCTCACATATCTGCTCCACCGTCCTGCTTCCCGCCGCATGTCCGGCCTTCCGCGGCAGATGGCGCTTCTTTGCCCATCTTCCGTTGCCGTCGAGAATGATTGCCACATGCCCCGGCGCTCTCTGTTCTTCCTGTCCCATACTCACTCCAATTCACAATAAACGAAGGACAGGCCGATTCGTCCGGAATCCCCGTCCCCCATATTGTCTGCTCTGTTTTTACACCGTCATGACCTCGTTGGATTTTCCCTCCACCAGGTTGTCAACCTCTCCGATATACTTATCTGTCAATTTCTGGATCTTATCCTCCATCTGCTTCTGCTCGTCCTCCGAAATCTCGTTGGCCTTAGCCTCCTTCTTCACGGCGTCGTTGGCGTCGCGGCGTATATTGCGAACCGCTACCTTGGCGGCCTCGCCCTTTTTCCTGACGTCTTTTACCAGTTCCTTCCGTCTCTCCTCCGTCAGCTCCGGAAATACCAGCCGGATTGACTTGCCGTCGTTGGCCGGTGTGAGTCCCAGATCCGAGGCGAGAATCGCCTTCTCAATGTCCCGAATCAGAGAGGCGTCCCAGGGCTGAATCTGAATCATTCGCGCCTCCGGCACGGAAATATTGGCCACGCTCTGAAGCGGCGACGGAGTTCCGTAATAATCCACCTGGATTTTATCCAGAATGTGCGGGTTGGCGCGCCCGGCGCGTATCGATGTATACTCCTCCTGTAAATTGGAGACCGATTTCTCCATCTTTTCTTCATATACTGTCAATTCCATAACACTGAATCCTCCAAACCTTTTATTCTACCGTGATAACGGTTCCGGTACACCTGCCCTTAACCGTATTGATAATACTGTTTTCCTCTTTTAGTCCAAAGATGCACATCGGCATACGGTTCTCCATACAGAGCACCGCCGAGGCCAGGTCAACGACTCCGAGTTTGTTGTCCACAATATCCGTCAGGGACATTGTGTCAATCTTCTTTGCGTCCGGATTGAGCGCCGGATCAGAATCATACACCCCGTCCACGGCCTTTGCCGCCAGAATGACATCCGCCCCGATCTCTATCGCCCGGAGCGCCGCTCCGGTATCGGTGGAAAAATACGGGTGTCCCGTGCCGCCGGCAAAAAATACGACCGCGCCCTCAGCTATGCACCCAAGCGCTCTGTCCCTAGAAAAAAGCTCCGTAAAGGAACCGCAGGCAAAGGGCGTAAACACCTGAGTCCTGAGCCCGACATGGCGGCATATCTCCGACATGTAAATGGCATTCATCACCGTCGCCATCATGCCGATCTGATCCGCCCTGTTTCGGTCTATCGTCTCGCTGGTGCGCCCTCTCCAGAAATTGCCGCCGCCGATGACAACCGCCACCTCGACACCGTCTTCTGTCAGCGCCTTTATCTGCTCCGCCACGGGAATACAGGTCGCCTCGTCAAATCCGACGCCCTTTTCGCCCGCCAGGGCTTCCCCGCTCAGTTTTAAAAGAACCCGCCTATACTGTCCCATCTTGTCCTCCATATGCTGTTATCACTCAAAGAAAGAATCCAGATCCACGTCTGCAAACTGCAGGGAGCAGTGTCCGTCTATGACGGCCCCGCTGTTCATCTGGATCGATTTCGCCTTTACATCACCCTTTACCACGGCGGTCGAGTCAATGATTACCGGGCCGTTTACCTCTATATTTCCCTTCACGGCGCCTGCCACAACAACAGAGGTACAGCTCACATTTCCAATGACTACCGTTCCCACGTCGATCTTGACGATGCCCTTACTGTTGATATCGCCCTCCAGACGCGGCGTGTTGACATAAATCTCCGAGGCAATGGTATTGCCCATTACCCGTCCTGTGATTGTCAGTTTGCCCTCGCACTCTACGTCTCCCTCGATGGTACCCTTGACCACCAGTGACGTATCTGACTTGATTCCACCGTTGATCGTGGTTCCCTTGGTGATGACAGTGACCTCCGGCGAATTGTCTTTTTCCGGCTCAGACACCGGACTCTCTACCTGATTTACATCTTCCTTCATTACTGGTTCCTCCTCTGGCTCCTCAATCATTTCTTCTGCTTCCGCAGTTTCGTCTTCACTCATTTCCAACGGGATCTCCTGCTCCGGCTGGGGCTCTGCTTCCGGCGCCGTTTCCTCCGGCGTCGCCTCCTCAATCGTCGTTATCTCCGGCTCAGGGAGTTCCTCCTCAACAGTCTCCGGCTCCGGCGCCTCTGCGCTGTCCGGCATAGCCGGCTCTGTCATCGTGTCGGAAGCGGCCGACGTATCCGGTTCTTCCGGCTCCGCTGCGTTTTCTCCGGTCTCCTCTGACAGTCCCTCCTCAAGAGATTCTGTCAGCTCTGTCACTGACTGTGCAATATCCTCTTTTAATTCCTTAAAAAAGCTCATGTTGTATCCTCCTGTTATTTCTGGTTGTGCCGGACGGGAACTGTCGTCCTGTCAATCGGCAGCAACTCATAATTTTCTTTCTTCAGCGCCTTTATAATGGCGGGGAGGGCTTTTGCCGTCATGGGCCGATCCGCCACATCATCAAACATAACCACGGCGGTGTCGTAACGGGACACTCCCTCCATGATTCCCCTGACCATCTCCTTCCTGGTAACTTCCGGATTATTTATGTCCGGGCTCAGCACATTCCAGTCGATGTAGGAAATATTTTTCTGAGCCAGTATCTCAATCAGTTCCGAGACAGGCACCCCTGTCGTCCGCACGCTGCTTCCGCCCGGAAAACGGTAAAATTCCGGCGAAATCCCGGTGATTTTTTTCAGATGCCGGGAAAGCCGGTTCAAATCTTTTGTAAAAGAATCCGCAGATTTATATATCTCGGACTGGATATGGGAATACGAGTGCATACCCAGCGTGTGCCCCTCCTCTACAATTCTCCTGTAAATCTTCTCGGAGTAGGCGTCCTCTCTGCCCAGGACAAAAAAGGTGGCGGACACCTTCTCCTTCTTCAGTATGTCGAGAAGCTTCGCGGTCTGCGTCCCCGGACTGTCATCAAAAGTCAGATAAACTTTTTTCCGGACTGCCGTCACTGCCGGCGGTGTGGCCGTCTCCTTTTCCCTGGCCCTGGCGACATCTGCCGCCACCACTTCCTCCTGGCCCTGCTGCTCCCTGCCGGCTGCCAGCTGTTCTACCCGCCGCTCCAGGGAAGCCATTTTTATCATGAGAAAGATTGACAGCACCGTGGGCAGTAATATCAGAATAACGACGCCTGTGACAATTATCTTCTTAATTCGCTTTACTCTTTTTTTGCGGTACAGCGCGCTGGCCCTGTCCCTGTTTGTGTTCCCCGTCAAAGCAAGGCCTCCTTACCCATCGTTCTCTGGTCGAATTACGTTGTCCCGCTTTTCCTCTTTCTTTTTCCTCTTGTTCTCATACAGCTGGGCGTCGGCAAGATTGACGCAGTCCTCTACCTCCGTGTCATCTCCTGGATTCATCAGATGATATCCGACGCTTGCCGAAACAATATACGGCAGTTCGCTGGTCTCGTTGAAATCTTCCAGATACCTGTGGAATTCGCGGGCAAAATTCTCCGCCTTTTCCTTAGTATAACCGATTCCCACTACGTTGTACTCGTCTCCGCCCACTCTGGCACAGGCGTCCTCTTTGTCCGCGGCATGTTCCATGGCGGCTCCTATGGTCTTTAGCGCAAGGTCGCCGTTCATATGCCCAAAGCGGTCGTTGACTATCTTCAGGTTATCCATGTCTATGGCAATAATACAAAAGCCTTCGCCCTTTTTCTTTGCCTTGGCGTAGTATTCCTCTGAGATATTGTCAAATCCCCGTCGGTTGTACAGGCCGGTCAGGGCGTCATGGACATACAGGTTGCTCAACTCATGCAGCAGTCCCTGGTTTTTCTGCTTGAGTCGTATATTCTCCAATGCGTTTCCAAGAATCGCCAGCCAGTTCTGGAACGTCCGGTTGATACTGTATACGCCCTCGTAACTGATGGCGAAGTACCCGTAGGAATACTGGTTATTGTGCAGTGGAAAGAAGTAATATATCATCGGGCGATCCTCGCTTGCCTCCGCCGGAAGGAGATTGCTCGTCTCAAAAATCTCCGTCTCAATCGGCGTCCGGTTCATGACGGCGCCCACTGCCTTTGTTTTTTTGGCAAAACCCGAACTGGCAGAGCGGTATTTCGGATAGGTATTTCCCTTCCCCTCTCCCAGACAGATAAAGAAGTTGCGGACGTGATTGTCCGAGTACTCCAACAGGCGGACATGCTGTTCGATTCCGTCCAGAGAGTCCAGATCGGACAGATCCACAAACATATAGGTGTTCGTCTGCATCAGATCCAGAATCTTCTGGTGATCCTTGACCTGGCGGACGCGCTTGGCCAGCATAGCCTGCATATTAAACGTCGCACAGCCGCAGGAGTTGCGCAGTTCCACCTTGGCATCGAGGTAGTTGACTCTCTCCACTTCTTCGCCTTTCCAGAGCTTTTCAATTATCTGAAGCGCCTGCCTGGTCATCTCCTCCACCGGAACCGACACAGTCGTAATCGGCGGCATGGCGACAGAGGCCTCCCATATGTCGTCAAATCCGGATATGGCAATATCGTCAGGAATCAGAAATCCCTTGTCGATCAATTCATTCATCAGCGAAGTTGCCATATAATCGTTGGCGCAGATAACGGCGTCCGGCATCTCCTCTAATTCCATCGTGAAATACTCAGCGGCATCTTTGGCCCTGTCATGCCAGAAATCCCCCTCATATACCAGCTTTTCATCATAAGGAATCCCCCGGTTCTCCAACCCTCTCTTGTAGTCAGCCAGTCTGGCTATCGAATCCGGGTGGTCAAAGGGGCCGCTCATAAATGCCAGCCTCGTCTTGTGGTGGACATCTGTAAAGTGATATACAAGATTCTCGATCAGATGCTCCTGATTCACCAGGACACAGGGGTATTTGCCGGAGTCGTGCCGCAACGTCACTACCGGACAGGTGCAGCGGGTATCAATGTACTCCCATACTTTGGCCAGCGCCCCGGGATTAGTAATCGTGTCGTGGCACAGCAATACCGCATCTAATTTCTCATACGGCGCAAGGTGAATAATATTCGTCTCACCCCGTCCATTCCGCGTCTCTACCCCGTAGGAGGTAAAAAATGTGAAATACGCAATATTGTAATCTGTACTCAGTGCATATGATGAGATCGCCTGGCACACCTGTTCCTGATAATGTGATGGTACATCACAGAGAATAACGCCAATTGTTTTTCTTCCATTTTCAAACATTGGTCATCCTCCATTTCATTGGAATATATATACACACATTTTATTATAACATAAAAACAGAATATTTCCACTTGTTTTTTAATTCCGCCTGTGCCTTTTTGTGTTATCAATGTCATTTAGTTTAACAAGTTAATAGTTATATGTAAGTGGTTCCTATTCATTGGGAGCCGCTTTTTATAC
>CANRFJ010000009.1 GCA_947629865.1 uncultured Lachnospiraceae bacterium | reverse complement strand
GTGGCACTGACGTCTGTAGATGGTGCGCTTTTCAGCCACCGCTTTTTATCGCGTCAGCGAATACTATCTTATCAGAATTTTTTCCCATTGTCAACACTTTTCTGTACTTTTTTTGAGATTTTTGCGGAACCTGTTCCAGGCGCTCCGCCGGAGCCTCTGTTTCCCACGATTTTACCTGCGCAGACGGTCTATTCTCCCATCAATCCCTTACCGGCATCCCAGGCCTCTCCGACCTTTTCACCGGACACATAGTAGCCATGCTGGAACTGGTCGAACAGAAGGGCGTCCAGCTTGGCCGGATCAACCTTTCCCTCCGGCGAGAGAACGCTCTCCTCTGCCGCCGTGTTTACTATTTTCCCGACGACGCAGTGGAAACTCTCCGTCTTCACCACCTCCGCCAGCGTGCACTCCATGACAACCGGAAACTCCTCAATCACCGGCGCGTCCACATGAGTGCTTTTGACGGCTGTGTAACCAGTTCTCTCGAATTTATCCGGCATCTTATTGCCCGTGGCGATGCCGAAGAAATCCGCCACGTCCATGTGCGCCCGGTCTGCGATGCTTACCGTAAACGCTTTCCTCTCAAGAATGTTCTGGGTTGTTTTGTGTCCCTCGCTGATAAACAATGCAACTTTGTCTCCGCTGCATATCATACCCCATGCCGCATTCATTACATTTACACGGTCTGCCTCCCCATAGGCGGCAACCATAAGCACCGGCATCGGATAAACGGCCTGCACAACTCCTAAATCCTTCTTCATTTTTCAGTCCTCCTTTTTTCATTATTATAATTAGAAGATATATTTTTGAAAATCTTTCGCAATGCGATTGCTCTCATTTTATCAAATTCCTCCGCTCCTTGCAAGTATTCCCGTTCTCTCCCGCGGCATACACCGTTCCCTTCCACGGCATACACTCCTGCCCTCCGGCGGCATACGGAAATTTTTTTAAAAAACCCCTTTGACAAATTTGAAAATCAAACATATAATATGGACAAACGTGTAGCAGAACTGCGTAAATCCAGTTTCCGCCTACGCGTTATTTTTTTGGAAAGCTGAGGAAGTTATAATGGAAGCAAATCAATTTTTAGGAACGGAACGAATCGGGACATTGATGAAAAAATACGCTGTTCCCTGCATTATCTCCCTTTTGGTCGGCGCGCTGTATAATATTGTCGATCAGATTTTTATTGCCAACGCCGCTTATCTTGGCTCCTACGGCAATGCGGCCAATACCGTCGTATTTCCACTGACCGTCATCGCCCTGGCAATCGCCGTTATGGTCGGGGACGGGTGCTGCGCCTTTGTCAGCCTGAGCCTGGGCCGGAGAGAGCCGCAGCGGGCGGGGAAAAGCGTAGGCAACTCCATCGCAGTCATTATCGCCGCCAGCCTTTTGTTATGCGCTCTCTATCTTATTTTTGATGACAGCATCATCGCAATGTTTGGCGGCACGGTAAATGCAGAGACCTTTCTATATTCAAAGGAATACTTCTTCTATATCTCTCTGGGTATTCCCTTTTATATGTTCGGGCAGGCCATGAATCCGGTTATCCGGGCCGATGGCAGCCCGCGCTTCGCCATGATCTCCACTCTGGCGGGCGCCGTCCTGAATATCATTCTTGATCCGGTCTTCATTTTCCTTTTTCGGTGGGGAATGATGGGCGCCGCTGTAGCCACGGTGATCGGGCAGATTGCCACAGCCTTGTTATCTGTCTGGTATTTGCTGCATATGAAAACCGTGAAGCCGAAAAAAGCTGATTTCCGGCCGGACGGCTTCGTTATGAGAAAAACACTGGTTCTCGGTATATGCAGTTTTCTGTCACAGATATCCCTGGTCGCCGCCATGGCCGCCATTAATAACATGATACGGAAATACGGTGCGCTGGATCCGGTTTTTGGACAGGAGCAATACGCCCAGATCCCTATGGCCGTCGTCGGCATCGTGATGAAATTCTTCCAGATTGTTATCTCAGTCGTCGTCGGCATGGCGGCCGGCTGTATCCCAATTGTCGGCTACAACATGGGCGCGGGACTGACGCAGCGCGTCCGGAAATTATTTACGGCGCTGCTGACAGCCGAGGCTGCCGTGGGCGCTGTCGCCCTGTTCTTTGTCGAGATTATGCCCGGCCAACTGATTTCTGTATTCGGAGCGGCCAACGAGAGCCATTACTACACCCTGTTTGCCCTGAAGGCTTTCCGCATCTATCTGTGCATGATAATATTTGCCTGCGTGAACAAAGCCTGTTTCATTTTCCTGCAGGCCATGGGAAAAGCCGCCGCATCGACACTGCTCTCGATGGTTCGGGAAATTGTATTCGGCGTGGGATTTGCCCTGCTTCTCCCCATCTTCTTTGGTCTGGACGGCGTCCTGTACTCCATGCCTGCGTCTGATTTGCTGACCTTTGTCATAGCAGCCGTCCTTATCTGGCGCACTTACCATGAACTGGGAAAAGAAAAAGGCGCGGCTGAAGGCCGCGCAATTCCGTAGAATTTTCGCTGCTATTTTTCCTTTCCCCGCCTCGTAACCCGAAATGTCGCCTCTGTCATACATATCATGACTGCGATGAACAGCGCGAGATACAGGGGAAATATCCAAAAGCCGACGTGATTGCCGATAAGACCGAACAGCGGCGGAACAAAAGTCATGCCGACATAGGCGCCCGCCATCTGGATCCCGATAATCGCGCCGGAATTTTCTGCGCCGAAGTTGTCCGGCGTAGAGTGAATGATGCACGGGTAAATCGGCGCGCAGCCCAGTCCAAGAATGACGAAGCCGGCGAGGGAGAGAACCGACGTCCCCGCAGTGATTGGCAACAGCAAGATGCCGCATGACAAAATAACGGTTCCGAGAAGAATCATTCTTCTGTCACCGAGTCTGTTTGCAATAAAGCCGCTCAGAAACCGTCCGATGGTTATCCCGATAAAAAACAGCGCCGCAAATCCGGCCGCCTGGCGGGACGGAATCCCCTTTACCTCCACCATGTAGGTGCTCGCCCAGTACATGGCCGTGGACTCTGCGGAGCAATAGGCAAAAAATCCAATCAAAATCCGTGGGACGCCCTTGATTCGCAGCACTCCCTTCGCCCCGCTCTCTGTCTCCGCGCCCTTCTCCTGCGCGCGCCCCGCCTTCCAGAGCGGAAGCGTGACAAGGAGAGCCAGCGCGATTCCGAATTGGATAAAGGAAACCATACGGTACCCGGTATTCCACACAGAGCTCTTTAGCGCATAACTCATGATAAACGGACTGACAATCGTACCCACACCCCAGAAGCAGTGCAGCCAGCTCATGTGCCTTGAGGCATAGTGAAGCGCAACATAGTTATTTAGCGCCGCATCAATCGCCCCGGCTCCGAGCCCGTAGGGGACGGCAAATATGACAAGGTGCCAGAATCGTCCGGAAAATGAAAATCCAAGCAGGGCGGCTGCCGTGAGAAATACGCTGGTTACTGTCACGACGCCCGTGCCGAATCTTTTTGTCATCCTGTCAGACAAAAGACTGGATATAACCGTGCCGCCGGATATAACCATGGAGACAGCTCCCATGTAGGATACGGGTATGTCCAGCGAATGGTGCATCGCCGGCCAGGCCGAGCCAAGAAGCGAGTCCGGCAGGCCAAGGCTGATGAAGGCCAGATAAATAAGCGCAAGTAAAAGTGAATACATTTTTTCATCTCCTCCTGATTTTCAATTTGACTTTGCTCCCCTGCGGCGGACGCCTGTAGCCGCAACGCGATACAGAACGTGCGGTATCTACCGGTATTCGCAGTATTCCCAATGATCATTGATAATACCTATTCCCTGCAGATAGGAGTATGTCGTAGTCGCACCTACGAATTTGAACCCTCTCTTTTTTAAGTCTGCACTCACCTTTTCTGACAGTTCGTCCCTGGCGGGCATGTCCCTTTCATCGAGCAGGTGGTGGTCTATCACCCTGCCGGCCGTAAAGCCCCATATATATTTATCAAAACTGCCAAATTCATCTTGCACTCTCAGAAATGCCTGTGCGTTGGTGACTGCCGCCTTCAGTTTGCTCCGGTTGCGGATAATTCCCGCATCCTGCATCAGTTCTTCAATCTTCGCATCATCATATCCGGCGACAATCTTCGGATCAAAGCCATCAAAGGCTTTTCTGAAATTATCTTCTTTATTTAATATCAAATTCCAGCTCACGCCCGCCTGCATACCCTCTAAGACCAGCATCGCATAAAGTTCCTGATCCCGATGCTCCGGCTTACACCAGCGCGTATCATGATATAGCAGGGCCTTGTCCGAAACACGATGCTTCCCCGAACCCAAGCTGAAATTGCATCTCTTTTTTTCCATCTTTGAAACCTCTCTTTGTCAGGAAAAACCATTCTTTCATTCTGCCGACATTTATTATACGCTTTTATTAGGTTGTCATCAAGCAAAAAGAAGCTGCTTCTATGTGTAATCGGGGGGATATTTCTCTACCTTTGAAAATGTCCCCGCGTTTATGCTCAGACTTTTCAACTGAAGTCTTGCAATAATATCTATTGATTTCATGTTATGTTATAGCAAAACTTTCCTTTTTGTTTTCGTTGACACAGGAGCATACTTTGAATATAATAAAAATACCAAAACAAGTACCGTTTTCAGTACCGAGAGAAAGGAAGTGCGGATTATGATTGCCACAAAGCCGATGAATTTAAGGGCAAACTTAAAAAATTATCTTGATAATGCTTTTGATGGGGAGCCGGTCATTGTTTCGCGCAAAAACAATAGAAACGTAGTCATTGTTTCCGAGCGTGAGTACAACGATATGATGAAAGCAAAACGAAACGCCGCGTATATGGAAAAATTACAGCGTGGTATTTCTGCCCTTAATGCTGGCAAAGGTATAGAGCATGAGATAGTCGAGGAAATAGATTAATGAAAAAGATATGGTTTGATGAAGCATGGGAAGAATATCTTTACTGGCAGTCGCAGGACAAGAAAACCATAAAACGGATAAATTCACTTATAAAAGATATAGAAAGAGGGAATTTTGACGGTATAGGCAAACCCGAACCACTAAAAGGGGATTATGCCGGATTCTGGAGCCGCCGTATCGACGACAGTAACCGCTTGATATATCGCATCAATAACGGAGTACTTGAGTTACTTTCCTGCAAAGGACATTATGAGAATTAAGCAAAAAGGAAATTGTCGCATAGGGCAATTCCTTTTTTGTGTTGGATTTGACATTTCTCATATTGCAGGAGTTGGGGGTAACGCCTTATTTTTGCTCTCCTGTGTTTTCATCATAATCTCTTTTTTCAAAAAAAGCATTAAAATCACAATCTAAAATATCCGTCAGCGCAATTAGCAAATCCACCGATGGATTGTTGTAGCCATTCTCTACCTTTGAAAATGTCCCAACATTTACGTTTAGACCTTTCAACTGTAGTCTTGCAATAACATCTATTGACTTCATGTTATGTTCTTTGCGCAATCGCTTAATATTTCTTCCTACAATCGGATTTTTATGCTGGTTCACTCTTTCCGCCATTCAAAGACCTCCATATACAAAATTTTATCCAAAATGGCATAAAAAAGTTTCCAAAATAGCATATACTATGATATAATAACTTTGTTTTCTAAAAATTCATTACATATAAGGAGGAACCAACAATGATGAAAACAAAACGAAAACTGATGGTATATTTTCTCTCCTTCGCTCTGGCGCTGGGAATGACTTCCCCTGTCGGCGTATCAGCAGCAAAAAAAGTAAAGCTGAGCAATAAAAAAATATCCATCGTCAAAGGTAAAAGCAAAACTATCAAAGTAAAAAACACGAAGAAAAAGGTAAAATGGAAAATCTTATCTGGGAAAAAATACATTACCCTGAAGAAAAAAGGGAAAACCGCCGCAAAAATCAAGGGGAAAAAGGTAGGAAAGGCGAAGGTACAGGCAAAAGCAGGC
This sequence comes from uncultured Lachnospiraceae bacterium, assembly GCA_947629865.1. Lineage (GTDB taxonomy): Bacteria > Bacillota > Clostridia > Lachnospirales > Lachnospiraceae > Eubacterium_F. The sequence goes on along the minus strand of CANRFJ010000009.1, from coordinate 102,106 downwards.
TCGGAAAAATTAAAATGTACCGTGACGGTAAAGAAAAACCCGACCTCAACCAAAAAACCTACTAACAGCCCGACACCAACTGAAGAAGCAACTACTAGCCCGATCCCAACGGAAAAAACTACTAATAGTCCGACACCAAAACCATCGGTTTCTTCAAACCCCACAAACGCACCGGCTGGGGCAAATGAAAAAGATGTAACTGCGCTGAAGCAACTAATTATAGAACAGCGTGGACGGGGCGCTACGGTAAGTGAGGATTTGAGCAATCCGGAGGAATATGGTTGGGAAGATGGCAAATTGACGAAAATTTGCTGGGAGATTAAAGACTTATCCGGCAGTCTGAATGTAGGTAATTTGACTAACTTAACTGAATTCCATTGTGACTACAACAACTTGTCTGGCTTGGATATGGGCAATTTGACTAACCTAACTTTCTTAGACTGTAGCTCCAACGAACTGACCAGCCTAGACATAAGCAATTTAACAAACTTAACTTACTTAAACTGTGACGCCAACCTACTGAAAAGCCTAAATGTTAGCAATTTGACTAACTTAACTGAATTATGGTGTACCTATAACCAACTGACCAGTCTAGATGTTAGCAATTTGACTAACTTAACTGAATTATGGTGTAACGACAACCAACTGACCAGTCTGGATGTTAGCAATTCGACTAACTTAACTTACTTATGGTGTGGCGACAACCAACTGACCAGTTTAGACGTAAGCGATTTGACTAACCTAGCTTCCTTATCTTTCAAAAACAACCAACTGACCAGCCTGGACGTAAGAAATTTAACAAACTTAACTTACTTAAACTGCCACAACAACCAACTGAAAAGCCTAAATGTAAGCAATTTAACTAACTTAACTGAATTATGGTGTAGCGACAACCAACTGACCAGTCTAGATGTTAGCAATTTGACCAACTTAACTGACTTATATTGCCAAAGTAACCAATTGATCGGCCTAGATGTTAGCAATTTGACCAACTTAACTGGATTATATTGCGATAGCAACCAACTGACCAGCCTAGACGTAAGCGATTTGACTAACTTGGTTTCTTTATCTTTTGAAAACAACCAAATAACCAGCCTAGACGTAAGCAATTTAACTAACTTAACTTATTTAGACTGTTACGGCAATCGGCTCACCACTCTGGATGTGACAAACAATACAAAATTAGAAGACTTACAGTACGATGATACGGTTATTGTCACAGGCTATAAAGGAGATTAAATAGCTAGATAAGGATTCCCTTCAAAACATCAGACAAAAAATTACATATTCCTTAGAAAAAACCGAGAAGGAAAGATTTGAACCGTAGCCTTTCTTCGGAAATACCAAAAAGAAAGGAGTTTCTGGGACTTCTTCTATATCAGATATCCAAAAAGTATTTAAATGTCAGTAAAGAAAGCGGCACTCACTGGGAGCGCCGCTTTTCTTTTACTTTAGTCGGGAAGTCCGTTTTTTATGGGACAAATGAATCAAATCTATTCTTCTTGCTCTGGATACTTCGCATGAAATGCTGCAAAGAAATCATCGGCGCTACTATATGTCGTGCCGTTCCATGTGATGTTAGACAAGTTGCTACAGCCATCAAATGCATCATCCCAGATGCTTGTTACACTATTCGGTATTTTTATACTTGTAAGACTGGTACACCCACGAAATGCCATACTCCCTATGCCTGTCACGCTTCCCGGTATCTCGATACTCACAAGGTTACTACGGCCATCAAATGCATTATCCCCAATCCTCGTCACGCTTCCTGGTATCTTTGTATTCTTACCCCCTGAAATTAATGTATTGCTCTGAGTTTCTATGATTGCATTACAATTTTCACGGCTGTCGTACACCTTATTACCTACCGCTACTTGAATACTCGCAAGGCTAGCACAATCCCAAAATGCACTATCATCAATGCTAGTCACACTATTCGGTATTTTTATATTTGTAAGACTGGTACACCCTAGAAATGCCAGAATTCCTATGCTTGTCACGCTATTCGGTATCTCTATGTCCGCAAGGTTAGTACAGTTAGAAAATACTTCTTCTTGGATACTAGTCACACTATTCGGTATTTTTATACTTGTAAGACTAGTACACCCTAGAAATGCCATACTTTCTATGCTTGTCACGCTATTCGGTATCTCTATACTTGCAAGACTAGTACATTCATGAAATGCTAATCCCCCAATGCTGGTTACGCTACTCGGTATTTTTATACTCGTGAGGCTGGTACAGTTATCAAATGTACCAAACTCAATGCTCGTTACACTCCTCGGTAATTCAATACTTGCAAGACTGGTACACCTAAGAAATGTATACGTCCCGATACCCGTTACACTTCCCGGTATGTTGATTCTCACAAGACTACTACAACTATAAAATGCTTCAGCCCCGATGCTCGTTACACTATTTGGAATCTCTATGCTTGCAAGGCTGCTGCAATTCTCAAATGCATAATCCCCGATACTCGTTACCCCCTCATCTACGATCACATGCACCGGGACTTTTGAATCCTTTATCTGACTTACCACTGCATCTGCATTTTTCTCATTATAATGTAAGGTTAACATTTTATCCTTCTCGGCAGACTGGCTGTTTGCACTGTTATTTTTACTGCCACTCTGATTTTTCTTATTATCCTTCTTTGCCTTGACGGTCACGGTACAGGTGTACTTCTTCTTCCCAACCTTCGCCTGCACTTTCGCCTTGCCCGCCTTCTTGCCCTTGACGGTCACGTCGGTCTTTTTCTTCGCCTTGAGCGTCACACATTTCTTTCCGGATACAACGCTCCACTTTACCTTCTTCTTATTGTTCTTCAGTTTCAGCTTTTTTGACTGCCCTACATTGACAGCCAACTTCTTTGTACTCAATTTCACTTTCTTTTTTGCGGCGTCTGCACTGGTCGGATTTGTGAGAGCCGTGCCGCTCACAACCACCGCCAGCGAAAGCAGAACCGCAAGCATCTTTTTACATTTCTTCATGTCGTTGTCTCCTTTTCTGATATGGTTTGTTATCCTCCAGAGAAAAAGAAAAAGCTACGGCAAATAAACCATAGCTTGTCATTTCCAAACTCTGGCTTCTCACTAAAGCCTCTGATGGCGGCAGCGCGCCACCAGAGGTTAGCGAGAAAACCAAGAACGAGGTGTCAGTATGCGTCCACACTTACACCTCGCTTTATATCTCAAAGGTTACAACCCTCACCTGCAAATGCACACAAAATCATTGAAATCACTAAAAGATTCCCGTATAATAATACTTGTGTGTATCGCAGATTTCAGTCTGTATCGTGTGGTAGTTGCGTTACCATGCCTTGCCCTCTGTTGTTGCAGCAGCAGAGGGCGGTACACCTGAATTACGCTCTTGAATTTTCTCGTTTTTCATTCTAGCATAATTTTTTTGCATATACAAGAAAAATATGGAAGAATGATAGAGTTGACTCTATTTTTTACAAAAAAGATACATCCTTTATCTGACAGATTTTATTCTATCATACATTTTTGGGGTATACAAACACAAAATGAAAATCCGCGGTTCCTGCAAATGAGTTTTTCAAAAAATATACCTTTTTTCATCTGCGTCGAAAATACTATTGACATATGCTATTACATATGCTATAAACAACCAAAAGAGGTTCTATTTTTTCTAAAGTCTAAAGATCCATGAGAAATTTTCTGTAAGGATGATTCGTAAATAGCAGCCTTTTTTCACCACAAACAATTGTTGCATAAAGAAACGAAAACCCGTATAATGAGGATGAGGGAGAAAAACAGCGCGCTAGATGAGGCTTTGTCAGATTTTTCCTTTTCGTATACCGGTTTTCCAGAGAACGAAAGGAGAAAAGATATGACAGAAGAAGTGAACTTTTCAAAGATTGCATTTGCAAACGATTTTATGTTCTGCAGCGTGCTGGAAGATGCGGAACTCTGCAGGGAGTTTCTGGAGCGGGTGCTGGACATCGAGATTGCGGAGCTCCGGTACAGCGAGAAGCAGAAGACGATCAAAAACAGGATGCGTTCCAAGGGGATCCGGTTAGATGTTTATGCAAGGGATGTCAAGGGAAACGTATACGACATTGAAATGCAGACGAGCACGGCGTCGGACCTAGGGCTGCGCAGCAGGTATTACCACAGCGAAATGGACTCCTACCAGCTGCGCGAGGGGATAAAATACAGTGAGCTGAAAAAATCTTTTGTGATTTTTGTATGCCTGTCAGACCTGTTCCAGATGGGGAGGAGCGTGTACACCTTCCGCCAGACCTGCCAGGAACAGAAAGACCTTGTGCTGGACGACAGGCAGTATACACTGTTCTTAAATGCCTCCGGAGCGAAGGACGGCCTGCCGGAAGGGCTGGTAAAATTGCTGGAGTACATCCAGACCGGAAACGCCACAGACGGATTTACAGAAAAGCTTGCCGATCGGGTGGAAGTGCTCCGCTACGACGACGATTGGAGGGAAAACTATATGACGCTTGAAATGAAAATGGACGAAAAACGGCAAGAAGGGCGCCTTGAGGGACTTCAAGAGGGATTGCTTAAAGGACGCGCCGAAACTTTAGTTTCCCAGATATGCAAAAAGCTTGCCAAGGGAAATACAGCAGAGGAGATCGCAGAAATATTGGAGGAAGAACCGGATGAAATCAAAAAAATCTGTGAAGCCGCAGACAAATATGCGCCGGAATACGACAAGAATGCCATTTTAAGGGAGTTAGGCGTCTTGTAACAGCAAAGCAAAGCGGCGCTCACTGGGAGCGCCGCTTTGTTTTTGCTTTATACGGGAAGTCCGTTTTTTGCAAAAAACATTTCTTCATGTCCTTTGTCTTTTCTGATATGGTTTGTTATTATGACTTTAACCTCCATAGAAAAAGAAAAGCACCGTTTCCCGGTACTTTCCCGCATAATTTCCGAAACGGAGAAGGAGGGATTTGAACCCTCGCGCCGCGCGAACGACCTACACCCTTAGCAGGGGCGCCTCTTCAGCCACTTGAGTACTTCTCCAACTGAATATTTCTGTTCTATTCAATTACACGGTATTTCACCAGTGCAAGCAATATTTTAGCAAATAAAGAGGGTGTTGTCAATCCTTTTTTTACTTCGTCTGATAACCGTGCGGGTGCGTGCGGTGCCAGTTCCAGGCCGTCTCGATAATTGTGTTCAGATCGCCGAACTGCGGCTTCCAACCGAGAACCTTTTTTGCCTTCTCACTGGAGGCAATAAGCGTCGATGGATCGCCTGCTCTCCGCGCTTCCTCTCTCTCCGGAATCGCATGGCCCGTCACCCTTCTGGCGGTCTCCACGACCTCCCTCACGGAAAATCCCACGCCGTTTCCCAGATTGAATATATTATTTTCTCCTCCCCGACGGAGATAGTCCAGCGCCAGAATGTGCGCCTGTACCAGATCGTTGACATGGATATAATCGCGCACGCATGTGCCGTCTTCGGTATCGTAATCGTTTCCGAAAATGGAGATGTACTCCCGCTGTCCATTCGGCACCTGTAAAATCAGCGGGATCAGATGCGTCTCCGGATTGTGCGCCTCGCCGATCTTCCCGTTGGGGTGCGCCCCGCAGGCGTTAAAATAGCGCAGCGACACAAAGCGCAACCCGTGCGCCTGCGACGTCCAGTGAAACATTTTTTCCATGGAAAGCTTGGTCTCTCCGTAGCAATTAGTCGGAAGCGTCCTATCTGTCTCCAGAATCGGTATGCTCTCCGGCTCGCCATACGTCGCCGCCGTGGAGGAAAATACAATCTTGTCAACCCCGTGCGCTACCATGCTTTCCAGAAGAACCTCGGTTCCGCACAGATTATTGCTGTAGTATTTTAACGGATCCTTCATGCTCTCTCCGACCTGCGATACGGCCGCAAAGTGGATCGCCCCCTCGATATCTTCTTTTTCAAATACGGAATCGACAAACGCTCTGTCCCGTATGTCACCCTCGTAAAATACCGCCTTCGGGTGTACTGCCTCGCGAAAGCCCGTCTGCAGATTATCGATGACGACAACCTGCTCCCCCGCGTCTATCAGCTCATATACCATATGGGAGCCGATATATCCGGCTCCTCCTAATACCAGAATACTTCCCATGTCTATACCTCCTTATATTTTTGCGCCGCCGTCTCATACATATTATTTCCCTGACAGTCTATTACTGCGATTACTGGAAGATTTTCCACATAGAGCCGGCGGACGGCCTCGGTTCCCAAATCGTCGTAGGCAATGACCTCACTCTCTTTTATACATCGGGATAAAAGGGCTCCGGCGCCTCCCACTGCGGCGAAATATACGGCTCCGTTTTTCTTCATGGAATCAATGACTTCCCCGCTCCGCTTGCCTTTTCCAATCATACCGGTGAGCCCCCTCTCCAGGAGAGGCGGAGTATACCGATCCATGCGGCTGCTAGTGGTGGGCCCCGCCGAACCGATTACCTGACCTGCTCTGGCGGGCGTCGGCCCCAGATAATAGATAATTTGATTTTCCACATCAAAGGGCAGCGCGCCTCCGGCCGACAGCTCCTCTGTCATGCGCTTGTGCGCCGCGTCCCTGGCCGTGTAGACCGTTCCCGTTATATATACATAATCTCCTGCCTGAAGCCCCCGGACTTTCTCTTTCGTCAGGGGAGTCTCTATATACTTGTCCATACTTACCTCGCTCCTGTTATTTTCTCCTACAGCTTTCTGCGAATGTGCCGGTTGACGTGGCAGCATATATTGACTGCTACGGGCAGCCCCGCAATATGAGTCGGATAGGTCTCAATGTTCAGGCCGATGGCCGTGGTGCGGCCCCCCAGTCCGCCGGGCCCGATTCCCAGGCCGTTGACCTTTTGGAGCATCTCCTCCTCCATCTCCCGTATGTGGGGGAGCGGCGAATGGCTCCCCAACTCTCTCGTCAGCGCCTTCTTTGCCAGGAGCGCGCACTTCTCAAAAGTGCCTCCGATGCCCACGCCGATCACCATTGGCGGGCAGGCGTTCGGCCCCGCCGCCTCCACGGTGTCGAGAATTGCCTTCTTTACCCCCTCGGCGCCGTCGGCCGGTTTTAACATAAAGATACGGCTCATGTTCTCGCTACCGAATCCCTTGGGGGCCACGGTGATCTCCAGTTCCTCTCCCGGCACGATCTCACAGTGGAGGACGCCGGGCGTATTGTCCCTTGTATTTTCCCGAAGAAGGGGATCTCCCACGACAGATTTGCGCAGATATCCCTCCTTATAGCCCTGGCGGATCCCCTCATTGACAGCGTCCTCCAGAAAATCTCCCTCTATGTGGACGTCCTGTCCGATTTTCATAAACACTACCGTCATGCCGGTGTCCTGACAAATGGGAATCTGTTCCGTTCGGGCGATTTCCATGTTCTCCTCCAACTGTCCGAGGATCTGTCTTCCGATTTCGGATTCCTCCCTCTGCTTTGCCGAGACAACCGCTTCACGAACGTCTGGCGACAATTCCGTATTGACCGCCATACACATTTCCTTAATGTTGCGAATTATATCACTCGTCTGAATCGTTCTCATTTTCCCCGTCCTTATTTTCTGCGTCGCCCGCGTCGTCCGTGTCTTCTCCCAGTTCTTCCTTGTGCTCGTCCTCGCGAACCTTGGCGATGCTCGCCACCCGAATATCCTTTGTATTGTCCAGGTTCATCAGCTTTACACCGGAAGTCACGCGGCCGAGCTGGGAAATATCGTCCACGCCGATACGGATAATGATGCCCTCATTCGTAATCAGCATGACCTCGCGGCCGTCCTTTACCGCTTTGGCTCCCACTACATTTCCGGTTTTCTCCGTAATCTTGTAGCATTTTACTCCCTTGCCGCCGCGGTGCTGCACGGCAAACTCACAGGTCTCCGTGCGCTTGCCCATACCGTACTCTGATACCAGCAGGAGATTTTCCCCCTGGGAATCCATCTGCATGGCGACGACTTCATCTTCAAATCCGAGATTCATACCCCGAACGCCGATGGAGGCGCGGCCGGTCGGCCGCACATCGGTCTCCTTGAAGCGGATACACTGTCCATGCCGCGTTATGAGGAAAATGTCTCTCTCATTATCCGTCACCTTGACCTCGATTAACTCGTCCTCCTCCCGCAGATTGATGGCCTGCAGGCCGGTCTTCCTTATATTGGCATATTCCCGAATAGCGGTTTTCTTCACAATTCCGTGTTTTGTCGCCATAAACAGGAACGAATTTTCATCGTAGTCCCTCAGGGAAATGACGGCGGATATTTTTTCCTCCGGCATCAGCTGTAGCAGGTTGACGATTGCCGTTCCTCTGGCAGTACGTCCGGCCTCCGGAATCTCGTAGGCCTTCATGCGGTACACCCGCCCCTTGTTGGTAAAGAACATCAGGTAGTGATGCGTGGTCGCCATAAAGAGATCCTCAATATAATCATCTTCAATGGTCTGCATACCCTTGATTCCCTTGCCGCCGCGATGCTGGTTTTTGAAGTTGTCAATCGTCATTCTCTTAATATACCCCAAATGCGTCATGGCGATTACCGTATTTTCCACCGGAATTAAATCCTCCATGGAAATATCAAACTCGTCAAACCCGATTTCGGTTCTTCTCTCATCTCCGTATTTATCGCGTATTGCGGCTATCTCGTCGCGGATAACTCCCAACAGGAGGTTGCGGTCTGCCAGTATTGCCTTGTACTCTGCAATTCTTTTCTCCAGTTCGGCAAATTCATTCTCCAGCTTTTCGCGTTCCAGACCGGTAAGCGCCCGCAGACGCATATCGATGATCGCCTGCGCCTGTACGTCGTCCAGTCCGAATCTCTCAATGAGCCTCTCCTTTGCGAGGGCGGCGCTCTCTGAACCGCGGATAATCTTAATTACCTCATCAATGTTATCCAGCGCAATCAGCAGTCCCTTTAAGATATGCGCCCTTTCCTCCGCCTTGTTCAAATCGTATTTCGTGCGACGGGTGACGACTTCCTCCTGATGCTTCAGATAATACTTGAGCATCTGCAGAAGGTTCATCACAACCGGCTCGTTGTTCACCAGCGCCAGCATATTGACGCCGAACGTATCCTGCATCTGCGTGTGCTTGAACAGCTGGTTCAGAATTACGTTTGCATTTACATCCTTGCGCAGTTCTATGCAGATCCTCATACCCTCTCTGCTGGATTCATCTCTCAGTTCGGTAATTCCGTCGATGCGTTTATCCTTATGCAGCTCGGCGATCTTTTCAATCAGCCTCGCCTTATTTACCATAAATGGCAATTCCGTCACAATAATCCGGTTTTTGCCATTCGCCATCGTCTCAATATCCGTGACGGCGCGAACCCGTATCTTGCCGTGGCCGGTGCGGTAGGCCTCCTCGATGCCCCGACGTCCGAGAATCGTAGCGCCCGTGGGGAAATCCGGCCCCTTGATGATATTCATGACCTCCTCCAGGGAAGTCTCCCGATTCTCCTCCGTCTGGTTGTCAATAATCTTGATGACGCCGTTGATAACCTCCGTCAGATTGTGGGGCGGTATGTTGGTAGCCATTCCCACGGCGATACCGGAGGTGCCGTTTACCAGCAGATTCGGATAACGGGATGGAAGCACCGTCGGCTCCTTCTCCGTCTCGTCAAAGTTCGGCGTAAAGTCCACTGTATCTTTATTTATATCTGAGAGCATTTCCATGGAAATCTTACTGAGCCGGGCCTCCGTATAACGCATGGCGGCGGCGCCGTCGCCGTCCACGGATCCGAAGTTTCCGTGCCCGTCTACCAGAGGATAGCGGGTAGACCACTCCTGCGCCATATTAACCAACGCCCCGTATATGGAACTGTCTCCGTGCGGGTGATATTTACCCATTGTATCACCGACGATACGGGCGCACTTACGATGCGGCTTGTCCGGCCCGTTGTTCAGCTCGATCATGGCATAGAGAATACGCCTCTGTACCGGCTTTAATCCGTCCCTCACATCAGGCAGGGCGCGGGAGGCGATAACTGACATAGCATAATCAATATAGGAGGTCTCCATGGTTTTTTTCAGATCCACCGGTTTAATCTCATCAAAACCTGTCTTGTCAAAGATATTTTCGTCCATATTTTAATCTCCTTTATCTATATATCCAGATTTCTCACATATCTGGCATTTGCCTCGATAAATTCCCGGCGAGGCTCTACCTTATCTCCCATCAGCGTGTTAAAGGTTATATCTATTTCCGAGGACTCGGTCTCGTCCATCACTACCCGAAGAAGGATTCTCTTTTCCGGATCCATCGTGGTGTCCCAGAGCTGTTCAGCATCCATCTCTCCCAACCCCTTATAGCGCTGGATACTGTTGTTGCCGTCGCGCCCGATTTCCTCCAGAATCTTATTCAGCTCCTCGTCACTGTAGGCGTAGTAGGTCTTTTTGTTCTTATCGATCTTGTAGAGGGGCGGCTGTGCCAGATACACATACCCCTCCCGAATCAGATCCGGCATAAAGCGGTACAAAAAGGTAAGCAGCAGTGTGGCGATATGGGCGCCGTCCACGTCGGCATCGGTCATAATGATAATCTTGTGATATCTTAGTTTGGATATGTCAAAATCATCGGATATCCCCGTGCCAAAAGCGGTAATCATGGCCTTTATCTCATTGTTCACAAGAATTTTGTCCAGCCTTGCCTTCTCTACATTCAGGATTTTGCCGCGCAATGGCAAAATCGCCTGGGTAGCGCGGGAGCGCGCGGTCTTGGCGCTGCCGCCGGCCGAATCTCCCTCTACTATGTAAATCTCGCAATTCTCCGGATTTTTGTCGCTGCAGTCCGCCAGTTTTCCCGGCAGGCTGGTGCCGTCCAGAGCGGTTTTTCTCCTGGTCAGATCTCTTGCCTTTCTGGCGGCATCTCTGGCGCGCTGCGCAAGCAGCGCCTTTTCGCAGATCAGTTTTGCCACCGTGGGATTCTGCTCCAGAAAATACGTCAGCTGTTCGCTCACCACGCTGTCCACGGCTCCGCGGGCCTCCGTATTTCCCAGCTTCTGCTTCGTCTGTCCCTCGAACTGCGGCTCCGGTATCTTTATGCTGATGATGGCGGTAAGCCCCTCCCTTATGTCCTCGCCGCTCAGATTCGGATCATTCTCCTTGAGTATCTTCTGTGTTCGGGCATAGTCGTTAAATGTCTTTGTCAGAGCATTTTTAAATCCGGACAGATGCGTTCCTCCCTCCGGAGTGGTAATGTTATTGACAAAACTGTAACATCCCTCGTTGTAGGCTGAATTGTGCTGGAAGGCGACCTCCACAAACACATCGCCCTTCTGCCCCTCGCAGTAGATGATATCCTCGTAGAGAGGTTCCTTGTGCTTGTTCAGATATTGCACATATTCCTTGATTCCGCCCTCATAGTGGAACACTTCCGTATGTTCTTCTTCTTCCCGCAAATCCGTCAGAATGATTTTTATTCCCTTCGTGAGAAACGCCATTTCCCGAAGGCGGTGCTTCAGCGTATTGTAGTCAAAAACCGTCGTCTCCGTGAAGATAGAGGCGTCCGGCAGGAAAGTGACGGTCGTTCCCTGTTTGTCCGTCGTTCCGTTTTCCTTTAACGGGAACATCGTCTTCCCTCTCTCATATCTCTGTATGTACTTTTTGCCGTCCTGATATATCTCCACTTCCAGCCAGTCCGACAAAGCGTTCACGACCGAGGCGCCCACTCCGTGAAGTCCGCCCGATACCTTATATCCGCCGCCGCCGAATTTTCCTCCGGCATGAAGCACGGTAAATACCACTTCAACCGCCGGCTTTCCGGCTTTCTTGTTAATTCCCACCGGAATCCCGCGTCCGTTATCCGTCACGGTAATGGAGTTATCTTTATTTATATAGACATTGATTTCATCACAATATCCGGCCAGCGCCTCGTCGATTGCATTGTCCACGATTTCATATACCAGATGATGAAGTCCCTTTTCCGACGTGCTTCCGATATACATACCCGGTCTTTTGCGTACCGCTTCCAGTCCCTCCAAAATCTGAATCTGGTCTGCGCCATATACTACTTCTTTTTCCTTATCCATTTCAATTCCTCCATTTTGATGTGCCGTTTACAATTTCAAATGTCCTGTCTATATTTATTCTATTTTTTACAAATTCCTCTAATCCGGTACAGGTGATAATCGTCTGTATTCCCTTGATGTTTTCCAGTAAATAATTCTGCCGGTTCCTGTCCAACTCTGATAAAACATCATCTAAAAGTAAAATCGGTTTTTCTCCAACCGTATTTTCCACAATTTCTATTTCCGCCAGTTTCAGGGAGAGAGCCGCCGTCCGCTTCTGCCCCTGTGAACCGTATTTTCTCAGATCCTTATCCTCTGTAATAAAAATCATGTCGTCCCTGTGCGGGCCCGCGGTAGTGGTTCCGAGATAGATATCCCTCTCCTCCGCCAAAAACAATTTATTTTCAAAATCCTCCGGACGGCAATCCGGCTGATAGACTACCTCAATCTGTTCTTTATTTCCCGTGAGGCTCCCGTGCTTTCTTTTCATAATTTCATTCAGCGTATCTATGAAGTCCTCACGTATCTCAATAATCTTTTTTCCGTGCTCCGTCAGCTGGCTGCTCCAGATATCCAGTGTGCTTTTCAACTCCGGATTTTCCTGAATCTGTTTAAGCAAAGAATTTCTCTGCTTCAAAACCTTTTTGTACTGTGTCAGATAAAAAAGATAGGCTTTGTTCAACTGGCACAACTCCATGTCTATAAACCGCCGCCGCTCCTCCGGCCCTTCCTTGATGATACTCAGATCCTCCGGAGAAAAAAACACAATGTTACTCAATCCCATCAGCTCATTGCTGTTTTTAATCGGCAGTCCGTCAATGGCGATTCCCTTTGAACCGCCTCTTTTCATATGTATCTCAACCTTAAAGGTTCTCTGCCTCTTTTCCACAAAATAGCGGATATGCGCTTCCTTTTCTCCGCTCTTTATCATCTCATGATCCTTGCTTCCCTTGTGGGATTTCGTCGTACCTCCCACATAAATAGCTTCCAGGACATTCGTTTTCCCCTGGGCATTGTCCCCGTACAGCACATTGGTTCCCTGATGAAAGGTAAACTCTGCCCTCTCGTAATTGCGGAAGTTACACAACTCTATGGATTTTATAATCATAAAGCAACAACCTTTACCTGATTTTCTTCCATCTCAAATACATCGCCCGGATACAATTTTTTTCCCCGCCTGGTATCTGTCTCTCCATTCACCTTCACCAGTCCGTCCTGTATAAGTATCTTCGCCTCGACGCCGGAGCCTACCAGTCCCGCGAGCTTGAGTGCCTGTCCCAGTTTGATATATTCATCTTTTATATGAATCTCCTGCATATATACCTCCATTCCGGAGCGCCGCAAAATATCTTAACCGGCTCTGCCCGCACTGTTGAAAAATCAGTTCATATAAATCGGCGTAATCAGATAAATATAGGACTCCTCTTTATTCTTAATGACGCAGGGCGCATTGGAATTAAACAGGTAGAGGTAAATATCCTCATCATCTATAACCTTCAGCACATCGATTATATATTTGGGATTCAGGGCGATATCTAAATCCTTCCCCTCCTTCTCAATATACACTTCTTCGTCCATGGAGCCTATATTCGTATTCATCTCCATCTGGATTTCCTCGTCGTTGATATGCAGAATCACCGGATTTTTCTCCGCCTCACGGAGGAGCAGAGTGGCGCGGTCGATACAACCGTAAAATTCCTTTTTGTTGACTTTTACCTGCGTCTCATAGTTGTTCTTTAACATCTGCTCTATATTATAGTAATTACCCTCTATCAGACGCGATATTATCATCGTGTCCCCAAACTCAAAGAGAACGTGATTCTTAGAGAAGGAAATCTTTACTTCCTCCTCCGCATCTCCCGATAAAATCTTGCTTATCTCATTCAGCGTCTTTCCGGGAATGACTACTTTTATGTGATCATAACTCTCCTTCAGCTGAATCTTACATATGGACACGCGCACCAGATCCAGGGAGACAACCTTGAATTCCGTCCCTTTTATCTCAAATAATTCTCCCGTGATAATCTTGTTGCTCTCATTGTCCGAGATGGAAAAAATAGTCTTTCGTATCATTTCCTTCAGGGTAAACTGGGAAAGGGTTATCTCATTCTCTACCTCAATCTGCGGAAGCATCGGAAATTCCTCGTGGTCGATACCGGGAATGTTAAACTTGGACTTTCCGCAAAACAGAAGGATACTGTTATTCTCGTCTACCTCAAAGTGAACGTCTTCCTCCGGAAAACGTCTCACTATATCGGCTATCATTCTCGCATTTACAAGAATGATGCCCTCCTCCTTTACCTCAGCCGGAACCTTCGTCTCTATCCCCAGCTGCATATCGTTCGTCGTCAATATGATGCCGTCTCCTTTTGCCTCTATCACTACACATTCAAGGATAGGCATGGTAGTCTTTCCGGGCACCGCTTTCAGGGCGATACTGATTCCATTATTAAAATCATTTTTCGTACAAGTAAATTTCATGATGTCAATAACTCCTTTCCATTCTTTATAAAAGAAATAAATAAGTATTAGTTAGTATAAAGTAGTATTAGAAGATGTGTAATTGTGCTTAACTCAATAATCTTCGTAAAAAGGTAACAGATCGCAATTTTTTATTCCTTCATAAAAAGTGAATGAAGGTGGATAAGGTTGTATGGATTCTGTTGTAATTTTTTGTAAATTCTTAGTTTTCCACATAAAATAACAGGTTGTCCACAGGTTATAGTGAGTTTAACTTCTTTTTTATCACCTGAATAGTATTCTCAAGATCTTTATCCACATTGAGGTCTTCTTTTATTTTGTTGACAGCGTGGATAACTGTTGTATGGTTCTTTCTCTTGAGCTTCAGGGCAATTTCTTTTTGTGTAAGACTTGTCAATTCATTGCATAGGTACATACATATCTGTCTGGGGAGGGCCAGGTTCTGCGTCTTCTTCTCTGAAAGAAGCGCTTCCTTGTCCAGGTTAAAGTGATCCGCCACAATCTCAATTATGTACTCCGCCGTGATGATGACCTTCTCATTGGGTGAGATAAAGTCTTTCAAGGCATTTTCCGCCATCTCCAAAGTGATATCCTCGTTTGGCTTCTTGAATTTGGCGTATAGGAGAACCTTGTTGTAGGCGCCCTCCAAATCCCGAATATTGGATTTTATATTGGTAGCTATATATCCGAGAATGGTATCGTCCAGGTGTATGTCGGACTGCTCTTGTTTGTTTCGCAAAATGGCGATGCTTGTCTCATAGTCCGGCGGCTGAATGTCTATCGGCATACCGGAATTAAAGCGGGAGCGGTAGCGCACATCTAACTGCTCCATCTCACTGGGAGGCTTGTCACTGGAAATAACCAGCTGTTTACCGGATTGGTAAAGAGCCTCGAAGGTGTTGAAAAATTCAATCTGTGTACTCTCTTTGCCGATAATAAATTGTATATCGTCTATAAGCAAAACATCTACATTGCGGTACTTTTTGCGCAGATTGGAAGTAGCCGCCGTATCGCCCTTCTGCTTGTTGGTACGAATCGCCTCTACTACAGAGTTCATGAAATCCTCGCTTGTAGTATAGGTAACGGTGTAGTCCGGATGGTTCTCTATAATGTAACGGGCGATAGAGTGCATCAGGTGCGTCTTTCCGAGCCCCGGCCCACTGTAGAGAAACAAGGGGTTATAAGTCTGTCCATTCGGATTTTCCGCGACGGCCACGGCAGCGGCATAGGCAATATTGTTGCTGTTGCTGACTACAAAGGAGTCAAAGGTATGGCCCGAATTCCAGAATGGATATTTTTCTGTGAGAATTTTCTCTTTATTATAGGAAGAAACTCCTCCGTTTTCTATCTTGCTTTTATATTTGAATACAATGTCAACCTGTTCTCCTGTTTTTACCTCAATGGCAACCTGCAGGGGAATTTTATATTTTTTATCGATCAGATTGATAATATCTCCTTGTTTGGACTCATCTATGGCAATGACGAGAGTACCGTTTGTGTAGGAAATAATTTCCAGAGGTTCGATCCATGTGCGAAAAAGAACTCCGTTGACAAGGTATTCTTCCCTCAGATATGTAATTATTTCGTTCCATTTGTCCTTAATTTGATTTTTCATACAAATTTCCTGCCTATCTCTAAAAAAATCGAATATGGGTAAAAACATACATTTTTATTGTACTACAAAAAATGGATAAATTCAATTTCTTTTGAGACTTTTTACGGGGAAAAATGTGGATAAGTAAAAGAATTTTCTTGACTATTGGTAAAATAGATAATATAATTAGGCTTGATACGGATTTTATTACACTATATTAAAAAGGAGGTGCCGCTTTATGAAGATGACATATCAGCCGAAAAAGAAGTCCAGAAAAAGAGTTCACGGATTTCGAAAGAGAATGAGAACAGCAGATGGAAGAAAAGTTCTCGCCAGAAGAAGGGCAAAAGGAAGAAAAAAATTGTCTGCCTAAGACAGACTGCAAGCGAGATATTGTCTGGATAAACTGTATAGGTTAAGGCCAGAAAATTCTTTGTATAAGAGAGAAGGCTGCAAGGTGTGCGGTTCATTGTTTTCTGGCCGGGGTTAAGGAATTTGTGTTTGAGAAATTAGGAAAGAATAGTGAATTTCAGAAAGTTTACCGCAACGGTAAATCAAAGGCAAATAAATATCTGGTTATGTATGTAGTGAAGGGGGAGAGTGGTCCCAGTCGTTATGGATTCTCTGTGAGCAAGAGAGTCGGTAACAGCGTTGTGCGTCATCGCATCACCAGATTATTAAGAGAATCCGTTCGTAAGAATGACGCGCAGACAAAAGATGGCAGCCGGATTGTGATTGTTGCCAGAAAAAATGTAAAAGGTAAAAATTTTAAAGATGTAGACGGCGCAGTAATTCATTTACTCAAGTTACATGGATTATGGAAATGATGTGATAATAAATTGAAAAGAATTTTTTTATCCTTATTACACATATATCAAAAGTATATATCTCCTTTGAAGAAAACATCTACCTGCATCTATACGCCATGCTGTTCGGACTATGCGATTGAGGCGATAAAAAAATATGGTGCATGGAAAGGTGGTTTTTTGGCTGTAAAGAGAATTTTGCGATGCCATCCTTTCCACAAAGGCGGATATGATCCTGTGCCGTAAATAGCAGGAGGAATTAATCTTGTTTAATTGGTTGTATTGGATTTTTGGTAAAATAATATTTGGAATTGACTGGACGGTGTACCACATATTTAATATCCACAATACAGGACTGTGTATTGTTCTGTTTACTATAGTGGTATATTTGCTGATGTATCCGCTCAACTCCAAACAGCAGAAGTCATCTCGCCTGATGACGAAGATAAACCCGGAAATTAAAGATATTCAGAAAAAATATAAAAACAAAAAAGACCAGGCTTCCCAGATGAAGATGAATCAGGAGGTTCAGGAGGTGTATACCAAATATGGGATAAGCCCGTTTGGGGGCTGCCTTCCTATCCTCATTACACTTCCGGTCATGTACTGCCTGTACAGGGTAATGTATAACATCACGGCGTATGTCCCCTCTCTGGCAGGGGAAAAGGCCAGTATGTTCCTTGGTCTGAATGTAGAAAAAAGTCCTTTAAGTCTTTTTGGCGACCGGGTTAATTATCCATATGCCGGCTATCTGGCTTTTATCATTCCGATCTTAGCGGTAGTATTCCAGTTTGTGAACACAAAGATATTGCAGCCAAAGGAGGATAAGAATAGCAGAGATGAGGATTCCATGGCGCAGTCCATGAAGATGATGAACTATTTCATGCCCCTCATGTCCGGATTCTTTTGTCTGAGCCTGAATATCGGCATCGGCCTCTACTGGATTAGCGGTAGTATATTCCGGATTGTCCAGGCATTCTTTATCAACCGGACGATAGATAAGATTTCACTGGAAGAACTGATTGAGAAGAATAAGGATAAAGCTTCTAAGAAAAATGCAAAGAGGGAGCAGATGAACCGTCAGATGGAAGAATATTCCAGAGCGAGGACGGCTTCCATAAAGACGGCTACTTCATATCAGAACAAAGAAGCTTCTTCGGAAAAGGACTCAGAAGACACATACTCATCGGGAAATGTCACTGTAAACAGAAATGTAGAACCGGGCAGTATAGCAGGGTATGCCCACATGCTCTCCGGTAAAAATGAGAAGGATAAATAGGAGGTTAGACTTATGGAAGAATGGAAAGAGTTTTCTGCGAAGACGGCAGATGAAGCGTTGACAAACGCCCTGATTCAGATGGAAACCACCAGCGATCAGATAGAATATGAAGTGATAGAGGAAGAAAAGAGCGGTATACTCGGATTGTTCAGCAAACCGGCCCGTATCCGCGTCCGCAGGAAGGAAGATGTGACAGATGTTGTCCGCAACTTCCTCACAAAGACGTTTGACGCCATGAACCTGATCGTGGATATTGAACTGGAATATGATCCGGACGAGGAAATGATTAATGTTGAACTCAAGGGACAGGAGATGGGAATGTTGATAGGAAAGCGCGGACAGACACTGGATTCCCTTCAATATCTGACCTCCCTTGTGGCAAATAAGAAACACCCGGAGAAATATATTAAGATTAAGATCGATACGGAGAACTACCGTCAGAGAAGAAAGGAAACCATTGAGAATCTGGCGAGAAATGTGGCCAGCAAGGTGAAGAAAACCGGACGTCCGGCCTTCCTTGAGCCGATGAATCCCTATGAAAGAAGGATTATACACGCCACTCTGCAGGAGGATAAATACGTGGACACCCACAGCGAGGGAGACGAGCCGCATAGAAAGGTAGTCGTGACGCTGAACAGGGAGTTCGCCTCCGAACTGCCGAGGAGGAATAATTACCGGAGGCGGAACAATTATTCGAGAGACAGAAGAAAACCATATTCTGGAAATAAGAGTGAGAGAGATTAGTGTGAAAGGCTGAATCTTATGATTCAGCCTTTTTCCGACATAGGGACGGCGGATATATTCCGGCTGTTTTTCACTATTCCGAATGGAGGGCGAAATGTTTTATCAGGAAACCATTGCTGCCATTGCGACATCTTCCAAAAACGGGAGCATCAGTATTCTCCGGATCAGCGGCGAGGAAGCCTGCCGGACAGTGAGCAGGATTTTCTATAACGGAAAGGGAGAGAGAATTGATCTCTGCTCCTGTAAAACCCATACGATCCACTATGGTTTTATAAAGAACAGGCAGAATGAATTATTGGACGAGGTGCTGGTTCTTCTCATGAGAGCGCCCCGAAGCTACACGGCGGAAGATGTAGTGGAGATTCACTGCCACGGGGGATTTCTGATCGCGCAGACGATTCTGGAGGAATTGGTACGGGAGGGAGCGCGCATAGCGGAGCCGGGCGAATTTACAAAGAGGGCGTTTCTCAACGGAAGGCTTGATTTGTCCCAGGCGGAGGCGGTGATGGACGTCATTCAGGCGGAGAGCCAGCTCACCCTGAAGAACTCCCTGACGCAGCTGCGCGGAGATGTGAGAGAAAAAATCAATACGCTGCGGGAGATGATTCTGGAGGACACGGCTTTTCTTGAGGCGGCGTTAGACGATCCGGAGCACATTCCATTGAACGATTTTCCGGAGACGATGCGGGAGCATACCCGCATACTCCGGAGAGAGGTGGAACATCTTCTGGAGAACAGCCGGAACGGACGGCGCATAAAGGAGGGAATCCGCACAGCGATTGTGGGAAAACCGAATGTGGGAAAATCTTCTTTTCTCAACTGTATACTCAGGGAAAACCGCGCCATTGTCACAGACATACCGGGAACCACAAGGGATACGCTGGAGGAGGAGATGCTCATTGGCTCCACTCTCCTTCACATGATCGATACGGCGGGACTCCGGAACACCGGAGATGCCATTGAAAAAATAGGAATGGATAAGACGCGGGAGGCCATCCGCGGGGCGGATCTGATTCTCTGTATTCTCGATACCAGTATGCCGTTGACGCAGGAGGACAGAGATGTGCTGGGAGAGATAGAGGGCCTGCCGGTTATCTTTGTGCTCAATAAATCCGATCTGGATCCCGCATGGGGGGAGCGCGAACTGATGGATACGCTGTTGTCCGGCGCACAGTTTGAGGAGAGGGAGATACTCTCCTTTTCCGCCAGAACGGGCGCGGGCCTGCCGGAGCTGGAGGCGTGCATAAAGTCGCTTATGTTTCGGGACAAGGTATCGTTCAATGACGATATCTATATTACGAACGCGAGGCAGAAGCAGGCGTTGGCAGATGCGGCGGAGAGCCTCAGACAGCTGGAGCAGAGTATAGAGGAGGGAGTTCCGGAGGATTTGTATTCCATCGATCTATACAATGCCTATGAATCGCTCGGCAAAATTGTCGGGGAGACAGTGGAAGACGACATTATCGATAAGATCTTTCGGGATTTCTGCATGGGAAAATAAAGAGGAGGAGCAGCCATGAGTGACAGTCTGGACATACGGGAATATGACGCCGTCGTCGTCGGCGCCGGACATGCGGGGTGCGAGGCGGCGCTGGCGCTGGCGCGACTATCTGTCAAGACCATTCTTTTCACTGTCAGTGTGGACAGTGTAGCCATGATGCCGTGCAACCCAAATATAGGCGGCACATCGAAGGGGCACCTTGTCCGCGAGGTGGACGCCCTGGGCGGCGAGATGGGAAAAAATATTGACAAGACGTTTATCCAGTCTAAGATGCTGAACAAATCCAAGGGCCCGGCCGTCCATTCCCTCCGCGCCCAGGCAGACAAAAAGGCCTACAGCGATTCCATGCGAAAGGTATTGGAGGGCGAGGAGAATCTGACGCTCCGCCAGGGCGAGGTAACGGAACTCCTTGTAGAGGGGGGAACACTGACTGGTGTAAAGACATATACTGGGACAATATACCACTGCCGCGTATGCGTGCTGTGTACGGGAACGTATCTGAAGGCGCGCTGCATCACGGGGAATGTATCTTCTTACACAGGGCCGAACGGCTTACAGGCAGCCAACTATCTGTCGGATTCACTGAGAGAACTCGGAATTGAACTCAGACGGTTTAAGACGGGTACTCCGGCGCGAATGGATGGGAGCACCATTGATTATTCCAAGCTGGAGCCCCAGTACGGAGATGAGAGGATTGTGCCCTTTTCTTTTTCCAACACGCCGGAGGAACTGGAGAGAGAGCAGGCCGTGTGCTGGCTCACCTATACGAATCCGGAGACACATGCGATCATTCGGGAGAACCTGGATCGCTCTCCTCTCTATTCGGGATATATACAGGGAACCGGCCCGCGGTACTGTCCTTCAATCGAGGACAAGGTAGTGCGCTTTGCGGACAAGGAGAGGCATCAGGTATTTCTCGAACCGGAGGGAAATTATACCAATGAGGTATATGTCGGCGGAATGTCCAGCTCGCTGCCGGAGGACGTTCAGGAGAAAATGTATGCCACCGTTCCAGGTCTGGAACACGCCAAAATTGTGAGGAACGCCTATGCCATAGAGTACGATTGCATTAACTCACTGGAGCTGCTTCCCTCACTGGAACTGAAAAAAGTAAAGGGACTTTACAGTGCAGGACAGGCAAACGGGAGCTCCGGTTACGAGGAGGCGGCAGCCCAGGGACTGGTGGCGGGAATCAATGCGGCCAGGCGGGTGGCGGGAAAAGAACCCGTCATAATCGACCGCTCCCAGGGATATATCGGAGTGCTGATAGATGATCTGGTGACAAAGGGAACCAACGAGCCGTACCGCATGATGACCTCCCGCGCCGAGTACCGCCTGCTGCTGCGACAGGACAATGCGGACGAGAGACTGACGGGACTCGGCTATGAGGTGGGATTGATTTCACAGGAGAGGTATAAAAAATTTCGGGAAAAACTCTCCCAAATCGAGAGGGAGAGAGAGAGGGTGGCGAATACCTATGTGGGGAACACAGCGGAGGTTCAGTCCCTTCTGGAAAAATATAACAGTACCCCTCTGACCAGCGGGATTTCTCTAGCCGAGCTGATTCGCCGTCCGGAGCTCTCCTACGACAAACTGGCTCCGCTGGACAGAGACCGTCCGGTTCTTCCGGAGGAGATAACCGAGGAGGTAAATATCCAACTCAAGTACGAGGGATACATCAACCGCCAGCGCAAACAGGTAGAACAGTTCCACAAACTGGAGAGAAAGAAAATTCCCGCCGGTATCGACTACTCACAGATTGGCAATCTGAGAAAAGAAGCCACACAGAAACTGGCGGAGATACGGCCGGAATCCGTGGGACAGGCGGCGAGGATCAGCGGCGTCTCCCCCTCCGACATATCGGTGCTCTTAGTATATCTGGAGCAGTACGGGAGGAGAAAGGAGGCGGACGCACCGTGAGAGAAATCTTTGCAGCAAGGCAGATCGATATAGGGGAAAAACAGGAAAGAAAACTGCGGCAGTACTACGAACTGTTGACGGAGTGGAACGGCAGAATGAACCTGACGGCAATTACGGAATATGAGGAGGTTGTTTGGAAACACTTCGTAGATTCCGCTTCCATTCTGAGCACTCCGCAGATGCGAGAGAACAGAGAACGCCGTATCCGTGTGTTGGATATGGGGACGGGGGCCGGATTTCCGGGAATGGTACTGGCAATTCTCTGTCCGGCCTGGCAGTTTACGCTGATCGATTCTCTGCGCAAGCGAATTGATTTTCTGCGGGAGGTAAAGGAACAGCTGCAGATAGAAAATGTAGAACTGTTCCACGGACGCGCCGAGGACTACGGACAAGATGAGAAATTCCGCGGACAGTTTGACTATGTAGTGTCGCGGGCCGTGGCGGAACTGTCGGTGCTGATGGAATATTGTATTCCCTTTGTCAGAAAAGGGGGATTCTTTGTCTCCTATAAGGGAAAGCGCTACAGGGAAGAACTCGAACATGCCGGAGGGGCATTTGCCCAACTGAATTGTGTGCTGACGAAGGAGGAGTCCTATACGTTGGCAGACCGCGAACAGCGCCACCTGTTATTTATACAGAAACAGGGAGAGACGGACAGGAGATACCCGCGCAAACCGACAAAGATAAAAAGCAATCCGCTGTGAAAGCTTTTGTGGAGCGACAGGGCTCTGCCCGTTCGTGGGGGGATGTTTCACGTGAAACATCTTTAGAAGGGGTGCTGTTTCACAAAAAATGTTTCACATGAAACATTGCTTTATCCGGTTGCACTATGGTTTATAGGAAAATACAGAATCCGTCTAAAAACCTATGGTAATATAGAAATAAAAGTGCTATAATAAAGTCGATATTGTAATAAAATTTGGAGGATAGTATGAGCGAAATTATGGCGATTGCCAATCAGAAAGGCGGCGTGGGAAAAACCACTACGACAATTAATCTGTCGGCTGCCCTGGCAGAAAAAGGGAAAAAGGTTCTCGTAATTGACATGGATCCACAGGGAAACACTTCCAGTGGACTTGGCGTTGATAAAGATGAGCTGGAGACGACGGTTTATCAATTGATGATTGGAGATAATACCTTTGACGAATGTGTGCAGAGAGATGTCTTTGATAATCTGGATCTTCTGGCCGCCAATGTAAATCTGGCCGGAATTGAAATCGAGACAATGGACATGGAAAACAGGAATTATATTTTGAATGACATTATTTCAGAGATTCGGGAACAGTACGACTATATCATTATCGACTGCCCGCCGTCATTGAACACGCTGACAATCAATTCCATGACGACAGCGGATTCTGTTCTTGTGCCAATCCAATGCGAGTACTATGCGCTGGAGGGATTGAGCCAGTTGATTTATACGATTAATCTGGTGAAGGAGAGATTGAACCCCAGACTGATTATTAACGGTGTTGTCTTTACGATGTATGACGGAAGAACCAATCTCTCTATGCAGGTAATAGACAATGTGCGGGATAATCTGAATCAGACGATTTATAATACGATTATTCCGAGAGGCGTCCGGCTGGCGGAAGCGCCAAGCCACGGACTGCCAATTACAAAGTATGACGGCAGATCGACCGGAGCGAGGGCGTACAGCGCACTGGCCGATGAAGTGATTGAAAGGAGCAGCAGATAATGGCAGCAAAGAAAATGGGACTGGGGAAGGGACTGGATTCCATGATTCCCCCGAAGTCTACGGGCACCAGAGCAAAGACGGACAACCGAATTTCGCAGACAGGCGAGACGATATTGAAGATAAATGAGGTTGAGCCAAACAAAAACCAGCCGCGGAAGAATTTTAATGAGGACTCTCTCCTGGAATTGAGCGAATCCATAAAGCTGCACGGAATCGTTCAGCCGCTTGTAGTTACCAGGAAGAAGGACTATTATGAAATCATTGCCGGAGAGAGAAGATGGCGGGCGGCCAAGATGGCCGGACTTCGGGAAGTCCCCGTCGTCATTAAGGACTACACGCCGCAGGAGGTTATGGAGGTTGCCCTCATTGAAAATATTCAGAGGGAGGACTTGAATCCTGTGGAGGAGGCCAGGGCATACCAGAACCTCATTCAGGAATACAGCCTGAAACAGGACGAGGTGGCCGAAAAGGTTTCCAAGAGCAGGACGGCGATTACCAATTCGCTCCGGCTTCTGAAGCTGGACGATCGGGTGCTGGAGATGCTGGTAGAGGAGACGATTTCCAGCGGACATGCCAGGGCGCTGCTGGGATTTCCGGATAAGGAACAGCAGTACACGGTAGCCATGAAAATCTTTG
This sequence comes from uncultured Lachnospiraceae bacterium, assembly GCA_947629865.1. Classification (GTDB taxonomy): domain Bacteria; phylum Bacillota; class Clostridia; order Lachnospirales; family Lachnospiraceae; genus Eubacterium_F. Next base: position 77,481 of record CANRFJ010000009.1, on the reverse strand, counting down.
ATGAAAAACTCAGTGTGCGGGAGACGGAAAAGCTGGTCAAGAGCATGATGAATCCGACCAGGAAAAATGCAAAGAAGGAATTGAAGAATGATTTTGTGTATCGGGATTTAGAGGAAAAACTCAAGCAGAAGCTGGGGACGAAAGTCCGCATCAACCGCAAGACAGAGCAGAAGGGAAAAGTGGAAATAGAATATTACTCTCCGGAGGAGCTGGAGAAGATTTTGGCATATTTTAAGTAGAGAACATATGTTTGCAAGGAGGAAGGGACATGTTTCATTTTGAGGATTTCGGACTGGAGACGGATATTATTGTGCTGATCTGCTTAGTGCTGGTGGCTGCGCTGCTGATTACCAGTATTGTAATGCTGGCAAAGTGCAGCAACCTGAAAAGGCGCTACGGCAGTTTTATGAATGGGGCCGAGGGAAAAAGTCTGGAGGCTGCGTTTCAGAAAAAATTTGAAAATATGGATTATATCAATGAAAAGCTGAAGGAAATAGACGGCCGTCTCGGCGGAATAGACGCCAACCTGTTAAAGACGTATCAGAAGGTCGGTATTGTAAAATATGACGCCTTCAAGGAGGTGGGCGGAACTCTGAGTTTTGTCCTCACTCTTTTGACGAAGGAGAACGACGGCTTTATACTGAATTCCATGCACAGCAACAGCGAGGGGTGCTATACCTATATAAAAGAGGTGAAGGCGGGAGAAGTTTTTGTGGCGCTGTCGGAGGAGGAGAGCCAGTCCCTGGAGGAGGCAAAAAAAGGATAAAAAAAAGCCCTCACCCAGCAGTTGCAGGTCTGCCAAACAAGGACTCGGAAGTACGCCATTGGGGGCTCGAACCCCAGACACCCTGATTAAGAGTCAGGTGCTCTACCAACTGAGCTAATGGCGCTTAATTTTTTAACACAAGGACTATTATATAATACTTTTATTCAAAATGCAAGAACAAATTTATGAAAAGAAATTAAATGAAATTAAAGTAGAAATAAAAGCGGACGGAGGGAATCATGAAGAAAAATAATAAATATCGCAATGCGCTGAAAAGTTTTGTATCCAATGTAGGATATGTGGTAATATTGGTGACGCTGTGTACGATTGCGGTTGCCCTCATCTGGAACTGGCGGAATACGCTGGCGGTTTTGGAGCGTTTTATTTCTGTTATAATGCCGTTTATTGTGGGCTTTTTTCTGGCCTATCTGCTCATGCCCCTTGTAAATTTCTTCCAAAAACTGCTGAACAGGATAAAGCCGGAGCGCTGGAAGGGTGTCAAGAGAGGTGTCAGTATCGCGATTTCTTATCTGATTGTCGTGGGACTTCTGACTGTGCTCGTCGTATATATTTTCCCTCAGATTCGGGACAGCGGCCGGGAGCTGGGACAGACGGTTAAAAAAGGCTACCAGTATGCAGTAACCCACGAGGCGGAAATCAACAGCCGGATTCCCTTTATCCAGATTGGGGAAATTATCGAGTATATAAGGAACAATCTGCTCAGCGGACTTGTAAATTACCGCGCGGATATTCTGCCCTATGTATATCAGCTGTCCAGCTCGGTATTTTCCATGGTATACGACATATTTTTCGGCGTGGTAATCTCCATCTATATCGTGTGGGACAGCGCGCATCTGGTTCAGAGCCTGAAAAAGGTCGTATATGCGCTGGTTCCCAAGAGGAGAGCCGAGGGCGCATGGAGAACCATTTTGAAATGTAACCATATTTTTACAGGATTTCTTTTTGGCAAGACGATTGACTCGCTGATTATTGGCGTCATCTGCCTGATAGCCATGAGTATTCTGCAGTTCCCCTTTGCCCTGCTCATAAGCGTCATTGTGTGCATTACCAACATGATCCCCTATTTTGGGCCCTTTATCGGAGCGATACCGGGCGTGCTGATTTATCTGTTCATAGATCCGAAGCTGTCGCTTTTGTTTGCGATTATGGTACTGGTGCTGCAGCAGTTTGACGGACTGTATCTGGGGCCGAAGATCCTCGGAGATCTGACAGGCATTAAACCGTTGTGGGTTATCTTCGGCATAACGGTGGGCGGCGCCTATTTTGGCGTGATCGGTATGTTTCTGGGAGTGCCCGCCACCGCCGTGCTCATGTATCTGGTAAATCTTTTTCTGGAAAAGAAATTGCGCAAAAAGGAAATCCACTTATTTGATGTTAAGTAATCTCTGTATTTCGTCCAGGGATTGAAGGATACGCCGCAGAGTTCGGGAAAGCTTCCCGCAGTTTAGTTTCTGCGACAGTTTACTTTGCATGGAGCGGCCCATAAAAAACCCCTTTTTTTACAGTATATGAAGGTTTCGGCCATGTGTCCTGCTTTTTGGCTTTCACGGGAAAATCCGTCCGGTGCGGGGGGCTCTCAGCGGGAGATGACGAAGCGGCAGATGGGTTTTCCCTCGGCCACAAACCGGCTCTCGTACTCCGTCATGATATTTCCCTCAAGAAATTCACTGTGGTGGAGGTCGTAGGTCAGCTCACGGATTTTCCAGCGATTGGAGGCCTGTACCGCCTCCACGGAAAAATCAAAAAGCGCCCGATTGTCTGTCTTAAACTGCAAAAATCCGTCCGGCTTCAGAACCCGATCATAGAGCGCCAGGAAATTCGGGCTCGTGAGGCGGCGCTTGGCATGGCGGTCTTTCGGCCAGGGATCGGAGAAATTGAGGTACAGCCGGTCGATTTCCCCATCCGCGAAAATCTCCGTCAGGTGTCTGGCATCAAGCCGCAGGAAAAAGAGGTTGTCCAACTCTGCCTCCGCCCGTTTTTCAAGGGCCCGGTAGAGAACGCTGGAGTACATTTCCATGCCGAGATAGTTGACGTCCGGATTCTGCTCTGCCAGCGCATGTATAAACTGTCCCTTCCCCATGCCAATCTCCAGACGGAGAGGGTTGCTGTTGTGAAAGAGCGTGTGCCATCGCCCCCTGTACGTCTCCGGCTGATGGATCACAAAGGGACTTTTATCAATAAATTCCTTAGAACCTTTAATGTTTCGCAAGCGCATATCGGTCTTCCTTTCCGCCGTCCGGGATTAAAATTTTCCGTCCGGATTCCCGGCCACTTTCGTATTTTAACACAGGTAAAAATAAAATGAAATAGTATATTGGAAAGATATGGACGTATACGGTGTGGTATGATATACTGTTTATGATATACAAATGTAAGAAAAACGTTATATTAAACAATTGGACCAAAGAGAAGAAAAATATTATTTTGCAATTGTTGGCAATATTACAGAAGATTTCATTAAAGAGTATATCTAAGAATAGTCGGGCAAATCACATAAAAGATGGAACCGACTTTTAACATTTGCGTTATCTGTTTTTATGCAATCAGAAACAGACATCTTGCGGAACTGAAAACAAACCATCATTTGCGGGAAGTAGCGGTTGATGACTTAGAAATTACAGGGAGGCGGGATTGGTGGAAACAAATAGAATGAGTAATTTGAACAGAATATTTACACGAAAAATGCTTCGCTACTTTATAAACGGGAAAGAAGATAATGTATATTCATCAGTAGTTAGATGTTATGTAAATAATGCCGATCAAAAAAATAATAGAGAATTAATAAGCGAAATTTATAGCGAATTAAAGAATAATTATCGTAATGAATATTTTTATAAGAATACTTTATTAAATAAGTTGCTTTTGGGTGTACATAGTGTTAATACAACAACTGCTTTGACAGAAATAGCAATAGCAAGATCTAAAGCGGATTTTGTGCTAGTAAATGGCAAGGCTGTTGTATATGAAATAAAAACAGAGTTGGATAATTTAGAGAGATTATCTTCACAGATAGATGATTATTATAAGGTATTTGATTCTGTGGTTGTTGTTACTTATGAAAAAAATTTGCTACAATTACAAAAGGTGTTAGATAGTATAGAGAAGCCTGTAGGTATTTGTGTACTAAGAAAAAACGGGAAGTTGGGTACAGTTCGAAAACCTCAAAGATATATAAATGATTTAGACAAGGAAAGTATTTTTAAATTACTAAGAAAAGAGGAATATGAAGACATAATTGTCCAGTGGTATGGATATTTACCGGAAGTCACACAATTTAAATTTTATTCTGCATGTAAAAAAATGTTTATGGAAATACCGATAGAAGAAGTATATTTACTTGTTTTAAGTCGCTTAAAAAAGAGAACACAATTAGAGAAAGAGGAGTTTATTAAAATTCCATACGAATTAAAATTTTTGGCATATTTTATGAAGTTAACATGTGACGATTATCAGAAACTTAATGTGTTTTTGGAACGTCAATATGGAGGTGCGTAGTATGTATTTTCCCTATTTAAGAGGAAGACAATTTGAATTAATTGCATTGCGTGAATTGTTAGAAAAAGGAGTTTTAAGCAACAAAATTATTCCAATTATTGAACCTGTAAAATTATCATCAACTCTTGTTAAAATAGTAAAAACATATGGAGCGAGTAAAAAACAACTTGCTATCATTACAAATCCCAAGGTAGGCAGTTTTAGTAGTGATACTAGAGAGGAGAAAAACCAGAAATTAAAAGAAGAATTAGTTGCAAGTTTAAACGAAAATAATAGTATTCTTTATATGAATTTGCTAAGGGCAAACTTGAAACCGGAGAAATTCATTGAAAGATTTGCAGACAATATGGGAACGATTTGTGATAATAAAGATGCAATTCCTGTTTATGAAGCATTTTTTTCAGAAACGAATGTAAAATATAATTTAATACCAGATGAAAGTGGTTTTAGAAGGAAAGTAAGGAAAAATAAGGTATTATTGGATGATAAATTCAACAAGAAAGACAGGAATAATGATTATATTGAAATTGATGATGAACCATTTTCAGAAGATCATTTATATTATTTAGAAGATGGATATGTGGGATTTTCTGATTATTCTGTAGTTGGTAAGGAATATAACGAAACGGGATTTGCCCCGTATGCAGTTGCAATTCATATTGTATATTTTGATACAGATGATAGTTTGCGAGTAAAGCATTTTGTGTCGGACTCGAATGATGATATAAGAGATCCTGCAGGGAAATTTCAGGAAGCGTTACTGAAACTAGTAGAGTGGAATGAGGAAATGAAACTTGACACAGTTGCGATGAAGGAGTTTGAAAAGTTATATCGTCGAGAAGCTTATCCAGGTTTGGGAACGGTGAAAAAATTATCTATTATGCATCATTTAGAGCTGATAGGGCGATATTTGGATAGGAGTAGTTTATGATAATTTGCGAAAAATGTTTTTGCGATACAGAAGTTATCTCTGTTATTCGAAACAAAGTAAAAATGGGAGATTGCCCCCAGTGCAAATGTAAAAATGTACATATATACGATACCGATAAGTATGAAGATCTGAGTATTATGTTTGATGAATTGATTAGCATATATACTCCAGTTTCTTTATTGCCAGATTCATATCCGAAATCAGATACTCGACTATTGAAGAGCGAGTTAATTAGTAATTGGAATATTTTTAATAACAAGAGCGAAGCAGATGTGTATAATATAATTACAGCAATTTGTAAAGAAAAGTATGAATATAATGCAGAATTGTTTGACCAACCAGTTGGTATACAGGAATTATATGATTCAGAGTATTTATTAAAACATTCTCTTTTGACTACAAATTCCTGGGATGATTTTGTAAAAGCATTAAAGACAAAAAATCGGTTTCATACTCATTATATGAATTTAAATTTGCTAGAACGATTTTGTTCATATATTCGAAAACCTTATAAAGCAGGAGCGGTGTTTTATAGATGTAGAATTTCAACAGAGAAAGGGATTCCTATTAAAGATATGGGGGCGCCGCCACTTGAAAAGACAACAGATGGTAGGGCAAATGCAAGAGGAATAAGATGTTTGTATTTGGCGGATACAGCTGAGACTACAATATATGAGGCAAGAGCGGGTGCATATGATTATGTAACAGTTGGAAAATTCAGGCTTAAAAAAGATATTATTGTTGTTGATTTGAAAGAAATAAATCAAATTAGTCCATTTATAGAGGGATTAGATTGTTTAGAGTATGCGATTAATAAAGAACACTTAAGTAAGATAAATGACGAAATGAGTAAAATTATGAGAAGAAGCGACAGTGTATTAGACTATATTCCGACGCAATACATTACAGATTTTGTTAAAAGTATTATTCATGATGATATTGCGGAATATGCTGGCATAGAGTATAAAAGCGTAATGCATAGTAGTGGATATAATTTGGCGTTGTTTAATCCGGATTTATTTGAATGTATAGATACGGAAGTATATGTAATAGATACACTTGAATACAAAAAACATTCGATTGCATAAATGTAAATAGGAAAGAGGATAAATGAATGATACCCAATGAAAGACATTTGCTAGAGTTACTTTCAAATAATGATGTTACATTTTTTATACCACCATACCAAAGAAATTATGAATGGGAAAAAGAACAGTGTGAAGTGTTTTTAAATGATATTATTAGGATAACGCAAAATAATAGAGAAGAAAGAAAAGCAGAGCATTTTTTTGGTACAGTTACCTATTTTCAGACAGAAACGGCATTTGGACAACCAAATAAACTTGTGCTAATAGATGGACAGCAGAGAATTACGACAACGATGTTGTTTTTGGTGGCTTTGAGAGATGTAATAGCAGATAAAGAGCTGAAGCAGTACATTGAATCGAAATACTTGAGGAATGACAATGTTTCAGACGATTCAGAATATAAGATTAAGCTTAAACAGGTGGAAACAGACTGGAAAGTGTATTGTGATATTATACTTGGTAATCGTTTGGAGGAAAAAGCCAAAAATTCTGCAATATATAGCAATTATATGTATTTTATAAATGCGATAAAAAAATTACAAGAAAATGCAGATTTTACATTAACGGATGTTATTGGATCTGGGCTCAGTAAATTTAGCGTTGTAACGATTGAACTACAACCAGAAAGGAATTCTTGGGAAAATCCACAGGAGGTATTTGAATCAATGAATTCCTTAGGGAAACCCCTTACGCTTGCAGATTTGGTGAGAAACTATCTTTTGCTTGGAATTGAACCAGAGGGACAGGAATTTTTGTATAAAAATTATTGGCTGCACATGGAAGAAAGCATTCCACATCAAGTATCCGGATTTATACGTGATTATATGCAGTTAAAGGAGAAAAAATCATTCAAACAGGCAACAGAGCGGAATTATAAAGAGTTGTATTCTAATTTTAAAGAATTATTTAGGGGCTATAATGCGAAAGAATTGCTTAAAACATTGAGTGAATATTCAGATTATTATGCTTATATTCTTTTATATAAAACAAGCGGTAGCAGGGAGATTGACAAACGTCTTGGGGATATTAGGACACTTGATGTGACGACAGCATATTCGTTTTTAATGTCATTGATAAAATCGTGGAAAATGAATGAAATGACGGAAAAAATGCTCTGTGATATTTTGGATGTTTTTATTATTTATATCACCAGACGAAGAATTATAGGTGTTGTCCAAGCTGAAAACAAAAATTTTCCGACATTAGTTAAGAAAGTACCACAACTTGTGAAAGCACAGGATAAAAAACGTGAAATGTTTAGCATATTGTCCAGTATGGAAAATCATCTTCGTGTTCCGAATGATATCGAAATGGAGCGGGAACTTTCGGTTATGAATTTTTACGGTTTGAAATTGTGTAAGTTTATTTTGTCGCTGATAGAGGAATGCATAACCAAATCACGACCGGATAAGAATGATGAAAAACTTCAGATAGAGCATATTATGCCAAGAAAATTAAATGAAACTTGGGAAAGAGAACTTGGAGAAGATTATGAGAATATACATCAGTCTTTGCTTAATACGATTGGAAACTTGACGCTAATTCGGCATAATCAAGAATTAGGGAATAAAAGTTTTGCTGAAAAAAAGAATATATATGAAAATAAAGCAGGGCTTCAGATTGCAAAAACGGAAATTATTAATTATAATCATTGGAATCGAGAGACTATTGAAAAAAGATCTAAATGGATTATTAACTATTTGCTACAACAGGTTCTGCCAATTCCGAATGACATGAGGAAAACCAATAATTTCGTGATGAAAATGAATGGTCTTTCGTTTTTAGAACTTCAATTAATTGGTCAGACTATTGATTATGCATCAGACCATAGTATACATGCAAAGGTTGTAAGCGATAGGGAGGTAGAATTTGAAGGGAAAAAATGGCATCTTTCACCACTGACGAGAGAGATTGAAACTCGAAAAGGTACAGTTAATGCATCGGGTTCGTATAAAGGAGCACAATATTGGGAGTATGATGGGATAAAATTAATTGATATTATATAGGACAAAATATTGATGTAAATATAATTAAGTAGATGAATTTTTATAGAGGTAAGAAATGCAAAAGAGGAGGTGAGGTGCGTATGGAGGAAAAACAGGCGGTCACGATTCCGATCAGCAATATTGTGCCGGGCATGGTAGCGGCGCGGGATATATACTCAAAGAATGACCAGTTGCTGATTGGAAAGGATAGTATAATCGACGCCAATTCGATTGCAAGAATTACATTTTTTGGAATTTTGAGCGTACAGGTATACAGGGACGACAACCTGGACATGGACGATGCGGAGGATGAGAGTACATTCGCGAGCGCGGCGGAGCGACGGGCATTTGAGAAGTTTAAGGGCCAGTATGAGGATTCCATTTTAGATATAAAGGAAAGCATGAACCAGCTTTTGAAGGTCGGCGACAATATCGATGAGAAGAAACTGCTCCAGGACGTGGAAAACGTAGTGATTTCCACAGATACAAAGTATCATGTATTTGACATGCTTCACTATATAAAGGATTATGATGATGAGACCTATACGCACAGCCTCAACGTTTCCATGATCTGCAATGTGTTCGCCGACTGGGTGGGCATGTCGGAGTATGAGAAAAAACATCTGACGCTGTGCGGCCTCCTGCATGATTTTGGGAAACTTTTGATTTCCAAGGAAATTCTGCGCAAGCCCGGCCGTCTCACCGATGACGAGTATGAGGTAATCAAGCAGCATCCGGTGAGAGGGTACGAGTTTTTGAAGGATAAAAAGATACATGAGAGCGTGAAGCGGGCGGTGCTGCTCCACCATGAGAGGTGCGACGGCAAGGGCTACCCCTTCGGCATGAAGGTGAATGAGATCGATCCATATGCGGCCATTACGGCCATTGCAGACGTCTATGAGGCGATGACGGCAACCCGCGTATACCGCAAGGGACTGAGTCCGTTTCGGGTGATCCGCCTGTTCGAGGAGGAGGGGCGGCAGCAGTTCAATCCGATTTTCCTGATGCCGATTCTGCGGAATCTCACCGACACCTATCTCCGCCACCGCGTCCGTCTCAGCGACGACAGAGAGGGAACGATTGTGATGTTGAATCAGAACGAACTGTCGCGGCCAATCGTCATGGTGGAAGATGAGTTTGTTGATCTGACAAAAAAACGGGAATTGACGATAGAAGAAGTATACTAAACCAAATCTGGAGGGAATGTGATATTGAGGAAAATCAGAAAAAGAGGGTGGCTTTCAATCTGCCTGTGCGCGGCGGTGTGCCTGTCTGTCCTGTCCGTGTCCGGCGAGGCGCGGGCCAAGGTAAAAATATCGGCGGAATCGGGCATTGTCATGGACGTGCAGTCGGGTACTATTTTGTACTCAAAGAACATGGACAAGCGGGAGTATCCGGCCAGTATTACCAAGGTAATGACGGCGCTGGTGGCCATTGAGAACTCCTCCCTGTCAGAGACAGTGACATTTTCCTATGATGCGGTCATGAACCTGGAGGCCGACGCCTCGAACATCGGAACCAAAGTCGGCGAGAAGATGTCCATGGAGGAATCTCTCTATGCGATCCTTCTCATGTCGGCCAACGAGGTCTGCAACGGGGTGGCGGAGCACATCGCGGGCAGCACGGATAAATTTGTAAAGATGATGAACGATCGGGCGAAGGAGCTGGGCTGCACGGGAACGCATTTTGCGAACACCAACGGCCTGTGGAAAAAGAATCACTATACGACGGCCCACGATATGGCGCTGATTGCCAGAGCGGCCTATAAAAATCCCGTCTTTGCCAAGATTACGGGGACAAAGCGCTACAATATCCCCAGGACAAACAAAAGTAAAAACGGACATGCCCTTTACAACCATCACGGCATGTTGTATGCCAGCACTTTTCCCCAGTATGTATATGAGTACTGCGTCGGAGGCAAGACCGGCTATACGAGTAAATGCCGCTATACGCTTGTCACCTATGCAAAGAAGGACGGCATGACATTGGTTTCCGTGATTATGCGGGCGCCGTATTCGCCCTGGACGGCGCCGAACAACAATGAGTACACGGACAGCACCAAACTGCTAAACTATTGTTTTGAGAATTACAGCCGGTACGATCTGAAGAAAGAGCAGAAGAATACAGATAATACCGGCAAACTGTTTACCAAATTCAGTCCGATATATAACGCCGATACCAGCCCGCTGTCCATTGACGACAATGCGGGGGTGATACTGCCCAAAGGGGTGACGCTGGATAAGGCGCAGAAAAAACTGGAGTTCTACGACAACCCTAAAATGAGCGCGGACGGCAGGAAGATTATCGGCAGGCTCACATATATTTACAACAACAAAGAGGCGGGAGGTTCTGAGATTTATTACTCGGACAAGGGAGCCGCCACGCTGAAGGACAGCATTGATATGTCGCAGTGGTTTGATGATGCGGTGGAAAAGGCAAATCAGAAGCCGTTTCCCTGGAAGAAGGTTCTGCTGGTTGCGATTCTGGTTCTTGCCCTGGGCGGGGCCGTCGCGCTGTTAGTCCTCTATCTGAGAAACCACGGAGAGCAGTTGAGCCGCAGAAACCGCTACAAGCGCACCTGGCGGAAGGAGGGAAGGCGCGAGAAGCGGAACCGCAGGAGAAACCGCAGGAACAGCCGAAACGCATACTACCACAGAAGGCGATAGCGGACGGAGAGGGCCGGACTCAGCTCCGCACCAGTTTGCGGTAGGCGGAGGGGGACATATGCTCCAGCTTTTTGAAGGTATTGGTAAAATAATACGGGGTGCTGAAGCCTACCGCCTCGGCGATTTCCGATATGGTTTTGTCCGTGTTGTGCAGCTGCCATTTGGCCACCTTGATCCGCGTCTGGTTGATGTAATGGGTGGGACGCATATGCATATGCGTCTGAAAGAGGCGGCACAGATGCTGGGGCGAGACGTTGGCGAAGGAGGCCAGCGTGTCAAGGGTGAGATTGTCGAAATAATACTGTTCAATATAGCGTTTGGCAAGAAGGAGAGCCGGATTTGCGGCCTCCTCTTTTTTTTCTGTCTGCCGCCGCTCATGATGGGCGTAGAAATCCATGAGATAACGGTATACGTTCGCTGAATTCTGACAGCGGCTGTAGAAGGTATCTTCCGTAGAGAGAAGATACATTTCCTTTAACTGCATCTTCAGTTCCTTCACCGGAAGCTCCGAGTATATCAGGCTGTCGTCAAGCGCCAGCAGAGAAAAGAGTGTTTCCTCACAGCCGCAGCCAAAGGAAACCCAGTGGGTGGTGCACAGGTTAGTCAGGGGCTCGATCCGGTAAGGGCAATGGGCCCGTATAAAAAATCCCATACCCGGAGAGATACGGAAATTCTCCCCATTCACCGAAAAGCGCAGTTCCCCCTCCTCCACAAAATAAATTTGATGGTAGATATATCCCTCCAGCCGGTCGTCGTCAGGCTGGTACTCATTGCAGCCTACCGCCCTCATAAAAATGGGGAGTTCGGCTTCCTTCCCTATGGAGGGATAGGAATTAATCGTCTTGTGCGGCATGGGGCACCTCCTTTTTATAATATTTTAACATCAATAAAATATTTTCTCAAGAGAAAAAGAAAGTTGCGAATATATTATAAAAATATCAACTGAATACATTGAAAAGCGAAAATATTATATGTATTATGGAATTAATAGTTATAAAATATTAACATATGGAGGTATGAAGCATGGGAAAAAGAAGAATTTTGAGTTTTGCTCTTGCCCTGCTGCTTGTCCTGACGTCCGCACCGGGAAAAGTAGAGGCGAAGAAAGCGCCAAAACTCAGTAACTCAAAGGTAAAAATCCAAGTAGGGAAAACGAAAAAAATTTCCATCAAAAACGGGACGCCCAAAAAGCTGAAATGGAAAGCGTCCAAAAAGGCAAAGAAGATAGTTAAAGTAAAGAAGGTCGGCAAAAAAATCCACATTAAGGGGAAAAAGGCCGGCAAGGCCACGGTGAAAATATCTTTCCGCGTCAGGGGAAAGAAATACACCAAAAAATGCAAAGTGACGGTGACAAAAGCCCAGAAGGGAGCCACCGCCACTCCGGCAAATAAAACCGGCCAGCCGTCGTCCAGTCCGACAGGGGGCGCTCCGACGCCGTCAGCAGGAACTACTACAGATACGCCGTCAGGTTCTCCTGCAGCGCCATCGAATTCCTCTGTGCCGTCGGCCGTTCCGGATACGCCGTCAGGTTCTCCTGCGGAGCCATCGAATTCCTCTGTGCCGTCGGCCGCTCCGGAGACGCCGGAAGAACCGCAGGTACAGGAGCTGGATTTATCGGTGTTTGATATTCAGCTGGAATCAGGGGGACGCCCGACTTACGACGAGAGTACGAAGACAATACATGCTCAAAATGTGGAGCAGTTTATCGTGAAGCTGCCGGAACAGATCAATACCGGAGAGACGGTTAAATTTACGATCAAAGGTAAAAACAACGGAACCGTTGGCTTCCGTGTGTGGTTATCAGACACTAACTTCAGCGCTCTCTCCGAGCAGCCGAAATCGACGGATTACGGTGTGGGCTCTGGAGAATTTACAATGGAAATAGAGCTTACCTCCACCGGAGCGGCTACGCATATCCTTATTAAGGGGCCGGCCTATGGAACCAATATGGATGATTTGGAGATTTCCTCTATTACGGCGGCATACGGAAAGAGTTCAGAGGCCACGGGGCCGAAAAATCCATATGCGCCGGAGACGGAGCAGGCCTATGACACGAGCGATCTGAAACTGACCACAAGCTTCCGCAACCAGAATACGGTGAGCAGCGAGACAGTAAACAGTATGTTGGTTGCGCAGCGCTTCATCGCCGATCCGACGACGGTAGAGTACAATGGGCGGTTATATGTATACGGCACCACAGACGTAGCGGAGTTTGACGGCAAGGGAAATGTTATTTCCAATGCGTACAACACCAACACCATGTCCTGCATTTCGACGTCCGACATGGTGAACTGGAAGGACGAGGGTGTCATTGACGTGACGGAACTCACGGATTACGCCAAAAAATCCTGGGCGCCCTCCATTGTGAGCAAGGAAATTGGCGGCAAGACAAAATTTTTCTTATACTATACACTGGGCGGAGACGGAATTGGCGTACTGGAGGCAGACTCGCCTACCGGCCCGTGGAAGGATCCAATCGGAAAGAGGCTGATCTCCAGAGATACTCCTACCTGTAGCGCGGAGGAGGTTCCGTGGCTCTTTGATCCGGGCGTGTTTGTGGACGACGACGGCCAGGCATACATTTATTTTGGCGGAGGAAATGATTCCGGCGTCACCAATCCTACCTTCGGCCGCATCGCCAAGCTGGGCGATGATATGACAAGTCTGGCGGAGACGCCTAGGGAGTTTGCGCCGTACTACTACTTCGAGGACAATGAAATAAACAAGTTTGGCGACACCTATTATTACTCCTACAGCACCAACTGGTCTACCAATCTGGCCAATAATAAGGACAAATATACGGGACAGGCATGTATCGCCTATTACACGGCGGATAATCCCTATATGGAAAATGCCACCTATCACGGTACAGTATTTGAAAATCCGGGCAATTTGTACGGACATGTATACAACAACCACCATCATATGTTTACATTTAAGGGACAGAATTACATCGCTTACCATACCACCTACTTAGAGCGGGTATTGTATAAGAGCCAGATGGGGTATCGGAATCTCCACATCGACAAACTGACTGTCAAAGAGGACGGAACAATATCTGCCACGCCTACCTATGCAGGAGTAGGAGGAACGGGAAGCCTGACGGGCACGCAGAGAAACAGCGCCAATATTATGTCGGATAACGGCGGCCTCACGACGGAATACTCGGCGAGCAAGAAGGATATGGTGCTGACAGAAATACAGACAGGGGATTGGAATAAAGTATCCGGCGTCGATTTTGGCACGGGCGCTTCCGGCATCGACGTGGAAGTGTGCTCTGACACGGACAAGGGAAGTATTGAAGTGTACGTTGACGGTAAACCGGGAGAGACGACAGCAAAGAAAATCGCCACGGTAAAACTGGAGAACACCTCCGGAAACGACACTTATAAGACGCTCTCGGCCTCACTGGACGAGACGGTGTCCGGAGCCCATGATCTGTATTTTGTATACCGCGGAAGCGGTTATCAGGTAGCGGCCTGGACATTGAAATAATAACACAAATAATAGAGACGGTTGTATTTTATCTCTGACACAGACGGGGCTGTTGAAAACAGCCCCGCTTTTTTTGCCGCATTGGATTATGAGACAAAAATGGAATATGCCTTTGATACGGAAGATGAAACAGGAGAACCATTTGTAGCAGGAGGTACGAATGATGCTTGTACCCTGTCCTATGTGCGTGTTACAATATATTCAATACTAATGGGAGGAAATGCTATGGAAACGCTGGAAATTGCACTGGATGAAAACGGCAATAAGATTGTCGTTCTGCCTGATATAATCTTTTCCAATAAACAGAATATTGACTGGAATGAGGTGGAGAAGTATTTGGAACGCTTTGTCGGGGAACTTGTAGAAATGGCAGAGACGGGCGACATTATTTATCTGGGAAAAGACTTCCCGGATGAATATGCCGGTTCAAAATATACGAGGAAAATGAAAGGCGGCAGGGCAAAGGCTAAAGCCAATGCAGTGCAGGGTATCCGTGAGATGGTGGGGATTGCCACAGATAAAAGATTCCGGGAAAACCAGAAAGAGAAACATTCCGGTGATGCCGCAAACGGCTGGTATTACTATACAACAAGGTTTGCCATGCCGGTTTATGATAACGATGTGAAAACGGGAAATTATAATATTTATTCCGGCTGTCTGGTGGTAAACTGTACGAGGAAAAGAAAGATGTACCTGTATGATCTGGTGGATATAAAAAAAGAAGCGAGTAACCCACTCAAGACTAACGAGTAGTCAAGTGGTGCAAAACCGCCTCTCTTTAGCTAAAAGAATACCATTGGACAGAAGGAATGTCAACATGCATTTTGAAATAATTTCCAATGATATTCATGCAATTTCCCCAAAACTAATATGTCAGAAGGTTGAAATAATCTTGTTTTTGTTGTTAAATCGCATTATAATTGTTTTTAAAACTAATTTTAGGAGGCGTCTATGAGTTATAAAAAAACAGATGCTCTGATGAGGCATCTGCGAGATAGTGGAATTTCAATACATGGCCCCAAACAGAAGCGTCAACTTATTAACACAGGATATTTTCATGGATACAAGGGATATCGTTTTTTTGGAAATGCGCATAGACGATTACCATTTACGTCATATGCTGAAGTCTATGCTACTATTCAATACGATTCTGATTTGAAGGCGTTGTTGTATGGAAAAATGATGTTTATTGAGACGGCAGTAAAAAATATTGCGTTAGAAAGCATACTTGTTAGTGCTAATTCAGAATCTATTCAGGATATGTATGATAAGGTTGTCAGCGGATACAATAACGCACCGGCTTCAGCGACTACAGAGCAGAAAAGGAAATTGCAGCAGAATAAGTTGAATTTACAGAATTCTATTCAGTCTAGCCTTGCGTATGCCTATAAGAAGAATAATCCAAAGATAACACATTTCTATAATAATATGGGATATTCAGATGTTCCGGTATGGGCTTTATTTGAAATAATGACAATGGGTGATTTGGGATATTTATTATCATGCCTTATATATGATGTTCGAGATGATATTTCAAAGCGTTTATCACTCAATGTGTCTTGCGATACAGATAGACAATTGATATACAAATACATCTATACATTAAAAGATTTACGAAATGCAATTGCACATAATGCAGTAGTTTTCGATACTAGGTTTAGGAATATTGATCCTACCAGTGCAATGAAACAGTGCTTGAAACTCGAGATTGGATTGCCATATGTGAATTTCAAGACAATTGGCGATTACATTATTCTTATGTGCTACTATTATGAAGCTACTGAAAGTATCAAAGACAGAAATAAAAGCATTTATTCGGGAGTTTGAAAAGATAACAGATAATTATAGACAAACTGTTAATCCTAATGTTACAGGGATAGTAATTCATCCGGATTTGGCATCAAGAATGAATATTTTGAAAAATTTTTTATAAAAACTTGCATTTTTTCAATGTTTGCTGTATATTATAAGTACTAATTGGGGTATGCATTTGCGGATGCATACTTGAGAGAGTCGGAGTAATCCGGCTCTCTTGCGTTATAATGTGATTGCAAAAAGCTCTAAAAAGAGAAAGAACACAGAGAATATAAAGAATGATTATACGAAATATGGTGTTATAGTGCTTGATTAGACACAGTATATAGTTACCAAAATCGAGTTTGAATAGCGGACAGAAATGCAAAAACCTGTATTATATGGGTTTCCGGCACTTGTTTTATCAAATGACTCTAGCCTGGCTTTATTTTGGGGAGACTAAAGATTTGGAGGTACAGTAATGGATAAGACCAGAGTAAATCATACGGGAGAGGAATCCTTTGGCTTGCTTTGTTTTGCAGAGATAGCGGAGTTGGCCAAAGAGTTACATAGCGAAATGGAGAAGGTTGTGCTCATGGATTGAAGCGTTTGCCTGTTGCGAAAAACTGTTCAGCATCGTGATTCCAGATAGCGGTTATCGGGGCGCCTCCAAACGATGAAGAAAAGCGGGAGAATCGGAAGGACTCTCCCGCTTTTGCCATATTTTTTTTATCCCACAACAATTTTCCGGAAATTTTTCTTGCCTTTCTTCAGCACGACGCCGTCGCCGGAGAAAGTGTCTCTGGTATAAGTGGTATGGATATCCAGTACCTTTTCGCCGTCTACGCTGACGCCGCCCTGTTGTACCGCCCGCCTTGCCTCCGATTTGGAGGGAACCAGGCCGGAGGCGTGGAGAAGTGTCAGTATGTCTACGGCTCCGTCGGTAAAATCGTCTCCGGCCAGTTCATAGGTCGGCATGTCGGCAGCGTTGCCGCTGGAGAACAGAGCTCTTGCGGCCTCCTGTGCCCGACGGGCTTCTTCTTCGCCATGAATGAGTGTAGTCAGCTCAAAGGCGAGGATCTCCTTGGCCTTATTCAACTCGCTCCCCTGCCAGCTCTCCATGGCCTCAATCTCGGAGAGGGGAAGGAAGGTGAGCATCTTTAAGCACTTGATGACGTCGGCATCGTCTACATTTCTCCAGTACTGATAAAACTCGAAGGGCGAGGTTTTATCTGCGTCCAGCCACACGGCTCCCTTCTGGGTTTTGCCCATTTTCTTTCCCTCGGAGTTAAGCAGGAGGTTAATCGTCATGGCATAGGCGTCCTTGCCGAGCTTGCGGCGGATCAGCTCAGTGCCTCCCAACATGTTGCTCCACTGGTCGTCCCCGCCGAACTGGAGATTGCAGCCGTATTTTTCGTAGAGAGCCATGAAGTCATAGCTCTGCATAATCATGTAGTTAAATTCGAGAAAACTCAGGCCCTTTTCCATTCTCTGCCTGTAACATTCTGCGGTCAGCATACGGTTCACGCTGAAGTGCGCTCCCACATCACGCAGCAGCTCAATGTAGTTTAAGTTCATCAGCCAGTCCGCATTGTTCACGAGAAGGGCCTTTCCGTCTGAAAAATCGATAAAGCGGCTCATCTGTTTCCGGAAGCAGTCGCAGTTGTGCGCGATGGTCTCCTCCGTCATCATCTGGCGCATATCGGTGCGGCCGGATGGATCGCCCACCATGGCGGTGCCGCCGCCGATCAGGGCGATGGGGCGGTTTCCGGCCATCTGAAGCCGTTTCATCAGACACAGCGCCATGAAGTGTCCGACATGAAGGCTGTCCGCCGTCGGATCGAAGCCGATGTAGAACGTGGCCTTCCCCGTGTTGATCAATTCTTTGATTTCTTCTTCGTCTGTCACCTGGGCTATGAGCCCTCTGGCAACCAATTCATCATAAACAGTCATTTTCCCCGTCTCCTTTCAATCAATAAAAAAAGCCCCGTCCCCCTAAAGGACGAGAGCCTGTGCTCCGTGTTACCACCCTTATTCACAGACAATTCGCATCGCCTGCCTTCTCCACTGCCCCGACGACAGTGCCGCAGAGTAACGCCTGCCCACGTCACAGCCTACTGGCGGAACGGAAGGTAAATTCCCCCATGGAAAAGAGTTCCGCGTTGGGTGTGCAGCTCAAAGAGGTATTCGTAAGAAGATTCCCCCGCACCTCTCAGCCGCCGGTAACTCTCTGTCGGTTTCCCTTCTTACTACTTGGTCTTATCAAAGCCTTTTCATCATTATAAAAACGCCAAAAGCAACTCTTATTATAGGGAAGGGGCGGGGATTTGTCAAGGGATTTTAATGGATTCGGACAGAACCGTCCGCTCCACATAAAAATTTCCGTTGTCTCTTGTGCCCATAGCCCATTTTACCAGCGTCAGGGTTTCACCGCAGACCTCAATGCAGGTGATGCACCGAGGGTGTACGCAGCTGCCAACATTGATATAACGGGAGCCGGAGGACAGCATGGGGCGGTGGGTGTGGCCGGTGATAAGGGTGTGGTGACGGAGCTTTGCCCATTCGCTCAGTCTCCGCTCGGAGCGCTGCTTGGTGCTGTAGTTTTTGGCGGCGCTGGTTGGATCTAAAATACCGACCTGCTCTAACGGCTTCCAGAAATACCGGACGAGGAAGCAGTTCACCCGCCAGAGCGTGGAATTGAACAGGGTGGACTGATGGCCGTGGGTGAGGTACAGGCTGCTTCCCGTAGCCTCATTCCGCAGGATAATGCCGGCATAATAGTGAATATCCGGAAACAGCGGCTCGTGGCAGCAACTGGTGCTGCACGGATAGGTAGAGCAGTTTTTCCTGGAAAAGGAAGGGTATTTTTTTATCATGTCGTGGTTGCCGTAAAGCATATACAGCCGGTTCTTTTTATAAAAAAGAGACAGCTGCCAGAAGACGTCGTTGTGGATTTCCTTGATTGGCTTCATGCTCCGGTTTTCCCAGAGTTCATCGCCGTCGCCCAGTTCAATGTAGGTAAAGCCGTTGTGGTAATAATGCTTCAGGGCGGCAAAGTACAGGTGCTGGTTTTTGAGAAAATTATCGTTATGGGTACCGTTTCCCCGATGGCAGTCGCTGAAAAGCACATAGCGGGTATCGGGGGAAAAGGGGAGTACGGGTGCCTGTTCAAAGGTCTTATCCAGACGTCGCTGACAGCTCATGGAAAATCTCCCTCCTTATTTTAGTTGATGATTATTTGGCAGAAAATGGTTTCCGATTATCCCGCGGCAGGCCTCCTTCTGCCGGGCCGCTTCAGCCGCAGTGTCCGCCGGAAAATAAACGGCAGGTAGTAGTACAGGTATAAAATCTTATCGCAGGTTAAAGTAAAGGGCCTGGTGACAAAGCGGTATAACCGGCAAAAAAGGTGATTTTTGCACTGCACGAGGCGACGGTGCAGCCGGCTCAGCCGGGAGCGGCGGCGGGCAGATGTGCAAAATGTAAAAAGGACATCGATCTGATACATAGACAGGTTAATGTCCGCAATCCGGTAGCCGTCCTGATGAAGCGCGTTGATAAACGCATTGCGCATCTCGAAGTCGGGGAAGTGCAGGGAGACTTCCAGAGTCAGATCCTCCGGTCGGGAAAACCGCCCCGGGATGAAGCTGGTGAGCCACCAGTGGAACTGGTTCATGCGGGCAATGGGGCGATCGCGGTGGAACAGTGTGGTTGTCATGGACAGATACTCCTCCGGTTCCACTGCGTGAAAGATGGTGCTGTCCCGTTTTTCAGACGGGATAATCGTGTCCGCGCAGTAGATGCCGACTTCACTGCCGCTGCTGATTCCGTACTGCCCCTTCCAGAACTCAATCAGCCAGGTTTTGCCATCGTAGTCGAAGTAAACGGGCTGGCAGTCGAAGACCATGTTGAAAAAGGGAGCTGCCTCATCATAAATCCTGCCATATCCATAGGATTTCTGCCAGGCGTCCAGGCGGCTGGTAAATAAATCCTGCTCCGGGATGTAGCGGTAGCCAAAGGGGGCTGCCAGTTCATTCAGGAGCTCGTATTTGTCGCAAGGGGACATACAGCGCAGCCGGCATATGATTTTTTTCTTTTTGAAATGAAACAGGATAAGACAAAAAATTGCCAGACTCAAAAAAAGGAAAAGAATAATATACATAGTTTCCTCCATATCTTGCGTTTCTTAGTTTAGTTTATGAAAAATTTGTCGAAAGGTGCACCGCGGTTTTACATTTATTTTACAAAGACATGGTAGTGGATTTGATATTGGAAAGTTACGATATAGACGTAACGGAAAGGTTATAAAAACAAGGAAAAGGAGAATGAAAAATGAAAAACAAAATGAAAAGTAAAAAGAAAATTCTTACATTTGCCCTGGTTGCGGCTATGGGACTGGGCGCCCTGACCGGCTGCTCCGGAGAGACGTCCGGCGCAGAATCCGACGGCTCTGCTACCACTGCTTCCGAGGCGACCGGAACTGTATCCACCGATGGTTCTACCTCTATGGAGGAGGTGATCGGGGTGTTAGGCGAGGCCTTTATGGAGAAAAACAAGGGCATCACATTTACCTACAACCCAACCGGTTCCGGTTCCGGTATCCAGGCAGTCGGAGAAGGGCGCTGCGACATCGGCCTTTCCAGCCGGAGTTTAAAGGATGAGGAAAAACAGAGCGGGCTTGAGGAGACGGTACTGGCGCTTGACGGCATCGCCATTATTGTTAATCCGGATAACGCTGTCACAGATTTAGATGTGGATAAAATTGCCAAAATATACAAAGGGGAAATCAAGAACTGGTCCGAAATCGGAGGGAAGGACGCAGAGATCGTTCCCATTGGACGCGAGGCTGGCAGCGGTACGAGAGATGGATTTGAATCAATAACGAAGACGGAAGATATGTGTAAGTACCGACAGGAGCTGACTTCTACCGGTGACGTCATCACCACTGTCTCCCAGAATCCGGACGCCATAGGATATGCTTCCCTGTCAGCGGTGAGTGAAAGTGTAAAAGCGCTGTCGGTGGGCGGTGTTTCGCCGAGCGAGGCTACGGTAAAAGATGGAAGTTATGTTATCCAGCGTCCGTTTGTACTGGTGACAAAGAAGGATACGGCTCTGTCAGAGGCGGCGCAGAAATTCTACGATTTTGCTCTATCTTCAGACGCGGTTGAACTGATATCCAAGGCAGGCGTAGTTTCGACAAAGTAAAAAGAGGAAAGGAAGGCAAGGATGAAAAACAAAAAGCAACTGTTTGAGACAGCGATTCATGGTGTGTTTCTCATTCTCGGTTTGATCACGGTCGGCTGTGTCCTGCTCATTACAATTTACCTGATTCTCGCCGGAATACCGGCAATTCGGGAAATCGGGCCGGTTAAATTTCTTTTTGGCGACACATGGAAATCCACGGCGCAGCCGCCCTCCTTTGGAATCCTGCCCTTTATCCTGACGAGTGTTTACGGAACAGCGGGTGCAATTGTGCTGGGTGTGCCCATTGGATTTCTGACAGCGGTGTATCTTGCAAAGTTGGCGCCACCCGGAATCAGAGCCGCCGTTTCTTCCGCTGTCAGTCTGCTGGCGGGGATTCCATCTGTGGTTTATGGCCTGGTAGGTATGCTTGTGCTTGTACCCGGAATCCGGAATTTGTTTCACGTTCCGGACGGCGCAAGCCTTTTGGCGGCAATTATCGTGCTCGCCATTATGATACTGCCATCTATTATAAATGTATCCATCACGGCGCTGGAGGCGGTGCCGCATGAATATGAGGACGCCTCTCTGGCGCTGGGGGCGACGCCGGTTGAAACCTACTTTAAGGTGTCGGTTCCGGCGGCCAAAAGCGGCATTGCAGCGGCGGTGGTGCTGGGCGTGGGAAGGGCGATTGGCGAGGCGATGGCGGTTATGATGGTATCGGGTAACGCTCCGAATATGCCGTCCTTTTTTCAGAGTGTACGCTTCCTGACAACAGCGGTGGCAAGTGAAATGTCGTATGCGAGCGGATTGCAGAGGGAAGCTTTGTTCTCCATTGCTCTGGTGCTGTTTTTGTTCATAATGCTGATCAATGCGACGTTGAATTTTTTCTTAAAGCGCAGTAAGGAGGGATAGGTTGAAAAATCAAATTTCAGGAAAGAGGCGGATGTATATTTGTTCCATGCGGGGGCTCATGGCAGTTTCCGCCGCAATCACCTGTGCGCTGGTTCTTTTTATGGTGGTTTATGTGCTGGTAAAAGGAATTCCCAATATATCATGGCGTATGCTGACAAGCGGGCCCAGTTATCTGTCCGGCGAGATTGGAATTTTGCCGGATATCCTGAATACGGTCTATATTATTGTCGCCGCGCTGATAATTGTGATTCCGCTTGGGGCAGGGGCGGCGGTTTATCTGACAGAATACGCCCGCAACAAAAAACTTGTCGCTGTGATTGAGTATGCGGCGGAGACACTCTCCGGTATTCCGTCCATTATATACGGTCTGGTGGGTATGTTGTTTTTCTGCCAGTTTCTGGGTATGAAAACCTCTCTGCTGGCAGGAGCCCTGACGCTGGTAATCATGAATCTGCCCACTGTCATGCGGACGACACAGGAGAGTCTGAAAACGGTGCCGGACAGTTACCGGGAAGGTGCGTTCGGGCTTGGGGCCGGCAAGTGGCGGGTAATCCGAACGGTGGTTCTGCCAGGCTGCATGGACGGCGTAATCACTGGCTGTATCCTCGCTACGGGGCGAATCCTGGGAGAATCGGCGGCGCTTTTGTTCACGGCGGGCTTTGCCCATGCGATAAGCGGATTTTTTGACGGCCTTGGAAGCGCCGGAGCCACCCTGACCGTTGCCCTGTATGTGTATGCGAAAGAGCAGGGCGAGTTTGGCGTCGCCTTTGCGATCGCGGCGATTCTCATGATTCTGACACTGATTATCAACCTGCTGGCTACGGTTGTGGGTAAATACTTCAGGAAAAGGAGAAGTGTATGAAGGACATTATTACAGTAAAGGATTTATGTCTGTGGTACGGGGCGTCACAGGCATTGAAAAATATAGATAT
Source organism: uncultured Lachnospiraceae bacterium (assembly GCA_947629865.1). Lineage (GTDB taxonomy): Bacteria > Bacillota > Clostridia > Lachnospirales > Lachnospiraceae > Eubacterium_F. The sequence continues at coordinate 54,215 of CANRFJ010000009.1, read as the reverse complement.
GGCGATTCCCAAAAATAAAATAACCGCCTTTATCGGCCCCTCCGGCTGCGGGAAATCCACTTTTTTAAAAACACTGAACAGAATGAACGATCTGATACCGGAGGTAAAGATAACGGGTGAAATACGTTATAATGGGAAAGATATTTATGCACCCGACGTAGATGTCAATTCACTGCGGAAAGAGATTGGAATGGTGTTTCAGAAACCAAATCCATTTCCCATGAGCATTTATGACAACGTGGCCTATGGGCCGCGTACACACGGAATCAAAAGCCGTGTCAGGCTGGACGACATTGTGGAGCGTTCCCTGCGGGATGCGGCAATCTGGGACGAGGTAAAGGATCGCCTGAAAAAGAACGCTTTGGGGCTTTCGGGCGGGCAGCAGCAGAGGCTCTGCATTGCCAGAGCGCTGGCGGTGGAGCCGGAAGTGCTTCTTATGGACGAACCGACCAGTGCGCTGGATCCGATTTCCACCTCGAAGATTGAGGAGCTTGCAATGCAGCTCAGAGATAAATATACAATTGTTATTGTAACCCACAATATGCAGCAGGCAGTGCGTATCTCGGACAGAACGGCCTTTTTCCTGTTGGGGGATCTGATTGAGTACGGAGATACGGAAAAGATGTTTTCCCAGCCACAGAATCAGAAGACCGAAGATTATATTACAGGGAGGTTTGGATAATGAGAACTCGATTTGATGAACAACTGGCTCTCCTGAATCAGGAACTTATACAAATGGGCGCCCTGTGCGAGGAGGCGATTTCCCTCGCCTCTGCCGCCCTCCGCAGCGGCAGCAGGGAAACCGCAGAGAGGGTTGCGCCTCTTGACAGGGAGATTGATGAAAAAGAGAGAAGTATTGAGTCAATATGCCTGAGGCTGCTTTTGCAGCAGCAGCCGGTAGCGCATGATCTCCGCCAGATATCGGCGGCGCTGAAAATGGTTACGGATATGGAGCGTATCGGGGATCAGGCGGAAGACATTGCAGAAATCATTACTTTTCTGAATGAGCGCACAGGCGAAGAACAGGCGGAGATCCACAAGATGGCGGAGGCGACGATTAAGATGGTGACAGACAGTGTGGACGCCTATGTGAAGCAGGATACCGGGCTGGCAGAGGCCGTGATTGCATCGGATGATATGGTAGACGATTATTTCAGCCGCATGAAGGAGAGTCTTATTGGCCTCATTGCCAGAAAGCCGGAGGAAGGGGAGTATGCGCTGGATTTACTAATGATCGCAAAATATTTTGAACGCATTGGGGATCATGCCACCAATATTGCCGAATGGGTGTTGTTTTCCATCACCGGACAGAAGGAGGCATAGGTACGCCTACCGTTGAATTGCCTGGCGGAGAGTTGTATAATGGAACTGGCATAGAGATAGAAGTGAGGTGCTGATATGATATTTTGTGTCGAGGACGATAATGGAATCAGGGATCTGATGATATACGCCCTAAATTCCGCCGGATTTGAAGCGAGAGGATTTGCCAGCGGAGCAACTCTTTTTGAAGCGATAAAGGCAGAGCGCCCGAGGCTTATTATGCTGGATATTATGCTTCCGGGGGAAGACGGGATAGAAATTCTGAAGCGATTGCGCCACAATGCCGCAACAGCGGAGATTCCGGTTATAATGGCCACTGCGAAGGGAACGGAATACGATAAGGTAATCGGACTGGATCTGGGAGCAGATGATTACCTTGCAAAGCCCTTTGGCATGATGGAAATGGTATCCCGCGTAAAAGCGGTGCTGCGGCGCACAGAGCCCGCGGACGGCGTAAAAGTTCTGAAGATACGCAGTCTGACAATGAATACGGGAGAGCACACGGTTCTGGCAGACGGCGCGCAGGTACAACTCACTTATAAGGAATATGAACTATTGAAAAAGTTTATGGAGAATCCCGGCCTGGTATTTACCCGTGAGCAACTGCTTTCGAGTATTTGGGGTTCAGATTTTATTGGAGAAACAAGAACAGTAGATGTGCATATTGGCACCCTGCGCACAAAACTTGGAAGTTGTGGGGATTATATCCGGACAGTGCGCGGCGTAGGGTACCGTCTGGAGGGATTAGTGTGAAAAATAACTCGATAGCTATTTTTCACACAACTATTTGTGTCGGAGCGCCACAAATAACATTGATGTACAGAGCAAAAACAGCTACGCTGCTTTTTGCTCGTACTTCCGTCGCTGCGCTCCGGAATGGAGGATAGTGTGACAAAACGAATTTTTCGCTCGATCTGCTTTGTGGCGGTTGCCGTGTTTCTGGCATCGGCGGCGCTGTTTATGGGCGTGCTGTATGAGTATTTTGGGGGCGTCCAGCGCAACCAGCTCAAAATGCAGACAAATCTTGCAGCGCGGGCGCTTGAAAACGAGGGGCTTGAATATCTCAAGGGGCTGGATGCCACGGAGTACAGGATTACCTGGATTGGAACAGACGGTGCTGTGCTGTATGACAGTAAATCCAATTCAGACGAGATGGAAAACCATCTGGAGCGGGAGGAAATTAAACAGGCGTTGGCGGAGGGAGTGGGAGAGAGTTCCCGTTACTCCTCCACTCTGATGGAGCGGGCGCTGTACTGTGCAGAGAGATTGCCGGACGGCACAGTGCTTCGGCTTTCTATTTCACAGAATACGCTGCTGACACTTCTTCTCGGAATGGTGCAGCCGATCGGTATTATTTTCGTCATAGCGGTCGTCCTGTCCCTTGTGCTGGCTTCCCGCCTCTCAAAGAGCATTGTATCTCCCCTGAACGATTTGGATCTGGAGAACCCGCTCAGTAACGAGGGGTATGATGAATTATCCCCGCTTCTCGGCCGTATTGATAATCAGCAGAGACAGATTAAAGGGCAGCGGGAGGAATTGAAACAGAAGCAGAATGAATTTGAAGCGGTGACAGAGAATATGGCCGAGGGCATTATTCTTTTGAATGACAGGGAGAGGATTCTCACCATTAATCCTGCGGCTCGACGGTTATTTGAGACAGATGATTCCTGCATTGGGCAGCATATCCTGTCTGTAAACCGAAGCATTGGGATATCGGATCTCCTTTTTCAATTGGAAAAGGGGCTGCACGGAGAGAAAGTCATAGATCTGGCAGGAGGAAGGTATCAGCTGGAGGTAAGTCCGGTTGTTTCCGGTAGCAGCGTATCCGGCGCCGTTTTGCTGGCGCTTGATGTAACTGAAAAAGAGCGCGCAGAACAGATCCGGCGGGAGTTTACGGCCAATGTGTCGCATGAACTGAAGACGCCCCTGCACGCAATCGCCGGACGTGCGGAACTTCTGGAGGAGGGAATGGTAAAAGAAGGGGATATGACAGAATTTTACCACCAGATTCACGCAGAGGCGAAACGGCTGATTTATCTGGTAGAGGATATTATCCGGTTATCCCAGTTGGACGAGGGAGCCGACGGCATGGGCCGGGAGGATACGGATTTGTATGCCCTGGCGCAGGAAACAATAAAGCGGCTGTCCGCAGAGCGGGAGAGCGCAAATGTCACGATTACAGTCGAGGGAGAACCCGCCCGGATTTCCGGCATACCGCAGTTGTTGCAGAGTATTGTCTATAACCTTTGTGATAACGCCATCAAGTACAATCACAGCGGCGGAACGGTTGCAGTAACGGTTAAAAGGGAGGGAGAGAGCGTCGTCTTTTCTGTCAGCGACACGGGAATCGGTATTTCTCCTGAGCATCAGGAACGCATTTTTGAGCGGTTTTATCAGGTAGATAAAAGCCGCTCAAGGGAACTGGGCGGTACCGGACTTGGACTTTCCATCGTCAAGCACGCGGTGAAACTTCACAATGCCAGACTGGAACTCGTCAGCGCCGTGAACAGGGGAACAACCATAACCGTTGTTTTCCCATGCAATCCATGGTAAAATAAAAAAGGGAAAGATGAGATTTACAGAGGACATAGCAATTCAATTATTGCTTCCACAAAAGTTAAGAGATCAATATGCCTTTAAGACAGACAGGGCAATTTCTATTTTAGAATTAGTTGAGGTAAGGTGCATATGAAACGACTTGAACCGGAAATAATTGATTATTATAATATCGAAGTCGCAAAGATGATTTTGGCGAAATACGGAATGTCTCCGATGGAGGCGCTTAGAGCGTTTGTGTGTTCACAAACGCATAATATGCTTGAAAATAGTGAACTGGGAATGACGGATTTTGGCGCGGAAGCTCTGTTTGAAATATGGGAATGTGAAAAAAACACAGGCAATCCAAGAAATTCAATTTATATAAAGGGGGAATAATCAATATGAGCGAGGAAATGGAGTTCTTTTCATATCTGCTGGAATATTACGCCAGCTATAAACACATGCCAACAGGTGAGATTTTGAAAGAATGGGATAATCACGGCATTACACAGGAAATATACGATGGTTATTGGGGGTATCATACAGAACGAATTGAAAACGCATTTGAGGATATTGACAGTTTGATTGCAACCGGGAATCATGCCTGGTAAGTTATTTTTTAGAAATAGACAAAGTTACAGAAAATCCCCGTAATAAAGCAAAACAGCCGCCCTGCGAAATTCGCAGGGCGGCTGTTACCATGTTATATAAAACCTGTGTCGATAAAACGTAGATTACATATTAACCGTGCGGCGCCATTATTCTTTATGCCAGTGCGTCTACCAGTTTCTTCAGTGCAGCCAGCGCCTCGTCCGGAAGCTTGTCATAGCCGCCCTTATCTTTGGCGAAGTTCTCTACCGCATTTACACGGTTCTGCATGGCGCTCTTTAATGCCTCTTTGTAGCTGGCGTCGTTCAGGTCGGGAACAAAGCCCTCCCAGTCCATAATCTCGATGTCCTCAAACGGCCCCCACTGCTTGAAGCTGGCTCTCTTTTCCACAATGGCCTCCAAAATACCGAGAGTATCTTTCGGCTGCACCTTTTTGCCCATGAAATCGCCGGTGTTTACGATGTAGCAGTCCACGTTCTTTTCCTCTACTAACTTCTTGAACTTCTCGTAGTCATTTACCAGCGGATAGGTGCGGAATGGGTTTGCGTAAGGCACGATGCGGAGTGCGTTTAAGTCGGTACCGGCCTTCACGCGCTCGGCTGTGGAAGTCTTGGTGGCAAGGGTAGCGCCCATGACAGATGCCAGAGCAGCGCCCTTCAGTTTTACAACGGGTGGGATACAGGGATCCTTCATAATCCAGAAAATGGAATTTACCGGAGCGTCAATCTTATCCACGCGGTTTGGAGACCACAGTTTGGATTTGATGGCGCGCCCGTTGCCATTGCGGATATCCTCTGTCACTAACTGAATCTTGCCGTCCTCGTCCATCGTAGCGGAACAGTTCTGGGCGGTAAGCAGATATTTGTTGTCCGGGCAGCCGGTCGGATAATCGGCTGTCTTGTCGAAGTATGTCGGCTCCAGTGCGATGGAGGCACAGGTGTCGGTGTTGATGATGAAGGCGTCGTCGTGAAGTACGGTAACGCCGTATTTGCCGTCATGCTTTGCATGAGTCAGAGTAGATTTACCGGAGCCGGACAGACCAAATACAGATGCTACATATTTGGAGCCGTCAGACAGCGTGTACTCCTTCTGGCCGCCGTGGCAGGAAGCGTAGCCGTTGCGGTTTGCAATGGCCCATGCCATGGTCAGCGTACCTTTTTTGTGCTCGCCGAAGTATTTCATGCCGAGAATGGCGGCGCAGTTTTCGTCTGTGTCAAAGTAGCACAGCGTCTGGTCGTCGCTCAGGCAGCTGTAGTCCACGTCCGGACTGGCGGTCGGCTTCCACTGCGGATCGGAGAAAATATAGATATCCGCCTCTTTGCCGTCGCCGACAGGCTTGGACTCTTTGTACATTTTTACATAGCAGTCGGACATGTACTGGAAATTCAGCATCCAGTTATACATAAGATTTTCCTCGCCCTCCGGAATCAGAAGGTGAGCCTTTACCATAAATTCCGGATCCAGGCCGACGAATACCTGTGCGTGGTATAATTTTTTGAAACGCGTCTTGTAGAGGGCGTCCATAACGACTTTATCCAGCTTCGGAGCGTCAACGCCCGGCTCGCCCTTAATGCGGCGGGCGGCGGCATAACGTCCGGTTACGGCGCCGTCGTTGAAAAGGAGAACCTTTGCGTCCGGTTCCAGGCCGAATTCCTCGCCCCGGTAAACAGGCATGTCTGTCACGATGGTTCCCGGTGAGTTCTTTGCCAGATTATATGCTTCTTTGAGGGTATTTACCTTTACTACATTGTTGCCATAGAAGCCGGCTTCTATGATTGCGCGGGTTTTGGAGAAACCCACCTTGCCGGCGCCGATTTCTTCCAGTTTGTAATTTGCTTTTGTTGCCATTTTATGAAACCTCCTGTAATTTTATTTGCCGTCAGGCTGATAGGACATTTTTAATGTAAGTATAGATTTTTTTGGGCAAAAAGTCAACGGTAATTTTCCCGCGGACGACCTCACTGTAATTTTCCCGCGGACGACCTCACACGGGTAATTTCCCACGGGTAATTGCCCGTATCAGTATCTCATATAGTAGACGCAGGACTCAAAAGCAGTGCTGCTAAAGACAGACCAGGCGCCGTTTTTGTAGTGGAACGTAGTGGTAAAGAGGGAATTGCCCGCGGTGCTCCGGCTCCCCGCGGCCGTCTGCCCGCTCCCCGCCACATAACTGGAGGCGGTATATCTGGTCTCCGTGGTGATTTTGACTGCATAGCAGTGATCCTCCGCATAGGCGGAGCCTGAGGTGGAAGAAAAGGAGTCGAAGTCCACTCCCGTCAGATGGGTGGAGGAGTCGATATTGTTGGTAATCAATGTCTGGAAAGCCTGCTCCAGTCCGCTCCGAGCGCTCTCCTCCACTGTAAATTTCTGGGATAGTTTATCAAAGGATTCACCCTCAAGGGCGCGGTCATATATGGCGGTGATCAGGTCTTCCGCTTCCTTCTCCAGCATCTCCCTCGTCTGATCGGTGATCTGAAGCATACTGGGAGTTACCGTGTAGAGGGGCCGGTCGTTGTAATCCCCGCCGTCCAGATAAATGCTGGTGTGGAATTCGTTGAAGCTGTCCATGAGAACTGTCAGGGTATGCGTTCCGGCAAAGAGATTTCCAAGGCGGTAGGTGATGGTATCCGTCCCGCCGCTCTCCGCCATCTCCGAGGTCAGGGTGACGTCATCTACTTTCACCTCAGCGCCCATCGGAGCGGTGATGACACAGTTTCTGGCGAGAAATTCAGAGGTGTCAATCTTCCAGTTATCAAATAAATAGTAGAGTTTTGGCTCTGAATTATTCAGAACCAGCGTCTGGGTGTAGGGATTTCCGCGGTTGTCGTTCCAGTACTGTATGCTGTACTGGCGCATGTTGTCCGGATCGTCCGACGAATATTCTACCATTCCATAGGAAGAAATCGTGCTGTACTTCTGGCGTTCTTCCAGGGAGGCGGACAGTGTCTCCGGCGTGATAAAGGTATCCCGCTCAAAGCCCATGACGTCAAAGAGCGCAGATGTGTTCTTCGACATAAACACGGACACATAATTGTCGGCGATGCGGGAAGGCTCTGTCTGCCGCCTCATGTAAAAAAAGAAGACGGCGAATGTCGCTGCCAGAATAATGAGCAGCACAAACAGTAATTTGACTAAAAGGGGTATTCTTCTTTTTTTCTTCGGTTTTTTCTGTGATATCTGCTTCGTCATAGCCCAAATCCTTTCCAGCAGCCCGCAGCGTACAGGGCGGATACTGCCAATATGGAAAGTATAGCAATAAAAGCGACTATTTGCAACCGTTTTGTGAAGCCCATGCGGGAAGATAGTCCGCCAGGATATCGAAGGGGGCGGGGCCCATATCCAGCACAAAGGTGTGAAAGAGTTTTTCAGAGAAGGCGCCGCCTAGTTCTTCTTTCATCTGCTGTTTGAGGCGGGCGAACTCCAGATAGCCCACCGTGTATTTCAGATAGGAAGCCGGTTCGTCCACCACGGCGGAGTAGACGGCGGCCGCTGCGCCGGCCCCCCAGGAGCCGTATCTGCCTAGAAAGGAGCGCAGTTTTTCCAGATCCCAGCCCTCGTAGTGCACGCCCACGTCGCACAGCCCATACAGGCACAGGGTGGCGATCGTATTATTGCGCAGAATCCCCACCTCGTCCCTGGAAATCCCCGCGTACTTGTAGGCGTAAATTTCCGCGTAGGTGGCCCAGCCCTCGGTGTAGCCGCCGTAGTCCAGGGAGTATCGGAGCAGGGGAAGGTGGCGGCTGTGCATGTAACAGGTCTGGTAGAGGTGTCCGGGATATCCCTCGTGGGCCAGTGTGTTGAACAGGGAGGAGCGGTCGTATTTGTCGGAGTTATTGATGTAGATGACATTGTTTCCGCTGTCATCCAACGGCGGCGTCAGATAAAAGGCGGGGCTCAAATAGTCCTCAAGCGCCTCGTCCACATATTTTACCTCGTAGTGGCTGTCCTCTGGCAGCAGGGGAAAATCCTCCGTCATGCGTTTTTCCAGCACAGCCAGGATAGTGTCGGGAGCGGAGTATTTTGTGACATAGCTCTGGCAGGAGGAGAACAGGGAGGGATCCTTCGCGGCATAGGCGATCAGTGTGTTCTGCGAGGTCTCCAGCTGTTCTGTCATTAAATTGTAAAGCTCCGGCACAGACAGAGAGGAGCCGGTGCTTTCCCTCACCAGATGCTGATAATAGGCCCGCCCGTTGGGATAGCGGGACAGCGAGCCCTCGTCTCCGGCCATGGGGAGCAGCTGCTTTAGTCCGGCCGTGAGGGAGTTATAGGCAGGGATAATGTATTTTTCGACGCAAGAGCGGTTACGGGCGATTGCCGCCTGCTTCTGCGCCTCCCCCAGAAAGGAAAAGCCGGAGGCCTTTTTCCGGAAGGTCTCCTCCAGTATGGAGGCGCCGGAACCGGCCAGGAACGTCTCGCACTGGGCGATGATATTGTCCAGGGTGGAGCGGCAGGGGAGCGTCTTCCACCGGCTCTTTTTTTCCTCCAGGGACAGAAGGGAATCGAAATAATCCGGCACGGTCTCAAGCAGGGAAAAGTACTGCGATAAATCCGTCGCGTCTTCAATGGAAAATTCTGCCAGGAGGACGGGAAGCTGCGCCTGGATGCCCGTGGTGGGGCCGAGCGCCTCGGAAAATGCCGCATAGTTTTCGCCCTGCAGGTCAGTCTCCAGTTTGTCCCGAAGAATATCGTAGAGCACCTGTTCCTCAAAGGGGAGGGAGTCCTTGTCAAACTGCCGGAGAGAAGCCAGAAGGTTTTCGAGGGAGAGGGCGTCGGCCGACAGATCCTCCGGCGAAAAGGGGGAGAAGCCCTTGGGGAGGGAGGAAATGCCATAGTTTTCCGGATGGGCCAGGGTGTAGTTTAAGGTCAGGGAGTCCGAGCTGGAGCGGGCCCGAAAGAGTTCCTCCGTGAATTGGATGAAGGCTGCGCCGGACTCTCCGGCAGGGGCGGCCTTGACGCCGCAGGCAGTCAGGGAGAGTACCAGAAGGGCCGCGGCTATAAGACGACGTATTTTCATTCCATACTCCGATTGGTTTTTTATCAGTATACGACGGAAAAAAATAAATATGATTTCGGGCATATTTTCCGGAGGGAATCATAAAATTAAAGGCAGACAACAAGCGCAGTTAAGGAGGGGTTTTGTGGAAGATAAACAGGAGTTGACTATAGAAAAGTACAACTTTCAGGTAAAAAACCGATACCGGGCAAGGGGGGCAGTCCTGCTGGACACGAACGAAGGCCCCCGTCTGCTGCGGGAATATGACCAGATCAAAAGCCATTTTGCCTTTGAGAACCAAATCAAGGAGCATCTGGCGGACTGCGGTATGGAGATGACGGATCGGGCGCTGCCCAACAGGGACGGCGAGCTTGTCACCGAGTGGGAGAGCGGGGAAAAGTATGTTGTCTATCAGTGGTTTTACGGGGAGGATTGCGATTACCGGAGTCGACAGGGATTGTCCCAGGCGGCAAAAAATCTTGGCTGTCTGCACCGGAACTTAAAGGAGATGTCGAGCGAGCCTGTCAAACTGGAGGAGTGTCTGCTAACACGCTACGAGCGCCACAACCGCGAACTGAAACGGGTATATGGATATATGAAGGGAAAAAAGCGCAAAAACCAGTTTGAGCTGAATGCGCTGGAATGTTTCCACGAGTTTTACGAGAAGGCGGAGTCGGCGAGGCGACGTCTGGCCGCCTCTCCCTATTTTCGGGAAAACGGCGTCGCCTCCAGGGACGTCTGCCACGGAGAATATAACTATCACAATCTGATCCTGACCAAAAAAGGTGTGGCTACCACGAATTTTGAGCGGGCGGCCTACGGTATGCAGCTGTTGGATCTGGCCTATTTTTTCAGGAAGATAATGGAAAAAAACGGGTGGAATGTGGAAAAGGGGCGGACGGTGCTGACGGGCTATCAGAGCGAGATGCCGCTGGCGCCGGAGGCCTATGAATTTTTGTCCATTGTGCTCTCCTATCCCATAAAGTACTGGAAGCTTCTGAACCAGTACATTAATGGAAAGAAGTCCTGGATTCCCAACAAAAACATTGAAAAACTGACGGGCGTTCGGGAGCAGGAGGCAGCGAAAGCGGAATTCCTGCGGGAGATGGCAGCGGGACAGTAGGGAATAAATATTCCGGCGGTGGATTTTCAAGTGGAATTTTATAGGAATTTTGCAAAAGATTGACTAGTCATAATTGCGAAATTATGGTACAATAACGAGGAAAGTGACGTATGAGACAGTGCGGGCGAATAGAAAATCGGCGGGTGAGGCAATGAGGTACGGAAGACTTGTGATAAAACTGCTTTTCGCTGTGACGGCGCTGGCCGGAATCAGCGGGTGTTCGGCGGGGAAAAGGCCGCCGTCCACACAGGCTCCGAACAGTTCGGTCTCCTATGAGGAGGGAGCGGACTTTGTCGGCGTAGTGAAGGCGCTGGACGGAAAGAACAGCCGCATTACTTTTTACAATGTCCTGATGGAGGCGGAGGAGGAGTACGGTTACTCCGGAGCTACGGCGGTGTATTCGAAGAACGGAAGGGATATGTCCATGGCGGAGATTTCCGCCGGAGAGGTATTTGAGGTGTGCCTCGATGACGCGGCGGCAGGGGTTGCCAGCCTGAAGGAGCCGGAGGACGTCACAGAGATAGAGAACGCACAGGTTTCCTTTGATGCGGAGCAGAAACGCCTGACCGTGCAGGGAGTGACCTATGCCTATTCAGACCAGATGGTGGCCCTGTCGGACGGGAAGCTCATACAGCCTATGGAGATCACGCCGGATGACGAGGTGACATTCCGCGGGGTTAAGGGACAGGCCTATTCCCTGGTAGTCACGCGGGGGCACGGCTATGTGCGCCTGCGCAAGTATGATGATTTCGTGGGCGGCACGCTGACGGTGCAGGGCGAGGCCATTCTGCCGGTATCGAAGGGAATGTTGCTGCTGCTGCCAGAGGGGACGCAGACGCTGACGATGGAAAACGGGGATCTGACCGGCACAGCGCAGGTTCAGGTGCGCCGCGGACAGGTGACGAAACTGGACATGTCCCGATACCAGTCGCAGATGCCGGACACGGCAAGAGTTACCTTTGAGATAGAACCGGAGGGGGCGGAGCTCTATATCAACGGAACTCTGACGGACTACAGCGGGCCCGTGCCGCTCAGGTATGGAAATCATTCGGTAAAGGTGGCGCTTGAGGGCTATAACGATTACACCGGCGTACTGGAGATTAAAGACGCCGGGCCGGTTATCCGGATCGATCTGGCGGAGGAGTCGGCTGAGGTGGCGCAGGATCCGGAGGAGAAATCCGAATCTTCGGTCTCGAAGGACGATTCCGGAAAGGCGGTTGCCGATGCCGAGTACGATGTTGACCACAAGATTACCATAAGCGCACCGGCCGGTGCGGAGGTATATATCAATGGCACGCACAAGGGACAGGTGCCGTGCAGTTTTACGAAGATGATCGGAGACGTCACGCTGACACTCTCCAAAGACGGGTATACTACCAAGAGCTACAGTGTGAAAATATCCGACGACAGCCAGGACGTAAGCTGGAGCTTCCCCGAACTTACGAAGGAGAGCGAGGGATAAGGGAGGGCCCGGCTCCATGGCGGGCCGTATGAGAATTTTTTCCGGAAAAAGTTCCCGCGATATAAGAAATATTTATACCTGCGGGTTTGTCTGCCTTGTGCAGATATAAAAGCGAAGCCGCATGACGGCGGATAGGAGGATATTATGGATTATAAAGAGACGTATGAGGCCTGGTTATCAAATCCCTATTTTGATGCCGGGACAAAGAAGGAACTGGAGAGCATTGCGGGAGATGAAAACGAGATTAAAGAGCGTTTTTATGCAGACCTGGAATTTGGTACGGCGGGGCTTCGGGGCATCATCGGAGCAGGAACGAACCGCATGAACATTTATACAGTGCGCAAGGCAACCCAGGGGCTGGCAAACTATATTGTTAAGCAGGGAGAACAGAAGAAGGGCGTGGCCATTGCCTTTGATTCCCGCCGCATGTCGCCGGAATTTGCAGATGAGGCGGCCTGCTGCCTGGCGGCAAACGGCATCAAGGCCTATGTATTTGAGTCCCTGCGCCCGACGCCGGAGCTCTCCTTTGCCGTGCGGGAGCTTGGCTGTATCTCCGGTATCAACATCACCGCCAGCCACAATCCGCCGGAGTACAACGGCTATAAGGTGTACTGGGAGGACGGCGCTCAGATCACGCCGCCCCATGACAGCGGTATTATGGACGAGGTAAAAGCTGTGACGGATTATGCCACCGTGAAGACGATGGACAAGGAGGAAGCGCGGAAGGCCGGCCTGTATGAGACGATCGGACAGGCGGTGGACGACCGCTACATGGAGGAGTTAAAGAAGAACGTGTTGCACCCGGACTGCATTAAAAAAGCGTCCGCTGATTTAAAGATTGTCTATACACCGCTTCACGGCACGGGAAATATTCCGGTTCGCCGGATTCTGAAGGAGCTGGGCTTTACCAATGTGTATGTAGTGCCGGAACAGGAGCTGCCGGACGGAGAGTTCCCGACGGTCAGCTATCCGAATCCGGAGGCAGCAGAGGCCTTTGAGCTGGCGTTAAAGCTGGCGAAGGAAAAGGATGCGGATTTGGTGCTGGCGACCGATCCGGACGCAGACCGTCTGGGCGTGTATGTAAAGGACACAAAATCCGGCGACTATATCTGCCTGACCGGAAATATGTCGGGAAGTTTTCTGGCGGACTATGAGATCGGACAGAAGCTGGCGCTTGAGGGCAGCCTGCCGGAGGACGGCGAGCTGATTAAGACGGTAGTGACCTCCAACATGGTGGACGCCATGGCGAAGCACTACGGCATCAAGGTGACGGAGTGCCTCACCGGATTTAAGTGGATCGGCAGGGAGATTCTCCGCATGGAGACAACCGGAAAGGGACACTATCTCTTTGGCTTCGAGGAGAGTTACGGCTGTCTGATCGGCACCCATGCCAGGGATAAGGACGCCATTGTGGCCTCCATGGCGCTGTGCGAGGCGGCGGCCTATTACAAACTCCGCGGCAAGACGATCTGGGACGCCATGCTGGAGATGTATGAAAAATACGGATATTATAAGGACAGCGTGATTGCCATTACCCACAAGGGAATCGAGGGGCTGGCTAAGATCCAGGCGATTATGGACGGCCTCAGGGAGAATCCGCCGATGACATTCGGCAATTATCAGGTGACGGCCACGAGAGATTATCTGCTGGATGTGATTCGGGATGTAAAGACCGGCGAGACAAAGCCGACGGGCATACCCAAATCCAATGTGCTGTATTTTGAACTGACAGAGGATGCGTGGCTGTGCGTGCGTCCGTCCGGTACGGAGCCGAAGATCAAGGTGTACTTTGGCGTAGTGGGCTCAGATCTGGCCGATGCGGATAAGAAGTCAGCGGAGCTGGCGGAGATTGTAAAAGATTTACTGGATAAAATAGGATAGGGACAGGAGAGAGGGGCGGGCTGCGCCCCTCTCCGTTTTGGAGGAGGACGAATGAATAAATATTTGACGGAATGGGCCGGAAAGGAGCTCATGGAAGAACTGGAGGAGGAGCTGATTAACGCGCCTCAGGACTTACTGGGCTGCCATATCTACAAAGAGGCCGACGTGCAGATTTTTACCGCATACCGGCCGTGCGCAGAGGCAGTCTGGCTTCTGGACGGAAAAAAGCAGGTTGTGGGTGAGATGGAGCCGATGGAGGTAGAGGGGCTGTTTGGCTGCGTCATTGAGAAAAAGACGAAGCGCCTGAAGAAGTACAGCTTTCGGGTAAAGTACAGCGAAGACGATATTGTTGATATCTACGATCCCTATGCTTATCCAAAGGAAATTACGGATTTTGACTGTTACATATTCGGCGAGGGCAGGCATTACCAGATCTATGAAAAACTGGGGGCTCATCTGGAGACGATCGACGGCGTGGAGGGCACGCGCTTTGCCGTCTGGGCGCCGGGCGCACGGAGCGTCAGCGTGATCGGCGAGTTCAACATGTGGGACGGCCGCCTGCACAAGATGATGCTACACGGCGGCAGCGGTTTTTACGAGTTGTTTGTGCCGGGGGCCTGGGAGGGCGCCGCCTATAAATACCAGATTACTGCCAGGGATGGCAGCAAGCTGTATAAGACGGATCCCTATGGGAACTATGCCCAGCTGCGGCCGGATAACGCCTCGCGCATCACATCGCTGTCCGGCTATGAGTGGCGGGATAAGGACTACCAGAAGGCGAAGGCAGCAAAGAGCAGCGATAAGCGGGACAGGGAACCTATGAATATTTACGAGGTTCATCTTGCTTCCTGGAAAAAACGGGTTGAAGATGACGATAACGGAAATTACAGCTACCGGGAGCTGGCGCAGATGCTGGGAGATTACGTCGTGGAGATGGGCTATACCCACATTGAGCTGATGGGGATTGCCGAATATCCGTTTGACGGCTCCTGGGGATACCAGGTGGGCTGTTACTATGCGCCCACCAGCCGGTACGGTACGCCAAAGGATTTTATGTATTTTGTAGACGAGATGCACAGCCGCGGGATCCAGGTGATCCTCGACTGGGTACCGGCGCATTTTCCAAAGGACGCCCACTGTCTTGGCAATTTTGACGGGCAGGCTCTGTACGAGCACCCGGACCGCCGCCGCGGCGAGCACCCGGACTGGGGCACCTATATATTTGACTACGGGCGCAAGGAGGTCATGAATTTCCTTGTTGCCAACGCGCTGTTCTGGGTGGAGAAGTTCCATGTGGACGGACTGCGGGTGGACGCCGTGGCTTCCATGCTGTATCTGGATTATGGAAAGAGGGACGGCGAGTGGCTGCCGAATAAAGACGGCGGTAACGAGCACTATGAGGCGATTGAATTTTTACAGCACCTGAATTCTGTGATGGAAAAGGAGCACCCCGGCGCCTACATCATCGCTGAGGAATCCACGGCATGGCCGGGTGTGACGGCCGGTGTTGACAAGAACGGACTGGGATTTTCCTACAAGTGGAATATGGGCTGGATGAATGATTTTCTGGAATATATGAAGCTTGATCCGTACTTCAAGCAGTTCCACCATGACCAGCTCTGCTTCAGCATAAGCTACTACCTCAGTGAGAAGTACATTCTGGTGCTCTCCCACGACGAGGTGGTGCACGGAAAGTGCTCCCTGCTGAACAAAATGCCGGGGCTGGAGGGAGATAAGTATGCGGCTCTCCGCGCGGCTTACGGCTTTATGTACGGACACCCCGGGAAGAAGCTTCTCTTTATGGGACAGGAATTTGCCCAGAAAAGGGAGTGGTCGGAGATGCGCAGCCTGGACTGGTTTTTGCTGGAGGATGAGCGGCATAAGAAAATGCAGGATTATATCAGGGATTTAAATCATCTGTATACGTCTAATGACGCTTTGTACTATAACGATTTTGACCTAATGGGATTTGAGTGGATGGACTGCGCCCGTCCCCAGACGAGTACGGTGGCTTTCGTGCGCCGGGGTAAGACGGCTAGAAAACAGCTGATGTTTATCCTGAATTTTACGCCGGTCGCCCATGAAAAATATACCGTGAAGGCTCCCTGTAAGGGAAAATTCGTGGAGATTATTAACTCAGATGATGAGAAATACGGCGGGCAGGGCAGAGTTAATGCCAAGCCAATCGCCGCCAGAAAGAAAGAGTCGAAAGGGCAGAAGGGGCAGAAGGACAAGACGGTCTCCTACGAGATAGAATTGTATCTGCCGCCGCTGTCGGCAATTGTCCTGCAATATGATTATCAGGGATAAACGTCAGGCTTGTTTCTTTTTCTTTCGCTTGATTTTAACTTTGCAGAATGTCTTTGTGCCGGAGCCATCTTTGGCTCTGGCATAAATTTTTACCGTGTGGCCGATGCCCTTTTTCTTGGCCTTTACTACGCCGCTCTGAGTGACCGTGGCGTATTTTTTTCGGGAGGAACTCCATTTAATCTTTTTGTTCGTGGCATTTTTCGGCTTGACGGAGGCGGTCAGTTTTAATTTCTTTTTGTACCGCAGCGTGGCTTTCTTTTTATTGAGTTTTATCTTTTTTACCAGCACCTTTTTGGCCTTGGAGGTGGTCTGCGGATTTTTCGGTGTGGTGAGGGGCGTGACGGTCGAGGTGGCAATCCGGCTCATATCCAGGATACCGGATGTCCGGCAGAACAGGGCCAGGCCGGGGAGCGTGCGGACGCAGGAGAGAAGGCGCTCCCTGCGCTGTGCGGACGTGTCCGAGGGGAATCGGGACGCCATGACAGCCACAGCGCCGGTGACGACAGGAGCCGCCATAGAGGTTCCCGTCATGGCGGCATAGCGCCCAAAGGAGGCCGTGTCGGGATTGGCCGTCGAGACGGCCAGGTTGTCAAAATAGAGGCGGGTGATGGAGTGAAAATCACCGGACAGGGAGGCAAATTGCAGGAATGTGCGGCCGCCGTAGGAGACAAAGTGGGAATTTGTCCGTTTGCGGGTGAGGTGTTCCCATGAGACCGCCCCGTTTTCGAGCAGGCCGAGATCATAGGAAACATAGTAGGAGTCGGATGAGGACAGTCCCAGCTTCGTCACATCCAGATACAGGGAGACGGTGGAATTGCCCGGGCGGGAAACCTGGATGTCCAGACGGACAGAGCCGTCCGTCTCATCGTTAAAGTAGTCCTCGGAGGAATGGGATATATTTTCATACGTTACATTATTCGTTTTTATGCCGGCCTCTGCGGGCGGACAGAGGAGAATGGCGGCGTCCTCCGGACAGGAGGAATAGTAGGAGCACAGAGCCTCTCCCGCGCTTGCCGGATAGAGGGCCGGAGAGAAAGAATCCTGATTGACGGTGGAGACGATCTGCGTACCCGGCGCAAAGAGATCCACGCTGGCCATGCCGTAATCGGAATAGGATGCAGGGCTGTCTGTCAGATCCGAGGCGCCCACAGTCACGATGTAGTCGCTGTCAATGTCATAGGGGCATGTCTGGTACAGGGAGGATGCCGCGTCGTGGCTCACGCCGTCGTTTCCCGCGGCAAAGATAAACAGAACTCCCATCTGGCCCATCTGCTCGATCAGCGTCTTCAGCGCGGCGGGGGAGGAGCCTCCGCCCCAGGAGCAGTTTACCGCCGTGATATTGGCGCCCAGCAGCTTAGCCTGATAAATATAGGAGAAGGCGGCGACGATGGAGGAGTTGGAAATGCGCCCCTCGGAATCAAAAATTTTCAGCGCCATGATGCGGGCGCCGCTGATACCGGCGATTCCCTTGCTGTTATCGGTGGAGGCCGCAATAACGCCCGCGCAATGGGTGCCGTGCCCGTCTTCGTCCTCGTCCATGGGATCGCTGTCACCGTCCCCGAAATCATAGCCATAGACGCCGGGCAGGGAGGAGTAGGGGTTGTACCACATGTGATCCTTCAGATCTTCATGGGTGTAGTCTACGCCTGTGTCGGCAACGGCGATGATGGGGGCGTCGGCGGGATTGACGCTGTCCTTCTGGTAGCGGATGCCCTCGCTCCCGCTGGAAAAAATTCCCTTGCCGTCCAGATACCACTGGCTGTCGGACAGGCTGTCGTTGCTGACGGCCATTTTTTTCTGGCAGTAGTCCGGCTCGACCGATACTACATAGGCCTGGTTCTCCAGTTTATCTATCAATTCGTCCGTGGAGTAGGTGTCCGAGGAGACGCAGGAGACATACATGGTTTTGTCCTCCAAAAAGTCCCTCTCGGCGTCGGAGTCCCCCAGAATTTCCGCACCGCCAAAATCCCAGGCGTCCTCCACACGGATTTTTGAATCAAAGAAGGTATCTCCCTCTTTTGTGAGAGCGGTTTTTTTCGGAGTGGCAAGCGTCACGAGAACCCGCCCGTCGACCTGCTCCGCACACGGGGACTGCGCCGTATCCGCAAGGGAGGCGGAGACGGATTCCGGTGCAGCGAGACCGGAGAGCGGGGACAGCGAGAGGGCCGTACCCAGAAAAAGGGAAAAAATTTTCTTAAACATGAGGAGAACCTCCTTCAAAATTTCTGAAAAGTGTTGCGTCAGCGTTTATTACCTGTTATGATATAATATAAGATAATTGTGACGGAAATGAGACTTTTTGATGAAAAAAGTCTTATGAAAAAGTTATTTAACAGAAAGAAATGGAGGAATTCACAATGATATTTGTGAAGGTGGACGACCTGAAACCGGGTATGCGTCTCGGCAAGCCGATTTATAATAAGAATGGAGTGCTTCTGTATGAGCGGGATACCAAACTGACGATGCAGGCCATTTACGGCATCAAGAACTTTAATCTCATGGGGCTTTATATACTGGAGCCGGCAGAGCCGGTGCCGCCGATGACAGAGGACGACATCAACTTCGAGCGGTTCCAGACGATGGCGGTGTTCAGTATTCGGGAAGATCTGGATCTCATCGCGTCGGGGAAAAAGGACAAGGGGCTGGACTGGCTGTGCAGTCTGGTGATTAAAAATTACGGCGATTTGAACCGGAAGATTAATTTTGTCCAGAGCCTGCGCAGCAGCGAGGATTTTGTGTATAAGCATGTGCTGAACGTGGCGATTCTGTCCGCAATCATCGGCGGCCAGATGGGACTTTCCCTGGGGCGTATCAATATGCTGGTCAAGGCGGCCATTCTCCACGATATAGGTGCGTTGAGGCTGGCGGAACTGCCGGACAATGAGGAGGAGGATCCACAGACAAAAGAGGCGATCAAGAAAAATACGGACGAGATACTGAAACAGTACGGGGAGTTAGACGAGGAGATCCTTCAGCTCGCCGAACAGGTGCAGGAGCTCTATACGAGAGAGGACGGCGGCGATATTCCGGAGGCGCTCAAAAGCAATGTCAACGCCAATATCCTGTATGTGGCAGACGCTTATGACCGCATGACCGCCATGAAATCCCAGGAGGAGCCGACTTCCGAGGTAAAGGCAGTGCGGCGTTTACTGGAGGACGAAAAATATGATCAGAAGGTAGTCAATTCGTTGATCAAGGCGATAAATATTTTGTATCCGGGCGTGTGCGTGGAACTCACAAATGGCGAGAAGGGCCTTGTCATCACGGAAAACGAGGATAATATTTTTGAGCCCATGGTGCTGGATTTCCACGACAACCAGTTATACGACCTCTCTTTGCCGCGGGTAAAGGAAGACGTGCAGATTGCCGATGTCATGAAGACGATGGACAACCGGATCAAACTGGATCCGGCGCTGCTGGAGGAATATAGTAATAATTGAGAACTGCCAATAAGAGGAAACTAAAGAATTCACGCATTTCGGTCGAAATTATAGGTATAGAGATTGGAAAGTGAGCGTGAAATCTATGGTAATTGAGACAAACCGGATTTCCGTTGCCTCAAACGGCGCAGAGAGTGCAAAGAAGATCAGTGTGCCGGTACCGTATGCCAGGGATGGCAGAATTTCCAATGACGCTTTGGATATTACAATGGATTGTGCAGTACAGAAAGGAACGGGGAACAGCAGCATTTACACAGAGGCGGAAGCCAGACAACAGAATATGGAGAGTGTGGAGCTGTCCGCAGACGAGGGTATCTCCCCCGCCGATTTTATCAGTCGGTGCATGACGGGGGAGGATGCGAAGGATTTGTCTGGGGACGAGACTCCATTGGAGGAATATACTTCATCACAGCTTGAGAGAGCGGTCAGCCGTGTAAAGGAACAGCGTTCGGAGAAGCAGAGGGCGGTAGAGGCTCAGGTGTCGAGAGAGCGGGAGAAGGAAGAAGCGATCGAGGAGGCTGCAATCAGAAATGCAGCGGGCGCTTCTCTCTCGGAGAAGGCGCAGGAGCAGCTACAGCAGAGCAATCTGCCCGTGACGCCGGAGAATGTAGCGCGGCTGTCCCATGCCGCCGGTATGGCGGCAATCGGCGCGGACGGGGACAGTGCGGCCCCGGAGACGTTCTCCCAGGCAGCGATGAAGTTTTTTATTGGAAACGAACTGAGCGTGACGCCGGAAAATATCAGCGGCAGCATATACGGGGGCCGCAGCGGGGAGACCGCGTTCGGGGGAGAAAAACCGGCAGAGGCCTTTGAGGGCCTGGAGGATCAGATTGCCGGAATCCTGATTCAGGGCGGCATGACGGTCACGGAGAAAAATACAGAGACGGCGAAATGGCTGTACGAGAACAATCTGCCGGTGACGGTGGAAAATATCCGCACCTGTCAGAGTATAGAGGAATTAAAGGAACTGGATACGGACACGCTGCTGGCCCGAATTGCGGACGGCATGGCGGACGGCTCTGTTCCGGAGAAAGCGGATCTGACGAAGCTTTCCGTGCGGGAGGCAGAGGCGGTTGTGCGGAGATTTGAGACAGAGGCCGACTATATCAGCGCCAGAAGGCGGCTGGAGGAGACGCGTCTGTCCATGACGGCGGAAGCCGTGCGGACTATGTCTGAGAAGGGTATCAAGCTGGACGTGTCCAATCTGGAGACAATCGTGAAGGAATTGCGCGAGCAGGAGGAACAGGCCAGACAGTCCCTGCTGCAGGAGACCGGACTTGAGGACGCGCCGGACGCGGGGCGGACGGTGTCGGATACTGTTCAGGCCGCCAGGCAGGTGCTGGCGGCGCCGGTGGAACTGCTTGCCATCAGCAGCCCGCTCTCCGAGGGCGGGGAGGAGATCTCCACTCTCGGCGCGCTGTCACAGTCTGCGGAGGGCCTGAGGGCCCGTTATGAGAGGGCGGGGCAGGCCTATGAGACGGTAGGAACGGAAGTGCGTAGGGATTTGGGCGACTCCATGACAAAGGCCTTCCGGAACATCGACGATATACTGGAGGATATTGGAATGGAGAGGACGGCAATGAACCAGCGGGCCGTGAGGATCCTCGCCTACAACCAGATTCCTCTCACCAGGGAAAACATCTGCGAGATGAAAGCGCATGACGCGCGGATTACCTCGCTGATGGAGCATTTGAAGCCGCCGGTGGTGGCGGAGTTGGTGAAGGAGGGAGTCAATCCGCTGGAGATTTCCCTCGACGAATTGAACCAGAAAGTAGCTGAGATCTCGCAGAAGGTAGCGCCGGAGGATATATCCTTCCGCCGTTTCCTGTGGAAACTGGATCATCAGGGAGGCCTGACGAACGAGGAGCGCGAGAGCATGATCGGCATTTACCGGCTGTTGGATAAAATAGAAAAGAGCGACGGAGCGGTAATCGGCCAGGTAGTCAGGGAGGGGAAGGAGCTCTCACTCGCCTCTCTGTTGTCTGCCACCCGCACAAGACGGGCAGAGGGACTGGACGTGCAGATCGATGATGCGTTCGGCGCCCTGGAGCAGGTGCAGGCCGCCGGGCCTTCTATCTCCGAGCAGATTCAAGCGGCTTACGGGGCTTCTGTGGCGTCCGGCTTACGGCGCGAACTGTCCCCGAAAGCCCTGCGCAATCTGGCGGGAGAGGCACAGGAGATGTCGCTGGAGGCTCTGTTGGAGGCCTGTCGGGACGGGGGCGAGACAGAGACGGAGATGTCTGAATATTACCAGCAGACAGCGGAGATGCTGCGGGACGCCATGGAGGATTCCGAGGGACAGATACAGAGATTTCTGCAGGCGCTTGACCGGCCGGATTCAGCGGCGGAGAGAGTGATGGCCCAGGCATACCTCGCAAACGGCGGACGGGAATTTGTTTCCGTCTGGAAAAAAGAGGAGAGCGAGAGGATCCAGGAGGCTTTTGACGAGCCGGAGGAACTGGACGCTCTCTATGATGAAATCGATGAGAGTCACAAAGCGTCTCTTGAGAAGAACCGGGAACGTGACGATATAACATATGATGGGATACTTTCCCTGGCCAGAATGGCCAACAGTATTTCTTTCTATAAAAACCTGCGGAGCCGCGAGGTGTACGAGGTGCCGATCGTGACGGAGAGAGGTGTTACCGCCTGCAATGTGACGATTCAGAGCGGCGGCGGACAGAAGGGAACCGTGGAGATTTCCATGGACTCGGAAGAACTTGGCAGGATACAGGCTGCCTTCCGCGTCAACGGCACCCATGTGAGGGGATTTGTGACGGCCGACAGAGCGGAGAGCCTGCCGGCGTGTCGGGAAATACTGAATGAATTTGAAAAGGATTTGGAGAAGAACGGATTTACTATGGATAGTGAGAGCCTGGTTCAGGGCAACCGAAATTCTTCTCATACAGGAAATAAATCAGAAGGTGCAAAGAACAGGGATTTGTACCGGATAGCAAAATGTTTTATTCAGAATGTGAGCAGAAAGGACGGAGAATATGAAGATTAATACCAATATAACAGCGCTTCGTGCGAATTTTAACCTGAACAGCGTACAGGAGAAGCTGACCGCCAGCACGGGCCGCCTGTCTTCCGGATACCGGATTAACAAAGCGGCAGATGATGCGGCGGGACTGGCTATTTCCCAGAAGATGCAGGCTCAGATACGGGGATTGCAGCGGGCTTCCACCAACGGCTCCGACGGAGTCTCCTTTATCCAGACAGCAGAGGGCGCCCTGTCGGAGATTGAGGCGATGCTCCAGCGCTGTCGGGAGTTATCTGTGCAGGCGGCCAATGACACGAATACGATTGATGACAAGCAGGCGCTGCAGAGCGAGATTGACGCCCTCCGCAGCGAGATAGACAGATTGTCTGAGCAGACGGAATATAACAGTCTGAGCGTGCTGAACGGCTCCTGTTGCCGCCAGTCCTCCTCCAACAATATTGGAGTGAAACTGATTTCCGCCTCTGACGACGTGGCTCTCACCACCTATAATTTCAGTGTAGACGCCAGCCCCACCCAGGCCAAGCTTATCTCTGGTGCGATCCAGTTTAGCCCGGATGATGTGGTGACAAAGGAGGAGGCCGGTACGATTCAGATTAACGGCGAGACCATAGAGGTAAAAGAGGGACAGACCTATGAGGAGGTCTATACCAGCATTCGGGATTATTGTGAGATGATGAACATAGATGTGGTACCGTCAAATGCAGCCGGTGACGAGTGCGGACTGGCGGCAGCGACCAATCTGACCTTTACATCTGTGCTCTACGGCTCCTCGCAGAATATCAAGATGACGACGGACAATGCGGCGCTGGCGGCCAAACTGGGCGTAGACGGAGCGGCCGGAAATCCGGGCACCGACGCAGAGGTGACACTGGATATATCCTCCGGTTTTTCCAATACCGCCACGGTATTTGTGGACGGCGGCCGGGTTACGGTATCCGACAGGGGCGGCTTTGAGATGATATTTGACGTCTCAGCGGCGGAGGCCGGTTCCAATGCCGGCGTGACGATGTTGGATGCGGGGTATGTGGCCATTCAGATTGGCGCCAACGAGGGACAGACCATTGACATCTCTATTCCATCAGTGAGCGCAAAGGCGTTAGCGATTGAATACTGCAACGTATGTACCCATGACGGCGCCTCCTCGGCGATTACATCTTTTGACAATGCCATTCAGCGGATATCGGAGGTGCGCTCCAAACTGGGCGCCTATCAGAATCGTCTGGATTCGGCGGTATCCAGTCTGGATACGACGTCGCAGAACCTCACAGAGGCATGTTCGCGAATTGAAGATGTGGATATGT
Organism: uncultured Lachnospiraceae bacterium; assembly: GCA_947629865.1. Classification (GTDB taxonomy): domain Bacteria; phylum Bacillota; class Clostridia; order Lachnospirales; family Lachnospiraceae; genus Eubacterium_F. The sequence continues at coordinate 30,234 of CANRFJ010000009.1, read as the reverse complement.
CCGAGGAAATGACAAAGTATACCCAGTACAGTGTCCTCGTTCAGGCGGGAACCTCCATGCTGGCGCAGGCGAATAATCAGCCGCAGACTATTTTACAGTTATTACAGGGTTAAGCCGTTAATACAGGAGTAATCTTTGAGAAGGGAGCATTGGCATGGAAAAGGAAAAACTTCAGGAATTTGCCGTCAGGGTGTCCCAGGCCAACCGGAGTGAGCTGGTAGTCATTATTTATGAAGCGGCGTTAGCCAGTATTGCCGAGGGGAAAAAACAGCTGGAGGCGGGGGAAATCTCCGCGGCCAGAAAGGAAATTGACCGGGCCAGAGGAATGATAGATGAACTGATGCGCAGCCTGGATATGCAGTATACGATTTCCCATTATCTGCGCCAGCTCTACATCTATTCGTACCATGAGTTGTGCCAGGGGATTGCCCTGAGACAGCCGGAACTGTTCTCCCACGCGGCGAACGTGCTGGAGGGGCTTCTTCCCTCGTTTCGGGAGATTGCCAGTCAGGACGACTCCGGCCCTGTTATGAAAAATACACAGCAGATATATGCCGGGCTGACCTATGGCCCGAACAGTTTAAACGAAACGACGGACATGAATGGAAATCGGGGTTTCGAGGCGTAGTTTTCAGGATAAATTCCCCTGTGCTTCAATGCTCCGCATCAGCCGGATCAGGTACTTATAACGAAAGGATATGGCATTCATTTCGTAAATGTAACTGTCGATTAAGTCGGGATCCGACACATTTTCAAAGTGGGAATTGGCAATTTCCATGGATTGGTTCAGGGCTTCAATTTCCTTTATCAATTCCTCTCTTGCCTGTCGGATTGGACTTATTTTTCGTCGTTTCATAACATTCTCCTTTCCAGATTGTGAACGGCTTGGAATAGTAATTCTAGTATCAGTATAATCCAAAATTTCCAAAATATTCACATTCCAAGCCGTTTCAATGTATATTGACAGAGAAAAGCGTATGTGGTAGATTGTACTCACATCATAACAGGAGGTGGTGAGTATACAAGGCGGCGAACTGTTTCTTCTGGTTCTTCTGCCCGCATCTCTATATGATATTTCGCAGTACCGGATACCCAACGCACTTATTGTTCCCGCTTTGCTGGCAGGCTTATTCCGGCAGTGGGAGGAGCAGGGCTTTCAGGGCCTGTGCTCCTGGTTCGCGGGGATTCTTTTCCCATTTATTCTATGTTATCTGTTTTACCGGTGCCGGATGCTCGGAGCGTCCGACAGCAAAATGCTCTCTGCAGTAGGGTGTTTTGTGGGAGCCGGCCCTGTTCTCAGAATTATAGTGGGAGCTCTTTTTATTGGCGCCATAATGGCGGTCTGCAAAATGATTCTCAAAAACAATTTCAGACATCGTTTATTACGTTTATCCAACTATGTGTCCTGCTGTGTGCAGGAAAAAAGACTGACTGTTTATTACGACAGAGCGACAGAGGGGGACAACGGCCTGATTCCCTTTGCGGTGGCAATCTCCCTCTCGACAATCCTCTGCGTGTATTAAAGTCACCAAAAACGGGCGTATTATTTTGAAAAGGGGGTTGTTCATGGAGAAGATAAAACTATTTCTCTATCTGACGGACGTGGAGTACGGCAAGAGACTGCTTCGCTTTCTGTCCGGCAGGAAAAATGCCGGATTCGTGCCGGAGCTTGTGACGTCGGACGAGGGAATATCCGGTGCGCCGGACGGGGCGATGCGGGAGGCGGTCATTCTGACGGACGAGAAAAATGAGAGGCGGGCGGTTTCCCTTGCAGAGCGCGGGCAGGGCAGAGTGATCTGTTTGTCAGAGGAACCGGGCAGAAGAAAAGGAAAAATTTTTCAATATCAAAAAGCGGAGGGGATATACAGGGAACTTCTGGAGCAGATGGGACTGACAGAGGAGGCGGGAGAGGCGTGCGGCGGGGAAGATACGGAGGAGCGTGGCGTGTATTTTGTGTTTGCGCCGGGTGTTTCGGGCGGAACACTGTTAGCAGTCCTGCTGGCCCAGTATCTGGGAAAACAGGGGCAGTGTCTGTATCTGAGCCTCGCGGCTCTCCCGCTGTACTATGGGGAGGAGTTGAGCGGGAATCCGGATTTTGACAGGAAGGGAACCGGCGAGCTGCTGTTTTTTGTGGAACAGGCGGATTTTGCAGAGAAGGAGAGGAGCCTGCGACAGGATTTTGGAACGGCCCATATGCTGGCGCCCATATCCCATTACAGGGATCTGCTGGACTGCCCGCCGGAGGACTGGAAGCGGTTTTTTGAGCGGCTTCGCGGGGAGTGCGGGTATGACAGCATCGTGGTGGAGATGAATCAGTTCTACGAATTTACACCGGATATACTGGCGATGGGAACCCGCACGCTGGCGCTCTGGGAGAGCGGTCTGTGCGGGAGGATACAGCGGGCGGTATTTGCCCATTACTGCCGGATGGAGCGGCGGGAGGCGGCAAAGGGGCTTGAGGAGGTAGAGCTGCCTCCGGAATATCCCGGATGGGTGAGGGAGTGGACGATGCAACCGCTGGCTGAGTTGTCGGAAAATCCGCAGAAGATGGCCTTTGTCAGGGAACTGTTAAGACGGAAAAAAGAGGGGGGAGAGGAAGATGTATACATTATCGAAGACGTTAGATGAGACGAGGAGAAAAATCCGGGAGGAGGTATTGGAGGAAATTCCGGCCGGAGAGGAAATCAGCGACGGGGAACTGAGGGAACTCATTGAGAAGCACATCGCTCGTTCGGCCGAGAGGGATTATATCCGGCTGTCCCAGAAAAAGAGTCTGCGGCATATTATTTTTAATTCGATACGGAAGATGGACGTGTTGCAGGATCTGCTGGAAGATGAGGACGTGACGGAGATCATGGTAAACGGGCCGGAGCACATTTTTGTGGAAAAGGAGGGAAAAATTACGGAGACAGGAATCCGCTTTGAGCATCAGGGACGTCTGGAGGACATTGCGCAGCAGATCGCCTCAGCGGGCAACCGCATTGTAAATGAGACGAATCCGATTCTGGACGCGCGTCTGGAGGACGGCTCCAGGGTTAATATCGTAGTGCCGCCCATCGCCATAGAGGGGCCGGTGATCACGATACGGAAATTCCCGAAGGAAGCCATGACGATGAAAAAACTGATTCAGATGGGAGCGGTCACGGAGGAGGCGGAGGACTTCCTGCGCAAGCTGGTGCAGGCCAGATACAATATATTCATCTCCGGCGGCACAGGGGCGGGCAAGACCACCTTCCTCAATATCCTGTCCAATTTCATTCCCCACAGCGAACGGGTTATAACCATTGAAGATTCGGCGGAATTACAGATCCAGAACATTGACAATCTGGTGCGGTTGGAGGCCCGGAATGCCAACGTGGAGGGAAAGCACGAGATCACGATTCGGGATCTTGTAAAGAGCGCCCTGCGCATGAGGCCGGATCGCATTATTGTGGGGGAAGTCAGGGATTCGGCGGCCATCGACCTGTTGACGGCCATGAACACCGGCCACGACGGCAGCCTCTCCACCGGCCATGCCAACAGTCCTGCGGATATGCTGAACCGTCTGGAGACGCTGGTGCTGATGGGGCTGGACATTCCGCTGGAGGCCATCCGCCAGCAGATTGCCTCCGGAATCGATCTGGTAGTACATCTGGGACGCCTGAGGGACAAGTCCAGAAAGGTGCTGGAGATTGCGGAGGTAGGCGGAGTCAGCGGGGGTAAAATAGAACTTTTTCCCCTCTATGTATTCCGCGAGGAGGGAGAGAGGCAGGGGCGGGTGACGGGACGCCTGAGGGCCACGGGAAATTCCCTGCGGGCCGTGGGAAAATGTGAGCGGGCGGGGGTGGTTTTGTGAGAGATTACAGGGAATACCGCTATTCGGGCAGAGAGAGGCTGCAGTATGGCCTCATGGGAATGGCAGGGACATTTTTTATCCTCTATCTCTTTTACTGGAGCGTGCCGCTCTGTCTGCCCCTCTCCGTCGTCGGGGCGGTTCTCTTTCTGAGATACCAGAGGGGGCGGCTCGCCGTGAGGCGGAGGTGGGAACTGATGACGGAGTTTAAGGATGCGATGGAGAGCATGGTATCCGCCCTTACAGCGGGGTATTCCATGGAAAATGCGGTGTCCGAGGCATACAGGGACTTACAGCTGATGTGCGACGGACGCTCCCTCCTTTTGGAGGAATTAAAGGATATGGAGCAGAAAATCCGGCTGAAATATCCGCTGGATAAGCTTCTGATTGATCTGGGCAGAAGAAGCGGCGAGGAGGATATACTGACATTTGCACAGCTTTACGCGACCGCCCGCAAAAGCGGTGGGAATCTTGTGAAGATCATGAAGCGGACGGCGGATAATATCGGGGAGAAAATGGAGATACAGCGGGAGATCCAGACGATGATTGCCGGAAAGAAAATGGAAGCCACCTGTATGATGGTCATTCCCCTGCTCATTATCCTGTATATGCAGATTTTTTCTCCGGGCTTTCTGGATCCGCTGTATCGGGGCCTGGCGGGGCGTCTGATTATGACCGGCGCGCTGCTCGTATATGGGGCGGCGGTCTGCTGGAGCCGCGCGCTCATGCAGATAGAATGTTAAAAAGGGGGGAGCAGACTGTGAAAAAGAAAATTTCTTCGCTGTGGAGAGCCGTGTCCGGGCGATTGATGCGCTTAGACCGAGGGACGATGGAATATGTCCGGACGATCCATGCCAGAGGGGAGAGAGAGGCATATTTCCGGGCGATATGGAAAAAGAGGCTGACGGTTCTGGCCGTTCTGGCGGGAGTGAGCGCTCTGGTGTGGCTGTACTGCCTTGCGGCCGCGCCGGAGGAGGGGATGTTGTCCGAAGGACAGTATGTGGTGCGCCAGCCCGATGATGAAAAACTCCGGCTGGCGGTGAGCGGAAGCGACGGGGAGCAGTCCTGGGAACGGCCCGTCACCCTTGAGGTAAAGAGCCGTCGCTTCTCGGCGGAGGAGAAAAAGAAACTGAGTGAAAAGGCGGGGGATTATATACGGAAGATGCTTCCGGGGGAGAACAAATCGCTGGAGGAGGTAACGGCTCCGCTGAATTTTGTCACAGAGGTGCCTGGGACGGAGATCTCTCTGCAATGGACATGGGATACGGAGTATATCCGAGACTCCGGCAGACCAATATCCGGCCATATACCGGAGGGCGGGCTGGACACGGAGGTGATGGCGGAGGGGGCATGGAAGAACTGGAAGAAGAAGTTCCGCTTCCCCGTCCACCTGACGCCGCCGGATTACAGCCGTGAGGAGAGGGAACTCCAAACCGTAAAGGAAGCGCTTTCCGGCACGCTGAAAAGCCGGCCGTCAGAGGCCGTGGTAAAATTGCCCGAGGCAATAGGGAATTTGAAGATGAGCTATCGGGACGAGGATGAGAAAAAGAGCTTCCTGCCGGTATATGTACTGCTTCTTGTGATTTTGCTCCTGCCGTTTCTCTGGCGGGAGCAGCAGAAGAAGAAACTGGCGGAGAGGGAGGCCGGACTGCTGGCAGACCACCCCGGCATTGTGAACAAAATTATGCTCTTACTGGGGGCGGGCCTCACGGTGCGCAAGGCGGTGGAGCGCATGGCGGCGGAGTACGAGAGGGGACGGAAGGGAGGTGAGAAGCTTCGCTTCGGCTATGAGGAAATCTGTATTCTATCACAGGAGATGCGGGACGGAATGTCGGAGAAAGAGGCGTTGGAGCGGTTTGGCAGAAGATGCCGGCTGCTGCCCTATCTGCGCTTTTCCTCCGTCGTCACACAGAATTTGAAAAAGGGCGCGGAAGGGCTGTTGGACATTCTGGAGAAGGAGTCCATGGAGGCGCTGGAGCGCCGGAAGGAGCGGGCGCTGCAGCTGGGGGAGACGGCGGGCACAAAGCTCTTGTTCCCAATGATGCTGATGCTCGGCCTGGTGATGGGAATTATTATGATTCCCGCTTTTATGACAATGTAACAGAGAGAAGAAGGGAGAGAAAGATATGGGAGATATTAAATTGTTTTTTCAGGAGGAGGACGCCATAGGAGTGGTAGAAATTATTTTAATCCTGGTTATTCTGATTGCACTGGTTCTGGTGTTTAAGAACAAGATTACCAGTGTCGTAAATAAGGCCTTTAAGTCATTTACCACTGACTCAAAGGATATCCTTGAGTAGGAGAAAAGGCGGAATCACAGTGTTCCTGGCTCTGACCGGTATTTTGATCTTTGCCCTGACAGGAACACTGTTGGAGACCGCCAGATACACGGTGTGCCGCAACCACGCCGCCCGTACCCTGCGCACCGCCACAGAGGGCCTGATGACGGAATACAGCCGTCCCCTCTATGACAATTACAGATTGTTCTTCATGGAGACGGCCGGAACCCCATATGAGACGGTGATCGCCGGATATGCCGGAGATACGCTGGAGGCCGCCGGACAGGGGGATACGGATTTCCTGAAGGGGCGAATCGACGAGATCCGCGTGACGGAAAAGACGTATTCCGGAGACGGGGAGGCAGAGGCCATGCAGCGGCAGATCAACCAGTACATGGGGCGCATGGTGACAAAGGAGCAGCTGGAAAAACTGAAAAAGCAGTCCGGCGAGATAGCGGGAACCGAGGAGCGGGCCAAGGAGATCGAAAAGACGGTTGAGGAGCAGAAGGAAGCGGCGGAACTGGATGAGCAGATGCTTGCGCTGATGCAGCTGGTAGATGGGATAACTGTGTCGGACGGAAAGATCTCCTGCCGGAACGAGTTTATCAAAATGTTTGTCGTCAAGGGGGAAAAGAGCCAGAATTTTGGCATAAGCGAACCGGCGGTCTGGAAGAAGATGAAGGAAAAACTGGACAATACGCCCAGGCACTGGGAGAGCATGAAAAAGGAAACTTTTCTGGCCCGCGTCCGAAAGGTTCTGAAGCTGACGGAGCAGGCGGAGACAGAGGCGCAGAGGCTGTCCGCTTCTTGCCGGAAGATCTCCGGAAGCGGAGGAGAATTTGCAGATCACAGCAAAAAGATGGAGCGGCTGCTGGAGGGGCTTTCTGTCCTCGCGGGCAATCGCAGGATCTTAGAGGAGACAGAGAAAATCCTGGAGGGGAAACTGGACGCAGAGGGAAGACAGCGTCTGACGGCCATCTGGCAAAACTATGATACCGCCAGTATTGTCTTTGACTACACAGGCGTGGAGGAGACCGGCGGGGCCAAGAATCCGCTGGACACGCTGGCCGCCTGCTGGGGGGACGGTATCCTGCGGCTGGTCTGTGAAAATCCGGACAAGGTCTCCGGCAGAAAGACGGCGGAGACGGATACGTTTGCCCGTATGCACGGAGAGGAAGAAAAGGAGGGCCGAGACTACGGGGACAGCGTGACGGATCTGACGCAGGAGGAAGTTCACCTGTCCGGCGCAGCCGGAGAGCTGGCGGGTTATACAATGGATGAATTCTGTCTGGACACTTACATACAGCATCAGTTCAGAAGTTTTTTGAGCGAAGGAACGTCATCGGAGTGGAAAAATTCCCTGGCCTATCAGTGGGAATATATTGTGGCGGGGAAGGGCTCGGACAGGGCAAATCTGGAATCGGTTCTCAACCGGATCCTGCTAATCCGCACGGTTGCGGATTTTACGGCTATCTACAGGGATTCAGGAAAAAAATCCCAGGCATATGCGGCCGCGGCAGCCGTGGTTGGATTTACGGGACTGGAGCCTTTGATCCGTCTGGTGCAGACGCTGATTCTTATCGTGTGGGCGCTGGTGGAGGGACTGGTCGATGTGGCCGGACTGCTGCAGGGAAGGGACGTGCCGGTGATGAAAAGCCCGTCGCAGATTCTGACGGAATTTCCCCAGGTCTTTCAAATCAGCGGCGGAGCCATTACCGGCCGGGCAAGGAAACTGAAAAAAGCGGATAAAAATTCTTTTGGATATGAGAAATATCTCCTCTTGTTTCTCGCCGTCACCGGGCAGGGCACACGCCGCTACCGGATTATGGACATGATTCAGTGGGATATGGTAAAAAATGGATATACGCAATTTCAGCTGGCGAGCTGCGTATCGGCCGTTCGGGTAAGGGGAAGCTTTTCCTTTCCGGCCCGTTTCTTCCGGTTCTCAGGGATTGCCGAAATACTGGGGCGCAAAATACAGGAACATTCTTTTTCCTGTGAGATCTGGGCGGATTATCTGTAATATCGAGGCGGGAAAGGGTATTCTATAAAAAAATAAAATAAAAATGGAGGATCAATCTAAATCTAAAAATAATTTTAATCATTATCACAAAGTTATTTTTCCATGTAAAATAGGATACCCTTTCCCGCCTTGAGCCGGAGTAGGGGGAAGGAGCAGAGAGATGAAAACACGGCGGAGAGCTTCGCTGACAGTGGAGGCGTCCCTGGCGCTTCCGATATTTTTATATGCCATGGTACTGCTCTCATATCTGGGGCTGTTTATCAAGTGCCAGGACGAGGTGCAGTGGGCGATGACGAGAGTGGTGCGGGAGGCGTCGGCCGAATACGGGGCCGGCGGGAGCAATGCTTTGAAAAGCAGCCTGTATTACCGGACTAAGCTGGCCGTCTATATGGAGCGGGCCGGACTGCCGGTGGCGCTGTCGGAATCAAAGCTATTAGAGGACGGCGAGAATCTGGATTTAATCGTCCGCTACAGGGTGACGCTGCCGTTTCGCCTCGGTATCCCGCAGATATACCGGTTCCGCCAGAGGGTTCACAGTCGGGCCTTCGTGGGTGTGGAGGACAGAGGCAGGGGGACGGACGCGGAGGACGTAACCGTCTATGTGGCTGAGACCGGACAGGTGTACCACAGAAAGCGCGAGTGCACGTATCTGAAGCTGAGCATATCGCAGATGAAGTACGGGGATATAGATTCCCTGCGGAATGTGGGCGGCGGCCGGTATAAGCCCTGTGAGAGATGCTGCGAGGGAAAGAAGCTGACGTCGGGCGCGGCGGTATTTATCACAAATTTTGGGGACAGATACCACAGCGTCCGCTCCTGCAGCGGCATTAAGAGGACTATTCGGGAGATGAAGCTGTCGGAGGTGGGAAGCCGGACGCCCTGCAGTAAGTGTGGAAAAAGGAGTGATTGAGAGTATGGAATGGGCAGGAATGGTAATTGCGGGCGGCTATCTGGCGGTGATGGCGGTTATCGACCATCGGCACAGGGAAATACCCGTGGCGCCGGGAGCAGTCTGCATGGTATTTATAGCGCTGGCGCAGTTTGTGGCGGGGACTCCGGCAGGGGAGTGGCTGCCGGGCGCGGGAATCGGTATTTTTTTGTTTGTCATCAGCCGTCTGAGTCGGGGCGGAGTGGGGAGCGGCGATGCGCTGGTCTATCTGGTGACGGGGCTTGCGCTGGGATTTCCCAGGAATCTGGAACTTCTGATTCTGAGCCTGGTTCTGGCCGCCCTGACCGGACTTGTGCTGCTTGTATTCCGTCGGGTGGGGCGAAAGCATGAAATGCCCTTCGTGCCCTTTACGGCGGTTGCTTACGGGGTGGTGCTGATGTTATGAAAAAAGGTGCAAGCGGCTATTTTACAGTGGAAGCGGTTTTTGTCGTCACGATCTGTATCTGGGTGATTGTCGGTCTGTGCTTTGGCGGCCTGTATATTCACGACCGGGCGGTGCTGTCCTCCGTGACAAATGAGATGGCAGCGGAGTGGATCGCTGATGACGACGGCCCCAAAAAGAAGGACTGGGTAACGGCGGCGGCTGCGCAATTAGATAGATCCCTGCTCTTTTTGCGGGTAAAAAACGTGGAGGCGCAGAAGCTTCTGACGGTCTGGAATATTCGGGTGCGCTTTGAACTGCCGACGGCGCTGCCCGCCTATCTGAAAAAAATCTGGACGGAAAAGGTATACGAGACGGCCAGGGAAGATGTGAATCCGGCGCTGTATAAATGGGACGTGGATCTCATAGAGGAATAGGAGGGGGCTTATGGAAAAAGAAATATTACAGGAGGGAACGGGGTGCTATCTCAAAGTCACCAAAACGGCAGGTGAGGAGAGAGGGGACAGGCTGTTTTCCTATCAGGAGATAAGGGGCTTTCTTCCGCTGGAGGTGCGCAGGATCAACGGAGAGAAGGAGTACATATATGACATATCGGGAAAAATCCCGCTCGCAGAGTACCTGAGCCGGACGGCGTTTAACCGGAGTTACATTTGCCGGTTATTAGGCCGGCTCCTGGAGATGACACATACACTGGAGGAGTATCTTCTGGACGGAAACGGCCTTGTGATTCAGGAGGACTGTCTCTATGTCCGGAGGAGCACCGGCGAGCCGGAGGGAATCTACCAGCCGGGGCAGCAGGCGGAGGTAGTGCCGGCCGTGGGGAAGCTGCTGGAATATATCATGGAGAAAATGAATCCGGAGGACACGGCGCTGGCATTTTTTGTCTACGATATGCACAAACTTACAAAGGAGCCGGAATGTACCAGAGGCATGTTAGAGGAGTATCTGGAGCGGTCGGAGGGGCCGGAGACAGAGGCTTTGGACGATGAGCCGGAGAGAGAAAAGCCCGTGAGGAGGGGAGGAGGCGCGGCGGCTCCCCGCAGGAAAAAACAGCGGCCGCATACAGAGAAAAAGGCAACGCCGGCGGAGTATCTGCTCCCGATTCTGTTTGCAGCGGCGGGAATCCTTATCCCGCTTGTCCTCTGGCGGCTGGGGGTATTCCGGAAGCCCCTGTCGGGGCAGATGGACTGGAGCAGGCTGGCAGGAGCGGCCGCCCTTTTTGCAGGGACGGCCGGGTATGGCGTGTGGCGCACACTGCCGCAGAGAGAATCGGATATATGGCTGGAGGAGGACGGATTTTCGCAGAAATCCGTGTGCCTGATCTCGCAAAAGGGAATCGGGGAGCCGATTCCGGTCACGGAATTTCCCTATTGGATCGGCGGGGAGGAGGGCAGGGCAGACGCCGTTTTGAGAGATGAGGGCGTCAGCTGTGTCCACGCCTGCCTCCTACAGGAGGACGGAGAGGTAATGGTGGTGGACGAGGAATCGGAAAACGGAACCTTCTGTAATGGCGAGCGCCTCGTTCCGGGACAGAAAAAGATATTGCGGGACGGAGATATCCTGCGCTTTGCCCGACTGGAATATGTGGTGGAGATCACCTAGTCCGGATAAGTCATATGGCGGATAAACTGCTTTTGGAAGACGGGGCTGTCTGCCAGGGAGACCAGCTGGACGGGGGGCAGATGCAGGGCTCTGTCCGGAAAGACGGCGCAGTCGTACAGACCGCGCAGACAGGTATTTCCCATGGCATGTATGGCCTGGGGCCTCAGGGAGGAAAACATTCCCAGCGCATGGCAGTCGTCGGGCTCCAGATAAAAGCCAAATCCGCCGCCCAGGAAGACCTCCTCGATCTCCTCCGGCCGTATTCCCGCGGAGTGGGCCAACGTGTCGATGCCGGCGGCGATGGCGGCGATGGCCGGCTGCATAGTGCGGAAATCCTCTGCGGTAAAAAGAATCGGCGCACCCTGGGCGGAGAGGGCCAGCCGGAGCCCGTCCGCCGGAAAGCGCTCTGTCAGAATCCCCTGCCGATCCACATAGCCGTGGCGGAGCAATTCGGCGCAGAGGGAGACTGCTCCGGAGCCGCACAGACCGAGGGGGAGTTTATTGTCAATGGTAGCGAGGGCCGGACGCAGCCGCTTTAACTGAACGCGGCATATGGCGCCGGGGATACCGGGACAGCCGCAGGAGAGGCCGCCGCCCTCAAAGGCAGGGCCCGCAGCGGTGGCGGCCGTATAGAGAGTTCCCCTGTGATAAAGGGCCATCTCCCCGTTGGTTCCGAGGTCGATGAGGAGAGCGGAAGTATCTCTCTCTGTCATGCGGCAGGCGATCAGACCGGCGGTGACGTCGCCGCCGATAAAGGCGGAGAGCCACGGAAGGATCGTCACATGGCAGGAGCTCTCCGGACTGTTGTGCCAAAATGGCGCGGGGGAGTCTTCCTGCAGGGTGAAGGGACTTCCCGCAAGAGGCGAGCAGTCATAGCCCATCAGAAGATGGATCATCGTGGTGTTGCCCCCGATGTAGCAGGAGGTAATATCTGCCAATGGCTGATGGTTCTGTGCGTATAACTGTCCGGCGCGCTCCGCGAGGGCCCGGACTGTGGCGTCGCGGAGCGCGCCGGATTGGCCCAGACAGGCGGCCTGGATACGGGAGACCACATCTGCGCCAAAGGCGGTCTGTGGATTCGCAAAGACACAGGTTTGGCGGAGGGCGCCGCTCACGGAATCAATGAGCGCCAGCGCCACGGTCGTAGTGCCAAGGTCGATCAGGAGAGTATCTGCCGGGCCGGCTTCGGCGATTTTGTCCTCCAGGGCGATGCCGGACAGTTTCGGAGCGCTCTCAGGAAGTTCCACTGTAACCGGCTCTTTGGGGATCAGGGCGCAGTCAAAGGAATACTGCCGTCCGTCGCAATGCCGTCTGCCATGGCAGTTACAGGGCAGAGAGCAGCCCATTTCCTCCAAAAGGCTCAGGATATTTTTTGTGTTGTGTTCATCTGCCTTTACCGTGACGAACATAAGTGGCCCTCCCTCTCCGGATTTATTGACCGGCTTTTGGTTCTGTGTTACAATCTCATCATAGCATAAAATTCAGGAGAGTAAAAGACTCTGCCTGACAAATCCGGAGGAAAGAAGATGCCTGTGAGAGAAGAACAGATTAAGGTTCCGGTTGTCACGATTGCCCTTTTGCTGATCAATGTTCTGGTATATGCCTGTGTGGAGTGGACGGGCTCCAGCTACGACACGGAGCACATGATAGAGATGGGGGCCATATCGGAACCGCTTATACTGGAGAATCATGAATATTACCGCCTGGTAACACACTTTTTCCTTCACTTTGGGGCGGAGCATCTGGTCAATAACATGATTTCGCTTCTTGTGCTCGGATATGCGATTGAGCAGGTTCTGGGAAAGGTGCGCTATATAATTTTATATTTTCTATCGGGAATTCTTGCAGGAGTTACCTCAATCGTTTATAATGTAGTTGCCGGCAGCGAATATACCGTTTCCTGCGGAGCTTCCGGCGCTATTTACGGACTGACGGGCGCTCTTTTGATGCTGCTGATCCTGGGAAACCGGGGCCGCCGCACTTCGGAGGTGCCCAGATATCTGGTTTTTATTGCACTGAGCCTGTATAGCGGCATGGTGGATGAGAGCATTGATAATGCGGCCCATATCGGCGGCCTGGTAACGGGATTTGTTATCTGCCTGATCATGGCGAAAAAGAAACAGATGGAGGTTTCCTATGAGAGTTAATATTTATTATGGCGGGCGTGGGCTGATTGACGATCCCACATTGTTTGCGCTGGAAAAGATCACAAAGGTGCTTGATGAATTGCGCGTGACCGTGGAGCGGTATAATCTGTATGAGGAGAAAAATAACATTACCGTTCTGCCCAAGACGCTGAAGGACGCCGACGGCGTGATTCTGGCGGCCTCTGTGGAATGGTTCGGCATTGGGGGATTTTTGCAGCAGTTTCTGGACGCCTGCTGGCTATACGGGGACAAGGAGAGTATTTCCCATATCTATATGCTTCCGGTAGTCATGGCGACCACCTACGGGGAGAGAGAGGTGGAGTACCAGCTACTGCGCGCATGGGAGATGCTGGGTGGAGTCCCTGTCGAGGGGCTTTGCGCCTATGTGGATAACCATGTGGAATTTGAGACCAATGCGGAATACAATCTGATGATCGAGAAGAAGACGGAGGCCTTTTATCGGGCCATTTCCAAAAAGACCGTCGCTTTCCCGAACAGCAGTATGCAGGTGAAGAAGACGGTGCTCCGGAGCAGTACTCCGCTCCTTACTCCGCAGGAGAGCGAGCAGTTATCCGCCTATGTCTCCAATGACAATTATGTAAAGAAGCAGAAGGAGGACATAGAGGAATTGGCCAGTCTCTTTAAGGGAATGTTAGGGGAGGGAGGCGATGCCGATGGATATATCCGCAAACTGAAGGAGAACTTCTATCCCACCGATGACATGAAGGCGGTATTCCAGCTGGATCTGACAGATGAGAACTCCTCGCTCATCATTGAGATTGACGAGGACAAACTGAACTGTTACAGGGGTTCCTTTGACGGGAAGGGGCAGTTAAAGCCGGATGTCACGGCGAAACTGAATTCCCAGGTATTCTCCGACATACTCAGCGGCGCCAGGACTTTCCAGAGCGCGTTTATGATGGGTGAGATTTCCGCACAGGGGAATTTTAAGATTTTGAGAAATTTTGATACGATATTCCGTTTTCAGGAAAAATGAATAAATGATATGGAGGTAAATGATGAAAGACGATTGTATTTTCTGTAAGATTCTGGCGGGAGAGATTCCGTCGACAACGGTGTATGAGGACGATTCCTTTAAGGCGATACTGGATGTGAATCCGGCTGCCAGAGGACATGTGATCATTCTTCCGAAGATCCATGCGGCCAATCTGTATGAGCTGCCGGACGAGGTGGCTTCCAAAATCATGGTAGTGGCGAAAAAAATCGCCATTGCCCTGAAGGAGACCTACCACTGCGACGGCATAAACGTGCTCCAGAACAACGGGGAGGCGTCCGGCCAGACGGTATTCCATCTCCACGTCCATGTAATTCCGCGTTTTGCAGGCGATACCGACACAATCAACATCGGCTGGAAGCCGGGGGAGACGCCGGAGGATCTGGCGGCAGTGGCGGAAGAAATCAAAGCGAATCTGTAAGGAGGGTACGGACGTGAGACGAATTATACTCACCGGCGGCGGCACAGCCGGTCATGTTACACCCAATATCGCACTGATTCCGGAGCTTCAGAAACGAGGCTATGAAATTCATTATATCGGTTCCAAAACGGGCATTGAAAAAGAGCTGATCGGCAATTTTGACATTCCCTATTACGGTATTTCCTCCGGAAAACTGCGCCGGTATTTTGACATTAAGAATTTTACGGATCCGTTCCGGATCATAAAAGGGTATGCGGAGGCGGACAGGTTGATCAAAAAAATCCGCCCCCATGTCATTTTTTCCAAGGGAGGTTTCGTCACCGTGCCGGTGGTGAAGGCGGCAAAGCGCCGTCATGTGCCATGCGTCCTGCACGAGTCGGATATTTCGCCGGGCCTCGCAAACAGGCTGTGCCTCTCCGCGGCCACGGCCATCTGCGCCAACTTTCCGGAGACGTTGGAAAATCTGCCGGCGGACAAGGCGCATCTGACCGGCTCCCCGATACGCAGCGAACTCTTTTCCGGAAACCGCATCAAGGGCCTGGATTTTTGCGGCTTTACCGCCAATAAACCGGTGATCCTTGTCATAGGGGGAAGTCTCGGCTCTGTGCGCGTCAATGAGGCGGTGAGGGAAATCCTCCCGCAATTGCTGGAACGATACCAGATTATCCATCTGTGCGGCAAGGGAAAGGTCGATGAATCCCTGCAGGGGACGGAGGGCTATGCCCAGTATGAATATATACAGAAGGAACTCTGCGATCTGCTGGACGCGGCGGATATGGTGATCTCCCGCGCTGGCGCCAATGCCATCTGTGAGCTGTTGGCGCTGCACAAACCGAATATACTGATCCCGCTGTCTCTGGAGGCGAGCCGGGGCGACCAGATATTGAATGCGGCCTCTTTTGAGAAGCAGGGCTTTAGCTGCGTTATCCGAGAGGAGGAGCTCACCAGTGAGAGACTGCTGGAGGCGGTGCGTCGGGTAGATGAGAATAAGCAGGAATATGTGGCGGCCATGGAGGCCAGCAATCAGCGGGACGCGGTGATAAGGGTTGCAGATATTATCGATGCGACCGCTCTTTCGGAGGAAGCTGCCGGATAAGGGAGAATCCTGTCGGAAAAGGTTGTGCGGTTTTGTTGAAAACGGGACAAACTGCCTAGGCAGATATAAATTCCATTTGCTATACTGTTTCTGAGAAAAACCGGAGTTGATGTGGCAGAAGGCCGAAACTCAGACTCAGAAATGGAGGGATTGGCATGATGGAATTTTTGAACGGTTTTGGCGTGGTATACGGCGTTGCCCTGCTCTGTGTGCTGGAAATGGCAGTGAAGGGAATGATAAGCCATACATACCGGCGTTTATTAAAGGCGGCGGGAGACATGGGACATTCAGACCACCGCCTGATCAAGGCCATGCGCGTCAAATTTGAAACCTGTTACCAGTTAAAGATCGGGGTTCCCAATGTGGGGGTTTTTGTGGAAAAGTATCTACGCCATTACCGCGTGCTGGGGCTGCGGATCAAGACATGGGAGGCATTTTGCAGTCAGTGTATGCTTCTCGCCATGATTGGCAGTCTGGGAGGCGGGATATGGGCTATGATAGCGGACATGGGACGGAGCGTGATCTTTGCAAACCTGTTTTCGGGTGTGCTGGGGAACGGCATAATTCTCCTGTCGGACTGTTTTTTTGGAATCCATAACAAATGGGACACCCTTCGGGTTGATTTAATGGACTTCCTGGAAAATATTTACAAGCCGCGTCTGGAAAACGAGGCGTTTCACCCGCAGAGGCTTGAGGAGTATCAGAGAGAGTATTTTGCAGAGGAGTGGGACAGGCAGAGGGAGGATCCGGACGCGCCGGGCAAGGTGGTCAGCCTGATACCGAAGGAGACCGAGACGGCTCCGGCGGAGGAGGCAGAACCTGCGCCCTCGCTTTCTTTTGAGTTTACGAAAGAGGAGGAGGAGGTGCTTCGGGACGTTATCCGCGAATATATGGGATAGAGGTTGACAGGGAGAATTGTAAAAGGGTATAATTCCAGTATAGAAGTGTCTACGATTTTACATAATAGGAGGATAAAGGAAATGGAAAAGCATGTAACCTTTGACTATTCGCTTGCCGGTGGATTTATCCGGGAAGACGAGATCCAGTCTATGGAGGCGGCTGTGTCCGTGGCAAGAGACACATTGGAGAACAAAAAGGGAGCCGGAAATGATTTCCTGGGTTGGATTGATTTGCCGGTGGATTATGACAAGGAGGAGTTTGCCAGAATCCAGAAGGCGGCGGAGAAGATTCAGTCGGATTCCGATGTATTGGTGGTAATCGGCATCGGAGGCTCGTATCTGGGAGCCCGCGCAGCCATCGAGTTTTTGCGCCACTGCTTTTATAACAGTGTGGACAAATCCGTGCGCCGGACGCCGGAGATTTACTACGCCGGCAACAGTATCAGCGGCACCTATCTGGCCCAGCTGGTAGAGACTATCGGGGACAGGGATTTTTCTGTGAATGTAATCAGTAAATCCGGTACTACCACCGAACCGGCCATCGCCTTCCGCGTATTCAAGGAGATGCTGGAAAATAAATACGGCAAAGAGGAAGCGGCCAAGCGTATTTACGCCACTACAGACAGGGAGAGAGGCGCCCTGAAGGGACTGGCAGACGAGGAGGGATATGAGACCTTCGTTGTACCGGACGATGTGGGCGGACGATTCTCTGTTCTGACTGCTGTAGGCCTTCTGCCGATTGCCGCCAGCGGCGCAGATATAGGCAGACTGATGGAGGGCGCGCAGAGCATGAGGAAACTCTGCCTGGAGACGCCTTCCCTGAAAAATGATTCGATTTTATATGCGGCAGTCCGCAATATCCTTCACCGGAAGGGCAAGAGCGTGGAAGTTCTCGCCAACTACGAGCCGATTTTCCACTATGTGGGCGAGTGGTGGAAGCAGCTCTACGGGGAGAGCGAGGGAAAAGACCAGAAAGGTATTTTTCCGGCGTCCGTGGATCTGACTACCGATTTACATTCGATGGGACAGTTCATTCAGGACGGATCCCGCATTATGTATGAGACTGTGATGGAGCTGGAGAAACCGTCGCTGGACATCACGGTCAAAAAAGAGGACAAAGACCTGGACGGCCTGAATTATCTGGCCGGTAAGACGATGGACTTTATCAATAAGAGCGCCATGAAAGGAACCCAGTTGGCGCATACCGATGGAAATGTCCCGAATCTTGTGATCCGTATTCCGGAGCAGAATGAATTTTATCTGGGCGAGCTGTTTTACTTCTTTGAGTACGCCTGCGGAATCAGCGGCTATCTCCTCGGAGTAAATCCGTTTAATCAGCCGGGTGTGGAGAGTTATAAGAAAAATATGTTTGCGCTGTTGGGCAAGCCAGGCTACGAAGACCTGAGCCGTGAGCTGCTGGCAAGACTGGGCGACTGATACAAGGCCCCGCGCGCCGAAACGCAATAGAGAAGAAAAAGAAAGCCCCTGGCATACGCGATGCCGGGGGCTCCTTTATAGTCTACAATTTTTACATTACTCAGCAGCGATAGCTCCTGCCGGACAAGTAGCTGCGCAAGCGCCGCAATCCAGGCATGTGTCTGCGTCAATTTCGTAATGTGCATCTCCCTCGGAGATAGCTCCTGCCGGACAGTCTGCTGCACAAGAACCGCAGCTGATGCAGGCATCTGAAATTTTATAAGCCATTTTTGTATCCTCCTTTATATAATGAACATACACACATAATAATACAAAATGAGAAAAAAAACAAGTAAAATTTGCACGGAATGGACAGAATGGGCCGGAAACGCTCCCCGATAGCGGAGAGATATGCGGGCAAAAGGTATAGCGCAAAAAAAATTGGGGAATACTTTCTTGACAAGTCCCCCGCTTCTGACTATAATCAAACATAGGCTTTTAGACCTTTAAAAGGAGGGTACAGACATGTTAAAAGAAGTGACAAAGGATATGCTTATTGGCAGTATTTTGCAGGAAGATGCGACTATTGCCCCGATCATGATGGCTTCCGGTATGCACTGCATCGGGTGTCCGGCTTCCCAGGGAGAGAGCCTGGAGGAAGCAGCTATGGTTCACGGTCTGGACTGTGACGATCTGGTTTCCAAAATCAACGAATACCTGACCACCAAGAATGCCTGACCGTATCCGGGACGATACGAAGCGAAACAATAAAAGAACCCCTCTGCCGGTGGAAATCCCGAAGCAGAGGGGTTTTTGTATGCGGTAAACGTCTCTTTATAACTGCGCCAACTGTGCGAGAGCCTTATCCCGTATAATGATCTGAAAATGTTCATTAAAATAATCCTGGGTGGCATAGGTCACGGTTTCTTCCTTTCCAAACTCGGAAATAATCGAGCAGGTGGAGAGAAAAGCATTTTTCGCGTTGCCGCGGTTCAGGAGAAGATAGTAGCGGTTGCCGAGTTCGTCCTTCCACACGGAGTTCTTTCCGGTGTAGGTGGGCGGAATCAGGTGGGCAACCCGAATAATCGGATTAAGGGATATAAAGGAAAATACCTTGATCCGGTCGTGGATATCTTCGGATTTTTTCTTTTTGGACGCCTTTTTCTTGCGCTTGTTCTGGAGAGCTTCGCTGAGAGGGATAAATTCGCGGGAATTGTTGCGCTCCTCTCTGGCCTCCGCCTCCTCAATCAGTTCGTGAAGCTGCTCGAAGCAGTTTACGATCTCAGGGGAATCCAGTACCGAGGAGCCGTCGTCTTCCTCGTCTTCCTCCTCCTCGTAGTCAAAGTCCTCATCTTCCTCCAGATCTTCTTCCTGAAGACCAAAATGGGAGAATTTCTCGTCAAATTCTTCCTGGTTCTCCACCTTGGTAATTACCAGGACAATGGATTCTCTGGAAGTGGGAATCGCTTCTATCATTAAAGGAATATCGTCCGCATCAAAGCCAAAGTCGATGTTCGCTTGTTCCATCATATCACGAAATAGTTCTTTGGCTTTTTCGGAACCATAGGCCAGCTCGCTGATTTTCAGATGGCGCTCCATCAAATCATGTTTGTTCAGGGTACAGCGAATCTGATTTTCACTAATTCGTTCTATCTTCACAAGCACACTCCCTTTCTTCATATATTTGTATCAAAAGTATAAGTTATATTGCGGGTAAAGTCAACCTGTAACTGAAAAAAATCGCTGGAAATATTTATAATGGAAAAATTTTCGTCTAAATGGTAGGGATTTCCGTCTGAGTGCTACTTGTCCTGCGGGGGCGGGACGCGGTATAATATGGGTGTAGGTAAAAGCGCCGGCAGAAAGGGGGTGTTGATCATCAGCAAGGGGTGGAGTATATAGCACAACGGCAAATTGCATAACAGGAATTATATACAGAACAAAAGGTTAATAACTTTCGTTATTTCTATATTCACCATAGTTACAAGTCGTAAAATATTCACACTTTAATTAAAAAGGCTCTTTTACCGGGCCGGCCGTAGAGGGTTGTTACATCACGGGGTACACCTTCCTGCCTTCATTCGGCGGTATATGAAATGGAGATTTTTATGCAGAAAAACCAATGGATATTGGAAGAATTTGCACATGCAAAAAAATGTGGGATAGCCATTGACGTAGAGGGAGTTTCCTATACAAACAGAAAACCGGAGGAATTATTGCAGGTTATGGAGAGGGGCTCCTATATGTTGGATTACGAGGGCGATGCGCTCGGTCAGATCGTAGCATTACACATTGACAGAGTCGGGCCGTCGGAGAAGCCATCTTACAAATCATTGCGATGCACAAAAAAATAGGTCGGAAAAAAGGGGCTGTCACATTTGCTGGTGTGGCAGCCCGTTTTGTCAATGCAGGGGTTCGCGGAGCCGTCAGTCCAGATTTTGGCATAAACTGAATACCAGTATGTCGTCTGAGGACGGGTGCTTTACAAAGTAATTGGTGGTTTCCACCTTCCGGTAGATGCCGTCGTCCCCCAACTGGTGTGTGACCAGACGGAGGGATTTTTCTCCTTTTTCGTAGACAGAAAGCTGATTTTCAATGCAGAAGGTGTTCTCAAAGAGCGCCTGTTCTTCCGGCAGCATGGAGGCGGCCCCGTGCCGGATCAATTCGCTGAACACACCGGTGGAGGGACAGGAGCGGGAGGTAAAATTATCATAGGCCATCATATAATAACTGTTCCGCGAAAGATTGGAAAAAATAATCAGCGGATAGCGCGTGAAGACAACTTCCAAAAGCAGTTGGTTGGCACCAAAGGGCGTCTGGGCAGTGAGAATATCCGGCGACTCCGCAACTTTGGTATCCTGGACGCAGAGTTTCCGGAATTCATCTTCCGGCATCGGACGGGCAAAGAAATATCCCTGAATCAGTTTGCAGTCACAGGTGCGTAGAAAACTGAGCTGTTCAATGGTTTCCACGCCCTCGGCTACCGTCGTCAAATGCAGACGGTGGGCAAATGTAAAAATGCTCTCCAATACAATTCGCTCTTTTTCGTCTTCGCAGTTTTTGCTGATCAGAGCCTTGTCAATTTTTAAAATATCAAAGGAGATATCCTTGACAAAACTCAGGGAGGACAGGCCGCTGCCAAAGTCATCAATGGCTACGGAGAAACCGGCTCTCTGTATTTCGCCAACCCAGTCGGCAATCTGGTTACAGCAGTCGGCAAAAGCGGATTCGGTGAGTTCCACTACGACGAGTTCTCTGGCAAGGTGATGCCTCTCAGTAACGGCGCACAGTTTTTCCAGAAATCCACTCTCGTCTACATGCCATCTGGAGAAATTTACCCCGATGGGCACCAGAGAATTCCCGGCGTCCTGTTCGGTTTCCAGAAAACGACAGACCTCCTCTAATATGTACCAGTCCAGTTCTATAATGGCGTCGCTCTGCTCCAGAAGGGGAACGAAAACTCCCGGCATAATGGTAGTTCCGTCCGGTCGGGGCCAGCGGACTAAGGCTTCCGCACTGGCGATTTTATTGGTAAGCGCATTATACTGAGGCTGATAATAGGCGACAAACTCGTGGTTGTCCATTGCGTTTCGGATATCTGTAAGAGTAATTTCCTTTCCGTCCATAAATAGAAAGCCTCCTTTCTGTCAAGTAAATGTACCATATCATTATACCATCTTTTTCCGGACGGCACAATGCCGGAGAAAGAGGGATTTAATGAAAGCGTACTGGGAAAATGAGCGAAACTGTGATAGAATATCAGTAAAAATCAGGATTTGTATTTGGAGGGAAGCGCAATGAATATAAAATGGGACGCAAATAAATATACTGCGGATTTTTCCTTTGTTCACCAATATGGAAACAGTGTTATCGAATTGATTGACGCCGATAAAGGCAGTTCCGTCCTGGATTTGGGCTGTGGTAATGGAGAATTAACAAAAGTGCTACAGGATAAGGGCTATTTAGTTAAAGGTCTGGACGCCTCTAAAGAACTTCTGGATATTGCAAAAGAAAAATATCCGGATATTGATTTTACGCAGGGAGATGCTACCGACTTTACGCTTTCCGAACCAGTCGATGTTGTGTTTTCCAATGCGGTGTTTCATTGGATCAACAAGGATAAACAGCAGAATATGCTTAAGTGCGTATATAATGTTCTGAATAAGAATGGTCAGTTTGTTTTCGAGTTTGGCGGTCATGGAAATAATCAAAAAATACACAGTACATTGGCAAAAACTTTTTCGGAATATGGTTATTGCTATGAGATGCCGTTTTACTTCCCAAGCATCGGAGAGTACGCGGGCATGTTAGAAAATGCGGGGTTTCGAGTGCAGTATGCTGTCCTTTTTGACCGGCTGACCGAACTTAAAGGGGAGAATGGATTAAAGGACTGGATTAACATGTTTGTCAAAACACCGTTTGCGCTTGTTAAAACGGAGCAAGAGAAAGAAATAATTGTGGATAAAGCGGTAGAGACTCTGCGGAATGATTTGTTTATAAATGGAAAATGGTATGCCGATTACGTCAGAATCAGAATGAAAGCCACCCGTGTGTAAAATAAAATTTACGCCCGATGGTAAGAAGGCTGCGCTGTGCTACGGGCGTTTGGCTATAAGGGATAAATCTCAAGCTGTTGTGTGAAAAATTGCCCGTCGGCAGAGGTCTTGAGATTTATATTCGGGATTTTTTTAATTAGTTTACGGATTTCCCATAATCCCAGTCCCATATGTCCCTCTTTGTCAGAAATGCCCTTAGTGTAAATTTTTTCAGTATCAATCTTTTTGTCAGCATAGGTATTTTGTATAATCAGTAGCTGTCTGCCGCTGTCGGGCTCGCTCCTAAAGGTCATATGAATAATTTTCTCGTCACATTCAGCGCTCGCTTCTATGGCGTTGTCAGTCAGGATTCCCAGTATTTTCGCAAAATCATATATTTTCATGTGCAATGAGTTCAAATCCAATAAAAAGGTTATCTTTACTCGGATACCTCTTGATTCCGCTTCATAGTATTTCTTCGTGAGCAGATTGTAGATGCCGTTATTGTTTACCACGTCAGGATTCAGAATATAATAGTTATTGACTCTCTGGCAGTCGTCTACTAACTGCAGGTGGTATTTTTTCAAGCCCTCCATGTCCTCGGTTTTTATGTATCCGTCAATGGTTGTTATGATATTGTCAAAATCGTGTTTGAAACTTCGGAGATTGTCATGTAAGATGCGCAGGGTGTGGTTATATTCTTCGGTGCTCTCGAGTCTCTGTGTCGTCGAAATCAATTTAAATACGCGAGTCAGGCTGTAGATGCTGATTCCAAAGTAGAGAATAAAAGCGACAAAACTCAGAAACAGGGACAGAGAAGGAAGGCGGTCTATATAATAAAAGATAATCATCGATTGAATGATTATTACTGTGATACCGGCAAGCAAATTAATAAAAATAATGCGCTTGTTCCTGGCATCTATCGCTTTCCAAAAGCGGAGATTCAGGGAGGGGTGGCTGTGCTTTATTATAAAGCCGCACAGAAAAACCAGGGAAAAGACGAGGATCATATAAAAACCCCGATACATGGGAATGGTGGTGAGCTGTTCACTGGTAATGTTCAAAACATTGAGATACGGTTTCAGGATTGCTACAGTTGCCAGTGTGACCGCCACGAGATCGGCAATCAGAGCGGCGGCGCTTTTCAGCAGGGGAGCCTTGAACAGGATACAGCTGAAGGTGATTATGAGAATATAATTTGTAAAATAATTAAAGGGCTGCGGAATCCACATGCTGATGACAAAGTGGCTCAGAAAGGTATTGATGGCTACAAAGAGAATCTTCTCCCGCATGGTCGGAGCCGGTTTTGGATTCAATATAACTAAAATAAAATACATGGTGACAGTGCTTTCCGCAATACAGGCAAAAAACAACAGTATACTCATTAAAGATTCGTTCGGCACGCTTATTGCATTCCAGATATCATTCCATATTTCCATTGGGCACTTTCCTCGTCATTATATCAATTTTTTCCCTGTCGTCTGACAAATCTGTCTGCAAGCAGCCGCTTTGTCAGACGCCCTCTCCGCACGGTTTATTGCTTCCGCGCATATTGTATCACATTTTTTTCGGACGGCACAATGCCGGAGAAAGGAAAATACAATGGGGCAGGAGAAAAGAAAATACAATGGCGCGGGACACGGTTTGTGTCAAATAATGAAAGAATGGCAAAAATATTCATGCAATTTAGTGTGAATATTCATAGAAAAAGCATTGATTTTTACACGAAAACTGACTATACTATAAGTAACTTCTGAAAAGGAGGGGTATTTATGTACCGGAAAATCATGGCTTTTTTAGAAGCATGGAAAAAAAGCAAACACCGTAAGCCGCTGATTTTGCAGGGGCCAAGGCAGGTTGGCAAGACTTATTCCATTTTGGAATTTGGGCGCACACACTATGAGAATGTGGCGTATTTCAACTTTGAGACAAATCCGAAGCTCTCGGAGACTTTTGAGGAAAACATCAGCCCCGATTACCTGATTCCGATTCTATCGCATATTGCAGGGCAAACCATTGTCAGGGAAAAAACGCTGATTGTCTTTGACGAGGTGCAGCTTTGCGAGCGGGCGCTGACTTCTCTGAAGTATTTTTGCGAGGACGCTCCCGATTATCACCTAATTGTGGCGGGCAGTCTTTTGAGAGTTGCGGTAAACCGTGCAAAGTTCTCTTTCCCTGTGGGCAAGGTTGATATGAAAAACCTTTACCCAATGGATATGGAGGAATTTATGCTTGCGCTGGGGGAGGGCGCGTTGGTAGAGCAAATTAAAAAGTGCTTCCAGACCGACACGCCGATGCCTTCCGCCTTGCACGATGCGGCGATGCTGCTTTATCGCCAGTATCTGGTGGTGGGCGGTATGCCAGAGTGCGTCATGCAGTTTGCCCAGACAAAGGATTATATCCTTGTGCGCCATACGCAGGACACCATTCTGGCAAGCTATCTCAACGACATGAGCAAGTACAACACCTTAAACGAGATCAAAAAGACGCGGCTTGCCTATGACAGCATCACTGTGCAGCTCTCTAAGAAGAATACCCGTTTTCAATATAAGCTGATTAAGAAAGGCGGACGGGCCTCTGAATTTGAGAATGCCATCGAATGGCTCTGTCTGTCGGGCATTGTGTCGCGGGTGTTTAAGGTGGAGCAGGTAAAGAAGCCTTTGGAAAACTACCGCGACATTAACGCTTTCAAGATTTATGTTTCCGATCTGGGCCTGCTTGCCGCCAAAAAGGATTTAGCCGCAAATGATGTCCTCTACATGGTGGAGGAACTGAACGACTTTAAGGGCGGACTTGCGGAAAACTATGTAAATGTGCAGCTTACAATAAACGGCTACCGGACATGTTATTGGGAGTCCATGCGTGGAGCGGAAATTGATTTTATCATTCAGCGGGAGGGCAACCTCATTCCCATCGAGGTCAAATCCGCCGACAACACGAAAGCCAAAAGCTTAAAGGTCTATATGGACGCCTACAAGCCCGCTTACGCCATTAAGCTCTCCGCAAAAAACTTTGGCTTTGAGGACGGAAAAAAGACCGTTCCGCTCTACGCCGCATTTTGTATCTAAACCAATACGGCAACCGGTAACGCTCATTTTCTTTGCCGCTTCGCCAACTGTCATGAATCCCTGCAAAATTGTTCTGGGAAAATGAGCGGGATTGTGATAGAATATGCTCAAGTGCAACAAATAAAATGAAAGAAGGATAAGAGTATGAGATTGATAAAGAAAAATATTATAAGTTGTGTCTTACTCTTTTGCATTGTTGTAATGGCGGGGTGCGGTGAGCAAGGTGTTAGTGAGGAAACAGAAAATCCCCAAAAGAGTAATGTACCTGAAAATGTGAGTCAGGAGAAGATACTATCTATTCCGGAAAAAATAGGCATTAATGAGAGTCTAATTATGTTTAATGCAACAAATGCCGGGGAGCCGCTAATATATACCATTGGAGAAAATGAAAATGGATACTATTATATGAAATATACATTTCAAGATGGCGAGTGGATCAGCGAAGAAGCAGAATTTCAAGATGAGTGTCGTAAAAGGAATAGTAATTGGATAGTGCAACGTGTTTTTGCATATAAGGATTTCTTATACTTAGTTAGTGCGCTTGTCGTAGATGCGAAAAAGAATACGTATGAACTTTCTCTTTATCGTTATGATAAAAAGAAGAATAAGCTCAAAAAAGTTGAATTTGAACAATTATCGTACGAAGATAAAGATACAAAGACGAAGTATGAAGTGTTTGATTTGCAATTTGTTGATGATCAAAATTTTGTCGCAGCTTACAATTCAGGGTTGTTTGTTCGTTATAATTTACTAGAAAACAAGCGCTATAAATATGAACAGAATTTATCTGGAAACTTTTGTGTTTTTGACAATATATTGTATACCGGCGATATGGAAAAAAAGAAAGTGATAGGATTTAATCTGGACTCATCTTGCGTGGATGAGGAGATTCCATTAGATATGCAAAATAATGGTTACAATTTCTGTACTTATGATAATGAGGTATATGTGGGATGTAAAAATGGTATTTTTGCATTGAATGGTACGGAAGCGCAGAAACTAATTGATGGAAGCCTGTTTTCTACTTATGTTATTGATGAAAAATCTCAAGTGATAGCGTTGTGTAGAGATAAGGAAAATTTCTATGTGCTTTTTACCCAAGGTAACGCGTATAAATTATATTCTTATACAATTGCAGAGTGAGATTGAAGAATCCCATTTGTTCCATTTGGAGCGGGCATATAGGGGCTCTATATTGGCAGCATTGGAGGAAAAATGAAAAATCAACAGGTTATTGAGAATAACAAAAAGAGTGTTGTCCTCACGATTACAGGTGTGGCAATAATGATATTATTGGCGGTAACAAAAGTTGTGCCCTCCTCGAAAATGGCAGGGTATTCTGTATTTGTGGGGATTGCATTTTTCTTTATTACGGAAGTTGTCGACAGAGTAAAGAATTTCGAATCGGGTTTGCGTTTTAATACGATTGGGGAGGATCTCAAAAAGCCGGGCGTGATTGTCTGGGCGTTTCTGCCAATTGTGAGTGGTATTGCAACACTTGTTGTTGGAAACCTGATTTTCGGCGGGGAATTTGTCGCCCATGTAATGGGGCGGGCAGGTTCTATTCTGTCTTTTGATAAGGCAGTACTGCTGACAGGTCAGGTTATCATTGCGGCATTTGGCGAGGAAATTGCATATCGGGGTTTTTTCCTTGGGAAAGGTATGAAGGTATTTCCATTTTGGATCTGCGCAGTTGTTTCATCGCTTACCTTTGCGGCAGGGCATATTGCCGCAGGAAACATAGGAATTGTAGTTTATGATGTTGCCACTGTATTCATTGACAGTTTGATTTTCTCGGTGATTTACCATAAATCGGGCAACTGCGTTATCAGCACCTTTTCGCACATTCTAGGAAATGTGATCTCTATTGTAGTCGTGTTGGTGTTCTTTTAAGTTTGAACAACGAGAATTATGAATGGAAAAATAGATATGGCTAGAGAAATGAAGGATAGCGGGGGTGAATGGATTGGGGAGATACCAAATGATGCGTGCAGATATAAAGAACAGTAGTCAAATAGAAACCGTTCTTGGCTATTGGAATTTGGATTATCCGCAAATATGCGAGCAGTTTCATGAAGAATCTGACAGGCTGATTTTTAAAATTAAAGCGGCTTCGCAGGGTTATCTTTTAAAAGGGATTCCCTGTGAAGTGCCTGAAGCTACTGTAAAAAGCAATGTTCGGGCTCATCTGTTTTTGGGAAATGAAAATGGTATGGCGCCCAAACTTTATCCGACGAAAACCGGAGAATACTATCTCCGTGATCAAAGCCATTGGTTCTATCTTATGGAATTCATTGATGGGAGGAAAATGGAGGAAACTCCGGATGATGAGTACAGGATTGGTAACGCGGCAAGAAAACTGCATAATCTACGGGGGTACGATGTGAAATCTCCTTTTAAACAGAGCAAGGATCGTTTTTATAGCTGGTTTAGGGAGCGCAGTTTCGTAAAAGAATTTGATGCTATTCTGGATATGCTTCCTGATTTTGGAACATATGACCAGTGCTTTGTTCATACAGATATTGGGCCTCATAATACTATTTTAAGGGGAAATGGTGAGGTTGTGTTCATTGACCTGGATGATGCAGGTATTGGAAGTCGATATTTGGATATTGGCTGGCCGTTTATTATGCAGTTTGTCGATTTCAATCATGACACAAAAGAAATGCGCTATCGATTTGATTTGGCTCAAAGCTTTCTGAAAGGGTACTATGGCGAAGGAAAAATCCACAGAGAGGAGTATGATTTATTGTTTCAGGGGGCCATACAGATGCATGTCTCATATATGCAAGTCTATGGACCTTATGCGGTAGATTCGCTTTGGAGGATCCTTCTGTTTGGCATTGAGCAGAAGGAACCGCTGTGGGAAATGATTCAAGGGAAATAACGGTTTAATCGACGTTTATGGAGGGCGTTTTGTGGGCTCCAAAGACAGACTCTCACTTACGTTCAAATACCCGTATTTGCAAAAAAGTATAAAAAAGTATAAAATATGAGAAAAAGTATAAAGAGTTATAAAAACATATAAAGAATAGAGTGAAGAAATGAAACAAAAATTGATATATGCCCTGGAATGTATGAAAAAGTATAATGCCGGTATTATGTATCAGGAATGCTTTGGATTTAAGCCGGAAGAAGAATATGATGTACTTGTTATTGCACCAGGCTGGAAACCAACCAGGATAATAAGGGATCCTGCTTATAAGGTTACAGAATTGGCACAGCATTCTTATTTTTCCGGATACTTGGTAGAGAAGGACGGATTAAAGGTGGCTTGGGTGCAAACGGCATCAGGGGCTTGTAATGTATTGGATCATGCCATTATATGTGCCGATATGAAGTTTAGAAAGTGCGTATTTGTCGGTGCCGTTGGCGGACTTACGGATAAGCATGAAATTGGAGATCTTTGTACTCCGGAAGTATGTATTTCCGGAGTATATACAAATCATTACCTGGATGATAATTTGAGCGATTTTCACCCTTACGAAAAAATCTATCCTGATATTCAATACACACAAAAAATTGTGGAAATGGCAAAAAACAGCGGATATGTTATAAAGACAGCTAAAGTTTTTTGCACAGATTCTATATCATTGGAATATATGCATTTAAATGAGATAAAGTCAACAGGAGCAGAACTAATAGAGATGGAAACGGGAACGTTTTACACCCTGGCCGATTTATTTGATGTCCCATCGATAGCGCTACTCGCTGTTTCCGACAACTCTGCAACGGGTGTTCCGCTGCTAGGCAGAGGGGAAGATATTGCTCAAAGGTATATCAATACAAGAAGCAACATCATACCCGATATGATTTTTCAAATTGCAAAAGGATAGTTGTAACTAAATCCACACTTGAATTTCTACCCTGATTATGTTATATTGAACGTAAAGAAAGGCATCTGCGGGAACAGATGCCTATCCAACGGATAGTATCCTACTCCAAAAGTGGATGCTCCCAAGCATAAGGATTAATGTCCTAAAGGACACCGCCTAGCCTGTTTGCCGACAGGTTAGGCATTTTTATTTTCGCTTGTTCTTCCTATCTATGTAGGCAAGCAACGCTATCAGCAGAGTTCCGAAAGATACCAGCAAAGCCTTTCAAGGGCTTGCGGATTTTTAAAGGATAAAATATAATGGATATTAAATGATTAGGATTTTATGAAGTTCCAATACGGTATTTACGGAGGTTATAGAAATGAAATGTAATAGTTTAGAGGAAGTACGTTCAAACATAGACAGAATTGATAATGAGATTATTAAACTAATAGCTGAGAGAACAGACTATGTAAAGCAAGCGTCATCATTTAAGAAAAGCGAAGATGGAGTTAAAGCACCTAAACGTGTTGAAGCAGTTATTCGAAAGGTAAGAGAAAAAGCGGCAGAATATGGTGCAGATTCTGATATGGTCGAAGTATTGTATAGAGAAATGATCTCAAGATTTGTTAGCATGGAAATGGACGAATTTAAGGGAAGTGAATAATATAAATTATCATTTGAAAGTCTGCAAATAAAAAGTCAAGAAGAAATTTGTGAACTTTGAAAATTTTATACAGGTTGAATAAAAAGCA